>JAVXMM010000007.1:0-79030 GCA_036646255.1 Comamonas sp.
GGTCGAGAAGATGTTGCACGAAGCCCAGCGCACGGTAGCGCCCAGGTCCTTCAGCGTCTCGATCAGCACGGCGGTCTGAATCGTCATGTGCAGCGAGCCAGTGATGCGTGCGCCCTTCAAAGGCTGTGCAGCCGCAAACTCTTCGCGGATAGCCATCAGGCCGGGCATTTCGGTCTCAGCGATCTTGATCTCTTTACGGCCCCAAGCGGCCAGGGAAATATCAGCAATCGCGGAATCGGCAGGGTTAAAACGAACAGCAGCGTTCATGGTTTTCTCCAAAATTTGAATGAAGAACCACGTTCTGCGGAAGAGGGAAAGAAGCCATCTCACCGCACAGAAAGCGTGGGTGAGCGTCGTTGCGAAATGAAATCCGAGCCTCACGCCCTGTATCAACCTGATGGCTGAAGGTCGCTGCAACGCTCCTCGGATGGAGGCACATTATAAAGGTGTCTGTGTCAACAAGATGGCTGACAGGCTTTTGAGAGATCAATCTGCGGTCTCCAACCCAGGGCTAAAGCCGTGCCGGCAATACGAAGAAAGCTCTTCGCGACCCAAAGACATACCCGCACCCACCCAACTGGCGCCACCCGTTATCAACGGTATAGTGGCGCCATTCAGCCGCCCTACTTTCCACGTAATTCATGACACCCGCACCGCACCGCAGTAACTCATTTGACATCCTGAGGATCTGCGCTGCGCTGGCGGTGATCGTTTGCCACCACTACTACATCAGTAACCGCGAAGGCCCTAGCTGGATGAATGTGGGCATGATCGGCGGCGTGGCAGTGATGACATTTTTCACCATCAGCGGCTATTTGGTCACCATCAGCTGGCTGCGCGAGCCTCACCTGATCAAATTTACCGCCAAGCGCCTGCTGCGCTTGTGGCCAGGCATGCTGGCTGCCGTACTGATCAATATTTTTGTTTTTGGACTGATCTTCACCAACCTGCCGGCACGTGAGTTTTTAAGCCACGGGCAAACACTGGACTATTTCAAAAACCTGTTGCTGTACCGCGCCCACGTCAACTTGCCCGGGGTCTTTATCAACAACCCCTTGGCAACCTTGATGAACGGGCCGCTGTGGACCATCCCGATTGAGACCATGTGCTATGCAGCGCTGGCCATTGCAGGCGCGCTAGGCGTTTTCCGCCGCCGCTGGATCGCGACGTTTGCACTCATTGGTTATATTTTGGTGTTCATCGTGGGCTACAACGCAGACTTTACGGGCACGATGATGCACTGGTATGAGTACCCCGCCTACTTCGCCTGTGGGTCGCTGATTGCGCTGCACCGCGACAAATTCCTGCCACACGCCACCGCCATCACCTTCGGGCTGATCCCCATCGCCATGTTTTTTTGGCTGACCGGCTTACAGCACCTCTCCGGCCTGGTCGTCCTACCCGCCTTGCTGATTTTTTTGGGTACTACCTCGTCGGTTTTTTCTGGCTGGGTAAGTCGGCTGGGCGACCCTTCTTATGGCATTTACCTGTCAGGTTGCCCCATCGCGCAAGCTGTCTTTGCCATCTGGCCCGGGATGAATTTCTATGCCAGCATGACACTCTCCATGGTGCTCTCAATGCTGATGGGTTATGCGCTGTGGCATTGGATTGAGTCGCCCCCGCTACGCTTAAAAAAGCATTTGCGATAAGGCATTGAGACGAGCACAAGCCTTGGTGTGGTCGATTTCAGACCTTTCCGCTAAAATCCACGCGTTCAGCCAGCGCCTGCTGGCTTTGTTTTTTTGCAGTCCTACAAGGACTTGCGCACTATTTGTATCCCGCACCGTGTCCTACGCTCTCGAAACCAAACGCCGCCGCACCTTTGCCATCATTTCCCACCCTGACGCCGGCAAGACCACGCTGACCGAAAAGCTGTTGCTGTTCTCGGGAGCGATCCAGATCGCCGGTGCCGTAAAGGGCCGAAAAGCCAGTCGCCATGCCACTTCCGACTGGATGGAAATTGAAAAGCAGCGCGGCATCTCGGTGGCATCGTCGGTCATGCAGATGAGCTACCGCGACCACGTCATCAATCTGCTCGACACGCCTGGCCACAAGGACTTCTCGGAAGACACCTACCGCGTGCTGACGGCCGTGGACTCTGCCTTGATGGTGATTGACGCGGCCAACGGGGTGGAATCACAGACCCGCCGCCTGATCGAAGTCTGCCGCCAGCGCGACACGCCCATCATCTCGTTCATCAACAAGTTCGACCGTGAAGTACGCGACCCGCTGGACATCATGGACGAAGTCGAGCGCGAATTGGGCATGCCCTGCTGTCCCATCACCTGGCCTGTGGGCCAAGGCAAGAGCTTTGGAGGCATCATCAATCTGCGTACGCAGAGCATGACCGTGTTCACCCCCGGTAGTGACCGTGGCCCCAAGGATTTTGAAGTCGTTCCCCTGTCCGAAGGCGACAAGCTACGCACTCGCTTCGGAAAGGCCTACGACGATGCGCTGGAGAGCATGGAGCTGGCCGTAGGCGCATCGGCAGAGTGGGATCACGCGGCCTTTCTGGCCGGTAAGCTGACGCCCGTGTTTTTTGGCTCAGGTGTGAACAACTTCGGTGTCATGGAAGTACTGGATGCCGTGGTCGACATGTCGCCCCCGCCTGGACCGCGTATTGCCTATACCGAAGTCAACCGCCAACGCGAAGAAAAGATCATTCGCCCCGAGGACAAGGGCTTCTCAGGCGTGGTCTTCAAAGTGCAGGCCAATATGGACGCCAACCACCGCGACCGCATCGCTTTTGTGCGCGTGGCCAGCGGAAAGTACACGCCCGGCATGAAGATGAAGGTGCAGCGCACCAGCAAAGAACTGCGCCCCACCAGCGTGGTCACCTTTATGTCACAACGCCGTGAGGCGGTGGATGAAGCCTACGCCGGCGACATCATCGGCTTTACCATCCACGGCGGCGTGCAGCTGGGCGATTCGATCACCGACGGTCCCAGCCTGCAGTTCACCGGCCTGCCTTTCTTCGCGCCTGAATTGTTCATGACCGTGGTGTTGAAGAATCCGCTGCGCACCAAACAGCTGCAACAAGGTTTGATGCAGCTGGGCGAAGAAGGTGCGATCCAGGTTTTCAGGCCCGATGTCGGCGGCAATATGCTGCTGGGCGCTGTAGGTCAGTTGCAGTTTGAAGTGGTACAGCATCGCCTGAAGACCGAATACGACTGCGACGTTCGCCTGGAAGGCTGCCAATACACCGGTGCGCGCTGGATTACCGCCGACACACCCGCCGAGCTACGTGAGTTCGAGAACGCTTACCCCATGCGCCTGGCACACGATGCGGCCAATACCTTGGCCTATCTGTGCACCAGCCCGTACGACGTGCGACTGGCGCAGGAGCGCTTTCCCAAGATCCACTTCCATCCGCTGCGGGAGCATGCGGGATTGGAATTGCAGGCCAACGGATAGACCCTCTCGCCCAGAGGCAGCGCCATCGGCCACCAAGAGCCGATGGTGGGGGCCCGGTACTCCAGATCACGGCACCTTACCTGCCGTAACTTCGCGGGAAGACTGCCAAAAGCGCAGGTCTTGTGCCCAGACTTCACCCAGGCACGATTACCGTGCCCTGTTTCCATGATTTGTGGGCGGTGCATTCATGCGCCATGGCCATCGCAGCCTGCACTAGCACTGGCTCGCACGAATTTTTCGGGACATGGCTCCGACTCTCCCTGACAGCTATCGAGCATCGCATCAGGAGCAATCCTTCTGCGTACCACCTAAAAGGCCGCAGAAGGGACGAAACGATCATGGCTCACCCTCCTCCACTTGGCGCATTTGCACATAATATGAAGTGCTGGTTGCGGCTTCGCCTTTCCCCAGAGCAGCGATTCACGTTATCCAAAAAATATCTAAAACTAAAGATCTTCCAAATTAATCTTGAAGATACGTTGTACCATCCGCTCTGTTCCGCTCCAAGCACGGCGCTGGATAAAGCAGCAACGCAACGACTTACAACCTCTCTTCGCATCCGCCCGACAGGACACCAGCGAAGTCTTCACCATGCAAAGTATTCGAGCCAATTAGACAGGTACCTTGGGAAATAGGCAGATCATTGCCTGGATTTTCAACCAGGGGCAGCCCCTCGTAGATTCGAAAGGCGCTCTTGGTCACAGAAATAATTTCACTGGGTGATTAATGAAAAAAATAAGTTGGCGGACGCTTTTTTTCTCTTTTTGGCTGATCGTTGGTGCAGTGTATGTGAGCCACAGTTGGTCTCCCTCCTCTTATGCCTACGCGCTCAGCAATCACTATGGCTACCAGGATATCAGCCCCACGCTAGGAAAGCCGCGATCGATTCGTGCGGATGAATGGGCGGTCGTGACGCCTTTGACGCAAGCAACAGTGCGCAACCAATTCGAGCGTTATAACAAGACATCGCTGTACGAAGAAGACCTGCGCATCAATTACGGTTTACCAATCGCTGATTGGGGCATCGCCTTCAAGCCCACAATGTGGCTTTATGGATTGATAAATCCGGCCTATGCCTATTCATTCCACTGGTTTGCTATCTTTGCGCTCTTCATTGGTGGCTACGCATTTCTTTTCAAGAAATTTGGTGCCAGCGATGCGGTCGCAGCCATGCTTTCATTCGGCCTGTACTGCACGGGATTTAAAGTGGACCATGCGATTGCGGTCGGTGGTTATCTTGACAACATCAAGAAAACAGGTGGATTCAGTATTGAAAAGCAACGCCCCACTGCGTTACTCATCAGCGGATGGGGAGGCTGGGAAAGTGCGCCAGATTTTCATGCAATTGAAATAATATCCCAACCTCAGATCACAGGTAAATCAGAAGTCACTCCTATAATTCGACCTGATCTGCCGCTCAACACCAGCGGGGTAATTTCTTCATTGAATGGATTCAAGTTATTGATTCCAACCCTCGACAAGAAGCCCTTTGATTGTCTTTCACTGATTGCATTAGACATAAAAACCCAGATCCGTACCCTTCTCGAAAATCCGGGCAATCTTCCGTCTTGCGAAACTGCGCCACCTTGATTTTATGATAATACATATTCTAAAAATCAATCTTCAAACTCCAGATTATAAATTCAAAGCCTAAATGCAAGAAATTAAAAATCCAAGAGAGACTCACCTTGTCAATATGGATATGCTGCGAGCGATCGCTGTGATCGGAGTTGTCGCGCATCACACGAAGGCCGTAACGGGATTCAATATTCCTTTTATTGGCGACTATGGCGGGCTGCTGGGTGTAGAACTTTTTTTCATCATCAGCGGATTTTTGATTACTGACAGTGCTTGCAGAAGCAATCTAAAAAAATACGCCATCCATCGCCTATTCAGAATTTTCCCTGCATACTGGCTCACATACCTGCTGCTCGCAATACCTGCAGGAATTTTCCTGAAGCCCAATCAAGATTGGCTTGCACTCCTTCTGAATATCATCAACTTTCAACAACTCTCACCTAAGGCGCTGATTGAATATGATGTTCTGCATGTCTCCTGGACCTTGACGGTTGAATTGATCTGGTACTTTATCGCACCAATATTCATACTTGGCAAAGGACGCTGGGCTCTTTGGTGGCTGATTGCCAGCATTCTGATATCCACATCATGGAGCTATCTCGCAGCACACGGTTATTTCAATGCATGGTTTGCCAATGGATTTGCATCGTTGAAAAATCCAGCAGATCCTGGCCAGGTTGGGATCATCATCAACAATGCATTTCCCGCACAGATGTTCTTCTTCATACTTGGCGGGTGCATCTATTTTTATCGTGACTTCTTCTTTCGCATCAATGAAACTCTCATCAATGCAACCATCGTAGCATTTATTATTTTTATCGGTGTTTACCAAGGGAGGCTGCCGTCACCTATATTCTTAACGGGTCTCGGCCTTGGTGCTTTGCTGATCAAGGTGCTGCGTGCACCGCCTACGAAAGACAAGATTCTCCCCCGTATTGGAAAAATATCTTACTCTGTCTATCTGATCCATTTTCCGGTCATTATATTTTTTGTTCAAAAATTCAATGCATCGATGGGAAATTTCTCGATTGCCCTAGCATATCTGACCATATTTATATTTTCTAATATAATTTATGAGTTGATCGAGAGAAAATTTATCGCCGTTGGCCGAAAACTCGCTTAGAAGCCAATTCCTGTTCCAAATCGTCTTGTGAGTTGCGCAACGCCGATGTCAATCGTTGAAAACCTTCATCCCTCGCCCTTTGCTGTCAGCAAGACAGCTTGGATGCGCTCGCCTCTTTCTTATTGGGGATGGATCGCACTCGTGAGTGCACTGTCCCTCTGGCTGCGCATGGCCTTTCCAATACTGGCCGTGGGCTGGGCCGCGCATGATGATCTGCTGTTTGTGCGTCTTGCGGCTGAAATCGGAATGGGCCACTGGCTGGGCAACTACAACGAACTCACGCATGCCAAAGGAGTCGGCTATCCCCTTTTTCTGTTGCTCAATCATGCAACGGCTCTGCCTTTGAAGTTCTCGGAGCACGCCCTGTATCTGGCATCGGCGGCCTTTTTTGCACATACCGCCGGGCAGATGTTGCGTTCCCGGCTTTTTGCATTGGTGCTGTTTGCCGTGATGGCCTTCCAGCCAGCAGCATGGTTGGAGCAATCGGGAGGCCGTGTGATGCGCGAGGGCATCTATGTATCGCAAACCTTGCTGCTGCTGACCCTGGGCCTGCGCTGCTGGGTGCTTGCAGCGACACAGGCCTTGCCAGCCGCGCAGTTGCGTGCGCAATGGCGCCCACTGCTCGCCATGGGGCTGGTAGGCGGATGGTTCTGGCTGACCCGGGAAGAAGGTGTATGGCTTCTGCCCGCGCTGGCATTGCTGCTGGCCTATTGGCTGTGGGCGCAGCGCCATGTGCTGCAGCGTCAGTGGCGGCCTGCATTGGCCTTTGTTGCACTACCCATTGTGTTGGCTACGGTGATGGTCAGCGCAGTCAATACGACCAACTATGCGGTCTACGGAGTGTTCCGCAACAACGATTTCCGCTCGAGCGATTTTCTGGGTGGCTATGGCGCACTCACCCGTATTCGCCACGATCACTGGCAGCGTTATGTCCCATTTCCCAAGGATGCCCGCGAGCGCGCCTATGCCATGAGTGCGGCAGCTCGTGAGTTGAAGCCATATTTCGAGGGTGATGGAGGCGAATTCTGGCGCCAAGGAGGCTGCGCGCAGACCCAGACTTCCCCTTGCCCTGAAATTCTGTCGGGCTGGTTCATGTGGGCGTTGCGCCGCGCCGTTGCAACCACAGGACACTACCAAAGCCCCCAAGAAGCACAGTCTTTCTACCGCAGGCTGGCCGCAGAAATCGACGCCGGCTGTCGCCAGCGTCCCGACGACTGCCTCCCGCCGCGCGCCACCATGGTGCCACCGTGGCATGAGGGTTATGCACTCGATGCCATCAAGGCTTCCGGGCAGGTCTTCTGGACGCTTGCAACCCTGGATCACGCAACGCTCAAGTCCTATCACAGCGTGGGTCAGCCACTGCATCTGAGGTTGTTCGAGGTCGTGACCAACGGTCCGATTGCCCCCATGGCCGACCCGCCGCCGCTGGAAGTGGACCTGACATCGCCGCGCGATACATTGCGACTCCAGCTTGCTCAATGGATCGCAACCGCCATGAGCAAGGCGTCGGCAGTGGCACTGCCAATGGCTTTTGCCTTGTGGTTTCTGTGGACGGCGGTATTGCTTGTCAAAAGGCGCATGCCCGATGTTGCCTGGATGCTAGCTGCCAGCTTGGCCGCCGCCCTGGCAACCCGGATCGCATTGCTTGGCTTTCTGGAAGCAACATCGATCCCGAGCAACTACATCCTCTACCTATACCCTGCAGTACCTCTGTCCCTTGCATTTCCGGTCGTGGTGCTATGGAGCGTTGCCCAGCGCCTCAAGAACCGCAAAAACAGCGTGCACAATGCAGCAACTGCCTGAATGATTGAGAAGAATCCTGAAAATGAGTGCACAACAACCAGTCCAGCTCTATCACAACCTGCGCATTGCCGTCATCCTTCCCTGCCACAACGAGGAGTTGACGGTGCGCCCGGTGGTCGAGGGCTTTCGCGAGGCGTTGCCCGAAGCGGAAATCTACATTTTCAACAATCTCTCGACCGATCGAACCGCTGAGTTGGCCATTGAAGTCGGTGCGCATTTACGTAACGTCAATCTCAAGGGCAAAGGCAATGTGGTGCGCCGCATGTTCGCCGATGTGGACGCAGATGTGTATGTGATGGCCGATGGCGATGCGACCTACCACGCCCCATCTGTGCGCATTCTGATCGACAGGCTGATCGACCAGCAACTGGACATGGTTGTGGGCGCGCGCGTGGAAGCCGAGCCAGAACCGGGTGACAAGGGAGAAACCTACCGGCCGGGCCATCGTTGGGGCAACAAGCTGCTGACGGGCACGGTACAGAAAATCTTTGGCGGCAGCTTCCGCGACATGCTCTCCGGCTACCGGGTGTTTTCGCGGCGCTATGTCAAATCGTTCCCTGCGCATTCGCATGGTTTCGAGATCGAGACCGAGCTGAACGTGCACGCTCTGGAGTTGCGCATGCCTTGCACCGAAATCGACACGCCCTATGGAGCAAGGCCCGAGGGATCCGCGAGCAAGCTGTCAACGTATCGCGATGGCTGGCGCATTCTCAAGACCATTGGCCGGCTTGTTGTGAGTGAAAAACCGCTGCAGTTTTTTGGCTTGCTGGGTGCAGCGCTGGCCCTGTTGGCGCTGCTCCTGGCTGCGCCCATCCTGATCGAGTACAGCCATACCGGATTGGTACGGCGCTTTCCAACCCTGGGCCTGGTAACCGCCTTGGTGGTGTGTGGTGGCATCTCATTTGTCACGGGACTGATTCTGCAGGCCATCACCCTGGCTCGCCGTGAGGCCAAGCAATTTGCCTACCTGGCAAGCACGGCAGCTGGAAAGTGAAGTCACTCGGAATCAGCCGCTCGTTTCTCTGGTTTCTGGTTGCGGGCGGTTTGGCTTTTCTGGTGGACGTGGGCGTACTGACCCTGCTGCGTGACGTATTGGGGGTCTATGCCGCGCGCGCCATATCATTCTGGCTGGCAGCCACCACGACATGGCTGATCAACCGGAATATTTCCTTTGCCGGCCGCAATGCGTCTGGCGGACTGGGAGCCGAGTACCTGCGCTACCTGGGGCTGATGCTTGGCGGCGGTGCAGTGAACCTTGGCGTCTACTCGCTGTTGGCCTGGCTGCTGCCGCAAGACCCATGGTGGCTCATGCTGTACGTGGCTGCTGGCACCGTCGCGGGCATGGCGATCAACTATCTGGGCCTGAGCCGGCTGCTGTACCGCAAGCGGCAGGAGAACTAGATCCATGGCGATGAATAGCCCACCATTGCATAAATGCAAATGGAATGCACGGCGTTGTGTATCACCGATGCTCATCCCTGCAACAGATATCGGCGGCCAGCATCCAGAGTCGGATGAGGCCATGGATGGAACTTATCTACGGAGCGCATGAAACCAATGGATTTGCGCCAAGTCAATAATTTCAATGCACTGCGACTTTTTGCGGCCTTGGCTGTGCTCTACAGCCATCAATTTCCTATCACTGCTACAGCACCTCCTGAATGGATGAATGTACCTATGATCGGAGGGGCCGCAGTCATGGCCTTTTTCGTCATCAGCGGCTATTTGGTCACCCTGAGCTGGTGGGCGCAGCCAAGACTGCTGCCATTTGCGGCCAAGCGTGCCTTACGTATCTGGCCCGCTTTGGTTGTGGTGGTCCTGCTTGCCGTGTTGGTATTGGGCCCCCTATTTACCAAGGTCCCGTTGCATGATTATTGGCAAAGCGCCACGACCTGGGACTACTTGCGCAACATCATGCTGCAAACACATCTCAATTTGCCAGGCGTTTTTGCCACTCACCCGTTAGCCAACACCATCAATGGCTCACTGTGGACCATCCCTATGGAGGTGGGCTGCTATGCAATGCTTACGGCCTGCGGCCTGTTGGGATTGCTGCGATTGCGGATAGTTTGGGCGCTGCTCTGCTTGGCTTACCTGGTCTGGTTTCTCTCGTCGATGACTGTGGATTTGACAGGTTCCATGCACCATTACTGGGAATTTCCAGCCTACTTCGTCTTTGGCTCCCTGATTGCTGCATTCGACAAGCAGTTTTTGCAGCGACGGGCACTGTTTGCGGCAGTCGCCTGCGCTTGTGCACTCGTGGCATACGCGCTTGGTTTTTCGTATTCGGCGCTTCTGCTGTTCATGCCTGCTACATTGCTGGCGGTTGGTACCGCGTCGTGGCCTCTGCTGTCTCAGGCAGGTCGATTCGGTGATGTATCGTATGGGGTGTACCTCTATGCGTTTCCGATTCAGCAGACCGTGCGTGCGCTGGCCCCGGATCTAGGCTTTACCACCAGCCTCATCGTGGTCGTCATACTCACGCTTGGGGCTGGCTGGCTGTCCTGGCGTCTGGTGGAGGCTCCTGCCCTGCGCCTGAAAGCCTATTTGCGTTGATGATTTCTGCCTACCCAATGCGCTATTGGAACTCGACAAAGCACCCTCTCCAGCAAGTGGGAGTGGCCTGCTGAAACCCTGAAACCAAGCCAGATCGGCATCCTGCCCTCAAAATAACACCTCGCATCTTTGAATAGCCCCGTTTTTTTTCCGCAATGCAAGCTCTTGATACTTGGAATCCTTCCCACGGCCCCATTGTTGGCCTGTTGACCGATATTGATGACACCCTCACCACCGAAGGCGTGGTGCCCGCCGCAGTGGTGCAATCCATCGCAGCGCTCAAGGCCAAGGGCCTGACGGTGATTCCGATCACGGGACGCCCTGTGGGCTGGAGTGTGCCTTTTGCGCAAGAGTGGCCCGTGGATGCCATCGTGGCGGAAAACGGGGCGGTGGCACTGCGCCGTAATGCCCTGGGCGGGCTGGACAAACTCTACCAGCAGGACGACGCCACCCGAATCGCCAACTTTGCCAAGATGCAGGCCGTGCTGGCGCAAATCGAGGCAACGGTACCAGGTGCGATGCGCGCCACAGATTCTGCCGGCCGTGAATGCGATATCGCCGTGGACCACAGCGAGTTCACGCAGATGGCTCAGGCACAGATTGACCAGTGCGTACAAATCATGCGCGATGCAGGTATGAACGCCACAGTCAGCTCTATCCACATCAATGGCTGGTTTGGCAGCCATAACAAGCTGGAAGGGGCGCGTTGGATTGTGAAGACGCTGCTCGGGCGCGATGTGGATGCAGAGCTGGGTCAGTGGTGCTATATCGGCGATTCGACCAACGACCAGCTCATGTTTGAGCACTTTGAAAACAGCTTTGGTGTGGCCAATATTGCGCGCTTTGTGCCGCAACTGGCGCATCTGCCTCGTTATGTAACGCCCGGTGAGCGCGGCGAAGGCTTTATCCAGCTGGCGGAGCGCATTCTGGCTCAATAGCTATTAAATTAATAGCTATTAGCGCCCACAGCATATATGCTGCGGGCGTTTTTTACTCACACTAGGGTTTGAAGTCAAACTGCTGCTGCAAGATCACCTTGAGCGGCTGGTTGTTCTTCATTGCGGGGCGGTACTTCCACTGACGCACGGAGCGCTCTACTTCGCTGGCCATGTCTTTGGATGTGGTGGTCAGCGTTTTCACATCGCTCACGCTGCCATCTGCGTTCACCACGAACTGCACTCGCACGCTGGCAGGCTGCGCCAGCGAGCCTGCTGGGTAGGGGTAGCGTGGCGATGCGCCGGTGAGCAGTTGCGGCGCGCTGTCGCAGGCGTTGCCGGTACAGCCTGCGGCGGGCAAGGCGGCGCCGGGCGCTGCAGCGGTAGCAGTTGCCGGTGCAGCATCAGTGGACTTGGCGGTATCTGTTGTGGCGCAGCCTGCCAGCAGGGCGGCAAGCACGGTCACAACAGCAGAACTGGTACGGATCAAAGACATGGTCTGAAAGCTTTCGTCATCCAATAGCAGCGCAGCGGTGCCGCGCCCATGGCTTGCATTATCAAGGCAAGATGCGCAGCGCACACTGCGCAAAGCCCCAGTTGTACCACGGGCCTGCGACCACATTGTGGAGAAATTGTGCGCTGCACTGTGCCAGCAGTTACAGGCTCGACTGACGCAAGCCAGCAAACCACGGGTTTGCGACTGAGACAAGGCGTGAACCCGCATAC
Source organism: Comamonas sp. (assembly GCA_036646255.1). Lineage (GTDB taxonomy): Bacteria > Pseudomonadota > Gammaproteobacteria > Burkholderiales > Burkholderiaceae_C > Comamonas. The sequence continues at coordinate 12,136 of JAVXMM010000007.1, forward strand.
AGTAAAAAGTACGGCAAGACGAAGCAACGATGTATCAAGGTTTTTGTCAGCCGCTCTAAACAATGGCGACTGTGCGCCTGTGCGCTTGCGGTTAGCATGAGTGGGCCCGTTTTTGCACGCACCGCTGCACTCTTTTGCCAGCCCTGCGACCGGGCCCAATCACTGGATTTTCACCAAGACATTCAAGGAACTACGGCCATGACGACTGCGTACCCCGATACCCGCCTTTTGATCAACAACGAATGGTGCGATGCCTCGGATGGCAAGACGATTGATGTGGTGAACCCTGCAACTGGCAAGCCTATCGGCAAGGTCGCACACGCCACCAAAAAGGACATGGACCGCGCGTTGGCTGCTACCCGAGCCGGTTTTAATGTATGGCGCCTGATGCCTGCGATTGAACGCGCTGGCATCATGCGCAAAGCCGCTGCCCTGCTGCGCGAGCGCGCCGACGATATCGGCCGTTTGCTGACGATGGAGCAAGGCAAGCCGTTCCCTGAAGCCAAAGGCGAAGTGGTTGCCGGCGCCGGCATTATTGAGTGGTTTGCCGACGAAGGCTTGCGCGTGTATGGCCGCATCGTGCCCGCACGCATGGCCAACGTGCAGCAATTGGTGATTAAGGAGCCTGTGGGCCCGATCGCCGCGTTCACGCCCTGGAACTTCCCTGTCAACCAAGTCGTGCGCAAGCTGGGCGCGGCGCTGGGCACGGGCTGCTCCTTCTTGCTGAAGGCGCCTGAGGAAACCCCGGCATCGCCTGCAGCCCTGCTGCAGTGCTTTATCGACGCAGGCATGCCCAAGGGCGTGCTGGGGCTGCTGTATGGCTCGCCCTCCGAGATTTCAGAGTACCTGATCCCCCACCCCATCATCCGCAAGGTAACGTTTACCGGCTCTACCGCCGTAGGCAAACAACTGGCTGCTCTGGCGGGCGCGCACATGAAGCGCGTAACCATGGAGCTGGGCGGCCATGCGCCGGTGATCATCGCTGAAGACGCGGATGTGGAGCTGGCGATCAAGGCCACATCAGCCGCCAAGTTCCGCAACGCGGGTCAAGTCTGCATCTCGCCTACTCGCTTCTTGGTGCACAGCAGCCTACGCGACCAGTTTGTGGCCGAATTCACCAAGCGCGCCGAGAGCCTGAAGCTGGGCGACGGCTTGGCCGATGGCACCAGCCTGGGCCCGCTGGCCAACGCCCGCCGTCTGACAGCCATGGCAAAAGTGGTGGAAGACGCTGCCGCCAAGGGCGCCAAAGTAGCCACCGGCGGTGCACGGGTGGGCAGCGAAGGTAACTTTTTCGCCCCCACCGTGCTGGCCGATGTACCGCTAGACGCCTCGGTTTTCAACGACGAACCTTTTGGCCCCATTGCCGCTATCCGCACTTTCGACAAGCTGGAAGATGCGATCGCCGAAGCCAACCGCCTGCCTTTCGGTCTGGCTGCTTACGCCTATACCCGCTCGTACAAGAACGTACAGATGCTCAGCCACCAGGTGGAATCGGGCATGATCTGGATCAACCAACCCGCCACGCCAACGGCCGAGTTCCCTTTCGGTGGCATCAAGGATTCGGGCTATGGCAGCGAAGGCGGCCCAGAGGCGATGGAGGCGTACTTGAACGCCAAGGCAGTGTCCATCACCGCCGTGTAAGCAGCGCCTGCACACGCCCCTAGAAAAAGCAAGCCACATAGGCTTGCTTTTTTGTTGATAACTATTGATTTAATAGCTGCTAGCGCCCGCCTGTAGGTCGCCAGGGGGCTTTTTACTCGGAAATTATTCCTTGACGGCATCCGCCTCGCGCGCTTTGCGACTGGGCAGGCCAAAGGCCAATGCCCCCATGGCGCCCTGTACCAAGGCGTACAGGCCATAGATCAAGCCCACGCCCACGGCCACCGCTGTCGGTACGCCAAACGGCGCCAAGGCAGCGGCGCTGGCAGCCTCACGCGTACCCCAGCCGCCTACGCTCACCGGCAGGGCTGCCATCAAAAAGATAGGCGCCATGGCAAAGGCCCACGCCGCCATCGGCAGCTGAATGCCCAATGCCAGCCCGCCCAGCGCCAACGCGCCAGCCGACAAAATTTGCACCAAGGCAGACGCCGCCGCCTGAATCAGCATTTGTATATTGAAATCAGGCCGCGCAGCCGCTTGCAGCAAGGGCGCAAGCCATGCCGGCAGTTTGGCGGCATCGCGCCGGCCCAGCCACCACAGCAAGCCCCAAGGCAGGGCGACCCACAGCACTGTGCCCAGCAGCAAGATGGCAACAAACCAGGTCTGCGGCATGCGTAGCAGCGGCGCCAGGGCAGGTGCAGCCACCGCCGCCCCCATGGCGCCCAGCGCGCACAACATCCACAGGCCGCTCACGCGGTCTAACAACACCGACAGTGATGATGCCGCCTTGCCTTGCCCAGTACGCTGCAGCATCACAGCGCGGTACACATCGCCGCCCACCACGGCGCCCGGTAGCAAGGCGTTCAGGCCAATGGCCTGAAAGTACCAGCGCAGCGCATCTGCCCAGCGCATGTGCGCACCCAACCACTGCGCCAAAGCACGCCAGCGCCAGGCCGACACCACATTCGAGGCTATCGCCGCACACAGGCCCGCCGCCAACCACCAGCCATTGGCAGCGCGCAACCGCGCCCACAGCGCAGCCGGGTCAGCAAAATAGGCAACGGCGCCTAATAGCAAGGCGCCGCTGATGGCTTTAATAACAGCTTTTTGGGTGCGATTCACGCGGGGGTTTTAGCAGCGGGGTGGTCTGCGCGCGGGGCTTCAACTCGCACCATTTGCGGTGCATCGGCCGTGCCGCCAATGCGGTAGTCGTCCGCATAGTACTGGCGACCACCGCCAGATTCGTAGTACACACGGGTCAGCATTTCACCAATCAGGCCAGCGGCAACAAAGGTCATGCCCATCAGCACCAGCATCACGCCCACAATCAACAACGGGCGCCCGCCAATGCTCTCGCCCATCAGCTTGATAACAAAGAGATAGGCCAAAATCAAAAAGCCCGGTGTCGCCAGCCACAGGCCCAGGCCGCCAAAGGCGTGCAGCGGGCGTTGGCGGTAGCGCATCAAAAACACCATCAGGATCAGGTCGAGAATGACGCGGAATGTGCGGTCGATGCCGTACTTGGACACACCCGCCGTGCGCGCATGGTGGCGTACCGGCACCTCAGTAATGCGGGCACCAGCATCACGCGCCAGTGATGGAATGAAGCGGTGCAGCTCGCCATACAAATGCACGCGATCGATGATGTGGCGGCGGTAAGCCTTGAGCGCACAGCCATAGTCGTGCAGCTGCACGCCCGTGGCGTTCGAGATCAGTCGGTTGGCTATTTTGGATGGTAGCTTGCGCGAGATGGCGGCGTCCTGACGGTCTTTGCGCCAGCCAGAAACCATGTCTACACTCGGGTCGGTTTCCAAACGGTTCAGCAGCAGCGGGATGTCATCCGGCTCGTTTTGCAGGTCGGCATCCAAGGTCACCACATACTTGCCTTGTACTCGGTCAAAACCAGCTTGCAATGCACTCGACTGGCCGTAATTGCGCGCCAAGATCACTGGGCGCAACCATGGTCGGGTAGCGGCCAGCTCTAGCAGGCGTTTGGCGCTGTCGTCTTTGGATCCGTCATCCACCGCGATCAGCTCGTAGCTCAATGGCTGCGAGCGCATGGCGGCATCAATCCGATCGACCAAGGCGGTCAGATTGTCAAACTCGTTATAGATAGGGACGACGATAGATACGGCGGGGGAGAAAGAAGACACGGCGCTGATAGCTTTGACAAAACTGCGGTCGCCTATACTACCTGATTCACCCCGCCCCCTGCTGCTGATGCGACAGGCCGCACCCGCTCTGTCCAGGCCAACCCGTCTTGCGTTGGCGCCCCTGTTGATGCCATGACGCCCACTCTCGCAGCCCCCACCAAAGACTGGCAGCAGTCGCTCTACCAACACCCCTTGGTGTGGTTGCTGGCACTGGCCTGTGCCCATATTGCCGCTCGTGTGCTGATCGCCGACGGCATGAAGTGGGACGAATCCGAGCAAATCATTTGGTCGCAGCAGTTTTTGCTGGGCTATGGATCGCAGCCACCAGCTTACAGCTGGCTGCAATGGGGTGTGAACCAGATTTTTGGGCCGTCAGTGCTGTCGCTGGCACTTGTCAAACACAGTCTGATCGTGCTGGCCTATGTGCTGGCCTGGCAGGCCGGGCGTGTGCTGTTGCCTGCCAAGGGCGCGTTCTGGGTGGCGGGGAGTTTGCTGCTGATGCTGCCCTTTGGCTGGGATAGCGTGCGCGACCAGACCCATACCGTGCTGGTCACCGCCATGTGTTTTGGCGCTTGGTGGGTGGCGCTGCGCCAGGTACAGGCGCCAGCTGCTATTAATTTTGTATGGCTGGGCATTTTTTGCGGCTTTGGCATGCTCGCCAAGTACAGCTTCGCCCTGCTGATTGGCTTGTTTTTTGTAGCTGCCATGTCGGTGCCGCAAGTGCGCCGCGCCTTGCTGGGCCGTGGGTTTTGGTTGGCGCCGCTGGTGGGTCTGCTCATTTTTGCGCCCCATGGCTACTGGCTGCTGCACCACTGGCAAGAAGCCACTACCGAAACCCTGACCAAGATGAATATCTCGACTCAGGTCTCGCATATCAAGGGCCTGGGGGCGCTGGCCAAAGCGGTTTTTGCCACATTGGGCCTGTGGCTGATTGTGGTGCTGGCCAGCTACCGTAGCCGCTTGTGGAGCCCGGCCTACCGTTCAACACCGGCTACTGCGCCTGATTGGCGCGCCTGGGCCTGGCCGCTGCTGGGTCGCTACCTGGCCCTGGTGTTTGTCGTGCTGGTTGGCATGGTGCTGGTGGGTGATGTCAGCAACTTCCGCCAGCGCTGGGTACTGCCACTCACTGCCATTGCGCCACTGGCGCTCTACGCCTGGCGCCCCGCCCTGCTGACTGATAGCGTGGGCCGTGGCTACACCTGGGCCGTGCTGTTTTTTGCCATGCTGTTCCTGGTACTAGCTGCCCTGCGCCCATGGCAATCAGATTGGCGCGGTGAGCCCGACGAGCTAAACCACCCTGTGACGCAGCTCGCGCAGCGCCTGTCTGCAGCGGGTTACCAAGGCCGAGGTGTTATTTTGGGATCGGACCACATGGTGGCTGCCATGCTGCGCTCGCGCTTTCCGCAAGCCCAAGCGATAGCCTGCAACCCCGAGTTTTCCCACATGGCCAACTGCATTGCCAAGGCACGTGATCAAGCAGCACAGTCAGGTGCGGGCCTGCTCGTTATCGCCCGCATGGACAAGGCGACACCCGACTGGTGGGACACGGTTTTTGCCAGCCTCCCCGCTGTGCCTCTGCAGTCGCTGGCTATTCCCTACCTGCATATGCGCGCCAGCACACCGCCCATGCGCTACCAATACCTGTGGCTGCCAGCCAATGCTGTCACCGCCCCAAAACCATGACCACTGTTTTACTCACCGGCGCAGCCGGTTTCATAGGCATGCACTGCGCAAAGCGCCTGCTGGCGCAAGGTGCCACCGTTGTCGGCGTAGACAACCTCAATAGCTACTACGATGTGGCGCTGAAAGACGCGCGCCTCGCACAGTTGCAAGGCTACGCCAACTTTCGCTTTGTCAAACTAGATGTGGCTGACCGCGCCGGTCTGGCTGCTTTGTTTGATGAGGTCACACCCACGCGAGTACTCCATCTGGCCGCCCAAGCCGGTGTGCGCTACTCCATCGACCAGCCTGACGACTACACCGACAGCAACCTGCTGGGCTTTGGCAATATCTTGCAAAACTGCCGCAAGCACCAGGTGCAGCATTTGGTGTATGCCAGTAGCTCCAGCGTTTATGGTGGTAACGCCAAGCTGCCGTATGCCGAAAGCGATGCAGTTGACCACCCCATCAGCTACTACGCAGCCACCAAAAAGGCCAACGAGCTGATGGCGCACACCTACTCACACCTCTACAACATCCCCACTACGGGGCTGCGCTTTTTCACGGTGTACGGCCCCTGGGGGCGGCCTGACATGGCGTTGTTCAAGTTCACCAAGGCCATCCTGGCAGGTGACAGCATTGACGTGTATGGCAACGGCGAGCTGGTGCGTGACTTTACCTATATCGACGATATCGTCGAAGGCATCTTGCGCGTGCTAGCCAAACCCGCCACGCCCGATGCCAGCTACGATGCAAATCACCCCAACCCCGGGGCCAGCACGGCGCCCTATCGCATCTTTAATATTGGCAACAGCCGCCCCACGGTGCTGATGGACTACATTGCAGCGCTAGAGTCCGCACTGGGCACCAGCGCTCACAAGCGTATGCTGCCCATCCAGCCGGGCGATATGCACAGCACCTCGGCTGACACCCGTGCCCTGCAAGCCTGGGTTAACTTTGCCCCATCGACCACTGTTCAAGCCGGTGTCCAGCATTTTGTGGACTGGTACCGCAAGTTTTACCGCGTATGAAAGTCACTGTTTTTGGAACCGGCTATGTAGGCCTGGTGCAAGGGGCCGTTCTGGCCGATGTAGGCCACCAGGTACTCTGTGTGGATGTGGACGCCGCCAAGGTAGCCGCGCTGCAAGCGGGGCAAATCCCCATCCATGAGCCAGGTCTGGACAAGCTCGTCACCGCCAACCATGGCAACGGCCGCCTGCGCTTTACTACCGATGCGGCTGAGGGCGTGAAGCACAGCCAGGTCATCTTTTTGGCCGTGGGCACACCGCCTGACGAAGACGGTAGCGCCGACCTGCAATACGTGCTGACTGTGGCCCGCACCATTGCCCAACATATGGATGGCCCGCGCATCGTCATCAACAAATCAACCGTCCCCGTGGGTACGGCCGACAAGGTGCATGCCGTGATGGCCGAAGGCCTGGCCACGCGTGGTGCGCAGCATGATTTTGACGTGGTATCCAACCCCGAGTTTTTAAAAGAAGGCGCGGCCGTAGCCGATTGCCAGCGGCCCGACCGCATCATTATCGGCACCAGCAACCCTGCATCTGAGGCCAAACTGCGCGAGCTATATGCGCCGTTTAACCGCAACCATGATCGTATCGTGGTGATGGACGTGCGCAGTGCCGAGCTGACCAAGTACGCCGCCAACGCCATGCTGGCCACCAAGATCAGCTTCATGAATGAGATCGCCAACCTGGCCGAGCGCCTGGGCGCCAATGTAGAGGCTGTGCGCCGCGGCATTGGCAGCGATCCGCGCATTGGCTACCACTTTATCTACCCCGGCGTAGGCTATGGCGGCAGCTGCTTTCCCAAAGATGTAAAAGCCCTGGTGCGCACCGCACAAGATGCTGGCTTTGACCCGCTGTTGCTCAACGCGGTTGAGGCGCGCAACGAGGCCCAGCGCAATGTGCTGTTTGATCGTATCAGTGCCTTCTACGGCGGCAGTGTGGCGGGCAAAACCGTGGCTGTGTGGGGCCTGGCCTTCAAACCCAACACCGACGACATGCGCGAAGCGCCCAGCCGCAACTTGCTAGAGGCCTTGTGGGCGGCAGGCGCCAAAGTACAGGCCTACGACCCCGTGGCGATGAAAGAAGCGCATCGTATCTACGGCGAGCGCCCTGATTTCAAGCTGGCAGACAGCCTGGACACCGCCCTGCAAGGCGCCGATTGCCTGGCGATTGTGACGGAATGGCAAGTCTTCCGCGCACCGGATTTTGACCAGTTAGCCACCCGCCTGCAGGACAAAATGGTATTTGATGGCCGCAACCTGTACGACCCCGCCTTGGTGGCCAGCTACGGCCTGGGCTACGTGTCGATTGGCCGTCAGCCAATGCCACCTGCGCTCTAATAAGCTGTGTGCGCCCAATAAAAAAGCAAGTCAATCGACTTGCTTTTTTATTGATCAAACGAAGCTTTAGCGCCCCACCAGTAGCCGTCAATAACTCACTTATTGATAGCTACGTTCGTAATTGCGCCATCAAAACGCATATCACCATAGCGCACCGTGCGAGCCCCCTTGGCCAGGCGGTAGCACCACCAGATCAGCAAGAACACCGGCAGCCCGATATAAGTGGCAACCACGCCGCCCCAGTCGATCTTGTCTTGCAAAAACGCCTCGTAGTTCTGGCCCAGCGTGATGATGAGGCACAGCACAAACGCAAAAATGGGGCCCAGCGGGAACCAGGGCGACACATAAGGCAGCTGCGACACATCATTACCCTGAGCGATGAAGCCTTTGCGGAACCGGTAGTGGCTAATGGCAATACCCAGCCAGGCGATGAAGCCCGTCATGCCCGACAGGTTGAGCAGCCACAAATACACCGATTTGGGGCTAAACAAAAAGCTGAAGAAGCACAGGCCCGCCATCACCGTCGTCGCCAGCAAAGCCATCACCGGCACGCCATGGCCCGACAAGCGAGCAAACACCTTGGGCGCCATGCCCTGGCAAGCCAAGGTGTAGAGCATGCGGGTAGAGGCATACATGCCCGAGTTGCCTGCCGATAGCACCGAGGTCAGCACCACCGCATTCATGATGACAGCGGCCGACAGCAAGCCCGCCTTCTCAAACACCAGGGTGAACGGGCTCACGCTGATGTCGCCCACCTGGTTGCGCAGCAATTGCGGATCGGTATAGGGGATGAGTGAGCCAATGACAGCAATCGCCAGCACGTAAAAAAGCAAGATTCGCCAAAACACCTGGCGCACCGCGCGGGGAATATTTTTGGCAGGGTTTTCGGATTCTGCTGCCGCAATGCCGATCAGCTCGGTACCTTGAAACGAGAAGCCCACAATCATCGCCACGCCAATTAGCGCGGCAAAACCGCCTGCAAATGGGCCATCCGCCACGTGCCAGTTCGACATCGCACCCCATACGCCGCCTGGCGGGCCGCCTTGCAAAATGCCGAAAATCATCGCCACGCCCAACGCGATAAAAATCACCACCGTGGTCACTTTGATGGCGGCAAACCAGTATTCGGCCTCGCCAAAACCGCGCACCGATATGGCATTCAGCGCCACCATCAGCAGCAGGAACAGCGCACTCCACCAATAGCCCGGCACATCGGGCAGCCAATAAGCCATGACCAGCTGTGACGCCACCAGATCGACCGCAATCGTGATCGCCCAGTTGTACCAATAGTTCCAGCCCAGGGCAAAGCCAAAGCCTTCGTCCACATAGCGCGCGCCATAGGTGGCAAACGAGCCTGATACGGGCATGAAAGCCGCCAACTCACCCAGACTGGTCATCAAAAAATAGACCATCAGGCCAATAACGGCATAGGCCAGCAATGCGCCGCCCGGCCCGGCTTGGGCAATGGTGGCACCCGAAGCCACAAACAAGCCCGTGCCTATCGAGCCGCCGATGGCAATCATCGACAGATGGCGGGCCTTGAGGTCGCGGCGCAGCTCGGTAGGCGCAGCAGCAGTAGAACGGGGAGCAGAACCCGACATAGAAAAAAGCGCAACCAAATGGCTGCGCATGCAACAAAGACGGGCGCCATTATCCGTCTAACGCAGCAAAAGCGCTGTGCGAGCAGCTCTAATCCTGTCGCTTTGACGTGCTATAGCGTTTTACCGCCGTCTATTTCGCAATAGTCAGCGTTTGCTTCAATTGCCAATTCTGGCCCGGCAGCACGCTTTGCGGGGAATCAATGCTGGCGGCCTCTACGCACAGCATGTGGCGCCAACCGTCGTCCGGTATATCGGCCAGCTCGCGCGACAGCTCAGCGCCGGGGTTCCAGACCACTACCTCGCTGGAATTTTGGCTATTTTCTATTCCTAGCGACCGCGCACCGGGCACTGGCAGCTGCGAAAGTTTTAGCACTCTGCCCGCACCGTCAGAAGTAGAGAACACGCGGTCAAAGCCCGCGCCGGGCGCAGCGCCAAAGTCGATGCAATCAGCACTCTCGGTAAAGCGGCTGTCCACCAGCGAATCCCAGCACGCTGCACCCTGCAGGCCCGCCAGCTGGGTGCGGGTGACATCGTCCACCTGCAAATAGGTGTGCAGCGCGCAGGTCATGGCCCAGGGTGTTGCACCGGTGTTGCACACATCCAGCGTGACAGTCAGTTGGGTGGCGCTTACATCTACGCGCAGCAGGGCCTCAAAAGCCTCGGGCCAAAACAGGCGGGTTTGCGCACCATCGACTAAACGCAGCTGGATAAAGCCCTCGCCCGCATCGGCCATCTGCCACGGCAGATTGCGCACAAAGCCGTGCTTGGGCAGCGGCCCGCGCATATTGAACTGCGGAAAGCACACCGGCACGCCACCGCGGATGGCCGTATGCCCATCACGCGCACTAGCAGGGCTCAGGTACAAATGCTCGCGGCCATCAGGCGTCTTCCACGACAGCAGCTGCGCGCCCTGTTCGGCCACAACGGCCGAGGTGCCGTCTGCCCAGCATTTGCACCAGGCGGGAAAGCCTTCGTAGACGATTGGCGCCCAGCCATGCATTGGCTCCATCGATGATCTCCTTATGGGTTTGATTGCCGTCGATTGTGCCGCCTTCCGCACGCTCTGTGCCCCACAAAAAGACTGCGAAACCGCTTGCGGAGGATAATCCCGCCCTACCCAAGCGCGTTGATGACCTGCTTGGGTGCGCCTGTAGATAGGCACCTTGTTATCGCCAGCCCTTGGCTTATAAACAAACGCAAACGCCAGATTGGAGTTTGCGTTTTTGGGTTTTGGGGCTGGAAATGCGCTGCGCACACCCGCGTGGCAAGAGAAAGTAATTGATGAATAGCTGGCAAGACTTCAAGCACCAATACCTGGTGCGCTTTTGGTCGCCCGTGCCCGCCGTAATTGCGGCGGGCGTCTTATCGGCCTACTACTTTGGCCTGACTGGCACCTTCTGGGCGGTGACGGGCGAGTTCACTCGCTGGGGCGGTCATGCGCTGCAGTTCCTGGGCGTGGATTTGTCCAATTGGGGCTACTTCAAGGTGATTGGCCTCGAGGGCACGCCCCTCACCCGTGTAGACGGGGTGATGATCATCGGCATGTTTGTCGGCTGCTTCTCGGCAGCACTGTGGGCCAACAACGTCAAGCTGCGCATGCCCAACCACCGTATTCGCGTGTTCCAGGCAATTGTGGGCGGCATCATCGCTGGTTTTGGCGCACGTCTGGCCATGGGCTGCAATCTGGCGGCATTCTTCACTGGCATTCCTCAGTTCTCGCTACACGCCTGGTTTTTTGCCATTGCCACCGCCATCGGCTCGCTGGCTGGTGCCAAGGTCAGCCTGCTGCCCATCTTCCGCATTCCGGTCAAACTGCAAAAAGTGACGGCTGCCCAGCCACTTTCGGCCCGCGAAGCGCAGGCGAAGAAGCGCTTTCGTATCGGCATGGCCCTGTTCCTGGCCTTTGTAGTCTGGGCCGTGGCCAAGATTTTTGATGCACCCAAGCTCGGCTTTGCTGCGCTGTTTGGCCTGATGTTCGGCCTGATCATCGAACGCGCCCAAGTGTGCTTTACCTCAGCCTTTCGCGATCTGTGGATTACCGGCCGCACACAAATGGCCAAGGCCATCATCTTTGGCATGGCGGCGGGCACCATCGGCGTCTATAGCTATGTGCAGCTGGGCATGGATCCCAAAATATTCTGGGCCGGCCCCAACGCCGTTATCGGTGGCTTGCTGTTTGGCTTTGGCATTGTGCTGGCTGGCGGCTGCGAGACCGGCTGGATGTACCGCGCCGTCGAAGGCCAGGTGCACTACTGGTGGGTGGGCCTGGGCAATGTGATCGGCTCCACCTTGCTGGCCCTGGTGTGGGACGATCTGGCCCCCGCCATCGCCATCAACTACGACAAGGTCAACCTGCTGAAGGAATTGGGCCCGCAAGGTGGCCTGGTCGTGACCTATGTGATGCTGGGCGTGTCGCTAGCCTTGGTCATCTGGTGGGAGAAGCACTTCTTCGCCAAAAAAGCCCGCCAAACCGCAGCGCTCAAGCAAGCTGCCGTTTAAACCCGCCACCACGTTCTTCAGGAGTTATCCATGAGCCAAGACAAATACGTACCCGACTTCCGCCTGGACATGGTGGGCGAGCCCTGCCCCTATCCAGCCGTTGCTACGCTAGAGGCCATGCCCAGCCTGCAACCCGGCCAAATTCTGGAAGTAGTGTCCGACTGCCCACAATCCATCAACAACATTCCGCTGGATTGCAAAAACTACGGCTATGAAGTGCTGGAGATTCAACAAGACGGCCCAACAATCCGCTACCTGATTCGCCGTTAAAAGGCCTCCACCATGACCCAGAAAATCGTGATGATCGTGCACGCCGCGCCCTATGGTAGCGAGCGCTGCCTGTCGGCCCTGCGCGTGGCCAATGCACTGGCTGGGCGCGATGATGCGCCGCAGTTGCAGGTGTTTTTGATGTCGGACGCCACCGTGGTGGCCCTGCCCGGCCAGCAAGATGGTGCAGGCAATGGCCTGCAAGCGCAGGTGCAGACCTTGGTGCAAGCGGGCGCCACCATCAAGCTGTGCCGCACCTGCGCCATGGCACGCGGCTTGGTCGATTTGACACTGATTGACGGCGTCAGCATCGGCACCCTGCCTGAGCTGGCGGACTGGGTGGTGGCAGCCGACAAGGTCATCACCTTCTAAGCACCGCCCCTCCCCGACACAAGGCGGCTGCGTGCAGTCGCTTTTTTTATGCATTGCGGCAATGCAAAAACATTAAAAGACATCCGGGTTCGGTCGGCAATCATGCTGCCCTTTGCCGCCACCGCTAGACTTGTGCACATTCTCCAGGCAAGCCACCGCAGGCTTGCTAGCCAGGGTAAGAGGCCGCTCACGGCTCCAGTCGTACCAACGCAAGGCGACACCCCAGCCAGGCGCATGCACATGCACCACCCTTTCCCCCTAACGCAAGGCCACACCGCGAGTGGACGGCCTGCTGAACAGGAGCGTTTTCAGTGTTTTCATGGTTTGAGCGGCGTGTGCCGCCGTATCCCTCTGCCGAGCCCAAGGTACCCCCCAAGGGATTCGTTGCTTTTATGTGGGCCTGCACGCAAGGCATGCGGGGCTGGATTGGTTTGCTCACCCTCACATCCGCCTTGCTAGCGGTCTATGAGGCTGCGCTTTTCGCCGTCATGGGCCATGTGGTGGACTGGCTAGGCACTGTATCGCCCAGCAATTTCTGGGCAGAGCAACGCGGCACGGTTTTTGGTCTCATGGCCATCTTGCTGGGCAGTGCGGTCTTGCTGGGTCTTCACACCATGGTCATGCACCAGGTCTTGGCCATCAACTTCCCTATGCGGCTGCGCTGGGTCTTCCACAAGCTGATGCTGGGCCAAAGCATGTCGTTCTACGCGGACGAGTTTGCTGGCCGCATCACCACCAAGATCATGCAGACCGCGCTGTCGGTGCGCGAAGTGGTGTTCTTGATCGTCGATGTGCTGGTGGGCGTCAGCGTCTACATGATCGGCATCTTGATCCTGGCCGCCAGCTTTGAAGTGCGTCTGATGCTGCCGTTTTTGCTGTGGCTGCTGGCCTATATTGGCGCCTGCTTTTACTTTGTGCCGCGCCTGGGCAAGATTGGCAAGGCACAGGCCGATGCACGTGCGCTGATGACCGGCCGCGTGACCGATGCCTACACCAACATCGCAACCGTCAAGCTGTTTGCACATACCCGCCGCGAAGCCGATTACGCCCGCAGCGCGATGGACGCCTTCAAGCAAACCGGCCATGCGCAAATGCGCCTGGTGAGCCAGTTCGAGATCACCAACCACTTGATGATTACCTTGCTGCTGCTGGGCTCTACCGGCACGGCACTGTACCTGTGGATCAACGGCCAGGCCAGCCCCGGCGTGGTGGCAGCAGTGATCGCAATGGCGCTGCGTCTGATGGGCTATTCGCACTGGGTGATGTGGCAGATGACGGGCTTGTTTGAGAACGTGGGCACCATCCAGGACGGCATCAACACCTTGACCAAACCCCGCACTATTGTGGACGCCGCCGACGCCAAGCCGCTGGTGGTCAGCCAAGGTCAGATCGAGTTTGACAACGTGAGCTTTGCATACAAAGACGCGGGCCGCCCGGTAATCGACCGCCTGCAACTCACCATCAAACCTGGCGAACGCATTGGCCTGATTGGCCGATCCGGTGCAGGCAAATCCACCTTGGTCAACCTGCTGCTGCGCTTTCACGATGTGGCAGGTGGCCAGATTCGTATTGATGGTCAAGACATTGCCCATGTCACGCAGGACAGCCTGCGCGCCGCCATTGGCATGGTGACGCAGGACACATCTTTGCTGCATCGCTCCATGCGCGACAACATTCTGTACGGCCGCCCCGATGCGAGCGAGGAAGACATGCGCCGTGCGGCCGAGCGCTCAGAGTCTGCAGACTTCATCAACACGCTGACCGACCGCTTTGGCCGCACCGGCTATGACGCCCAGGTGGGTGAGCGCGGCGTCAAGCTCTCTGGCGGACAGCGCCAGCGCGTGGCGATTGCCCGTGTGATGCTGAAGGACGCGCCTATTTTGCTTCTGGACGAAGCCACCAGCGCACTAGATAGCGAAGTGGAAGCCGCGATCCAGGAGAGCCTGGACAGCCTGATGCACGGCAAGACGGTGATTGCGATTGCGCACCGCCTGTCCACCATCGCCGCGATGGATCGTTTGATCGTGATGGACAAGGGCCATATCGTGGAAGAGGGCACGCACCAGCAACTGCTGGCACGCGGCGGCATCTACGCCAAGCTGTGGGCCCACCAAAGCGGCGGCTTTTTGGCCGAGCCGATTGACGGGCCGCTATAAGCGGCCTCACATAACTACTAAATTAATAGCTGCTAACGCCCACCTAGTGGGTGTTAGCAGCTATTTTTATATGTATTGCACGACCAGCACCAACCGCATCAGACCTAAGGCAAAAACGTAAAAACCTGCCGCAGATCGCTCTGGGCAGGTTTTTTGATCGCTGTTAGCACTGAGCGCCGGCGGCTGGCGTGCCCCGGCTCGGGTAACGGCGCTACTTCGCAGTGGGGTTGGAGCTTCGCTCTGGCTAGATTCAGCAGTCGCCGGTGCGCTTGCTGGTTACCGTGGTCTTCATGCCTTGGCCGCCCATATCCATGGCGCTGGTTACCGTGTTCTCGGTCGGCGATGTGTAGACAGCTTCCAAGCTCATGCTCATCTTGCCTTCGCCGCAGCTGAATTTCATCGATTCTTTGTTTCCATCAGTTTTGATCTCAGGTGCCTGGCAGCCAGGCACGCTTTGCAATTGCGAATCGGCCAGCGCTTGCAGCGTCTTGGTCGCCATCTCTGGCGTGATGCACATCTCTTGGATCAGCTTGCCGCCTTCGATGCGGGCGTTGTCCAGGTTCGCAGCCTTCTTCTGCTCAGGCGTCATGCTCTTGAAGGCCTGCTCCATACCTGCCAGCGCTTGTGCGCCCATGGGGCCACTCATCTCGGTGGTGGCGGTCCACTTGCCGGGCTGCACTTTTTGCGCCGCTACCGCTGGCGCAGCAGCAGGTGCGCCAGCGGTAGCCACCTCGTCTTTCTTGCCGCAGCCCACCAGGCCCACTCCTGCAATCATCGCTACAACGGCCACCATGCTCGATAACTTGTTCATGTGCTTACCCTCCACGGGCTGCGCTTGTGTTGCGCGCCGCCGCATTGCGCTGCCACCCACCGCGAGCAACAATCACGCTGCGGCGCATTATAGATAACAACAATCAAAAAATTATCTCTAATCATTTTTTCAACAACTCGGAGAGAATCCTTTGTGCCAGCTCCTGCTGCGCATGCACTCGCTGGGTCGCACCATCTTCTGCAAACCAGGCAGCAGACAATGCGGCGCGCACAGCCGCCCATTGCAGCAAACGCTGCAAGTCAAACGCACTGGCATTGGCTATATGCGCTGCGGCGGCCAGCAAGGCTGCTCTATCCGCCCACGGCTGCTCAGGGTTGCACAACAGCAATGCCAGCTCAAAACTACGCTCGCCCACCACGCCTTTGGGGTCAATGGCCTTCCACGAGCCATCGGCAGCGCGCAAAACATTGTCCTGGTGCAGATCTCCGTGCAAAACCTGTGTGGCATCGGGCTGTGCCAGCAGTTGGCGTGCCAGCTGTGCACATTGCGCCATCACATCACGCCCCGTACCAAAGCTTGCTGGGTACGATTCCAGCGCCTGCAGCCACTGCGCCACGCTGGGCAACTGGGCCGCCAACGGCAGCGGCGCATGGGCATGCAGCTCGGCTGCGCAATCACATACGGCCTGCACGGCAGCCATCGCATCACCCGACTGGGCCAATGCCAATGCCGCCGGGCCGGGCAAGCGCTCCATCAACAAGGCATCTTCCGCTAGCGCCAGCACCCGTGCGGCGCCATCACCTTGCCACGCTTGCAGCAGCTGGGCGCCCAAGCGTTCTTGTGCATCGACCATGATTTTGAGCACCGCAGATTGGCCATCGGCCGTGCGCACCGGCTGCACTACACCTGATTCCCGTACCTGCACAGGCCCATCAGGCACCAGCTGCCAATGCAACAACCAAGGGATAACAGATGCCACCATGCGATCAAGCCCCCGGTAGCTGGCGCAGAGCTACGCCCATGTCGGACCAGTTGTCAGGGTGGCAAGTCAGCAGCAGAATTTGATGGCGCGTAGCCCCGTCATACAGCACACGCTTCATCTGTGCCAGGCGCTGCGGGTCACTAAAAGTCAACGCATCATCCAGCATCAGCAAAGTTGGCTGGCCCGCGTCGCGCAGCAAATCGGCATAGGCCAGGCGACTGATGATGGCAAGCTGCTCTTGCGTGCCATAGCTCAATGCAGCCACATCACCCAGCACACGTCGCGCTGCGCCATCTGGCGTAATGGCTGCGTTGGCTGGCAGAACGGCCTGGGGCAGCAGTTGCGCATCCAGCTCCATACGAGCGCCAGGCAGCAGCAATTGCAGGTAGTGTTGCATGCGCGCATCCAGCGGCGCTTGCAGGCGCCGCAGTGCTGCTGCGCGCTTGGCTTTAAGGCGATCCACCAAGGTCACCAAAGCCTGCACGCGGCTGGCTATGGCAGCAGCGCGGCGCTCGCCGTGCGCAATCTCACCAGCCAAGGCTGCGTTCTCTTCTTCCAAACCTTGAGCCCCGGCGGCCTCCAGCGCGGCCCGCAAGTGGGCCGTACGCAAACTGCGCGCGCGCTGCTGCTCGGCATGGGCTTGCAGGCTGCGCGTCAGGCGCTCGGCATCCTGCGCAGCAAACTGGGTATCGGGCGCTTGCAGCGCGGCCTGGGTGTGCAGCAGTTGCTGTTGCAACTGGGCCAGCTCCGCCTCAGCCACCACCAACTGCTTTTGTGCGGCTTGCACGCGAGCAACAGCCGCTGGCTCTTGCAAGCCATGCTGTGCAGCAGCCAGCTCGGCTGCGGCTGACTGCAGTTGCTGCGCCGCGACGGCCAGTTGCTGGCGGGCCGCATGCTCTGCAGCCTGAGCCTGTTGCAAAGCCTGGGTAGCGGCCTGCTGCGCGGTTTGTGCAGCAGGCCAATCCAGATCAGCGCCCTCACTTTTGGCGGGCAGTGTTTGCAGCTGGGCTTGCAAACCCTGTAACTGAGTGCTGAGCTGCCGCAGCTCTAGCTGCAAGGCATCTATACCTTGCGGTGCTTGTGCCGCCAGCAATTGCTGGGCAACACGCTGCTCGGCCTCTAGCTGCTGGCGGCGCTCCCATCGTTGCTCGGCCTCTGCGCGGCTGGCCACTTGCAAGTGCTGCAAATGTTGGGCGAGCGCGGCTTCTGCATCTGCATGGCGCTGCGCAACACCAGCCACTTGCGCGCCACCGGGCGTGATACGCAGACTGCCGCCACCGGGCAGGGTGATGTCGGTGGCGCCATCCAGCCAGGCCTCGCCCTCGCCGCTGAGCTGCCCCGCCTGTTCACCCGACTGCCAGGCCAGCATTTGAGAGCCTGGCAGCGCAAACTGCAGGCGCGTTGCTACGGCGTCGCGCTGCAACGCCGCTTTGAGTGCGGCATCTTCCAGCTTCTTGAGCTTTTCAATATCAGCCTTTTCGAGCGCTAGAACAGATAGGTCGGGCGCCAGCAGCTGCAATTTTTGCAGTTGCTGCTGTGCCACATCACTGCTGGCTTGCAGGCGCTGCAGTTGGCGCCGGCCATCATCCCATCGCGCTTGCAGCGCCTGGCGCTCACGCGTTTGCTGTGCGGTTTGCCACTGCTGGTTGGCGGCTGCTAGCTCTTGTTGCATGGCAGCGCTACCTGTCTGCGCTTGCCGCACAGCGGCGCCCGCTTGCTGATGCGCTTGCTCTGCACTTTGCATGGCCGCTTGGCGCTCTTGCAACTTGCGCTGCTGCTGGTGTTGCTGCTGCAGCTCGCGCTGCAGCGCATCTATCGTGGTTTGCAGCTGGGCCGTCTGTGCCTGGGCCTGTTGCTGCTTTTGCTGCAACTGCTGCAAGGCGGCAATACGCTCTTGCGCCTGCATCAACTCGGCTTGCCATTGCAGATCTGGCCGCTTGGCAGCGTCGTCTTGTTCGGCGCCTAGTAGTTGCTGCAACTCATCAACCTGCGCGCGGTAGTCTTGCACGCGCTGCTGCTGTTGGTGCAGCTGTGCCCGCTGTGTATCCAGCTTGTCCAGCAGCACTGCATAGTCGCCCGTGGGTTTGCGGTTGGCGCGGCTGACCAGGCAGTTCAGCGCTTGCTCCAACTGCGCGATCAGCGCATCACCCGTGGTGGCGGCCAGACTGGCGACGACGCCATCTACCGGCGCTGCACCACCTGCCTGGGCATGCAAAGCCGCGCCCAATTGCGGGCTGGCATGGCCCACGCGTGCGGCCAGCTGGCCTGGCGCTGCGCCTTGCTCCACCCACAGCAGGCCGGGCACGCCCCAGTGCTCCTCACCACTGCCGCGCTTGCCAAAACCAAAGCCTAGCTGCTCGGCCAAATAGTCTTCTGCATCTTGTTCGCTGCGCAGGCTGCTGCCTATGTACAGGTCGCAGCGCTTTTTCTTGATAAAGGTTTTGGTCAGTTGGTGCGGCTTGCCATGCAGGGCAAAATCCAGCGCCACCGTCGGCGCCGCGCCGCTATTGCCGATGGGCATCAGATCTGCCGCCGAGCTGGAGCCATAGCGGTCCAGAAACGCCGCTCGAATTGCCCGCGCCAGCGAGCTTTTACCCGCACCGTTAGGCCCAGCGATGATGTTGAGGCCGGGCGAGAGGGCGTCTATCTCCAGCGCATCGAATTTACGCAGCTGCTGTAGAGCAATACGCCGGATGTAGAAATTTGCGCTCATGCGGCACCGCCTGTCTGCACCGGGGTTTGGGTATGCAGCAGCGTGCTGGCCAGCAGCGCCAGGGCCGCTTGCGCGCCATCTGCACCAGCGGCGCTTTCTGCGCGCAGCTCTGCCAGTAACTCGCCCACATAGCCATCGGCTTGCAGCGCCGCCAAGTCCTCGTCAGTAGGTGCCATACGCAGGTCCTGGGTATCCAGATCGAGACTGCGCACACGCGCCTCAGCCACCCCCAGCGCCGCTTGCAGCTGCTGGTGCTGCGCCCAATCCAGCTGGCCACTTAAATGCAGTTGCACCACATCGGCCGCTTGCAAAGCGCCTAGCCATTCCAGCAAGGCATCCAAATCACTCGCCAGCTGGAGCGACCAAGCCTTGCTTTGCCAGCGGTACTGCGCCACCGGCAAGCGTTGCACCTGCGGCTCCGCGCCCGGCGCAGCAATGTTTACCAGCAAGGCATAGCCGGGTTCGTTGTTGGGGTAGCGATCGGGCTCAGGCGTGCCGCTGTAGGCCATGCGGGCGTTGACTTGCTTGGCGCCATGCCAGTCACCCAGCGCCAACCAATCTAGCTGCGCGCGCTCTGGGCGATCCGGGGCAATCGGGTTGGCTGAATCAATGCCGTCATGCAGCAGGCCTTGTACGCTACCGTGCGCGATACCAATGCGCAGCAAGCCTGCGGGAGTCTCGGCATGGTCCATCCACGCTGTCAGGTCGCCGTAGGTGTGGCGCTGGGTCAGCGGGGCAGGCAGCACGGCAAACTGTGCGAATAGCTTGATCTCGGGCGTCATCAGCAAATGCACGTTGGCGGACATACACCCCAGGCGCTGCGCCCGGGTCCACACGCTCTCGGCCAAAGCAGCGTCGTGGTTACCGCTGATCAAGAGCCACGGCCCACCAAACCCCGCCATGGCGTTGAACAGGCGGCGAATGGTTTTATCAGACACGGTTTGTGCGTCAAACACATCACCTGCCACCAGCACGGCATCTACCGCATGCTGCGTGGCCAGCTGGGCCAACTGCTCTACGGCAGCAAAGCGGGCCTCCGCTAAAAACGGGGCGACTTCGGGGTCAAACGTGGTGAAGGCGCGGCCAATCTGCCAGTCGGCGGTGTGCAGGAATCGGGGCATGGTGCTATCAAAATAGGTTGATTGCCATGATAGCGACTGATTGCGGCATCCGGCACGGGCGCGGGCTGCAATGCGACTGCCGCTCTGCATGCTTACCTCGCTATACAACGCCTTTAGCTAAGCAGTAAAAACAGGCACCAACGCTCGTCCCTGCTCATTTATTAGCTATCAATAAATTATTTACCCACACCCAGTGGCGCACAGGGCCTCTGCTGCAAGCGCCAGCCGGGTGAGAGACTTTGCCTTACCATGCCAGCCCTTGCTTGATAGGTACAAGCCATGATCCGAATTGCAGAACTGAAACTCCCCCTCGCGGCGGTGCCCTACCACCCCGAGAACCACACCGAACTCCAGCCCACTGAGCAGCTGATTGCGCTGTCGGCCGAGCGTCTAGGCATTGCGCCCCAAGCCATCGCGCAGATACATGTGCACAAGCGTAGTTTTGATGCGCGCAAAGCTGCACTGCTGGCCGTTTATATTGTTGACGTCACGCTGGCCAACGCAAGCCAAGAGCCTGCGCTGCTGGCCCAGTTCGCCGGCCACCCTCATGTGAACCCCACGCCCGACATGACGTGGAAGCCCGTAGGCATGGCACCTGCGGATTACGACGAACGCCCCGTGGTTGTGGGCTTTGGCCCCTGCGGCATGTTTGCCGGGCTAGTGCTGGCGCAGATGGGGTTTAAACCCATCGTGCTGGAGCGCGGAAAAACCGTGCGAGAGCGCACCAAGGACACCTGGCGCCTGTGGCGCAAGCGCGAATTGACGCCCGAATCCAACGTACAGTTTGGCGAAGGCGGTGCAGGCACCTTCTCGGACGGCAAGCTTTATAGCCAGATCAAGGACCCGCGCCATTTGGGCCGCAAGGTGCTTGATGAATTCGTCACCTACGGCGCGCCACCCGAGATTTTGTTTGCGGCCCACCCGCATATCGGCACCTTCAAGCTGGTCAAGCTGGTGGAAGGTATACGCAAAGAGATCACGCGCCTAGGCGGCGAGATCCGCTTTGAGCAGCGCGTGACTGATGTGCAAGTGCAAGAGGTTGACGGCCAGCGCCAGCTCACCGGTCTGCAAGTGCTGAACCAAGCCACCGGCGATAGCTACCACCTGCCCACCCACCATGCCGTAATGGCGCTGGGCCACAGCGCGCGCGACACCTTCACCATGTTCTACGAGCGCGGCGTGGCCATGGAGGCCAAGCCGTTCTCCATTGGCTTCCGCATTGAACACCCGCAAAGCGTGATTGACCGCGCCCGCTGGGGCAAGGATGCTGGCCACCCTCTGCTAGGCGCAGCCGATTACAAGCTGGTGCACCACGCAACAAATGGCCGCGCTGTGTATAGCTTTTGCATGTGCCCCGGCGGCACCGTAGTGGCCGCCACCAGCGAGCCCGAACGTGTGGTGACCAATGGCATGAGCCAGTACTCCCGCGCTGAGCGCAATGCCAACGCTGGCATGGTCTGCGCCATTGACCCGGTGGACTACCCGCAAGATGCGGAGAGCTTTGCCTGGGCCTTTGATGGCAAGACCCTGGGGGTTGAGCAGCTGAAAAAAGGCGAGTTTCACCCACTGTCCGGCATTGTGCTGCAACGCCAGCTGGAGTCGAAAGCCTATGTTCTGGGCGGCAAAGACTACAGCGCGCCCGGCCAGTTGGTGGGCGACTTTGTGGCAGGTACGCCTTCTACCGATTTCGGCGGAGTGGAGCCCTCATACAAGCCCGGCATCACCCTGGGCGATTTGCACCAGGCCCTGCCCAGCTACGCAATTGAGGCCATGCGCGAGGCCCTGCCCGCATTTGGTAAAAAAATCCGCGGATACGACATGCAAGACGCGATCTTGACTGGCGTGGAGACGCGCACCTCGTCGCCCGTCAAAATTGGCCGGGGTGCAGACTTCCAAAGCGACAACACGCGCGGCCTGTACCCAGCGGGCGAAGGTGCCAGCTATGCGGGCGGTATTTTGTCGGCAGGGGTAGACGGTATCAAGGTAGGCGAGGCCGTGGCCTGCGCTATTTTGGGCGTGGCCGTGCCATCGTCAGGCATGCGCGGATCAGGCGGCGCGGCATGAGTTCTGCCTCGCTGCGCGCTGCACTGCTGACAGCCACCGCTGCCATGGTGGTGGTGGTGTTGTCGTCCAATATCCTGGTGCAGTACCCCATCAACGACTGGTTGACCTGGGGGGCGTTTACTTACCCATTTGCCTTTTTGGTGAGCGAATGGACCAATCGCCAGCACGGCCCCGCCATGGCCCGGCGTATCGCCTGGGCCGGTTTTGCGGTGGCCGTGGCCGTATCGGCCATGCTGGCACCACCGCGCATTGCGGCGGCATCTGGCATGGCCTTTATCGTGTCGCAGTTGCTCGATATCAGCGTTTTTAACCGCTTGCGCCACGGCAACTGGTGGCGCGCACCACTGCTGGCCACCCTGCTGGCAGCATGCCTTGATACTGCCGTGTTCTGGTCGATTGCCTTTGCCGGCGAGCCGCTGCCGTGGGTGAGCTGGGCACTGGGTGATCTCGGTGTGAAGCTGGCCATGGGCGTGCTGATGCTGCTGCCGTTTCGGCTATTGCTGTGGCGCAATGCACGGTAAAAGCCAGCTACTTACATTAACACCAGCTTAAGGTGCTGGCTATTCGCTGCGATGCAGCATTTGCGCGGCACAGGTTTGTGCTTCACTCCAGCTCTTCCTAGAATCGAGAAATCCCCCTTGATTTGCAGGAAACCGCGCAATGCCACCATCCTCTATGCGCTCACTGACAGGCGCTTGCCTGGCCGTGGTGCTCACCAGTCTCAGCCCCATCACCCAAGCTGCCAACGACAACGCCTTGAGCGGCTGGACACTGGGTGTAGCGCCATACACTTTCCATTTCTCGGATGCCAAGAAAGAGTACGACTGGGAGCCTGACAGCAAGAAGCACTCGTATGTTTGGCTGCTGAATGCAGAAAAGCAGCTCAATGACAACCAGGTTGCTGGCCTTGCGCTGTTCAGCAACTCGTTTGGGCAGTTCAGCCAATATGGCTACTATGGCTGGCAGCTCCAGCCGCTTGACAGCACGCCACAGCTCTTCTTCAAGCTGACGGGCGGCATCATCCATGGCTATAAATACCCATATCACAAGAAGATTCCACTGAACAACAAAAACGGCTGGGGTGTCACTGCCATCCCTGCTGTGGGATGGCAAGTCAACGACAATTGGGGTGGCCAAATCAACCTGCTGGGCAAATCGGCGTTGATGTTTCAGCTCAACTACTCCATCCGTTAAACGCCTGAGCAGCATAAAAAAAGCACCGACATCAGTCGGTGCTTTTTGCTTGGTAGCGGCTACGGATTACTGCGCTTGCTGGTTTTGCAGGGCAGCCACGCGCTCTTCAATCGGAGGGTGCGAGCTAAACAGCTTGCCCAGATTACCCGTGATACCCATGGCCTGCATGTTTTGCGGCAGAGCACCGGGTTGCATGCCACCCAAGCGGTACAGGGCATTGATCATCGGCTGTTTGCGCCCCATCAGCTGGGCGGCGCCTGCGTCGGCACGGAACTCACGCTGGCGCGAGAACCAGGCCACGATGATGCCCGCCAAGAAGCCAAACAGAATATCGAGCACGATGGTGGTCACCATGTAGCCAATACCAGGGCCCGAGCTTTCTTCGTTGTTGCGGCGCAGGAAGGAATCGATGGCGTAGCCAATCACCCGCGACAGGAACACAACGAAGGTGTTCATCACGCCCTGGATCAACGCCATGGTCACCATGTCGCCATTGGCAACGTGGGCGATTTCGTGGCCAATCACAGCCTCGACTTCTTCACGCGTCATGCCTTGCAGCAAACCGGTAGACACGGCGACCAGAGCCGAGTTTTTGAACGCACCCGTGGCAAACGCATTGGCCTCGCCTTCATAGATACCCACTTCTGGCATGCCGATACCGGCTTGCTCAGAGAAGCGACGCACCGTCTCGACGATCCAGGCCTGGTCGGCGTTTTGAGGCTGATTGATGATCTGCACGCCCATGCTCATCTTGGCAACGGGCTTGCTGATCAAGAGGGAGATGATGGCGCCACCAAAGCCCATGACGAAGGCAAAGCCCAGCAAGGCCCCTAAGTTCAGGCCATTGGCGGTCAAGTAACGGTTAACGCCCAGCAGGCTGGCAACAATGCCCAGCACCACCACAACGGCAACGTTAGTAAGCAAAAACAGAAAGATTCGTTTCATTGAGGGATTTTCTCCAAAAGGGGAACGCATTGATCGCTAACTGGGGACAAAATCTTGCTAATTCAAGGTCTTGCCACGCTTTTGGCACCAATTTTTTGTTATCGTGATTATTTAAACCGTGCCGCGCGAAATACGCAAGCGTCATCGTAGAAGGAAAAATTCTCGTTTTCCTGGCTCCACCCTGGCGTGCCCAACACTGGCAATGGAGTAAATGGTTTGGAGGCGAGGTGCGCCGCGTCCAGGGAATCTGCGATGACGGTGTCGATATTGTCCCCCAAGCACAGTCTTTGTGGTGGGCAAAAAACATGTGCCGTGATTGGTTTTCTCGGCTGCACCAGCTTCTCCAATAGCGCATGGCCCAGCAAAATGAGTTGCGCATCCGCCCACAGCGGGCGTAAATCCACAAACAGGCGCCGCCACTGGCGCGCGCGCAGCGCCTGCCACAGCGCATCAGGCGCCACAAAAATAGCACCGTTCTCATCCAGCAAGGTAAGCGCATCGCGCAGCGGTCCACGCTCTGCTCCCACGCCTTGGACGGCAATGGCCTGGGCTTGCAAGGCGTTGAGGCGTGCCTTGGTGCGTTGAAAACGATGCCACACCAGGCCATTCAGCGCATCGTGCAAGTGCTCGCGCGTAGGCACACAGCCGGTGCGGGCGATAAAGGCCTCATACGCCTCACCGTCCGGTAGATCAGCCTGCGGCACAAAACGGCGACCGCAGTCTTGCTGCTGGTTCAAGGCGTTGAGCTGATCCGCCACTGTCGGCTGCGCTGCAGCAGCCATGATTTGCACGCCCAGCCTTTGATATGGCTGCATCCATGGCGCTTGCCAATGTATGGGTTGCCAAACGCAGGCCGCAGGCGCAAACAGTACATTCATATAAAAAGGCCGCTAGCGCCTTATAAATAGGCGCCAGCAGCTATTTATTGGATAGCAACTCTATTTACGCCAATTGCAGTTTCCAAGGCAAGGCTTCGCCCGAGCGCAACGGCTTCAACTCTGCCTCGCCAAAGGGGAAGGATTCAGCGGGCATCCACGACTCACGCACCAAGGTGATGCGTTCTTGGTTGCGCGGTAGATTGTAAAAGTCTGGGCCGTTAAGGCTGGCAAAAGCCTCCAGCTTGTCCAGTGCACCTGCGTTGTCAAACACCTCGGCGTACATTTCTATGGCCGCGTGTGCGCTGTAGCAGCCTGCGCAACCGGTGGCATGTTCCTTCAAATGCGCTGCGTGCGGTGCGCTGTCGGTACCCAAGAAGAACTTGGCATTGCCGCTGGTTGCCGCCTTGACGAGCGCCAAGCGGTGCTCTTCGCGCTTCAAAACTGGCAGGCAGTAGTAATGTGGGCGAATACCACCGGTAAAGATGGCGTTGCGGTTGTAGAGCAAGTGCTGTGGCGTGATGGTGGCGCCGGTGAAACCATTGCTGCCGCTCACATACTCAGCTGCTTCCTTAGTGGTGATGTGCTCAAACACAATCTTCAGCTCGGGGAAATCACGGCGCAGCGGAATCATATGCTGGTCGATAAAAGCGGCTTCGCGGTCGAACAAGTCGATATCGTTGCCGGTGACTTCTCCATGCACCAGGAGCAGCATGCCTTCGCGCTGCATGGCCTCTAGCGTGGGGTAGATCTTTTTGATATCGGTCACGCCGTAGTCGCTGTTGGTCGTAGCACCAGCGGGGTACAGCTTGCAAGCTACCACGCCAGCGGCCTTGGCACGTGCGATCTCGGCCGGGGCCAAGTTGTCTGTCAGGTACAGCGTCATCAAGGGCTCAAACGTGAGGCCTTGCGGCACAGCGGCCAGAATGCGGTCTTTATAGGCCTGCGCCAACTCGGCCGTGGTGACTGGCGGCTTCAAGTTAGGCATGACGATGGCACGTGCAAACTGCTGCGCAGCATGCGGCACGGTGGTAGCCAAAGCGGCGCCGTCGCGCAGGTGGATATGCCAATCGTCAGGGCGGGTAATGGTGAGGGTGGAGGGTGCGGTGCTCATCCCTCAATTGTCGCATTGCTCACGCATCCGCCATCGCCTCACTTGAGCAGGGCGCTGGCGGTGAAGCAGAGGCGGCCTAAATACATAGCCTCGGGAAGTCCCCAAGAACCAAAATCCGTCTTTTGCATACCATGCAGCGACTGCCCACTTACATTGCTATGAGTGACTCGTAAAACCAGTGTTGTGTTTTCTATGAGGATGTGACTGCCATGCGGTTGAATTTTTTAATGAGTGGCTTTGCCGCCTTGACCTTTGCAAGCGTCTGCGCTGCACAGTCGCCGCCAGCGGATAGCTGGGAAAAAATCAAAGAAACCAAGAGCATTACCGTGGGCTTTCGACCCGATGGCCTGCCCTTCTCGTACGTGACCAATGACCCGCAGCGGCCCGTCGGCTATGCAATTGATATCTGCCGCGCCTTGATTGCCAAACTACAGCAAAGCATGGGCTTGGCGCAGCTGGACATTCGCTACCACGCGGTCAACGGACAAACCCGCTTTACCGACCTGGCCAGCGGTACGGTAGATGTGGACTGCAGCAACACCACCAACACCAAGGAGCGGCGCGAGACCAAGCATGTCTCATTCAGTCTGCCTTACTACATTGCCGGCGTGCGCATACTCACCCAGTCCAGCAGCAGCATTCAGGATGTGGATGACCTGCAGCGCAAACGTGTAATGACCACCAAAGGCACCACATCACTCAAAGTACTGAAGGAGCGCGAAGCACGCAACGGCCTCAAAGTGGAGCATTCAGAATGCACTACGCACAATGCCTGCTTTGCCGCCGTGCAAAGCGGCGCGGCAGACGCTTGGCTGATGGACGATATATTGCTGGCCGCCTACCGCGCACAAGCAGCCAAACCAGAGCAATTCAAGGTCGTCGGCAAACTGCTGTCAATTGAGCCCCTGTCGCTGATGATGCGCGATACCGATGTACGTATGAAAAAGGAATTTGACGAGGAAATGCGCGACATGGCACGCAGCTATGAGATCTCGCGACTCTACAAACAATGGTTTGAATCGCCTCTGCCCGGAAAAGCCTTCAGCCTGAACACGCCCATGTCGTACTTGCTGGTCGACATGCTGCGCTACCCCAGCGACAAATTCGACAATTGAGCACCGGTACTCAATAAAAACGGCCGCATAGAGCGGCCGTTTTTATTGAAGCTTGCGCAGCCGATCAGTGCTGCAAGATCTTGCTGAGGAAGTCCTTGGTGCGCGGCTGGCGTGCATCGGGGTTGCCAAAGAAGTCGTCCTTCGAGCAGTCTTCCAAAATCTTGCCACCCACATCCATAAAGATCACGCGGCTGGCGACCTTCTTGGCAAAACCCATTTCGTGCGTTACGCACATCATGGTCATACCTTCATGGGCCAGGCCAACCATCACGTCCAGCACTTCGCCCACCATTTCCGGGTCGAGCGCGGAAGTAGGCTCGTCAAACAACATCACCATTGGGTCCATCGACAGCGCACGGGCAATTGCCACGCGCTGCTGCTGACCACCGGAGAGCTGGCCAGGGAACTTGTCCTTGTGCGCCATCAGGCCCACACGGTCCAGCATCTTCAGCCCACGCTGCTTGGCTTCATCCGCGCTGCGGCCCAGCACCTTCATTTGGGCGATGGTCAGGTTCTCGGTCACCGACAGGTGGGGGAACAGCTCAAAGTGCTGAAACACCATACCTACCTTGGAGCGCAGCTTGGGCAAGTCAGTCTTAGGGTCGTGCACGGCCACGCCGTTTACGTAAATCTCGCCCTTTTGCACCGGCTCCAGCGCGTTGATAGTCTTGATCAGAGTCGATTTACCCGAGCCCGATGGACCGCAAACCACCACCACTTCGCCTTTTTCGATGCTCGTCGAGCAGTCGCTGAGCACCTGGAAGCTGCCGTACCACTTGGAGACGTTCTTCATTTCAATCATTTGAATATCCTTTGTCTATTGCAGCATCAACGGATGATGGCGATCTTTTTATGCAAGCGCTTCACAAACCACGACAGCGAGAAGCAGATGATGAAGTACAGCACGGCAGCGGCCAGATAAGCCTCCACAGGGCGACCAAAGTTCTTGCCAGCCACTTCAAAGCCCTTGAGCATGTCATAGGCGCCAATTGCATAAACCAGCGATGTATCCTGGAACAAAATGATGGTCTGTGTCAGCAGCACGGGCAGCATGTTGCGGAAAGCTTGCGGCAGCACCACCAAACGCATGTTCTGGCCGTAGGTCATGCCCAGTGCTTGGCCAGCATGCACCTGACCACGCGGGATGGACTGGATACCAGCACGCATGATCTCCGAGAAGTAGGCCGCTTCAAACGCCACGAAAGTGACGATAGCCGACATCTCCGCACCAATGGGCTTGCCAATCAGCAGCGGCACCAACAGGAAGAACCACAGAATCACCATCACCAGGGGGATGGAGCGCATACCGTTGACGTAAATCGTCGCAGGCGTTGTGAGCATTTTATTGCCTGACAGACGCATCAGCGCGAGGATGGTACCAAAGAAGATACCGCCCAGCGTGGCAATGATGGTCAGCATGATGCTGAAACCCAGGCCCTTCAGGATGAAGTTCTGGATCAAGTCCCAGTTATAGAACGAGAAGTCGAGATTCAAATTCATCTTAGTGACCTCCTGCGCCACCGGCGGTAATGAAGCCAGGGATACGGCTCCTCTTCTCAATGAAGGCCATGATGCGGTTGATCACAAACGCCGAGATCATGTACAGGCCAGTCACCGCCAAATAGACTTCAATACCGCGCGAGGTTTCTTCCTGTGCCTGCATGGCAAACAAGGTCAGCTCGGACACCGATACCGCAAACGCCACGGAGGAGTTTTTGAAGATATTCATTGCTTCGCTGGTCAGCGGCGGAATGATGATTCGATAGGCCATGGGCAGCAGCACGTAACGGTAGTACTGGAAGGTGGTGAAACCCAGCGCCATACCTGCATAACGCTGGCCACGCGGCAGCGCCAAAATACCAGCACGCAGCTGCTCAGCAATACGCGCGGACGTAAAAAAGCCCAGCGCCAAAACCACCAGCAGGAATCCGGGCACTTGCTTTAAGACCGGGAAGATCGCAGGCACCACGTGGTACCACAGGAAAATTTGCACCAGCAGCGGAACGTTACGAAACAGCTCCACCCAAGCGTTACCAAGGCGCACTGTCCACGGGCGATCCTGCAGTGTGCGTAGCGTGCCAATGAATGAGCCTACAACCAGCGCAATCACCAGCGAAATCAAAGAAACGGAGATAGTCCATCCCCAAGCAGACATCAACCAGTCCAGATACGTGATATCGCCGTTTTTACCAAAACAGCCCTGCACGACCTGGCGCTCAATCGTGTCTTCACAAAATACTTGCCAATCCCAATTCATAGGACTACCTCTTTTTTTAGTCGTTGTAGCAATGTTCGCTGCACGTTAGCAATTCTCACTAACACTAATCTGCGCCAACAAAAACGCCCCTTCAGACCGCTGGGCAGAAGGGGCGGTACCTATGCGGCGTGCTTACTTGACTTCGTAGGCTTCCATCGGCTTGTCATTGGGGTTCGCCCATGCATCCTTGGTTGCTTGCGACAGTGGCAGGCCTACCTTCACGTTGTTAGGTGGGATAGGCTGCATGAACCACTTGTCATACAGCTTGGTCAGCGAGCCATCCTTGATCTGGCGCACGATGGAATCGTCCACAGCCTTCTTGAAAGCTGTGTCGTCCTTGCGCAGCATGCAAGCGATAGGCTCTACCGACAGCACTTCGCCCACAACCTTGTAGTCAGCTGGTGCCTTGGATTTGGAGATATTGGCGGCCAAGATGGAGCCGTCCATGATGAAGGCGTCAGCACGGCCAGACTCCAGCATCAGGAAGCTGTCTGCGTGATCCTTGCCCATGACTTCCTTGAAAGTCAGGCCATCAGCGCGCTTGTTCTTGCGCAGCGTCTGCACCGAGGTCGTGCCGGTCGTCGTCACGATGGTCTTGCCGTTCAGGTCCTTGATGCCGGTGATGCCGGAGTTGGCCTTCACAGCGATACGCACTTCTTCCACGTAGGTGGTGAAGGCGAACGAAGCGTCTTTGGCGCGCGATTGGTTATTGGTGGTAGAGCCGCACTCCAGATCCACGGTACCGTTTTGCACCAAGGGCACGCGGTTTTGCGACGTGACGGGTTGGTACTTGATGTCCAGCTTGGCCAGGCCCAATTGCTTTTGCAAGTCGCCCACAATGTTCTCTGCCATTTCAGTATGGAAGCCAACGTACTTGCCATTGCCCAGCGTATAGCCCAGGCCAGACGACTCGCGCACACCCAGGGTGATGCTGCCAGAGGATTTGATCTTGGCCAGGGTATCACCGGCTTGTGCAAAAGCGCTAGTCGCAGCAACCATGGTTACCGCAAAAGCCAGCAAATGTTTCTTCATCATCAGACCTCCAAAAATTTCAGATTAGTCGCAACACACGGCTACTAGCAAGACACTTGCGAGACAACCGTTGATCCCTATTGTGCAGCCGGACCACATAATGCAAGGAAATTACGAAGGATTTTCTTTGGGAAATGCCCGTAAACCCTAGGTCGGTATTGACGCTTTTTTACAGCGCGCAGCTCCGCCGCATCAGTTGCGCAGAAAACAATCTAAGAGCATGGCACGATTTTTGATCTGAGCGTATTAGAAATTACCCTGCAAATTGAGAAAATTAATAACTTTATCCGTATCAAGAGTTATGGCCTGCAGGGCGGTCTGAGTTGCGAGCCACCAGGTAATCCCAAAGCGCCGTGGCACCACTCTTGGCCGAGTCTCTGGATTGCGGTTTTTCGCGATAGGCACGCACATCCATCTCCACCTCCCACTGGCGTGAAACAGGATGATCGGCACGCGCCAGCTTCTTGGCTTTGAGCTCTTTCTTGGCTGCGCTATGAGGCAAAAATGCGATGCCATGTCCTTCCATAGCCATAGCTTTTAAACCCTCGGCCATATCTGTCTCATAAACACGATCCAGGTACGCAGGCTCGGGCGCATTCTTGAGCGCCAGATCCGTCACACGGCTGAGATAAGCGCCCGGCGCATAGCCCAAAAATGGCAGCGGCACTTCCGCTGTACCTGGCAGCGGGAACAGCGGCAGCCCATCCAAGCCCGGCTTGCAGTAGGGCGCCATCACCTCGCGGCTCAGGCTCACCATCTCATAGCGCTGCGGATCAAGTTGGATCGGCTGGGACTCGTGGTGGTAGGCAATCAGCAAATCGCAGCCGCCTTCGACCAAACGCATCACCGCATCATGTACGTTAAGTGCAATCAAGCGGCTTTTGAACAGGCCAAAATCATTGCGCAGACCCGACACCCAAGTCGGGAAGAAGGTAAACGCCAGCGTGTGCGGCACAGCAAAATCGATGATGTCCTTGCCTGACGAGGAATGCACGCGCAGCATGGCGCGCGTACTTTGCACAGCCTGCAGGATCTCGATAGCCTGGTTATAGAGCGTCTTGCCCGCAGGCGTAAGCCGCGTCGGGTAGGAGCTGCGGTCCACCAGATCAGCGCCCGCCCAGGATTCCAGCGCCTGAATGCGCCGCGAGAATGCCGGCTGCGTGACATGGCGCAACTGCGCCGACCGGCTAAAACTACGCGTTTCCGCCAGACTCACAAAATCTTCAAGCCACTTGGTTTCCATCCGCGCATTATCCACAAGCCAAGCACCACCCAAGCGAAGTCGCATCGCTTAAATAGCGCTAAGACTGCAAGCGCCCAAGGCGACTCAGCGCAGCCTGTGCGCAACGATGTGGGGAAACTCATGGGTTTTTGCCCCTTGCAACAAGGCCATAATCAACGCCAACGGCCCACCCGCCGCGCGGCACCGCTGCCGCATCCCCTTGATCTACCCGATTACCAAGGCCCGCCCACAAGGCGGTTTGTGTTTTATGTCTTTGCGTTTTCTCAGGCTCGGCAGAGCCTACTCAGCCCTCGGTTGTTATGACCTCACCCAATCCCCCTTATTCAGGCGGCGGCCGCGCGCCTGACGCCTCCACCACTGTGTCCGCCCTCCCACCTCCCGCCAAAGGTTTATGGCTAGAGGATGGGCTCACTGTCGTCATCATGGCGCTCTTGGCGCTGATCACGTTTACCAACGTTATCGTGCGTTATTTCACCGATGGCTCGTTCGCGTGGACGGAAGAGATTTCCGTTTTCCTGATGATCTTGCTGGCCATGGTCGCAGGCTCCGCAGCAGTAGCACGCGATCTGCACATCCGCATCGAATACTTTTGCCAGCGCGGCTCCGCGCAGCGCCGCAAAGCCCTGGCGCGCTTTGGCTCCTTGATGATCGCTTTGCTATTTGCCGTGATCTGCGTGTTGAGCGTGCGCGTGGTCTGGGACGACTACCGCTATGAAGAAACATCGCCCGGCATTGGCGTGCCGCAGTGGTGGTATTCGGTCTGGCTGCCCATTTTCTCGGCCCTGATCACTATCCGCGCCTTGGGCCTGTACCTGCGCCAAGGCAAGGCCAGCTTCGCCGAAGCAGCTGACGACACCGCCTCCATTACCAAGGAGCACGCATGATTGCGACCCTGCTCTTTGTTGGCTTTATCGCCATGATGCTGATTGGCGTGCCCATTGGCGCCGCCCTGGGCCTGGCCGGCGTTGCTGCCATTGCCATGGCCAATGCCGATGCGCAGTGGTTTGGCCTGTTGGCCGTACCGCAAAATTTTTACGCAGGTTTGGGCAAGTACCCGCTGCTCGCCATCCCCATGTTTGTGCTGGTGGGTTCCATTTTTGACCGCTCAGGCGTTGCGCTGCGGCTGGTTAATTTTGCGATTGCCATTGTGGGCCGTGGCCCCGGCATGCTGCCCTTGGTGGCGATTGCTGTGGCCATGTTCATGGGTGGCATCTCGGGCTCAGGCCCCGCTACGGCAGCGGCTGTGGGCGGCGTAATGATTGCGGCGATGAGCCGCGCCGGCTACCCCGGCAGCTTCTCTGCCAGTGTGGTGGGTGCTGCGGCGGCTACCGATATTTTGATCCCACCTTCAGTCGCCTTCATCATCTACTCGGTACTGGTACCCGGGGCATCGGTGCCTGCGCTGTTTGCAGCTGGCATGATCCCTGGCGTGCTGGCGGGTTTGTCGCTAATCATTCCCGCCGTGTGGTTGTCACGCAAACACAACCTGGGCACATTAGAGGCCGCCCTGCCTCGCCCTCCATTTTGGAAGAGCCTGCGCGAAGCATCCTGGGGTCTGGCCGCGCCCGTGCTGATTTTGGGCGGCATGCGAGCCGGCCTGTTCACCCCGACCGAGGCCGCCGTAGTGGCCGTGTTCTACGGCCTGTTTGTGGGCATGGTGGTGCACCGCAGCATTGGCGTGCGCGATCTGTTCGTCATCCTGCGTGAGGCAGGCGAGCTGTCCGCCATCATCTTGGTCGTCGTCTCGCTGGCCGGCATCTTCGCGTTTTCGCTGTCTACGCTGGGCGTGATTGACCCGGTGGCCAATGCCATCGTCAGCTCGGGGATTGGTGAGTATGGCGTGCTGTCGCTCTTGATCTTGCTCCTGATCACCGTCGGCATGTTCCTGGACGGTATCTCGATCTTCCTGATTTTTGTGCCCCTGCTCACGCCCATCATGAACCACTACCACTGGGATCCGGTGTGGTTTGGCGTGATCTTGACCTTGAAGGTGGCGCTGGGCCAGTTCACTCCACCACTGGCTGTCAACCTGATGGTGAGCTGCCGTATAGCGGGCGTACGCATGGAATCCACCGTACGCTGGGTTGGCTGGATGCTGTTTGCCATGTTCTGCGTAATGGTGCTGGTGATTGCCTTCCCGCAGCTGGCACTGTGGCTACCCGCCAAACTGGGATATTAATAAAAACCAACGTTAGCGCACACCCAGTGGGCGCTAACAGCTATCTTTTTTACCACCAACGAGGAGACAGTCCCGATGAAAACCCGCCAATTCCTGGCCACCGCTTTGGCCGCCGCCGCCGCGCTGAGCTTTGCCGCCCCCGCCGTGCATGCGCAAGGCAAATACAAGAGCGAATACCGCATGTCTCTGGTGCTGGGCACGGCCTTCCCCTGGGGCAAGGGCGGCGAGATCTGGGCCAACAAGGTGCGCGAGCGTACACAAGGCCGCATCAACATCAAGCTCTATCCCGGCGTATCGCTGATCCAGGGCGACCAAACGCGCGAATTCTCTGCACTGCGCCAAGGCGTGATCGATATGGCCGTGGGCTCTACGCTCAACTGGTCTCCACAGATCAAAGAGCTCAACCTGTTCGCCCTGCCCTTCTTGATGCCCGACTATGCCGCCGCTGATGCGCTGACCCAGGGCGAGCCTGGCAAACGCCTGTTTACACGCCTGGAGAAAGCGGGCGTCGTACCACTGGCCTGGGGAGAGAACGGTTACCGCGAAATCTCCAACTCCAAACACGCTATTAAGTCGCCAGCCGACATGAAGGGCCTGAAGATCCGCGTCGTGGGCTCACCCCTGTTTGTGGACACCTTCACCGCCCTGGGCGCCAACCCTACGCAAATGAGCTGGGCTGATGCACAGCCCGCCATGGCCAGTGGCGCGGTGGACGGCCAAGAGAACCCCGTTGCCGTATACCAGGCCGCCAAGCTGCACACCGTGGGCCAAAAGTACATGACGCTGTGGGGCTACATCAACGATCCACTGATCTTCGTCGTGAACAAGGACATCTGGGCCAGCTGGTCCAAGGCGGATCAGGACATCGTGCGCCAAGCCGCCATTGAAGCCGGCAAGGAAGAAATCGCCATCGCCCGTAAAGGCATGATCGAAGCTGACAAGCCACTCGTCAAAGAACTCGCGGCCAACGGCGTGACCGTAACCCAGCTGAGCCCCGCCGAGCGTGAAGCCTTCGTCAAGGCTACCCGCCCGGTGTATGACAAGTGGAAGCAGCAGGTGGGCACCGATCTGGTTGACATGGCCGAAAAAACGATTGCCGCCCGCAAGCAATAAAACACGCGCTATAAAAGCAAAAGCCACCGGTACAAGCCGGTGGCTTTTTATTTGGCACAGCAGAATCCGAAAAATGTCAGCTTCCAATAGCCAGCTTAGCAGCGCGCCGGGCTGTCTATCTACTTTCCACCTTGGCAGCAAAGGCGCTCAGGCTTTACCTCCACCGCCAAACAAAGGCGTTCGAAGCAGAACCACGGCCCCGAACCGCCAGGGCGCCGGATCGCCCAAAAAGCAATAAAGCGATCAATACGTATTTTTCACCGATCCATCAGTGCCTCGGTAGCTGGCGATCAGTTGCTTGGCGGCAGCGTGTAGCAACATGGTGTCTGCCCCAATGGCCACAAACTGTGCGCCCGCCGCCAACCACTTGTCCCCTTGCTCCTTGGCGGTGGACAGAATGCCCGGCGCCTTGCCTGCCTTGCGGATGCGCGCAATCGCGTCAGCAATCATGGCCTGCACATCGGGGTGACCGGGGTTGCCGACGTGGCCCATCGATGCGGACAAATCCGCCGGACCGATGAAGACACCATCCACCCCCGGCGTATTGGCGATGGCATCCAGGTTTTTCATGGCCTCCACCGTCTCGGCCTGCACCAGCAAACAAGTTTGCGCATTGGCCTCATGCAGGTAGTTGGGGTACGCCTGCCAACGCGACGAACGTGCCAGTGCACTGCCCATTCCGCGAATGCCTTCTGGCGGGTAACGCATGGCTTGCGCTAGGTGGGCAGCTTGTTCGGCCGTGTCCACCATGGGCACCAAAATCGTCTGCGCGCCAATATCCAAATACTGTTTGATCAGCACCGCATCGCCCGTGGGCACGCGCACCACCGGGTGCGGCACCGGCATGCCGGGCGGCAAGCTTAGCGTGGCGCTGGCCACGGCCTGCAGTTGGGCCAGCACGCTGCGCAAATCATTGGGCGCATGCTCGCCGTCAATCAGCAGCCAGTCAAAGCCCGTGCCTGCGCTCACCTCAGCCGCATAGCTGTCTGCCAGCGCCAGCCACAGGCCCAACTTGGAGCCACCCGCAGCCATGGCTTGCTTGAAGGTATTGATAGGGGTTTGCATGCGTTTTCTCCAAAAAACAATAGCAGCCCGCGCAGTACCGCCAGGCCTTGTACCTATTATGTGCAGCGGTAGCACGCGGCCCCGTCGCATCGGATACATAGCCGGGGTACCCAAAAACAAAACGCACCCAGAGCGGGTGCGCGAGCGTGGCTTACATACTATCTTTTTTATAGCTACTAGCGCCCGATAGACGGACGCCAGAAGCCTATTCGATCTTAAATCCTGTGCTCTTGACTACCTTCTTCCACTGCTCCGTCTCAGCCTGGATTTGCTGGGCAAACTGCTCAGGCGTGGTTTTGACCGGGATGTAGTCGTACTGCTTGAGCTTGGCCAGCACATCAGGCATCTGCATCACTTTATCCACCGCCTGCGATAGTGCGGTGACGATCTCCTTAGGCGTTCCCTTGGGTGCCAACAGGCCCGCCCAGGAGCTGAAATCCATATCCTTGATGCCCAGCTCATGAAAGGTCGGCACATCGGGGAAGGATGCAGCGCGCTGCGGCAGCATCACGCCCAGCGCTTTCACCTTGCCGGACTTGATCATCTCCACCGCCGCGAAGGAATCAAACGAGAAGTCCACCTCGCCTGCCACCACGGCCTGCATCTGCGGGCTAGTTCCCTTGTACTGGGCATTGATGACGTGCGGCGCCTTGATCACTTGCTTGAACTGCTCGGTGATCAGGTTGATCATGGCACTGCCTGATGAGACGGTGAGTGGCTTGTCTTTGTTTTGCGCCAGCGCAATCAGCTCTTGCATCGAGTTCACCGGCAAATCCTTGCGGGCGATGACCACAAAGCCCACCGTGCACACCTTGGCCACGGGCGCAAAGCTGGTGGCCGCCTCGTAAGGCGCTTTGTAAATGACGGGGCTGAGCGTTTGCGCACCAGCGGTGTTAAACAGCAGGGTGTAGCCGTCGGCCTGCGCACGCGCTACCTCGCCCGTACCAATCATGCCGTTGGCGCCGCCTTTGTTCTCAATCACAAAAGAGGCCTTCATCAGCTCGCCCGCCTTTTGCATAACCAGGCGGGCCACCACATCGGTAGTGCCACCAGCGGCAAAGGGCACGATCACACGCACCGGCTTGCTGGGGTAGGCGCCTTGCGCCATGGCCCACTGCGGCAAGCTGGCAGCAGCCGTGGCACC
Organism: Comamonas sp.; assembly: GCA_036646255.1. Taxonomy (GTDB): domain Bacteria; phylum Pseudomonadota; class Gammaproteobacteria; order Burkholderiales; family Burkholderiaceae_C; genus Comamonas. The sequence goes on from JAVXMM010000007.1 coordinate 49,738, forward strand.
GGCTACGGTGGTCAAAAAGTGGCGGCGTTGGATAGGGCTCATGTCTTGTCTCCAAATCGTTTGTTATGGGTTCATTGTGGGCCGCTGCGCGCTGCGCTGTCTAATATCAAACAGCAATCGCTTGATTCGGGCTGACTATAGGCGCACCCAGCGCCTATAGCCATGGTTGCACAGGCGACATTTACCCCAGCCGCGCACCACTAGGATGCGTGTCACTAACGTGTCTTTACCCACTACACAATGACGACCCATTTCGACCAATTACCCGCTACCGATGAGCTCTTTCGCGCCGATGGCTACCTGCAAAGCTGCCAAGCCACCGTACTGGCGGTGACGGGCGCAGGCATTGTGCTGGACCGCACTGTGTTCTACCCGTTGGGCGGCGGCCAGGCGGGCGATGCAGGTGTGCTGCGCACGGCGGACGGGCGCGAAGTGGCGATTACTGACAGCCGTAAAGCCAAAGGCGACGAGGGGCAAGCGCTGGCATTGGTCCTGCATATACCCGCAGAAGGCGCCGCTGCCACACTGCAAGCCGGCGATGCGGTGACCGCCACCATCGACTGGGAACGCCGCCACCGCTTGATGCGCTTGCACACGGCATCGCATGTGCTGTGCCACCTGGTGCCGCACTTGGTCAACGGCTGCTCCATCACGCCTGAGCAAGCACGCATTGATTTTGTGACCAATGAGGCCATTGACAAAGACGCCATCAGCCAAGGGCTGGCGGCGGTGGTGGCGCAGACGCTGCCAGTGCAGATCTCATCCATCACCGATGCCGAGCTGGACGCTAACCCTGCCCTCGTCAAAAGCATGAGCGTGCAGCCCCCACGCGGCAGTGGTCAGGTGCGCACCATCCGCATTGGCGGCGATGGCAGTGGAGCTATGCCGGCGATTGATTTCCAACCCTGTGGTGGCACGCATTTGGCCAACACACAAGAGATTGGCAGCATCGCCATCACCAAGACCGAGAAAAAAGGAGCCAACAGCCGCCGCGTGATCTTGGGTTTTATTTGACCCATTAAAGCGGCGCCGCGCTGATTACTTATCCTTCAAGCGGCTAGCGCCCACCCAATGGGCGCTAGCCGCTATGTTTTTTACAGCGCTGTCATAACAGGCATTTCTGCCCCGGTTAAAACCATCAACAAAGGGTAAATACTAGGCTTGGTTGTCACCGATTTGTAAAAGTTCCAGGCTTATTAGCAACATAGACAGAACAATAAGTCTGATTTATTGGTATTTATCTGGATTCGCATCAAATATAAACTTCATTCATCGTTAAACAAAAGCACTGCAGCAACGACTACAGGCAAACGATGCGACCGGCCATGTGACCAGCCGCAAATATCGAAAGGAATGAAAATGAACGCACGTATTTTTGCTATCGCCGCTTCTCTGGCTCTGGGTGCAACCGTTGCACAAGCCAACCCTTTTGAAGGCGACCAAGCCATTGCAGCCAAAGCAACCGCCACCAGCGCCGTAAGCCGCGCCGATGTGCAAGCCCAACTGGCTGATGCCCAAAAGACCAACACCATGGTGATGCAAGGTGACAAGGTTGCCATGAACACCTACGAAATGGGCAAGAGCCAACTGAGCCGCGCTGACGTAGTGAGCGCTGCCCATCAAGCCATGTTGAATGGCGATATCGTCGAAGGCGAATAATCACCGCTTACCTGCTAGTGCGGCGCGCACACTCCCCGCACTGGTTGGTGACAAGCCGCTGCTCTGCAGCGGCTTTTTTGTGCGTAACGAAGCAGCGACGACGACGCACGCACCAAACTGCTACCCTTGGCGGGAACCAATCGGCGACTGCAGTGCTCCTACTGCCAGCGATTTTTGGGTTTTGTCATGCCACACCATACCAAGCGCCCCTCAGTGCGGGCGCTGTTTTTTACTCTTCTTTTTATAGCATCTAGCGCCCTATGGACAGGAGCTAATGCACAAATAAAGCTCAATATAGGCGGCAGTACATCGGCCTCCGCCATGGACACGCCCGCCAGCATCAACGCGGGCAGTGCCAGCAGTGTTGTGACCACGCCGCGCGTGCGCGCCGAGCTGGTGGCCAATGTGCCCGACGGCATTGCGCCCGGCCAATCCATACAACTGGGATTACTGCTGGAACACCAGCCCGAATGGCACACCTACTGGCAAAACCCAGGTGATTCAGGCCTGCCCACGCAGCTGGACTGGAGCCTGCCTCCCAGCTGGGATGCGGGCGAGATCGCCTGGCCCACTCCCCGCCCCATCCGCATTGGCAGCCTGGTCAACTATGGCTACGAAGACCGTGTGCTTCTGCCAGTAACCGTGCAGGTGCCCACCACGTTTGATGCCAATAGCACGAGCGCCACTGTGCAGCTCAAAGCCAGCTGGCTGATCTGCCGGGTGGAATGCATCCCCGAAGAAGGCAGCTTTAGCCTCACCATCCCCACCAAGAGCAGCACCGCCATGTTTGCGGCAGATTTTACCAAGGCAGCAGCAACCGCACCCGTCGCGCTGCAAGGTAAAAGCGAAGCTACGGTAGACGGCGAAACCTTGCGCCTGCGTGTTACCGGCCTGCCTGCCGCGCTAAAAAACCAAGAGCTGCAAGTGCTGCCCGAGCCCGCCAACACCTTGCACCATGCGATGGAGGCCGGCAAAGACTTTCACCAAGCCTGGGATGGCGACACCTGGACGGCCACCGTGCCACTGTCAGAAGCACGTGGCGAAACACCGGCCGATCTGCCCCTCATCCTTACAACAGCTGCACATACTGCGGTAGATAAGGCTATTGCCTGGCGCACAGTGGCCCCCATCAGCGGCCAGTGGAAGGCTGCCGCCATGGCTGAGGTGTCACCCGCGCTGGCTGCGGCCCTGGCCAAAAATGCGGCCGAGCAAGGTGCCGCGCCTGCAGCCGCACCAGCAGGCAACCTTTGGATGGCGCTGCTGGGCGGCTTGATTGGCGGTTTGATCTTGAACCTGATGCCCTGCGTCTTCCCCATTCTTGCACTCAAGGTGCTGGGCTTTGCCGCGCATGGCAGCCAAGTGCGCGAGCAGCGTGCAGGCGGCCTAGCCTATACCGCGGGCGTGGTGCTGTCGTTTTTGGCGCTGGGTGCACTGTTATTGGGCCTGCGCGCTGCGGGCCAGCAGTTGGGCTGGGGCTTTCAGCTGCAATCACCGCTGGTGGTGGCGCTGTTGGCCACCTTGTTTACCGTCATCGGTTTGAACCTGGCGGGCGTGTTTGAGTTTGGCAGTTTTGTGCCCAGCAGCCTGGCGGGCAAGCAGGCCAAGAGCCCTACCGTCAACGCCTTTTTGAGCGGCGTGCTGGCCGTGGCCATTGCATCGCCTTGCACTGCACCGTTCATGGGCGCATCCATGGGCTTGGCAGTGAGCATGCCTGCCGCGCAAGCACTGCTGGTGTTTGCGGCCCTGGGTGTGGGTATGGCGCTGCCGTACCTCCTGGCCAGCTGGGTGCCTGCCGTAGTACGCTGGCTGCCTCGCCCTGGCGCGTGGATGGACACCTTCCGCCGCGCCATGGCCTTCCCCATGTTTGCGACCGTGGTCTGGCTGGTGTGGGTGCTGGGCCAGCAAAGCGGCATTGACGGCGCGGCAGCCCTGCTGGCGCTGCTGGTACTGCTGGCCGCACTGGTCTGGTCGCTCACTTTGCATGGGCGCGCTCGCTGGGTAATCTCTATCATTTTGATAGCTGGTGGCGCCTACCTAGCAAGCGCTATCGGCCCAAATATCACAAAACCTGCGCTGCAGCAGGCGGGCAATAGTGCCGCTCAAGGCGAGCGCTGGCAGGCGTGGTCGTCCGATGCCGTCACCCAAGCCAACGCCGCTGGCAAGCCCGTTTTTGTGGACTTTACCGCCGCCTGGTGCGTGACCTGTCAGTACAACAAGCGCACCACGCTTAGCAATGCAGAAGTGCTTTCCGCTTTTGACAACAAACAAGTCTCCCTGCTCCGCGCCGACTGGACTCTCCAGGATCCGGCCATCACACAGGTGCTGAACCAGCTGGGCCGCAGTGGCGTGCCGCTGTACGTGCTGTACGCACCGGGCCAGGCGCCGAAAATACTGTCGGAAATTTTGACGGTAAGCGAGGTCCTTGGCGCGGTCAATTCACTGTAACGCACGCAACGCCTCATGCTAATATCGCGTCGGCAATCGGCCAAGACAGCAGTGCTTTGACGGCGCAGATTGCTTGGTAAATTATTGATCTGGTTAACAAAATTTTGGAATACTGCACCATGAACCTGGCAACCACATCGAAATTGATTCTGGCTCTCTCGCTCGGCAGTGCGCTGGCCTTGCCCGCAGGAGCCAGTTTTACCTCGTCTGCTAGCAGCGCTGGCTCCGCATCTTCACGCGCATCGTCCGACTCCATCAGCAGCAGCTCCAGCAGCGACGAAAAAGGCAAAGACAAAACTGCCTTGGTGCAAAACGGCCAGTACCGCGTAGCCGCCGTTCAGGCGCTGGATGGACCAAGCAATACCTTGCGCATCAACCTGGAACCCGAAGCAGCAGTGCACCAAAAAGCCTTCCGCCTGGATGTACCCGTCAAAGCGCTGAACGGAAAATATCCAGAAATTGGTGACATCATCCGTGCCGAGCGACTGGACTACGGTGTGAAATTTGCGCGCGCCACCGATAAAGAGCCCTTCTTGCTGGTGCTTGCCGATGCCTGGAATGCACAAATCGAATCCCGCCCCCTATAAGCCTGGTTCGCAGTGGCTCGCCTGATATTCAGCGTGCTATTAGCGCTGTTCGGTACGCATGCGATTGCGGGAGCGCAACAATCGCTGACCCCATTTTGCGGAAACACTGGCGAGCTTTCCGCAAGCCAACAAGATCTGGTGCTGCAATTTGCCGCCGTGGTGCAAAAAGAGCTGGATGCCAGCGGCGCCAAAGTGGCCTTGATTGCACGCGACGGCATCGATTTAAGACGCTTCGAACGCCGCTATTCGCACGCCGGCGTGATTATTAAAAATACAGATGGCGAAGCTGCTTCGTGGAATGTTCGGCAACTTTATTACGACTGCGATCTGGGCACGCCTCGCTTGTATGACCAAGGCTTGGCTGGTTTTCTCTTAAATGCAGACAAACCCGATCTGGCCTACACCTCCATCGTCATCCTCCCTCCGGAAAAAGCAGATGCCTTGCTGCAAGTTGCGCGCGATAAACAGCGCGCATTACGACTGCTGGCTGCGCACTACAGCGCCAACTCTTACCCCTTCAGTGTGGAGTATCAAAACTGCAACCAATGGGTGATTGAATTGCTGGCGACGGCCTGGGGCGATCTTGCCTATGGTGAAGACCTGCGCCAACGCGCACAAAGCTGGCTGGCCAAAGCCGGCTATGACCCAGCCCCGATCAACGTTGACTCGCATCTGACCAAATTCATTCTTGGATTTATGCCGCTGATGCATCTCGACGACCACCCCGACGCCTCGCGCTACGGCATGCAGTTCCAAGTCAGCCTGCCGGATACGATTGAAGCTTTTGTGCAAACCATGGTGCCCAAAGCACAGCGTATTGAGCTGTGCCACAACCAGCAACAAATCGTAGTACGCCAAGGCTGGAGCCCACTGGGTGATGGCTGCCAACCCCGCATAGATGACCGGGTCATCCGCTATAAATGAACGGTAAGCGCAGAGACGAGCCCCCTTGGCGGCGCGCCGCATCAGGCACTTTTTCGCCGCTGCGCATACTTCAAGGTTTTTACCCGCTAGCCATCGCCGCCAAACCGCTCTATATTGAAGCCACGGTGTCGGTACGCACGAGAAAACTGCATCGCCGGTCACCGCTTGTGCACTGCACCTTTGCCAGTCGGCGAAGGCAGTGCCACACCAAGGGCTGCATGGGCCGTTGCGTGCAACAAGCGCAGTAGTCAAAGCCGGGCAGCCTGCACAAGGAGTTGCACCATGGCTTACACCCCGCATGCACCCACGCTTGGCCGCTCTGACCCTTCAGCAGACACGGGCCACACCCACCACCCCTTCACGCTCAAACGTATTTGCCTAGGCGTATTGCTGCTTTGTATAGCCGCAGCCGCACTGGCGCTGCCGCTGGTGCGCGATGCGCTGAACCTGATCCAGTCGCAAGCCCACTGGGCGCCACTGGAGCACTGGCTGGCCCAAGCGCCCATGGCCAGCTGGTTGATGATGTTTGTCTGGGGTACGCTCACGCCGGTATCGCTGCTGGTGATGCTGCGCTACCACCGCAATGTGCTGGGCGTGCTGGCCGCTATTGGCTTTGCCCTGGTGGCCGTGGTTTGGTATATGCACATGCCTGCGCTTGCCCAGTGCGCAGCGCTCTATAACGACAGCATCTGGTGTGCCGCCATCAGTTGGGGCTACAGCCTGAGCTTGGGCATTGCCAATGCGGTCTACCTGTTCGCCCTGGTAATGGCACTGCTAGGGGGTATTAGCGTGGCCACCACCAGCGGTGATGATGAGGAGGATGAGGCTGCTGCCTAATGCACCTCCGCATGGCGGCTATCGCTGTGGCATATCCCGCTCGGTGTAGCACAGGCTCACCGTCGCATCAGCAGGTATCGCGGGCATGCTGGCGTCCCACGCCTCCCAGGCGGCCACCATGCTTTGCAGCCGCTCGGGCTGCACGGGGGCCAGATTGGCGCGCTCGCGCTCGTCGGCCTTCAGGTTGAACAAGTAGTCGATGCCATCCACGCGCAGGTACTTCCAATCACCGTGGCGCATAGCGCGCTGGCCACGGTAGTTCATGCGCCAAAAAAGAGGTCGGTCGTTGCTCCAACTTGGGCTTTGCAGCAGCGGTATCAGCGATTGGCCGTCCCACGGGTAATCAGCATGTGCCCTGGCACCGCCCAGTTGCAGCATGGTGGCACTCCAGTCCATGGTCATGCAGGTCTGGCGGCTTTCGCCACCGCTGGCAATGCCATTGGGCCAATGCGCCACCCACGGCACGCGGATGCCGCCCTCTGTCAAATCCATCTTGCCACCCACCAGTGGCCAGTTGTCCGAGAAACGCTCGCCACCGTTGTCGCTGGTGAACACAATCAGCGTGTCATCCAGCAAGCCCTGCGCGCGCAGCGTGCTGACGATGCGGCCAATGCCTTCGTCCATGTGATGGATCATGCGGCGGTAGCTGTCTACATTGCCGCCGTGCAGGTGGTAGATGGCCTCTTGGTTCTCGACCAGCTCGCGCGACAGCGCCTCATCGTCGCGTGTCTCCCACGGCCAGTGGGGAGCGGTGTAGTGCACGCTTAGAAAAAACGGTGTATCGCCCTGCGCGCCCGCAGCCACGCGCTGGATAAAGTCCACCGAGTAGTCGGTGATCAAGTCCGTCAAATAGCCGTTTTGCGCCTTCTCCTCCTCACCCAGCCACAAATCATGCTGACCATTGGCGCCGCAGTGGGTGAAGTAATCCACCCCTCCCGACATGGGTCCAAAAAACTCCTCGTAGCCGGATTGGAGAGGGCTGAAATGCGGTGGGTAACCCAGGTGCCATTTGCCCATCAGCGCTGTGCGGTAGCCCGCTTCTTTCAGCAATGACGGCAGTGTGGGGTGGCTGGGCGGCAGACCCAACTCGGGGTTGCCGCGTGTAGCGGTACGGATGGGCTCCTCGGCCGCACCGCGCAGGCGGTACTGGTAGCGCGCTGTCATCAGCGCAAAGCGCGTGGGCGAGCACACTGGCGAGTTGGAATAGCCCTGAGTGAGTTTGAGCCCGCCCGCCGCCAGCGCATCAATTTGCGGCGACACGGCACCGAAGCTGGCATCGCGCCCGCCATAGCAGCCCAGGTCGGCGTAGCCCAGGTCATCGGCTACGATAAAGATGATGTTCGGTCGTTTCAGCATTTATAGAAAATAAACTGCTAGCGCCCGACTGGTGGGCACTAGGCATTCAAAATTAATAGCAATCCAGATAAAACCTGCGCTTGAAGCTGCCCAAAGAGCCCTGCCAATCACAGGTGTGCGGTTGAGACAAGGCGAAGCAACAATGCACAAAGACCGTGTCGCTCGCTCTTAAGGCTTGTAGCCGGATTCTTTGATCACCGGCCCCCACTGCTTTTTGTAAGCCGCCAAGCGGTCAGCCGTCTGCGTGGCGGAGCTCACCACCGGGTCCAAATGGTTGCTCTTGAACTGTTTGAGCACTTCGGGGTCTTGCATCACTTTTTGGATAGCGTCGGAGTAGCGCTGCACCTGCGTAGCGGGCATAGCCTTGCTGGCAAAGAACGTATTCCAGCCCGCGGCAGACAAAGCCGTGCCGGATTCTTTCAGCGTGGGCACGTTGGGCACCGCGGGGTTACGCACATCGCCGCTCACAGCCAAAATACGCAGCTTGCCAGCTTCGTGCTGCTGCACCAGGGTATCCAGGGTATCAACGGCCACCGGCACCTGGCCCCCCATCAAATCGGTGAGCAACGGAGCCGATCCTTTGTAGCCCACGGCCTCGGCCTGCACATTGGCTTGCTTGCCCAGCATCAGTGCAAAAAAGTGCGGCAGACTGCCTGTGGCAGGCACGCCGATATTGGCCTTGGCCGGGTTGGCTTTGAGCCAAGCCAGCAAATGCGGCATCTCTTTGACCGGTACAGCACTTGAGACCGCCACACCAAACACATAGCTGTTGACCTCGCTCACCGGCACAAAGTCTTTGTCGGCGTCGTAGCCCAAATCGCTCACTACGAGTGGTGCCACCACCATCACGGCGGGGTTGGCCAGCATCAGCATAGGCTGGTTGGCGGGCGCGTTCTTCATGTACTGGGCAGCTACGCGGCCACCGGCGCCTACTTTGTTCTCCACAATCACGGTCTGGCCCACCAGCGGGCCCAGCTTGTCGCCGACAATGCGCGCCACGCGGTCACTCGCACCGCCTGGCGGATACCCCACGACGATGCGCAGCACATCCTGCGCCAGCGCAGGGCCGGGGCACAGTGCGGCCGTGATGGCCAGAATGGGAACGGCAGCCAGCACAACCGAGCGGCCCAAAAATTGACGGCGTTGAACCATGAGGAAGCTCTCCTTGAATCGTTACAGCAATGCTGCTTATGTTGCCGTGGCTTTGATGACTGGCGGCAATAAGCTTGTGCCGCCCGCAACGCCGCAGCGGTGTTATCTCAATATAAAAAGCACAGGCACAATTGTTCTAATCAACTGTTCACAGGACTTACCCGCATGCCGAGCCCGCCTCAGCCCGCATCCACCAACACACCCGCTCTGTCCAACCCGCAGCAGCCGGGTGATCTACTGATGTACCGTCTGCACAAGCTGTCAGCCGCTGCTGGCCGCCTTGTCACCCGCATGCTGGAGCGGCGCTACGGCATCACGCGGCGCGAGTGGGGCATGCTGATGTGGCTAGCACGCGCGCCCGGTTTGTCACCTTCAGAGCTGGCCGCACATCTGGAGCTGGACCGCGCCCGCATCTCGCGCGCCATTGCATCCATGCAAGCCAAGGGGCTGCTGCACAAGCAGACATCCAGCGGGAATCGCCGCACTGCGGCGCTGCAGTTAACGGCCGCAGGCCTGGCATTGCACGATGAGCTGCTGCCACAAGTACGCGCCATCAATCTGCAGTTGGCTGCAGCGCTCGATCCGCAGCAGCAAAGCCAGCTGGAGCGCAGCCTGGAGCTGCTACAGGCTCAGGCCAGCGCTCTGGAAGGTGGCGACACCGCAGACACACACGCCATCTATCCACCACGTCAGTCCGGCAAGCGCGAGGCGGTCACTACTAAAATATGAGCATCTGGCGCCTGCCAAATAAATGCGAAAGCTTATGCTCATGGCCTGGTCTTATTACCCAATCTGCACCATACCGAAAAATGCAGGCTGCGCACCGTGCAACGCCCCTCCCCGCCCTGGGTATCTCACCATGACAAAAAGAAGATGAATGACTATCTCAAGGCACTGGCACTGTCATCGGCCATTTCGGTGCTCACACCAGCCGTGCTTGCCAACGCTGGTACAGCCGTTCAACTGATCGATGCAAAGCAGAGAACGATCGCATTCGCGGCCCCTGCACGCCGTATCGTCTCACTGCAACCTTCCTTCACCGAGGCCATCTGCGCGCTGGGAGGCTGCGACAGACTGGTGGGCGTAGACCGTTTCTCCACCTGGCCTCAGCAAGTGACCATGCTGCCCCAGGTAGGCAGCCTGCGCGACCCTGATATCGAACGCATCGTAGCGTTAAGACCCGACGTGGTTCTGGCACGCCCAGGCCACAAGGTGGATGAGCGACTGGAGAGCCTGGGCATCAAAGTACTCACACTGAACGCCCAGACCTATGAAGACATGGCACGCGAGCTGGAAGTGCTGGCAACACTGCTGGATCGGCCCGGCGCCGGCACCCAGCTGTGGCAGCAGATGCACGAGCGTCTGACTGTGATGCGCAATGAAATGCCGCGGCAGTGGCAGGGGAAAAAGGTGTATTTCGAGCTGCACAGCGGCATGGCCGCTGCTGGCGAGGCCTCATTCATCGGCCAGACCCTTCATGGTTTGGGCTTGGTCAACATCGCTGGGCGCGATCTGCCCATGTACCCCAAGCTCGGCCCCGAGTACGTGGTGCGCGCCAACCCCGATGTGATCATCACCATGGCCGACATGCAAGTGCCGCCTCCCAAGCGCCAGGGATGGAGCGGCATTGCCGCGCTGCGTAACCAACGCTATTGCCGCATCCCCAACGCAGAGTTCGACGCGCTGGTGCGACCTGGCCCGCGCATCGATGAAGCAGCACGGCGCATCGTGCAGTGCCTGCGGCAGTTGCCAACACCGTAAAAAATACCAACTAGCATATAGCCGCTCGCGCATCCCCAACGCCTACAAGCCCTGGGAGCATATTTACGTTGTGCTACCAGGGTAGCCGCAACCGCGCAGCGCCATGCCAGGCGCTCACCAGGCGCTCTGCCCCACCAAAGGGGCGCTGGCCCGCGCGCGCCTCTGGCTCGCAATCGACCAATATGTGCGAAAGCGCGGGCGCCTTTTGCTGAACCAAGGACAACACATCGGGGCTGCGGAAATCGCTCAGCACCCAAAGGTGAGACTGCGCCTCGGGCCGCCTGGCCAGCAACGCCCAGGCGGCATGGAAAGCCTGTGCCAAAGGCGTTCCGCCACCACCATGCAACGGCTCGATCAGCGCTGCATTGCACTGCGGCGCCCGGCGCGGCAACAGCCTCCACTGGACCTGACCTGCCCCAAAGCACAGCAGCGCCACTGGCATGCGCTGCAGATAGGCCCAGCGCAGCCACCGCAGCAGCAAGCCCTTGGCCTGTGCGAAAGCACCGCTCTCCAGCATGGAAGCAGAACAGTCAAGCGCAAACACGTGCAAGGCAGGGGGCGAGCCAAGACTCTGGCGCCAGCGCAGGTGCGCACTGGAAAGTGCTTGACTCTGGCGCGCACGCAGCGTCGCAGGCCAGTCGAGCACAGAGCCTGACTGGCGCTGCGCCACGGGCTGCGCATGGTTTGCCAACGCGGCACCATTCATGGGCACCAACGCCTGCCCCCGGCCGGGGCGATATGCCGATATCGTCAGCGCGGCAGGCCGGGGGCGCGGGCTTTTTTTGCGGCCAGCGCCTCCATCGCTGCCTGTGCCAACGCATCGGCCTGCAGCGCAGCAACTGGCGCGCTGGCCATGGCCTGAGGCGTGCCCCAATCCTGAGGTGGCTGCTGCAGATCCTGCGCCGGGGTACCCGCCCCGCCTTGGCCGGCTGGGTGTTTTGATGGGGCAGAGTGAGCAACAGACGGTGCTGGTGCTGGTGACGGAGGCCTGGGCCCTTGCGCGGGAGCAGGCGACGGTGGCGGTGCCTGGCGCGGTGCCGCTTCGGCGCTCACCTGGTTCGCACGGTGCAGCAGCACCAAAGGGGCCACTTCTGCCACATGGCGGTTTTCAATGGCTTTGCTCCCCTCCCAAGCGGCCAATGCGCGCGCAGCGCGCAGCATCACGAGGTCGGCACGCAGGCCGTCCACACATGCCGCTATGCACTGGCGCGCCACTTCGTCATGCACTGCGTCGCTCCATGGCAGCTGGCCTGCCTCGCAACAACGCGCACGCGCCTGTCGCAGGCGCTCGGCGATGCGGCTCTGCTCAGCCGCGTGAACCTGAAGAAAGCCTGCCGGATCAAGATCAAAGCGCAGGCGTGCCTTGACGATAGCACTGCGCAATGCCGGATCTTGCGAATTGGCAAGCTGCACACACAGGCCCAGCCGGTCCAGCAACTGCGGGCGCAGCATGCCCTCCTCTGGGTTCATGGTGCCAATCAGCACGAAGCGCGCCGCGTGCCCGTGCGAGATGCCGTCGCGCTCGACACGGTTCATGCCCGAGGCTGCCACATCCAGCAGCACATCAACAATGGCATCGGGCAGCAGGTTGATCTCGTCGACGTAGAGCACACCACCATGTGCCTTGGCCAGAAGACCGGGCGCAAATGCCACCTCATTGCCTGCCAATGCCCTAGAGAGGTCGAGGCTGCCCACCACATGTTCGATGGACGCACCAAGCGGCAACGTGACGAAGGGCGCGGGTGCCAGCACATCGGCCAACGCGCGCGCCGCCGTCGATTTGGCGGTGCCGCGCGGCCCCTGAACCAGCACCCCGCCGAGTGCCGGCTCGATGGCGGCCAGCAGCAGAGCCTGCACCAGTTGTGGCTGCCCTTGGATAGCAGATAAAGGAAATGTCGGTGTCATTGCTGCGTTCGTCCTTCCATGAACTCCTCCTGCTCCAGCATCTGCGCCACCAGCGCATCGTGCAAGGCGCCGGGTTGCTCCCACATGCCACGGTCAATAGCTTCGAGCAACCGGCCCACGATATCGCTCAGCGCCTGGGGATTGTGCTGCCGCAGAAACTGGCGCACGCCTGCATCTTGCACATAGGCCTCAGTGACGAGTGCATAGTGCGTGTCGGAGACGAGCTGCGTGGTCGCGTCGAATCCAAACAGATAATCTACCGTAGCGGCCATCTCGAAAGCACCTTTGTAGCCGTGACGCATGGCACCCTCGATCCACTTGGGGTTGGTTACACGGGCGCGCACCACGCGCCCGATCTCTTCGGCCAGCGAGCGGATCTTGGCCGATTGCGGGTTGCCATGGTCGCCATGGTAGATGGCCGGCTCACCCCCGCCCAGGTGGCGCACGGCGGCCACCATTCCGCCCTGGTGCTGGTAATACTCGCTGGAGTCGAGCAGGTCGTGCTCGCGGCTGTCCTGGTTTTGCAGCACCACGTCCACCGTTTGCAGTCGCCGCTCCAAAGCCCGGCGCGCAGGCACGCCATCGGCCTGCTGACCGTAAGCAAATGCACCCCAGTGCAGGTAGTGACGGGCAAAGTCGCCAGCATCACTCCACTGCCCCGAGCGCAGCATCTCATGCATGCTGGCACCGTAGCTGCCTGCGGGCGCGCCAAACACGCGCCACAGCGCCTGCTCACGGGCTTGGGACTGGTCCATGCCCTGCCCCACCCAGGCGGCGGTATCGTGCAGCACACGGGCGCGAATAGGGTTATCTTCGGCGTCCTCATCTTGCTCGGCCACGGCGCGTACGGCTGCGTCGAACATCTGCACCACGCCCGGGAAGGCATCGCGGAAGAAGCCACTGATGCGCAGCGTCACGTCCACACGCGGGCGGCGCAGGCCCACACGGGGAATAACCTCAAAATCCACCACCCGCTGGCTGCCTGGCGCCCATTTGGGGCGCACGCCGATCAGTGCAAAAGCCTGGGCTATATCGTCGCCACCCGTGCGCATGGTGGCCGTTCCCCAGACCGAAATACCGATGGCTGCTGGGTACTCGCCATGCTCCTGCAGATAGCGCTCGATCAGCCGCTCACTTGCCTGCTGGCCCAGCGTCCAGGCGGTCTGCGTGGGGATGGCGCGCGTGTCCACAGTGTAGAAATTGCGCCCCGTAGGCAAGGTGTCGCAGCGCCCGCGCGAGGGGGAGCCGCTAGGCCCAGGGGGCACAAAATGCCCTTGCAACGCGCGTGAAAACTGGCGCAGTTCCTCGCTGCCGCAGGCATCAAGCGCAGGTGCAATCTTCTCGCGGATGCGCGCCAACACACGCTGCGTCTGCAACCACTCAGGGGCTACCTCGGGCTCCTGCAATGTGCGCAGCGCCAGCAGCTCCAGCCTCTCGCGCGTATGGCCACCATGGCGCCAGGGGCTGGCATCAAGTTCGGCCAGTACTTGAGGGCGCGGCCCCATCCACGCAGCGGCGGCATCCATATCCAGCGGATTCCAGTCGCAGCCTGGCAGCAGGTCCTCAGCCAGCGCGTTCAGCAGGCCTTGCTCACCTGATGCAGGGTAGCGCGCCAGCGCCAGCAAGGTGCTATCGCGCAGCACACCCTCGGGCGAGCTGCCAAAGATATGCAAGCCATCGCGGATCTGGGTTTCCTTCAACTCGCACAAATAGGCATCAATGCGCTCCAGGATCTGCTCGTCCTGCGGTTTGGCTTGCTCCAGCCCCAGCTCACGCAGCAGATCCTGGCCTTTGGCACAGTCGAGAATCTGGCGGCGCAACAGGCCTGCGCGGCGCTGGTCCACCAGCAGCGCGTCGTAGTATTCGTCCACCAGCCGTTCCAGCTCCTGCATGGGGCCGTGGTTCTCGGCGCGAGTGAGCGGCGGCATGAGGTGGTCAATGATGACGGCCTGGCTGCGGCGCTTAGCCTGTGCGCCTTCGCCAGGGTCGTTGACGATAAAGGGATAGACATGGGGCAACGGCCCCAGAATCGCATCAGGCCAGCAGTGCTGCGACAGCGCCAGGCTCTTGCCCGGCAGCCATTCGAGGTTGCCATGCTTGCCCACATGCACCACTGCATCCACGGCAAACACCTCACGCAGCCAGAAATAGAAGGCCAGGTAATTGTGCGGCGGCACCAGTTCGGCGTCGTGGTACTGGCTGTAGTCATTGCGACCATCAAGCGAGCGCGCAGGCTGAATACCGATGAACACGTTACCCAGCTGCAGCCCGGCCACCATGAACCAGCCTTCGCGCAGCATCGGATCCTGCTCGGGCTGCCCCCACTTGGCAGTAATGGCGTCGGCCATACCCGCTGGCAGCTGCGCCAGCCGCTGGCGATAGGCCTGCAGCGAATAGCCTTGTTGCGCACGGCGCAGCGGCCATTGCTTCGGGTCGTTGGCAATGCCTTGCTGCAGGCGCTCCATCAATGCCATACCGCTGGCAGGGCGCTCGGCAGCGTCACCCATGCTCCAGCCATCGCGCTCCAGCTGCGCCAGCAACGCGATCACCGATGCAGGCGTATCCAGCCCCACGCCGCTGCCCAGACGCGCCTCGCTGCCGGGGTAATTCGCCAGCACCAAGGCGGCACGCTTGTCGGCTGCGGGTTTGCTGCGCAGCACGCACCAACGCCGAGCCAGCTCGGCAATCCACTGCACCCGGTCAGGCTCGGCCTGGTAGGCGATCACGTCGGTTTGCGTCAGCTCGCAGCGGTGAGCCAGCCCTTTGAAACTCATGGCACGCGTCATGATGCGGCCGTCCATCTCAGGCAGCACCACCTGCATGGCAATGTCGCGCGGGCGCAGGCCCTGCGTGTCGGCCAGCCAATCCTCGCGGTTGGTGCCACTGGCGATCACCTGCAGTACCGGGATGTCGCCGGCCAGCGCATCTGCAACCTCGCCCGCGCGTGCATGTTCGCCCAACGCGGCAAAAGCCGTAGTGTTGAGTATGAGCTGCACGCTGTGCGCTCTGCACAGCGCACGCAGCGTCTGCAGGCACAACGCGTCCTTCAGCGATTCCAGCGCCAGCGGCAGCGGGTTCATGCCCTGGGCCAGCAGCGCCTCGGTCATGGCATCAAAAGCATCAGTATTAGCGGCCAGCAGATGCGAACGGTAGAACACCAACATGACCACCGGCGCGCCGGGCATCCAGCGTGCCTGCAGATCGTCAATGCCAGGTATGCGCCCGGCTGCATCCGCGGCCCAGGCCATAGGCACATGTACGGCCACGGGTGGCAGCACACGCACCGGCGCGCCTTCCACGTGCCTCCCCAATCCCCATGCTGCACCCATACGCAAAAACTCACGCGCGTTGGCCAGCCCTCCGGCGCGCAGGTACTGCCACAGCGCGCGGCTTTGTTCCGGCGCCAGCGTGCCCTTGGCCAGCAGCTCGGCATCCTCTTGGCTGTCGCCCGAGAACATGGCCAGTTGCTGCCCTCGCTGCAGCGCGAGCTTGCGCAGCTGCTCGATGCCATAGGGCCAGGCCGACTCGGCGCCAAGGTGGTCAACGATCACCAGCTTGGCATGCTGCAGCACCTCATCAACATACAGATCAAGTGAAGCACTCTGGCGCAGGTGCAGCAGGTTGGCAAGCCGCAGCGTGGGCACAGCCTCGCACGCATGGGGTTCGGCCTGCCGCCACATTCGGTAGGCATCGGCCAGCAGCGACAGCGTCGTATCGGCGGAGCTGAGCACTACCATCTCGGCAGGTGTCTGGTCGAGCCGGGTGATGATGCTGTCGTCCTCTACAAAACCGCCGGGCCGGGTGCTGAGCAAATGCATGACTCAGACTTCCGCTGCGGCCAATGCCATGCGCAGCACCGCTGCGTCGAGCCGCTTGCCGATGAAGACGAGGCGTGTAGTCTGCGCCTCGTCTTCACGCCAGGCACGGTCAAAGTAGGCGTCGAATCGTCGCCCCACACCCTGCACCAGCAGCCGCATCTTCTTGCCAGGCAGCGCTGCGAAGCCCTTGACGCGTAGCACCGCATGCTGCTGCACGATGCCCTGCAACGCCTGCATCAAGCGTTCGCGGTCTACCGCACCCAGGTCGATGAACAGCGAATCGAAGGCGTCATGCTCATGGTCCTCGTCGTGGTCATGGTTGGAATGCCGCGCATCGATATGTGCCTCCGCAGCGCGCTGCTGACCGAGCAGTACGGACAGAGGCACCTGGCCCTGCACGGCCTCGACCATTTTGACCTCGGCGGGGACTTCCTCACTCACCAGTGCTCGCACCTGTGCCAGCTCCTCCGGCGAAACCAGATCGGCCTTGGAGAGCACAACCAAGTCAGCAGCGGAGAGCTGGTCTTCGAACAGCTCGTGCAGACTCGCCTCGTGATCAAGGTTGGGATCTGCCTGGCGCTGCTCATCAACCGCATGCGGATCATGGGCGAACTGGCCAGCTGCAGCAGCAGGCGTATCGACCACGGTCACCACCGAGTCCACAGTGAAGACGCTGGCGATCTCCGGCCACTGAAAGGCCTGCACCAGCGGCTTGGGAAGGGCCAGACCACTGGTCTCGATCAGCAGTACATCGATATCGGCACGGCGCTCGGCCAGCGCCTTCATCACGGGAAAAAACTCTTCCTGTACCGTGCAGCACATGCAGCCGTTGGCGAGCTCATAGATCTGCCCCTCGGGCGGGTTGGCTCCCCCCTCTTCCTGGCAGCCAATGGCACAAGTCTTGAGGATCTCCCCATCAATGCCCAGCTCGCCGAACTCATTGACGATGACGGCCACACGCAGGCCCTGGGCGTTCTCAAGGATATGGCGCATCAATGTGGTCTTGCCGCTACCCAGAAAGCCGGTGACGATGGTGGCAGGGATCTTGGTGGTTTGCATGGTATGAACTCTAGAGGGTTGAAGTTTGATAGCTGCTCGCGCTTTATCTATCGGAGGCTCGACAGGTCTTGTATTTGGAATGCCTGCGCATCAATCGCAAGCGGCTCTTGTTTTTGGGGTATCAGTTGTGGCCCGTGTACACGTAGCGCTGGGTCCACCTCGCGATGCACCACATGGCCGATGAGGGCCTGGCGAACGCCATCCGCATCCATGGGCCCGTACCACACGCCTTCGGGGTAGACGATCATCAACGGGCCGTGGTTGCACGGGTATTGGCAGCTCGTCTGCAGCGGGCGCACGCACTTTTTCAAAGTTGGCGTGTCGTTGATCGTGCCAGTGACTACGGGCCACAGTGCAACGGCGCCCACCGCCGCACAGCGTGGGCCCATGCACCACAGCACATGGTGTGTGTGCTCAGGCACGCTGGACCAGCCCTTGGGGTCAAGTTGCCAATCGTCATCGCCAACGATGGCTGGCACATCGGGCTGATGTGCCAGCGCCTGGCGCACGGCGCCCGCCAGCAGTGCCGGCAGCGGAACCGTCTGCGAAAGCGGCTCGGAAAAGACGATACGGGGGCCGCCATCGCCACGGCTGGTATGCCAGCGCATTGCCACCTTGTGCAGCCAGCGGCGAAGCGCAGCCTCGTCAGGCAGCATCAGCGGCACGATGACGATCGTGCGCGCGCCCGCGCCAGCACAGTCCGAGAGTGCCGCAGGCAGATCGGGCTGCCAGCGATCGATGAAAGCGGGTAACACCCGAGCGCCCGGCCATTGCGCGGACAGCTGCTCGGCCAACGCCTTCAGCTCACCGGTACTCGACTTGGCGACACCGCCGCGCCCCAGCAGCACGATGGCGACAGGTTCATCAGTCCTCATGATCGATCTCTTTCCATCCAGTAGGCAACACGTGGCCGGCCCGTAGCCGGATGGTCATCAACGGCGGCGCGCACGCCAAAGACACGCTCAAGAGCCTCAGGCATGAGTACTTCGCGCGGTGTGCCGCTGGCCACGAGCGCACCCGCCTGCATCAGATACAGCCGGTCGCAGAACTGCGCGGCAATGTTCAGATCGTGCAGCACCACCAGCACGGTCATTTGAAGGCCACGCACCAGCTGCATCAGCTCCAGCTGATAACGAATGTCGAGGTGGTTCGTCGGCTCGTCGAGAAAGAGCAGGCGCGGCTGCTGGGCCAGCGCACGCGCCAGCAGCACGCGCTGGCGCTCGCCACCTGAGAGCGTGGCCACGTTTTGCGCGGCTAGCTGTGCGGCGCCCACACGCTCAAGGCTCTCGGTGACGACACGTCTGTCTTGCACGCTGTCAGCGGCGAAGCGGCCCTGGTGCGGCAGCCGACCCAGCATTACGGCATCGTGCACCGTATTATCGAAAGCTGGCGCGCCAGCCTGCGCCAGCACGGCGGCCTGCCGCGCAAACGCGCGTGCATCCATCTGCCAGATATCCTGCCCCTCCAGCCGCACCTGCCCATCTCGTGGTGGCAGCACGCGGTAGAGCATGCGCAGCAGCGTCGATTTGCCGCAGCCGTTAGGCCCGATCAGGCCCACGCATTCGCCCTTGCCGACATGCAGCGCTGCATCTTTCACGATAGAACGCTGGCCCACGGAAAAGCAGAGTCCTTGCGCCTCCAGCATCAGCGATCCTCCCGAGCTGCACCGCGCCACAACATCGCGATGAAGAATGGCCCGCCGACAAAGGCGGTGATGACGCCGACTGGTATCTCCATCGGCGCAAACCAGGTGCGCGCAGCGCCATCCACCAGCACCAGGAACACCGCCCCCATCAACGCTGCAACAGGTAGCACGCGCCTGTGGTCGCTGCCCACCAGCATGCGCGTGATATGTGGAATTACCAGCCCGACGAATCCAATCGCTCCGCTCGCCGCAACCATCGTTCCGGTGAGCAGCGACACGACAACAAACAACTGTCTGCGCAGCCGCTCAGCCCCTACGCCGAGCGTGGCCGCGGCCTCATCACCAGCCAACAATGCATTGAGCGGGCGCGCCTGCGCCAGCAGCCACAGCATGCCGGTCAGCACCATGCCGGCGGGCAAGCCAAGGGCTTGCCACTGTGTGCCCGCGAGACTGCCCATCAGCCAGGTGAGCAGCGAATTGGCTAGATCGCGCTGGCCTGCGGTAAGCGTGATCAGACTGGTCAGCCCAGTGAGCATGTAACCCACGGCCACGCCGCTCAAGATCAGCCGCGCCGAAGGAATGCGCCCACTCTGCTGCGCGAGCAGATAGACCAGTACGGTGGCGGCCAGCGCCCCAATGAATGCGCCCGCCGCCACCGCGTACAGCCCCGCTGCCGCAAACACACCCCAAGCCAGCACCGAGACCGCGCCCACAGAGGCACCGGAAGATACGCCCAGCATGTACGGATCGGCCAGCGGGTTGCGTACCATCGCCTGCATTACGACGCCAACAATGGACAACCCCGCCCCCACCAGTGCGGCCATCAGCACGCGCGGCAGGCGGATCATCCAGACGATCTGGTATTGCTGCTGCGTTGCCTCCATGGCTGAAGCCAAGCCCAGCTGGTGCAATAGTTGGTACTGCACGATGGCCCAGACCTGCGCAACTCCAAGCTGCGCCGAACCCCAGGTAACGCCTGCGAGCAAGGCCAGTATTAACAGTACGAGCAGCACTAGTGCCCAGGCCGAGGTTCTCATCGCAGAGCCAGCCCTCCACCAATGAAAAGCCCTCCGCTCCGCCGGGTAGCGGCCACACACCGTGCGCAAATGCGAAGGCAATTTCTCATGGCTGGAAACGCACCGGCGTCACGGCGATCTGCCTGCCCGGATGCAGCGCGGCCGCCAAACGCTGGGCGGTCTCCACATTGCGCGGGCCGGGGGTAGCTTCAGCGTATGTCATCACAAAAAAACGCTTGTTGCGGATCGCGCTCACCGTCTGAAGCTCTTTTTTCTGCAGCAAAAAATCAATCTTGCCTTGAGCACTGGGCTTGCCATAGTCGATGATGACGATCCACTCAGGATCACGCAGCACCACATCCTCCCAATTGCCCTTGGGCCAGTTGCTCGCGATATCGTCGAAGATATTTCGCGCGCCCGCAGCCTCCAGCATGGCCTGGGGCATGCCATAACGGCCCACGGTGGTGGGGATTTTCTCGCCACTGTCGAAAACGAACACCTTGGGCTGCAGCGCATTGCCGCGCATTTGCGTGCGCAGCAACGCCAGGCCGTCACGCAGTTGCTGAATGCGCGGAGCAGCTTGCTGCTCCGCATCAAAGATGCGCGCCACATTGGCCATATCGACAAATGCATCCTCCAAGGCCACATCGGCTCGTTTTTGCACACGAATGCAAGATTCGGTCAGAACGTAGGACGCAATACCGTAACGCGCAAGCAGCTCTGGCGTGACGCCGCCATGCTGGAATCCATAGCTCCAGCCACCAAAGACAAAGTCAGCCTGCGCGGCGACGATGTTCTCCAGGTTCATGCCCTTGGGTGACAGATTGGGAACACGCGCCAACACCGGCACAAGTTGCGGGATCGCCTCCTTGCCCGCGTACATGCCTGAGTAGCCCACAAGCCGGTCCGCCAGCCCCAGAAACAGAAACATCTCGGTGATGTTCACGTCATGTGTCACCGCACGCTGGGGCACGGCGGTATAGGTCTGCGGCAGCCCACACACATTGACCGTCACCGGGGGCCGCTTCGCCCCCCCCGCGAAGGCGGGTGCGGCACACAACGCAATCAGCAGCAAAAGAATGGCACGCTGCATGGCTTAAAAGCGCACCTGTGCCATCAGCTCCACGCTGCGGCTGGCACCCACAAGCCACTGGCTGTTGTAGGCGGCTGTGGCATAAACGCGGTTTGTCAGGTTGCGGCCGATTAGGTTGATGGTGGTCTGGGGGCTCGCGTTCCAGCTCACTACGGCGTCCAGCACGGTGTAGCCTGGCAGGCGCTTGGCTGCGCTGTTGGCGTTGTCGCCAAAGCGGCTCCCCACGTAGCGCAGACCCAGCGAAGTGCGCCAGCCACCTTCGCGGTAGTGGCCCCACAGGTTCGCCGTGACCTTGGGCACGTTGGCCGGGCGGTTGCCACCGCGATCGGCACCACCCGCTTCGATCAATTCGTCGAACCTGGCCTTGGTATAGGCGGCATTGCCCTCCAGGCGAAACGCGTTGCTCACATTGAATGCACCAGCTAGTTCCAGCCCACGCGACGATTGCTTGCCGCCCTGAATCGACAGTGCCGAATTGTTCGGATCGCGCGTGATGATGTCGTCCTTGGCGATGTGAAACAGCGCCGCAGTCCACTCCCCACGGCCATCGGCCAGTTGCTGCTTGAAGCCGGCTTCCTGCTGGCGCCCCTTGCTGAGCGAGAAGCCCGTCTGTGAAGCCGCAATCGACAGCAGGCTGGTCACCGGATCGTGGCCGGTGGTCATTTGCGCGTAAACGCTCGAGTGTGCGGTCAGCTTGCGAGTCAGCCCCAGGCGCCACGAAGTTCCGTTCAAATCCTTGTCAAAGCCCGTATTGGCCACTAGATCCTGTCGAGAGAATTCATACCAGTCGCGACGCATGCCACCCATCAGCAGCCATTGCTCATTGATCTTCCAGGCGTCCTCGATATGCAGAGCGTTCTGCTGCAACGTCGAGCCCATGCGTGGCAAATACGGATCGGGGCTGATCCAGAAACCCGGTACCGGGTCGAAGGCTGACACCACGGAGCTTCCCGTGTACGGGGAATTGCTGGTGTTGCGAAAGTTGGCCTGGGATGCATCCCAGCCCATCGCCACCTGGTGCGCGCCGCCCTTCCAGTCCAGCGCCAGGCGGTTGCCATTTTGCTGAAGGGCGTGTCCGATTTCCAGGTAGTCCGAGCGTGCCACGGTGCCAGCCACGGGGTTGTAGCTGTAGGCTTCGATGTTCTTCCAGTGCCGGTCGGCGCCAAAGTGGTAGAGCTCGTTGCGCACGGTCAGCGCGTCGTTGAGCTGCCAAGTGGCTTTTGCCCTGAAGCGCTTGTCACGGTAATGGATGTCACTGTCTTCGGTGTTGTAGCCTGTGCCGATCAGCTCGCGCGCCACACGGCCATTAAGCGTCGGTGTGCCGTAATAGCGCGACGGCGCCTGGCTGCTGATGTCAGCCGTCAGATCCAGCGTGAAGTCGCTGCGCGGTTGCCAGCGCAACGCGCTCATCAGCTTGCCGCCTTTGCTGTTGTCGAACTCGCGGTCGCCATCGCTGCGCGCACCATACGCGTCCACACGGTAGGTCAGCGTATCGCCCAACGCACCGGTGCTACCCAGGCCCACGCGCGCCGTGCCGTGGTTACCGCCCGAGAGCATGACCTCGGTAGCTCGCTCGCGGCTTGGCTGTTTGCGGATGGCATTGACCGTCGCGCCCATAGTGCCGCTGCCATACATCAACGAAGCGGGGCCGCGCAGCACTTCAAAGCGCTCGTAGCCCCAGGTGTCCGAGGGGTAGTTAATCGTTCCCGAGCCCACGCTTAGCGCAATGCCATCCTCGGCCACTCCAACCGAATTGACACCGTAAAAACCCCGGCTCGCAAACGACAGCCCGCCATTGCCCGGCGTGCCAGCAGCCGAGAGGCCCACCGTGCGCGTAACGGCCTGGGCCGCGCCCCAGTCGGCGCGCTCGTCGATCTGCTCTGCCGAGACACCGCTTACGCTGGCGGGCAGCTCGAGCGTGGGTACATCGACGTGTGACGCCGTAGCAGAGTGGCGTGCGGTCTCAAGTGCAGGCGCCTCATTGCGATTGTCAGTGACCACCACTTCGCTCAAGGTCTGCTGCGCAAAAACGGCGGCCGGGCACAACAGCAGGCTCCAGGCCGTGCGTTGCAAGATAGAAGGGAAAAGATGAAGGCCGTGCATCACGCCGCACCCCAGTACAACAACTGTCTGAAGCGATGGCCGAGCCCACGAACCGAAACTGGTACGGAGAACGCCACCCGCACCCCGCAGACAGTGGAAAACAAGCGCATGCACCCAAAAGCATGCGCTGTAAATATCGGCGGGCCGGTCTCCGGGCTCGCAGGCGATCCATCACGGACCCGAACCCCGCCTTCCCGGTGGCGCGTGACATTCGATGTTCGAATGGACACGCCGACCCAGTGACCGCAAGCGTACAAAGCGCCTGCATGGGGTTTTTTCCTGCATACCGTTGCGGGGGCAGCCAAGGCCTGGGTCAAGCGACCGTACCTTGTTCCCGTTTCACTCGCCTACGCGAGCACCTTCCGAAACGAAATGCCCTGCAGAAATGATTCTCAGGGCGATACGCAATTCTATCATCGGCCTGAAATGGGCTTGACTGCCCAGCAGAAGTTAGCCTTGCAACTCTTGCTCAGCCAGCTGATCGGAGCACAACCAGCGCGCGCTCCACCAAGAAGACGTGACCCACAGTCAGGTTCTTCCTGACGAGCCTGCGCCGCTGGGCGACAATCGGCTCCATGAGCACGACCTTCGCCCCCCTGCAAAACGACACCTTCCTGCGCGCCTGCCGCCGCCAAGCCACCGACTACACGCCCCTGTGGCTGATGCGCCAAGCCGGTCGCTATCTGCCCGAGTACAAAGCCACGCGCGCCCAAGCCGGCAGCTTTATGGGCCTGGCCACCAATGTGGACTACGCCACCGAAGTGACTTTGCAGCCGCTGGAGCGCTTCCCGCTGGATGCAGCCATTCTGTTCAGCGATATCCTGACGGTGCCCGACGCCATGGGCTTGGGCCTGTCGTTTGCCGAAGGCGAAGGCCCACGCTTTGCCAAAGTAGTGCGCGATGAAGCCACCGTCGCCGAGCTGGCCGTGCCTGATATGGACAAGCTCAGCTACGTCTTCAACGCCGTCACCAGCATCCGCAAGGCGCTGAATGGCCGCGTGCCGCTCATCGGCTTCAGCGGTAGCCCCTGGACCTTGGCCTGCTACATGGTTGAGGGCAAGGGCAGCGATGACTACCGCCAGGTCAAAAGCCTGATGTACGCGCGCCCCGACTTGATGCACCGCATCCTAGAAATTAACGCCGACAGCGTGGCCCAGTACCTGAACGCTCAGATCGACGCCGGCGCACAAGCCGTGATGATTTTTGACAGCTGGGGCGGTGTGCTGGCCGATGGCATGTTTCAGCAATTCAGCCTGGCCTACACCAAGCGCGTGCTGGCGCAACTCAAGCGTACCGGTGTGGATGGCACCGACGTGCCGCGCATCGTTTTCACCAAAGGCGGCGGTATTTGGCTCGACGACATGAGCACACTCGATTGCGAGGTGCTGGGCCTGGACTGGACAGCCAACCTGGGCAAGGCCCGTGCAGTGGTCGGTGGCCAAGTTGGCGGCCCTGGCAAAGCGCTGCAGGGCAATATTGACCCCAACGTGTTGTTTGCCCCGCCTGAGCGTATTGCTGAGCAGGTGAAGAACGTGCTCACCAGCTTTGGTAAGCCCCACACCGACCGCACCACCACCGGCCCCACCCACATCTTCAACCTCGGCCACGGCATCAGCCAGTTCACTCCGCCAGAGCACGTATCCGCGTTGGTGGAGGCGGTGCACAGCCAGTCGCGTGCGATGCGCCAAGCCGCGTAAACTCTGCCGATAAAAGCAAAGCCCGCAGACTGCGGGCTTTTTTATGGGGGTGGTGCGAGCGTGCTTAGGCGGCTACTGCCCGCGTCTGGCGCTGCCATTGCAGCAGCGCCTCTATACAAGGCGCAATGCTGGCGTGGCATTGAATAGGCATGTCTGCCGGTAGCGGTGCTGCGCCGGTAGTTGACATCTGGTGCAAGCAAGCGCCAATTTGGCGGGCAGCTTGCAGCAGCGGGGCTGAGCTGGCGACGACAGCCACCTTGCCAGCTTCCATGTTGAAGCGCTCCAGAATCTGGCGCAACAGCTGGGCGTTGCCGGCTAGACACTCACAGTGGTCCTCGGGCGTATGGGGGCAAAAGAACACCGCGTCCACCTTGGCACCTACGGCAGCCAGCTCTTTGTACATTTGGCGGTGGTAGTCGTTTAATGCTGCGCAGTCGTACAAACCGCGCTCCAACCCCGGCTGGAGAGCCACCAGCACCACATGCCAGCCCGACAGGTTGAGCCGTGCAATGCTGCTGGCGGCGTCGGGCAGGCTGTGCCAGTCGTGGTGACCTGTCAACTGCCCTGCGACGGGCTGGCCAACGATACCATCGCGTTCCAGAATGGCGAGTTTCATGCTGCGGTCCCCCTTGTAATGCACCCCGGCTTTGCACCGGGCTTGGGGAGCAGTTTAACCGCCGCACAAGGCGGCGGTTAGCTGGCGATTAAGCAACGACCAGGCGCGACAAGTCGGCCACGCGGTTCATCGCGTCGTGCAGAGTGGCCAGCAAGCCCAGGCGGTTGGCCTTCAGCGCTGGGTCTTCGGCATTGACCATCACATGCTCAAAGAAAGCATCGACCGGAGCGCGCAGCGCGGCCAGGGTTTGTAGGCTGGCTGTGTAGTCGCCTTCTGCAAACTGCTGGTTGGCCTTGGGGGCCACCATTTGCAGAGCAGCATACAAATCCTTTTCGGCCTGCTCTTGCAGCACCGCTTCGTCCACCTTGGCGCTAACGACTGTGTCAGCCTTCTTCAGAATATTGCCCACGCGCTTGTTGGCAGCAGCCAGGGCTTGCGCCTCAGGCAGTGCAGCAAAGGCACGCACGGCTTCCAGACGCTTTTGCACATCAGCCAGGCGCTGGGGGCGGTGTGCCAACACAGCGTCCACTTCTTGCGCGCTAAAGCCTTGCTCACGCAAGTTGCCGGCAAGTCGGTCGTAGATGAAGTCTGCCAGCGCATCGGTAGCGTCTTCAATTTTGTCGCCAAAGGCAGGCAGGGTGCTGACCAGCAGGGTCTCCAAATCCAGCGGAAGGTCCTTTTCGACCAGCATGCGGATCACGCCCAGCGCGTGGCGGCGCAGTGCAAACGGGTCACGGTCGCCGGTGGGCAGGTTGCCAATACCGAACATGCCGACCAGAGTCTCCAGCTTGTCGGCCAGGGCGACGATCACGCCCACGTCGCCGCGTGGCAGCTCGTCACCCGCAAAACGGGGCTTGTAGTGGTCTTCAATAGCATCGGCCACGGCCACTTCCAGACCGTCGTTCAGCGCGTAGTAGCGGCCCATGGTGCCTTGCAGCTCCGGGAACTCGCCCACCATATCGGTCACCAAATCAGTTTTGGCCAGCATCGCGGCTTGATCCACTTGCTTGCCCAGCTGGCTGGTACCCAGTTGCTGTGCAATGCTCTTGGAGATGGCGCGCACGCGCTGCACGCGCTCGCCTTGAGTGCCCAGTTTGTTGTGGTAGACCACCTTACCCAGTGCATCAACGCGGGATTCCAGCGTCTTTTTGCGGTCTTGATCGAAGAAGAACTTGGCATCGGCCAGGCGCGGGCGCACCACGCGCTCATTGCCGCCAGTTACCGCGCTGGCATCTTGGGGGCTGATGTTGCTCACAACCAGGAACTGGTTGGTCAGCTTGCCGTTCGTATCCAGCAGCGGGAAGTACTTTTGGTTGGCCTTCATGGTCAGGATCAGGCATTCCTGTGGCACATCCAAAAACTCTTTTTCAAATTGGCATACCAGCACATTGGGGCGCTCGACCAGGGCAGTCACTTCGTCTAGCAGCGCTTCATCCTCAATAGCACGCACACCACCACCCACTCGCGCGGCAGCCTCTTGCAACTGGCGCGCAATATCGGCCTTGCGCTCGTCAAAGCTGGCGATCACAGCGCCTTGCTCAGCCAGCACCTGGGCATAGCTGTCGGCGTTGGGGATGAGCACCGGGTCAACCTGTGCCTCAAAGCGGTGGCCATGTGTGGTGTTACCAGCCTTCAGGCCTAGGGCTTCGATAGACAGCAGCACCTCAGACCCGTGCAGCGCTACCAAGCCGTGAGCGGGGCGCACAAAGCTCACGCTGCTCCAGCCGGGCAGCTCGCAATTGCTCTCCAGCTGGTAGCTCATCACCTTGGGGATCGGCAGCTTGGCGATGGCCTCATTCAAGGCTTTTTGCAGGCCTTCGGCCAAGGTGGCTCCGGCGACGGTGCTGTCGTAGAACAACGCTTCGGCCTTGCCGTCTTGCGCGCGCTTGAGTCCCGGCATCACGGATGCATCAGCACCCAGAGCACCCAGTTTTTTGAGCAGTGCAGGCGTTGCCTGACCATCGGCCGTCAGGCCCACGGCCACGGGCATCAGCTTTTGGGACACTTGTTTGTCGGCAGCTCGTGGCAACACTTCGGTGATCAACGCGGCCAGGCGGCGTGGCGTGGCGTAGGCCGTCAGCTGCGAGTTATCGCCCGCCAAGCCTTGCGCGCGCAGTTGCGCCAGCAATACCTGGGCAAAAGCATCGCCCAGTTTTTTGAGCGCCTTGGGGGGCAGCTCTTCAACAAACAGTTCAACCAGTAGATTGGGAGAGGAAGTCATCAGGATTTCCGGGTATGGCGCAGCGCAAAGATAGACAGGCCCAGGGTCAGCAACGGGAACCACACGTTGTAGATCTCACTGACCAGGACTTGCACACCGCGCTGCGAGAAAAAGCGGTCTGCCAGGATGGGCGACACCGCAATGGGTCGCCACGGGCTAAAAATTCGTTCAGAGGAGAAAGGCCATAGCAGCGCAATCCCGCTACCGCCGCTGGTCATCATGTCCAAGAGCGGATGCGACAGCGTGCATAAAAACAGCCAGCAAAAGCCTGCCGCGCGCGGCACCTTCCACCACTTGGCCAGCCAGATGCCAGCCAGGCCAACCAGTGCAGCAAACACCAGCGTGTGGGTAAAACCACGGTGCCCCCACATACCCAAGCCCTGCCAACCAAACTGATTGGGGATGCCATCAAAATCCGGGACGATCGCGGCCAGCATGCCGCACAGCAACATGCTGAGCGGCACACGGCGGCTCCCCAGCGCCAGCGCTGCTGCAACCGGTACGGCGACGTGGGTCAGGATGGTGGGCATGGGTGCGAGAGTATGTCAGTTACCAACGACGCTTGCTGCGAACGCAACCTCGCCTACCAGCTCGCCCCATCGGCAGACGCCGGGTAAGGGGCGCCCCGTAGCAAAGGCATTGCCCTCTTCCCGCATGGCGAGAGAGGTGGCTGGAGCGAAGAGACATGGGAGGTGCATCATTTTGCTGGCATTTGGGCGACCCACTCGCGTGGTGCCATGGGGA
This sequence comes from Comamonas sp., assembly GCA_036646255.1. Taxonomy (GTDB): domain Bacteria; phylum Pseudomonadota; class Gammaproteobacteria; order Burkholderiales; family Burkholderiaceae_C; genus Comamonas. Next base: position 78,376 of record JAVXMM010000007.1, read on the forward strand.
AGCCCAGGCGCTCACGGCTTTCGTAGTAGCTTTGCGCCACAGCACGTGCCAGGTTGCGAATGCGTCCGATGTAGGCGGCGCGCTCCGTTACGCTGATGGCGCCACGGGCGTCCAACAGGTTGAAGGTATGTGCAGCTTTGAGCACTTGCTCGTACGCTGGCAAGGCCAGTTGCTGCTCAATCAAGTGCTTGGCTTGCTTCTCATAGGCGCCAAACGCGGTAAACAAGAACTCGGCATCCGAATGTTCGAAGTTGTAGGCCGACTGCTCCACCTCGTTCTGGTGGAATACATCGCCATAGCTGAGCTTGCGGCCGTTGGCATCCACCGTCCACACCAGGTCGTACATGTTCTCCACGCCCTGCAGGTACATGGCCAAACGCTCCAGGCCGTAGGTGATCTCACCAGTCGCCGGCTTGCAATCGATACCGCCTACTTGCTGGAAATAGGTGAACTGCGTGACTTCCATGCCGTTCAGCCACACTTCCCAACCCAGACCCCAGGCGCCCAAGGTTGGGTTTTCCCAGTCGTCTTCGACAAAGCGGATGTCGTTCTTCTTCAGATCAAAACCCAAGGCTTCGAGCGAGCCCAGGTACAGATCGAGAATATTGGAAGGTGCTGGCTTTAACACCACCTGGAACTGGTAGTAGTGCTGGCC
>JAVXMM010000008.1:0-79019 GCA_036646255.1 Comamonas sp.
TTGCCACCGTCAGGACCTAAACCTGGTGCGTCTACCAATTTCGCCACCCGCGCGATTCCGGGTCAGTGCTGGAGCATGCTCCGCCTATCCCGTCATTGGTAAGCCTGCGATTCTACATGCAAGCCAAGTGCATTTTGGGCAAACCGCGCCAAAATGCACTGCAACTGTGCGCAACACCCCACGGCTAGACAGCCGCGGTCAGCGGCGCGTCGCTATGCTCGCGCTTGACGCGGTACCACGCCGCATACATGGCTGGCAGGGCCAGCAAGGTCAAAATCGTCGCCACAATCAAGCCACCCATGATGGCCACGGCCATAGGGCCCCAGAAGATGCTGCGCGACAGCGGGATCATCGCTAACACCGCTGCGGCTGCCGTCAACACGATCGGGCGCAGCCGGTGTGTCGCCGCCTCGACAATTGCATCCCACGTCGATAGCCCCGCAGCATGGTTGGCCTCAATCTGGTCGATCAGGATGACCGAGTTGCGCTGGATCATACCCATCAGCGCAATCACACCCAGTAGCGCCACAAAGCCAAATGGGCGATTCAGCACCAGGAGCGCCATCGCGACGCCCGCAATACCAAGCGGCCCGGTGATGAAGACCAGCACCGCACGGCTAAAGCTGTGCAGCTGCAGCATCAATAGGGTAAAGACGATAAACACCATGATGGGCATGCCTGCCGCAATGGAGTCTGCGCCCTTGGCGCTTTCTTCAACAGCTCCGGCAATCTCAATACGGTAATTATTCAAGCCCTTGGCAGCCCAGCCCGCTTGTATTTTTTGCAGATCCGGCCACAGGCGCTGCGTCACCGTAGGGCCTTGCAGGCCGGCAGCCACATCGCCTTGCACGGTAATTGCGTACTCGCGCCCCTGGCGCCACAAGATACCCGGCTCCCACACAAAGGTGGGTTTGGCCAGTTGCGACAGTGGTATCGCCCGCCCGCTGCTTGATGTCACATAGGCATTACCCACATCGGTGATGGCCTTGCGCTCATCCAGCGGCTGGCGCAGCACCATGTCGATCAGTTTGTCGCCTTCGCGATACTGGCCAATCGTTTGGCCTGCCAGTTGGGTGCGTGTGGCCTGAGCAATATCCTGGTTGCTCACGCCCAAGGCGCGAGCCTTGCTCTGGTCTACCTCCAGGCGCAACACTTTGACGGACTCGTTCCAGTTATCGTTCACGCCCCGCATGTCGGGCGATGCCTCCATCACCGTGCGCACCTCATTGGCCAGCTGGCGCAGCAGTTTCGGGTCTTGCCCCATCACGCGGAACTGCACCGGGTACGGCACGGGCGGGCCACTAGGCAATAACTTGACGCGGGCACGCACCTCAGGGAACTCCTGGGCCAACAAGGTTGGCAAAGTGTTCATCAGCCCATCACGTACCGGTAAATCGCGGGGCAGCACAATCAATTGCGACACATTGGTTTGCGGAAAGATCTGGTCCAGAGGCAGATAAAAACGTGGCACGCCGGAGCCAATCCAGGTGGTGACGGATTCCACGCCGTCCAGCTTTTGCATGCGCTGCTCAATACGGCGGGTTACCGCCTCGTTTTCGGCCATGCTGGCGCCTTCGGGCAGCCATACATCCATAAGGATCTCGGGGCGGTTCGAATCTGGGAAGAACTGCTGCTGCACCCGTGTCATGCCAAACAAGCCAGCGGCAAATACCAGCACGGTCGCGCCAATGGTCAGCCAGCGGTGCTCCACACACCAAGACACGGTGTGCCGAAAGCGGTTGTAGAACGGCGAATCAAACACCTCATGCGACTGGGCTTGCTCGCCCGGTACATGCTTGGGCTTCTTTAAAAGCACCGTACCCAAATACGGCACAAAGTACACCGATACCACCCAGCTGATGACCAGCGCAATCACCGTCACCGCAAAAATGGCAAAGGTATATTCACCTGTCATTGATTTGGCAATGCCAATCGGCATAAAACCGGCGGCAGTGATCAAGGTACCCGTCAGCATGGGTTTGGCGGTAATGTCATAGGCCGCTGTAGCGGCGCTCACCTTGTCGTAGCCCTCTTCCAGCTTGCGCACCATCATCTCCACCGCAATGATGGCATCGTCCACCAGCAGGCCCAACGCAATGATGAGCGAGCCCAGAGATATCTTGTGCAGGCCAATGTTCCAGTACCACATGGCCAAAAAAGTGGCCGCCAGTACCAGCGGAATCGTGATGCCCACCACCAAACCAGGGCGTGGATCTACCGTAATACGGCGCCACAGCGGCTCCGGGCCTTTGCGCACATGCATGCCCAGGCTCAAAAAGCTCACAGCCAGCACAATCACCACGGCCTCAATCAGCACCTGCACAAACTCATTGACGGATGTCGCCACGGCCTTGGGTTGGTCTTGCACATTGGCCAGTTGCATGCCGGCAGGCAAGGTGGGGCCAATTTTTGCAACCGCTTCACCCAGGTGTTTGCCCAATGCAATCACATCCCCGCCCTTGCGCATCGATATTCCAATCGCCACCGTGCGCTGGCCTTGGTAATGCACCAGGGTTTTGGCCGGGTCCACATAGCCGCGATAAATGTCCGCAATATCGCCCAGCTTCAGTTGCGCGCCAGCCGGGCCGCGGATAGGCATGGCTTTGACATCATCCAGCCGCGTGAACTCGCCCGACACCTCGACCTGCACCCGATCCGTGCCCGCCTGCACCTCGCCTCCACTCTGAATCGCATTTTGCTGGCCTAACTGGCCTATCACCTGGTTCATGTCCAGGCCCAGCTGTGCCAGCTTGGTACGCGATATCTCGATGTACAGCTTCTCATCTTGCACACCAAACAGCTCCACCTTGGCCACGTCTTTCACGCGCAACAGGCTTTGGCGCACGCTGTCCGCATACTCTTTCAGCTCGGCATAGGTATAGCCGTCACCTTGCAAGGCGTAGATCACGCCATACACATCGCCAAAATCATCGTTAAAAAATGGCCCCAGCACGCCTTGAGGCAGGCTAAAGCGCATGTCGCCAATCTTTTTACGCACCGTCAGCCAGGTGCCACTCACATCGCTGGGCTTGGTGTCCTCGCGCAGGTTCAGGATCACCAGCATCTCACCGGGTTTGGAGTAGCTGACGATCTTGTCAGCCCCAGGCACGTCTTGCAGGCTACGCTCGATCTTATCCGTCACCTGCTCGGCCACCTGCTGGGCTGTGGCGCCTGGCCAGTACGCCGACACCACCATGGCGCGGAAGGTAAAGGGCGGATCTTCATCCTGCCCTAGCTGAAAGTAGGCGCCCATGCCCAGCACCAACAGCACGATCAGCAAATAGCGCGTGAGCGGCTTGTGCTGCAGCGCCCATCGCGACAAGTTAAAGCCTTTGGAGGCCGTGTGCTTCTCGCCGTCCGGCGATGGCTCTAGCGACTGAGGCGATGCTTTGTTTTGCATAACCACCTCTTAAGGCTTAGCAGCAACAGGGGCCGCTGCATCGCCAGACACTACAGAATTAATAGCTGCAGACTCTTGCCCAGCATTCGCGGGGGCATATTTCGACTCAAACACCGTCACCTTTTGCCCGCTGCTGAGCACATGCACACCGGCAATCACCACCTGCATACCGGGCTGCAACCCGCTTTGGATTACTGCGTCATTACCATCCATACGCGCCACTTTTACCGGTTGCGGCTTGACTGTAGAGCTGGCGGCGTCATACACCCAGACATTGCTGGCACCCTCCTTGTCCCACAACGCAGCCAGCGGCAGTTTGATGGCATCAGCCACCTTGCTGTCCGCCTGCAAACCTAGAGGAATAGCGGTAACGGTAGCACCCAGTTTGGGCAGCAAATCCGGGTCAGCTGCATCTAGCGAAGCTTTTACCTGGTAAGTGCGCGTGGCAGCATCCGCGCTGGCCGCTACCTCACGTATATGGGCGGCCAGCGTTTGTTCGTCCGGCCACACCTTGATCTGCACCGGCTGGCCGGGCTTGAGCTGGCCAATACGGTCCTCCGGCACGGCAAACACTGCATCGCGGGCACCGTCGCGGGCGATACGCAACACCGGCGTGCCAGCGGCCACCACCTGGCCCGGCTCAACATTTACCGCCGTTACCACGCCCGCCACATCGGCCACCAGGCGGGTGTAAGCGGTTTGGTTGCTCTGTGCTGCGGCATTGGCCTTGGCCTGGTCGAGCTGGGCCTGGGCGGATTTGAGCGATGCTGCATGGCGCTCCATCTCCGCCGCGCTGATAAAGTTTTTGTCGCGCAGCTCTTTAAAGCGATGGTAGTTAGCGGCCGCTAAATCGCGCTGCGTGGTGGCAGCCTGCACCTGTGCCTGCGCGCCTTGGGCGGCCAAGGCATAGTCGGCGCCATCCAACTGCGCCAGCAGTTGGCCAGGCTTTACTGCCTGGCCCAGCTCCACATTACGCGTCAGCACCTTTCCCGCCACGCGAAAGCCCAACTGCGCTTCGGTGCGCGCGCGAATGTCGCCCGCAAACTCCGTACGCGCAACTAGCGGCGCCACACCCACGGTTTGCAGCTTGACGGCTCGGATCGGCTCGGGCGGTGCCTCTTGCTTGGAGCAAGCCACTATCAAAAAAACAGCTGCCAATGCAGATACAGCAAGCGCTGGACGCCTAAAAATGGGTTGAAACATGGTGCAGTGCCAACAGATAAAGGCACTGCCCCTATCAACAGCACAGCGCCTTGGAAAATATTTAATGACCAATGGGTCACTAATTTAGAGATTTCGCCCCGCGCTGTCAATGTGCAACGGCGTCGCATTCACGGGCGGCAGATCGGCTAGCATCGGCGCTGTGAATGAATCCTCCCCCTCTCCCAGCGCCACACCCACGACAGCGCCTGCCGTCACGCATTACGAGAACTTCCCCGTTGCGTCCTGGTTGTGCCCGCCGCGCCTGCGCCCCCCCATTGCGGCCATCTACCACTTTGCCCGCACGGCGGATGACATTGCCGATGAAGGCGACGCCTCTGCCGCCCAACGCCTAGCCGATTTACAAGGCTACCGCGATGAACTGGCACGCACCGCTGAGGGCGCAGCGCCCACCGCCCGCTGGCAAGGTGTTTTTGCGCCATTGCAGGCCGCCATCCAGCAGTGGCAGCTGCCCGTGCCGCTGCTGGACGATTTGCTCAGCGCCTTTATGCAAGACATTGGCAAGACAGAAGAAGCAGCCACCTACGCCGACCGGGCCGAGCTGCTGGACTACTGCCGCCGCTCCGCAAACCCCGTGGGCCGCTTGCTGCTGCATTTGTATCGCGTGAGCGATGCCCAGTCGCTAGAGCAAAGCGACGCCATTTGCAGCGCGCTGCAACTCATCAATTTTTGGCAAGATTTGAGTGTGGACATCCCCCGGGGCCGCTACTACCTCACCGATGCCGACCGCAACGCGGCGAGCATCGGTTTGATGGCGATGCAGCAACGCCAAGATTCGCCCGCCCTGCGCCAATTGGTCGTTACGCAAGCGCGCTGGGCGCGGGAGCTGATGATGAGCGGCGCCCCGCTGGTTCACCGCGTGCCCGGCCGCGCGGGTTGGGAGCTGCGCCTGGTCGTACAAGGCGGCCTGCGCATTTTGGACAAGGTAGACGCGCTAAAAGGCCGCAGCTTGTGGGAGCGGCAAACAGTGGGCAAGGGCGACGTACCGCGCATGGCTTGGCGTACGCTTTGGATGTAGTCACTATTTAAAAACAAACAGCCGCTAGCGCACGCCTGGTGGGGGCCATTAATTCTATTTTGATAGCAGATAAAAAAAGGCCGAATCTTTCGATTCGGCCTTGAAACGGGGGTTCGAGCCCCGAGGAGAGTGTGAAGAAACCAACCGGGAAAATGGGCCCCGGAACGCCCAAATACTCTGACTTAGCCCATCTGCACAGGTACGAAAATTTTCTGTCCATTGCGGCTGATCAGCAAAGCCACCGCCCTGTCGGACTTAGCCACTTGTTGCCGTAGCTCGTCAATGCCCTGCACAGCCACGCCGTTTACCGCCAACACCACATCGCCAGGGCGCACACCTGCCACTGCAGCCGGGCCAGCGGCTTGTTCTACCAGCAGACCATCGTTGGCGCCAGCGGCTTGCTTCTCTTGCGGCGTCAACTCGCGCAGCGCCAGGCCCAGCTTGCCCTTGGCAGCCTTATCGTCGGACGCTACTTGCTCGCCCTTGGCCTGGTTACCACCCAAAGTGGCCTGTACCGATGTCTTCTTGCCTTGGCGCCACACCTGCAGATCCGCCTTGGTGCCAGGCTGTGCAGTAGCAATGGCTGCAGGCAAGTCGTTGGACGACACAATCGCCTGGCCGTTGTAGCTGGTGATCACATCACCGGGCTGCAAACCCGCCTTATCGGCCGGGCCACCTTTCTCAACACTAGCAATCAACGCGCCCTCCGGCTTGGCCAGCTTGAACGAGTCAGCAAACGCTTGGTTCACTTCCTGGATCACCACACCCAGCCGCGCATGCTCCACCTTGCCATGTGCCACGATCTGGTCTTTGATGTGTACCGCCAAGTCAATGGGTATGGCAAACGACAGCCCTTCATAACCGCCGCTGCGGCTGTAAATTTGCGAGTTGATACCCACCACCTCGCCACGGGCGTTCAGCAACGGACCACCTGAGTTACCCGGGTTCACCGCCACATCAGTCTGGATAAATGGCACCGCGCTATCGTCGGGCAGCGCACGGCCCTTGGCGCTGACCACGCCTGCAGTCACCGAGTTCTCAAACCCAAACGGTGAGCCGATCGCCAGTACCCATTCGCCCTGCTGAATGGCCTTGGAATCACCCAGTTTGACCACCGGCAAATCCTTGGCATCAATCTTGATCACAGCAATATCGGTCTTAGGGTCAGCCCCCAGCACCTTGGCCTTGAATTCGCGCCGGTCGGTCAGCTTCACCGTCACCGTCTTGGCGCCCTTCACCACATGGGCATTGGTCAAAATCGTGCCATCGGGGCTGATGATAAAGCCCGAGCCCTCACCCGCCATCGGCACCTCTTGCGGCATCTGGCGACCAAAGCCACGCGGCATGCCTTGCTGGGGAATGCCAAATTGCTTGAAGAACTGCAGCATCGGGTCATCCGGATCCATCTGCTGCCCCCGATTGCTAGACGGCGCCGCCTGCACATCATCATCCCCGTCGTCATTCACCTTGCGCATGCCGCGCACGCTGATGTTGACCACCGCAGGCCCCGCCTGCGCAGTAATCGCGGTGAAGTTAGGCAAACTGCTGGCCGGCGCCAGACTTGCAGGCGTGCCCACCTGCGCAACAGCAAGCGCTGGCTGTGCCGTGGCATTGTTCGTCATATGCTGCATGGCAGTAGCACCCACGCCACCCAACACGCCCGCCGTCAGCAAAGCGGCCACCAGTTTTTTTGAACCCAGCTGAAAAGAAGAACTAGACATATGTACTCCTCAATATGTGTGATTGAGACGTACTGTGCCTGCGCAGACTTAGGGGAAACTTAGGCGCAGCGGGGTGGTATGGTTTTTGTAGCTGGATGCGCCCAGCAGCTGGGCGCATCCAGCTGTTTTTATATAAAGCACTGGTACTGCAAGTGCAGGTTTTGCACCCCTCTTGCAGCAGCGTCTCACCGCCTTACGCTATTGAAAGAGCACAGCTTCAACAGCCGGCTTGATCCGCCCCTGCTCAATAAGATCTGGAGTATTTCTGGCCTCTAGCAACCAGCAGATGGGCGCTGACAGCTATCAAAATTAGATTGACAGGCGCTGGCTTGCAGAGGCTTGCCTGCGAAAAGGTTTTTCGGTAGACAGGTAACGGCTTTCGCAGAAGTCATTCAGCGATACTTCGCCTGCAATGCGCAAAGCAACCAGACAACCAAATCCTGCAGGGAACTGAAGGCAGAATTTTTTGCCAACAATGGTTGTAGAAGAGCAGCCACCCCAAATCAAATGCGATAGATAGCAACCACTCTTGCACGCTCACGTCGCAGACGGCCTTTTGCGCCCCTGGCTGAAGCCTTCTCTCACCTATTGCGATGCCAAGCACTACTCCTCTCAGTTTTTCAACAGGCATCTAAACCAGCATCCATCTGTATTGGCCCCTGTGTCTTGGTGCCATTTTGAATGGGCATTTGAGAGTACCTTTTCTCCGATGGTCGGCTAAAAAAATCTATTCGGCATTGGTGAACGTCGACCCATAGCCGATTCTGAAAGTCGCAGCTCGACCCTGAGCCGCCGTCCAGCTAGAGGCTTCAAAGCCGTCATTCAGCCAAGATGGCCAGAAAACCTTCGATTTCCTGCTGCACCATATCTCGCGGATGCAGCAAAACGTGCCATTTCACAGACATGCGCACCTATTGCACATAGGCCTGCTCGGTGCGCAGGCTATAGTGTTTGTAACGAATTCGCTCGCGGACCTGATCCAGCAACCGTGTGGCGTGCAACACAGGAGGAGCAGTGGGTTTCATGACTGAATTTAGCACTGTATTTTCGTACAGAATATGCACCATCAAGCTAGGCTACAAGCCCTTTTCCGCAAATTTCTCGTGCCCGTCTAGACCACACGCGCCAGAAATGGCCTGCGGCTTGGTGCGATCTACATTACGTTAGGTGCAGCAGATGGTTCCATACGGATTGAACCAAGAGCAGTTCATCTCGATGTATCAGCAAAAGCTGGATCGTCTTTCAGATCAAGCTATCCATGCCTTCTGCAGTCTATTGGCCTTGCCGATTGGCCAAGGCGTTGATGAGGCAAGCCTTGAGATATTCCCAGATGAGCATGGTGGGGCACCAAGCACTTGGGCCTACTGGCGTGGTAAGAACAACAAGGTGGATCACACAGATCAAAGTCTCTTCCCGGGGAGATCACTTGAACTTGATCTTGGGCTGAAAGACCTCGCTGATATCGACGAGCAGTACTTTGTAGAACCTGACGAGTTCCCCGGTCTCCAACTGACCGTTTCGCTGCTCTCACGCTGGCTTGCTGAGTCATGGTGGAAAGCTGGTGGATGGGCATATCCTGTGCCTACAACCCTAGCTGTTCATGATTTTGGGGCGTATGGGTGGGTGCAGCTTTCCAAGGGCGGCACCTAACAACTCATTCAAGCCGACGTCGCTTCGCAGCGCGGCTTAATTCAGGCGTTGAATGTCTGTTTCTTGATCCCATCAGCGACGGCTCTTGGCCGTTAGTGACTGTCGCTGCTCGACCCGGTGCGGTCATTCGACAGATAGGCCGCTGCTCGGCAGGTTCTCGGCCAAAGCGGTCGATCCTTGCTTGATGCAAATGCTCTCTGCTGAGTCCGCTACAGCCAAAGCCTCGAAAATCAGGATCGGAGGAGACCGTCCTGAAGAGGGAGCGCGCAAGGCGCGGAGGATCTATCTGCAGTCGGGAGGGTAGTGCAGCCATGTCCTCCCCGGACGCGCTGACGCTAGCAAGGATCGGCAGCAGAATCGCTTCCGGCTTCCGCAACTTTGAGAAGCCAGTCCCTGAAAGCTGTCATCGCCGGAGTCTCGGAGCGCGACTGCAGTCGCGTCAGCCAGTAGCTTCCTGTTGCTACATAGATATCAAAGGGCTGCTGGATAGCGTCGGTCGCAAGCTGCCGGGGAAACATCAGAGGAGGCGCCAATGCAACGCCGGCTCCCTGAAGCGCGGCCTCCATCATGGCAAGTGACGAATCGAAGACGATACTCTTAGACGGTGCCATGTTGGCCGGGACGCCGGCCGCCAGAAACCACTCCGACCACTCGTCTGCACGGTAGGAACGCAAGAAGGTCTGCCTAAATAGATCGGCAGGTGTTTTCAACTGCTCGGCAATTTCGGGAACGCACAAAACAGAAAGCGGCGTATCGAGCAACCGCACCGCATCGGTGCCGTGCCAAGCACCTTGCCCAAACCGTATCGCATAGTCAAGGCCTTCTGCGGCGATGTCCACACGGTTGTTGTTCGTCGAAAGGCGGAGATCGATGAATGGATGCTTAGCCTGAAACTCGGATAGGCGAGGCAACAACCAGCCGATCACAAATGTCCCTACGGCGCCGACCGTGAGAGTGTCCCGACTGTGCCCACCCTCTAACCGCTCAAGCGTCTGCGCAATGCGGTCGAAGGAAGCTCGCAGCATGGGTAGCAGGGTTTCGCCTTCGCTGGTGAGCATCAAACCCCTCGGTAACCGCTTGAAGAAGGTGACATTCAGCTGGGTTTCGAGACTTTTTACCTGGTGGCTGACCGCTGCCTGCGTGACGCACAGTTCGATCGCAGCCTTGGTGAAGCTCAAATGTCGCGCTGACGCCTCAAAGGCACGAAGTGCATTCAGTGGTAAGTGAGGGCGGATCATTCGTTAATTGCCCCAAATTTTTCTAATGGGTCCATCAAAATATCGTCGTTTGTCGGTCGCGTCAAGATCGCGTAAATTTCGCACTCTGGCTCTGGCTTCGCCAGGCTCCCCTGCTCGTCCGGTGCCGGCAAAGGGACGAAAATCGTTCCGATTAAACCTATCTCGCTGCTCTCGATCGAGGGGCTCCTGATCTTGGAGCCGGCTCAGTAACAAGTGGTGAAATAAACGAAAACTCAAAGAAAATCATTCGACCATGCACATAAAGACTTTAGCAAAACTAGGGCTCGTTGCCGTTTCTACACTTTTCTTCGGTGCAGGCAGCTACGCCGCTGCGAACGACATCCAAAGCAGGATTGCGGCTACCGTGGACGCGGCCATCCAGCCTGTCATGCAGGAGCACAATATTCCAGGCATGGCGGTGGCGGTAATGCTCAATGGAAAGCGGTACTACTTTAATTACGGCGTCGCCTCTAAGGAGAATGGGCAGCCGGTCACTAAGGACACGATATTCGAGATCGGCTCAGTCAGCAAAACCTTCACGGCGACCCTTGCTTCCTACGCGCAGGTAAGCGGAACTATTTCCATGTCGGACCGCGCGAGCAAATACCTACCGTCGCTACGCGGCAGCAGTTTCGATAACATCAGCCTGCTCGATCTTGGAACCTATACAGCCGGCGGCCTTCCGCTGCAGTTCCCGGACGATGTGGACGATCACGAAAAGATGATCAGCTACTTCAAGAACTGGCAACCGGCCCATGCCGCTGGAACACACAGGCTCTACTCGAACCCGAGCATCGGGTTGTTCGGCTTTCTGGCCGCCAAAAGCATGGGCATGCCTTTTGATCATCTGATGGAGAAAAAAATATTCCCGAAGCTCGGCTTGACACGGACCTACATCAAGATACCGAAAGATCAGATGAAACACTATGCGCAAGGCTACACGAAAGCGAACAAGCCGATCAGGGTGGGCCCAGGTGTTCTGGATTCTGAGGCCTACGGAGTGAAATCAAGCGTGGCCGACATGATTCAGTTCGTTGCGGCGAACATGAAGGAGGCGGGTCTCGACGAGCCACTGCAGCGTGCGATCGCCGGAACGCATACGGGATACTTCAAGGTCGGAGACATGACTCAGGGCCTGGGATGGGAGCTGTATCCATATCCAATAGGGCTTAACCGCTTGCTCGCGGGTAACTCGTCCCAAATGATTCTCGAGGCCCATGAAGTGACCAGGCTCAACCCGCCGCTGCCGCAGCAGGATAACGTGCTCATCAACAAGACGGGCTCGACGAACGGTTTCGGCGCTTACGTGGCCTTTGTTCCGGCCAAAGACATCGGCATCGTGATGCTGGCGAACAAGAACTACCCCAACCCAGCAAGGGTGAAAGCTGCCCTCGAAGTATTGACGGCGCTGGAGGGTCGGATTGGCGTAAAACCGGACGCCCACCAGAACTGAGTTCAATAGCCGCTTCTGGCCGTTCTGTCATCTTCGCCGAACGACGGCGGATTCAGAGCAGTTACGTAAATCGTTCGTAAAACGAACCAATTCCGCATTGCGCCTTCAATGCTTGAAGCGGGAAGACTTCCCAGGGTGCCTGTGCTCGCATATGGGTAATCTTGCAAAGAATGGCACTTTGGGCTTCAGGCTTCACCTTTTGCTGCCAATCCAAAACCTGCCCCCACGTCGAGCTACCATTTAGATGGACTGGAAAGCGCGGCAACTCGACGGAGGCAGCGTAGTCGTCGGGAAAAAGCCGCTTGTATGCATGCACGTTGTAGAGCCATGACACTCCCCGCACTACTTTGGCGCGCTGCTCCACGCGACGGATGTGGGTGAACATTGCGCGCAGTTCATCCTGACGCTGGGCGAGATTTTCTGATGACAGAGGGCTGGTGTTTTGCCCATCCGGTGGCATGAAGTGGATACGAACAATGCCTGACTCATCGGGGGAGCCATAGGAAAAGCAGCCAAAGGCCGACACCTTCGAGCCAGCGGAGTTCCCCGTTCGAAGCTGTAGACACCTCTGCAGCACTGAAGTAAGGCTATTGGGCTTATCGCTTACTCGCAGTAAAACGCTAGCCCAAGCTTCTTCCCCTCTTGGGCCCATCAGGTTCAATCGTCTGCGCAGATTCGTACAACGAGAAATTGCTAATGCAAAAGATACGTTAGCGACTACTGCATAGTGTTCAGCAAATTTCAGCTGGAGAGCAAAGTAATCCTCATGCATCGAATTTCACCAATAGCAATGACGTCCGCCACTTTAACCTCGCGCTCCAACAGCTAGCAGTTCAATAGCGCTTGATGAACCGCTATTGATTGGCTAGAACCGCTCGAACAAAGGCGCTTCTAGCCGCAGCACGGCCCGGGCTGCTAGGGCTGCGGGGCTCTGCTGAGCCCTGCGGCACAGGCAATTTTGATGGTGCGCTCGCCTGCTGCGAAGTTGCGGCGTCTGCCAACACCGCCACAAAATCAGTAGCTGCCAGCGCCCGCGCAGCGAGCGATAGGCAGTAAAAACACCTAAAAAATCAACCGCACTCGCAGTCCACCTAGATCAGGTGATTCATCCAGCACCAACCGTGCCCTGTGTTGGCGCGCTACGGCGGCAACAATCGCCAAACCCAGGCCGCTGCCATGCGCAGTGGTGCCGGGGATGCGATAGAAGCGGTCAAGTACGCGCTCGCGCTCCTGGGGCGGGATGCCTGGGCCGGTGTCTTCCACCACCAGCATGGCATGGCCGCCTTCATCTGCCCCCCAAGTCAGCCGCACCTGGCCGCCTTCGGGCGTGTAGCGCACAGCGTTTTCCAGCAGGTTGCGCAGCAGCAGGGCCAGCGCGTCGGGCTGACCAAGGATTGTGGGCGTGGCTGGGTGTAGCTGGGTGTACAGCGCCAAGCCTGCGTGCTGGGCCGCGGGCTGCAGCTCATCGGCCACGCGCTGGCTGAGCTGTGCCATATCCACTGGCTGGGGCTGCGGGGCTGGCATATTACCGCCTTCTTGACGCGCTAACGACAGTAGTTGCTCGACCATGCGCGTGGCGCGGTCGATACCTGCGGTAACGCGGCCTGCGGCGATTTGGCGCGTGGCCTCATCCGGGGCGCGGGCCAAGCTTTGCACTTGTAAACGCAGGGCGGCCAAGGGCGATCTCAGCTCATGGGCAGCGTCGCCTACAAAACGCTGCAGCGCATCCCAGGCGGCCTGCAGCCGGGCAAGCAACAGGTTCATCTCTTGCACCAGGGGCTGCACTTCGGTGGGTAAGTCGGCATCGGGCAGGGGCGACAAATCATCGGCCCGGCGTGCGGCCAGTTGCTGGCGTGTACGGGCCAACGGCGCCAGCGCACGTGCCACCACCCACCACACCACCAACATGATGAGCGGAGCCAGCAGCAGCACGGGCACGGTGGAGCGCAGCGCCACATCGCCCGCTAGTTGGCGGCGCGACGCCACATCTTGCGCGATCTGTATCACCTGCGTCGGCGTTTGCAGCGCGTAGATCCGGTAGTCGGTGCGGTGGGCACGGGCATCACTAAAACCCAGCACGGCGACTTGCGGCAACAGGCGGGCATTGCTCGACCGGTAGAGCATGATGCCGTCGGCACGCCAGATCTGCACGATCATGTCTTGCGCCTTGGCTTGCGGGTCGGCTAGCGCGTCAGATGCAACTTCAGACGCGAGGCCCGCCGACAGCGCGAGCGCGACGCGCTGCATTTGGCCGTCAAACAAGGCCTCGGTCTCCGCACGTGCTGTGCGGTAGATCGTGAAAGCCTGCAGCACGGCGGCTGCGGCCACCACCGCCAACAAAGCCCAAATGAGCCTCGCGCGCAGTGAGAAAGGCTTTTTAGCTATGCTTTTTTCAGGCTCTGCAGCAAGCATCGTCATAACATATCGCCTTGCTCCACCGGCACCAAGTAACCCAAGCCGCGTACGTTCTGGATCAAATCCGCACCGAGTTTTTTACGCACACCGTGGATATAGACCTCGACCGCGTTGCTGCTGACTTCGTCGCGCCAAGAGTAGAGCTTTTCCTCTAATTGCGCACGCGACAGCACACGGCCGGGGCGGGCGATCAGCGGCTCCAGCACCGCCCATTCGCGGGCGGACAGGCTGACGGGCTTGCCGTCCACCCAGGCCTCGTGTGTGGCGGGCATTACGCGTACGGTGCCCCAGGTGTATTCCGGCTCAGCTCGGCCGCTGGCGCGGCGCACCAGTGCTCGTATACGGGCGAAGAGCTCGTCCAGATCATAAGGTTTGATGATGTAATCGTCGGCCCCGGCATCGAGCCCGGCCACGCGGTCGGCAATCGCATCCCGCGCGGTTGCCACCAACACCGGCGTGCGTTGGCGCTGGCTGCGCATATCGCGCAGCACGGCCAAGCCGTCGCGCTTGGGCAGGCCCAGATCGAGCAGTACCAAGTCGTAATCGCCAGTGGCCAATGCGGTTTGGGCCATCTCACCATCTTTGACCCAGTCCACCGCCCAGCCTTCGGCCCGGAGTGCGTCCAGCACCACCTCGCCAATCATTTCGTCGTCTTCAACAAGCAGTATGCGCATGGCTGGATTATGGCCATCATCCAGAAAGGAAGAAGGGCTGACCACCTCAATGGTTGTCAGCCCGTATCCGTTGAATCGAGGCGCTTAAAAAAGAATCAGCTGCAAACAGTGCGTCAATCGCACCGATTGCAGCTGATTACCACGCAATGGCGTTGGTTACCCAACACCTAGGCAGCATCCTCTGGCTCACCCTCATGAGGCAGATGTGCTCTCCTCTTCCCCCTCCTTGGAGAGTTTGATTATATGCAATTAAACATATCGATATTTATTTACTATCGACATGACAGTTATTTTTGCAACAAAATTCCAATAAATATATGACGTATTCGGTTGAATCTATACCCTACTCAGCCATGGTAATTATTTGAATAATCAAAGGAAATCGGGATTTTCACTTACAAGAAGTTGACGCCACCCAGCAATTGTCAACAAGTCTGGGCCGGTGTTATTGACGGCTTGTATTCCGCGCCAGCGTTGTTGCTTGGTCCCCAATACGTACAGCACACACGATTCGGTGGTGTAGATTGCCAGCGCAACAAGCTTGCACCGGGTATGTCAGCCAAGCCGCCGTTGCGTGGGACAATAGCCCACTTATGACCTCGCCCCAGCAGTACGTTCAAGACAAGGCCGCCGCCTCGGGCAGCAGCTTTTACTATGCCTTCCTCTTTCTGCCCAAGGACAGACGCGCTGCCATTACCGCGTTCTACGCCTTTTGCCGCGAGGTGGATGATGTAGTGGACGAAGTCAGCGACCCCGGCGTGGCCGCCACCAAGCTGGCTTGGTGGCGCCAAGAAGTACAAAAAGCCTTTGCAGGCCAGCCCAGCCACCCGGTGATGCTGGCGCTGATGCCATACACCGCACAATTTGGCATCAAATCCGACCATTTGCAAGCCGTAATTGAAGGCTGCCAGATGGACCTGGAGCAAACGCGCTACCTCGACTTCCCCGGTCTGCAGCGCTATTGCCATTTAGTGGCAGGGGTGGTGGGCGAGGTGGCTGCGCGCATTTTTGGCCAGACCAGCGAGCAGACCACGCAGTACGCGCACAAGCTTGGTCTGGCCTTTCAGCTCACCAACATCATCCGCGATGTGGGCGAGGACGCGATGCGCGGGCGCATCTACCTGCCTGTCAATGAGTTGCAGCAGTTCGATGTGAAGGCTCACGAGATTTTGAACCGCAAGTACTCGGACCGCTTTGTGGCGCTGATGCGTTTCCAAGCCCAGCGCGCACAAGGCCTGTATGACGAAGCCCTGGCCCTGTTACCCCAGACCGACTACCGCGCCCAAAAACCTGGCCTGATGATGGCCAGCATCTACCGCACCTTGCTGCGTGAGATTGAGCGCGACAACTTCCAGGTGCTGCACCAGCGCGTAAGCCTGACGCCGCTGCGCAAGCTGTGGCTTGCATGGCGCCTGCAAGCACTGGGCCGCATGTAATCCCCATGTCCGCGTCCAAGCGCATCGCCGTCATTGGCGGCGGCTGGGCCGGTATGGCTGCAGCTGTTGAGTTGGCCCGCTGCAGCGCCAACCAGATCACCGTACTAGAGGCCAGCGCCCAATGGGGTGGCCGCGCGCGTGGCCTGCCGCTGCGCATGCCGAATGGCGATACCGTGGTGGTCGACAACGGCCAGCACATTTTGATTGGCGCCTACACCGCCTGCCGCGCTCTGATGCAGCAGGTGGGGGTCGAATCTGACGCCGCCTTCACCAAGCTGCCCCTGTCCATGCGCTACCCAGATGGCAGCGGCATCCAGTTCCCCGATATGCCCCAACCCTGGGATGCGCTCATCGGCATAGCCCGTGCCAAAGGCTGGAGCCTGGCCGAACGCGCCCAACTGCTGGCCCGCGCTGCGCGCTGGCGGCTGCAAGGGTTTCAGTGCGGCGCC
This sequence comes from Comamonas sp., assembly GCA_036646255.1. Taxonomy (GTDB): domain Bacteria; phylum Pseudomonadota; class Gammaproteobacteria; order Burkholderiales; family Burkholderiaceae_C; genus Comamonas. The sequence goes on from JAVXMM010000008.1 coordinate 16,676, forward strand.
AGCACCACGGTGGCTGATTTATGCGCCGGATTGCCGGCACGCCTGTTGCAAGAGTTTTTCGACCCGCTATGCATATCGGCCCTGAACACGCCCATCTCCCAATCCAGCGGTCAGGTGTTTTTACGCGTGCTGCAAGACAGCCTGTTTGCCGCAGCCAAAGGCTCGCAATTCTGGCTTCCCTGGGTGGATTTGGGCAGCATTTTCCCCACAGCAGCAGCAGATTGGCTGACCCAACGCGGCCACAACTGTCAAACCAGTCGCCGCGTACAGCAGTTGCAATTGGCAGACAAGGGCTGGCTGCTTGATGGCGAGCACTTTGACGCCGTGCTGCTTGCAGCGCCAGCATGGGAGGCGGCACGCCTGCTGCAGCCGCACAATCCCGCCTGGGCCGCCACGGCCAGCGGGCTGCAGCATACCGCCATCGCTACGGTCTATGCCTGGAAGGCCGATGCACATTTGCCCGCACCTCTGCTAGCCCTGCGTAACAGCGCAGGTAGCCCTGCGCAGTTTGTGTTTGACCGGGGCCAGCTGGGCGGCCCAGCGGGCTTGCTGGCTTTTGTAATCAGCACCAGCAGCGGCAGCCGCGCTGATATAGAAAGCCAAGTCATCGCCCAAGCCCAGCAGCAATTGGGCCTTGCCTTGCAACCCCTGCAGACCGTGGTAGAAAAGCGCGCTACCTTTGCCTGCACACCAGCCCTAAAACGGCCGCCCATGGCCGCCGCCCCAGCGCTACAAGTGTGCGGGGACTATATAGAGGGGCCCTACCCCGCCACCTTGGAAGGCGCGGTGCGCAGTGGCATCGCGGCAGCACAAGCGCTATTGAATAAATAGCTGTGAGCGCCCGCCAATTGTGAGATCTAGCGCCTTTAAAAATCAGATACCTATCGACCTATCGACCTAGCAACTGGCACAGCTCGGCCAGGTTGCGCACCATGGCATGCGGCGCGGCGCTCTCCAAATTCCAGCGCAGTTGATCTGTAGTATCTACACACTGGTGGTAATCCAGCTCGGCACGTTGCACCCAGGCAGCTTGCATGCCACAGGCCAGCGCCCCCTGCACATCTAGCGCTGCATCGTCGCCCACGTGCAAAAACGCATCCATGGGCAATTGCTGGGTTTGTGCGGCTGCGGTAAAAATACGGGCATCGGGCTTGGCTACACCCACCTCCCCCGCGCTGGCGCTGGCGGCAAACCAGGGCGCCATGCCCACCAGATCCAGCCGGGCATTGCCGTTAGACACAGCCACCAGAGGGTAGCGTGCAGACAGCCAGGTGAGTGCCTCCTCCACCTCTGCAAACCAAGTCACGCGGTTGCGTGCGGCATAAAACTGCGCAAACGTCGGATCAACCAGTGCCGCATCGTCCCCTGCCTGCGCCAAAGCACGGCGAATAAACTGCTGACGAAAATGCGTCATGTCATGTGCCAAGTGCACAAAATCATCGCGTACCGACTGGCGAATAGCATGGGCCACCGCCTTGTCTTGCAGCAAGGCGGCAGTAGCGGGCGCATGCGCACTCAAAAACTGGTGCTGTGCGGCCTCGGCAGCCTTTAAGGTGGGCAGCACGGGCCACAAGGTGTCGTCCAAATCAAGGCTGATGGCGCGGATACGGTTCAGATCAAGCATGGCTGGCATTTTGCCCGTGATCACAGTGCCAGCATGCCCAAACTGCGACAATGGCGGCATGGTTTCACGCTTTCGCCCCGAGCCCCAGAACAACACCGATACGGACCGCACCGGCATCTTGCTGTGCAACCTGGGCACCCCCGACGCCCCCACCACCACCGCTACCCGCCGCTATTTGGCAGAGTTTTTAAGCGATCCGCGCGTGGTCGAGATCCCCGCCGCGATCTGGAAACCCCTGCTGCACGGCGTCATCTTGCGTACCCGCCCAGCCAAATCCGCAGCCAAATACCGCACTGTGTGGACACCTGAGGGCTCCCCCTTGCTCGTGTGGACGCAAAAGCAAGCCAAGCTGCTGCGCGGCTGGCTGGGCGAGGCAGGTCACCAAGTAAGCGTGCGCGCCGCCATGCGCTATGGCAACCCATCCATCACCAGCCAGCTGGATGCAATGAAAGCCGAAGGCGTGCGTCGCGTGCTGGTGCTGCCGCTATACCCGCAATACTCAGCCACCACCACAGCCAGTGTGATCGATGCGGTGAACGACTGGTGTGCCACGACGCGAGACATCCCCGAAATCCGTTTTGTGAACAGCTACCACCGCGACCCGGGCTATATCACCGCGCTGGCGGCCAGCGTGCGCAAGCACTGGCAGACCGATGGCCGCGCCGAGAAGCTGGTGATGAGCTTTCACGGCATCCCCGAGCGCAATGTGCGCCTGGGCGATCCGTATGAGCGAGAATCGCGCGCCACAGCCACCCTTCTTGCAGCTGAGCTGGGCTTGAGTGACAACGAGTATCTCGTCACCTTCCAATCCCGCTTTGGCAAGGCCAAGTGGCTGGAGCCTTATACCGAGCCCAGCGTGATCGCACTGGCCCAGCAGGGCACCCGGCACGTGCAAATCATGTGCCCCGGCTTCCCCGCAGATTGCCTGGAGACGTTGGAAGAGATCAACCAAGAAGTGCGTGAAGCCTTTGTGCATGCAGGTGGCCAGCAGTTTGACTACATTCCCTGCCTGAACGACCAGCCAGCGTGGATCACTGCACTCAGCAACCTGGCCCAGCAACATTTACAGGGCTGGCCTACGCATACAGCCAGTCAAGCCAAGCAACCATGAATTTTCAGCTAACGCCTTTTACCCCGCACTGGGATGCGCAGGTCCGTGCCCTGCAGCTGAATCCCCAGCAACAGCCTTTTGTGGACGATACGGACTTCATTCTGCAATCGCTGGGGCGCGATGGTTTGACCGGTCATGTGATGCTCCATAGCGATACGGTGGTTGGCTTTTTCCGGCTGGACCAGCAATTTGCCACCAGCCACCCGTTTGCGCCGACATCGGCCGTCGGCCTGCGCTCATTTTTTGTGGGCAATCAACACCAAGGCCGTGGCTACGCCAAACAAGCCCTGCTCGCCCTGCCCCACTATCTACCGCAACAAGGCATGGCCGTCGCAGAGGTAATGCTGACCGTGAACTGCAAAAACGATAGCGCCTATCAGCTCTACCGGCGCTGCAACTTTGCGGATACCGGCGAGCTGTACCTGGACGGTGGCCACGGGCCGCAGCACATCATGGTGCTGCGCACGCAAAGTTAATCCACCACCTGGCCCATCACTAATCAGTACACAAGCAGTACATTAGGGCCAAACTAGCGGCCTCGTCCTATCGCGCAGGTTCGCGCCCCTCTTTTCCAGGAACCGTTTCCTTTGTCTGAATCCCGCCTATCCGCTGTCTCCCATCCATCCGGCTGCGCCGAGCTGTTGCAGCCCGCGCAACTGCGCCTGCGCATTGACCCAGCCAGCCTGGGCTTTGCCAACACGGCCGAGCTACTGAACGAGCCGTTTTCATGGATAGGCCAGCAGCGCGCACAAGCGGCGGCAGAGTTTGGTTTGGCGATGGACCAGCCCGACTACCACCTGTTTGTGCTGGGTGAGGAAGGGAGCGGTCGTACATCATTGCTGCGCCAAGCCATGCTGGCCGCTGCTGCGCGCCGCCCGGCTGCGCCCGATATTGCCTTTGTGCACAACTTTGCCGTGCCCGAACGTCCGCTGGCTGTGCACCTGCCTACTGGCCAGGGCCGCACATTGCGCCGCCGGGTAGAGGCGCTGGTCGACAAACTGCCTGAGCAATTGGATAAGCTGGCCAACGAGGATGCCCACCGCCGCCAGATTGAGCAGCTTTACAACCAAGCACGCCTGCAAGAGGAAACCGGCTTTGCCGCCTTGCGCGACTGGGCCGAAGCCATGGGCCTGCGCGTGCGTCGCGATGACGGGCAACTGGTGGTGGAATCTGCCCCTGACAACGACACAGACCAATTAGAAGAAAAACAACCATTAGCGCCCGCTGGGCTGTCATTAGCAGCTACCAACTTAGAAGCAGACAGCAACACAACGGCCGACGAAGCCGTGCCTGCACAGAGCAATGCAGACACCAGCCATGTAGACAATAGCGCCGCAGATTCTGCCCCAGACGCAACCGACACCGATGAGCAAACTGCTCCCCCGCAGCGTCCGGCTGATCTGGAATACCAACTGCGTCTGCAGCTCGCCCAGTTCCGCGGCCAGATGCGCCGTGCGCAAATCGCACGCGACGAGGCACTGCACCTGTTCTACCAATCGCTTGCTACGCCGCTGTGGCAAGCCGGTATTGCGCAGGTGCTGGATGGCATAACGCCAAGTGCCGACAACCTGGCCACCTTGCAACGCTGGCTGGCGCAAATGCAGCAGGAATGGATCAAGCACATGCCGCTGTGGGTACCATCCAGCATTGCGCAAGATGCCGATGCGCTGCTTGACACCACCGACAGCCTAGAAGGCGAAGGCGAAAGCCAAGACGCACGCGACGACGCACGCGCACGACGCGATGCCAAGCGCAGGGCGCTCAAAGCACGCAGCCAGCTCAACCTGATCGTGGACCACCACGGCGAAAGCCGCGCACCCGTCATCCTGGAGGACCAGCCCAGTCTGCGCAACCTGTTTGGCACGATTGACCCAGCAGACGATGACGAGCGCCGCAGCGATTTCTCGTGCATACGCGCAGGCAGCTTGCTGCGCGCCGATGGCGGTTATTTGCTGATCCACCTGCGCGATATGGTGGGCGACGAAGCCTGTTGGCAAGCGCTGCGCCGTGTACTGCGCACGCGCCAACTGCGCATCGACGACATCCACGCCAGCCAAGGCCCCAGCAGCGCAGGCGCGCTGCTGCCTGAGCTGTTGCACCTGAATGTGAAGCTAGTGCTGATCGGATCAGAAGAAAGCTACTACCAATTGCAAGAAAGCGACCCCGACATGGCGCGCCGCTTTCGCGTGAAGGTGGATTTTGCCGAACAGTTCAAAGCCACTCCCGACACCTACCGCGCCACCGCCGCCCTGATGGCGCAGCGCTGCGCGCTCTACCACCTTCCGCAGTGCGACGCCAGCGCCGTGGCCCGCTTGCTTGAGCAATCACACCGCGAGGCCGACGACCAACTACGCCAGAGTGGGCAACTGAACCAACTGGAAGCCCTGCTGATAGAAAGTGCCCAGCGTGCCAAACAATCCGGCACTGGCAGGCTAGTAAGCGCCGCCGATGTAGGCGCTGCCATCACCGCGCACCGCCAGCGCCACAACGCGATGGAGGAGGCGCTGCACGACGCGATTGACGACGGCGAGCACATGATTGCCTTTGGTGGCACGCGCGTGGGCCAGCTCAATGGCCTGTCGCAAATCGACACCGGTGACCACCGCTTTGGCCTGCCCGTACGCATCAGCGCACGCACCTACGCGGGCCAAGACGGCTTGGTCAATATCGAGCGCGAAGTCGCCATGTCCGGCCCTATCCACGACAAGGGTGTGCTGATCTTACAGAGCTATCTGACCGCACTGTTTGGCCACCTGGCACCGCTGGCGCTCAATGCATCGGTGGTGTTTGAGCAGGAGTACAGCGGCGTCGAAGGCGACTCGGCCAGTTGCGCCGAGCTGTATGCGCTGCTGTCGTCACTGTCCGGTGTTCCGCTGCTACAAAACATTGCGGTGACCGGCGCTCTCAACCAGCATGGCGAGGTACTGCCCGTAGGCGGCCTGAACGAGAAGATTGAAGGCTGGTTTGACCTGTGCGCAGAGCAAGGCCTAGATGGCAGCCACGGCGTGCTGATCCCCGCGCGCAACCAGCGCCACTTGATGCTGGCACCACGTGTGGTGGATGCGGTGACTGCTGGGCGCTTCCACGTCTATACCGCCAGCCATATCGCCCAAGGCCTGGCCTTGATGACTGGCCAGTGCGATCCCGACGCCAGCACCCACGGCGCAGCACACCAGCTACCACCTGCGGTGCTGCAGGGCGCCGAAGCCAGCCTGCTGCAGTACCGCCGCGCCGTACAACACGCGGAGACAGCGCGCCCACGTCTGCAGCGGGCGCGCACGCGCCAAGTGCAAAACATGGCGCGCAGGTTTGGGGCTGGTTAAGCTTCGTCCGGCACCGGCAAATCGCTAGACGCCGCAGCCGCCAGCTGCAAGCGCAGCTGGGCGTTCTCGGTTTCTAGCTGCTGCACGCGGGCACGCAGATCGCTGATTTGCTGCTGGGCTTTGGCCAGCGCGGCATCCACAGCTTCAGCGCCATGAGCGATAGCCGCGGGCGCTTGTTCTGCGGCGCCTTCGGGCTTGTCTTCCTTCGGCTTACGTTTGGCATCGCGCACGCTTTTGACGACTTTTTTCAACTCGTCTTTGCCACCTTGGGCGGCGGCCTGCTGCTCTTCCTTGGGCAGGCTCGCAACCACGGCAGCGGCATTGATCGAGATATCACCCGCCTTCAAGGCTTCCACCAGCTCAGGCGCTGCGCTTTTCTGGATTTTTTCAATCTGAGCCACCTGGCTGCTCGACAGGCGTGCAGCCTTGGCAATGGCCTCGCGCGTGGCCACTTTCTCCAGCTCCGCCGCATCAACGGGCGAGAAGGCCACTTCGGCATTCATCACCTCGGGCGCTGCGCCTTCTGCTACTTCTGCCGCAATCGGGATAGCTTTGTCGAGCTTGCGGCGCTCCAAAATCTCACGCTTGCGCAGCGCCAGCACGCCGCGCTGAAAGTCCGAGACACTGCGGCGGCCCAGATGCTGATCAATCATCCACAAATGCACATCGGCCATCGACTGAAAGTGCGTGTTTTGCACCGTATTGAAGGGCAGTCCATGCTTTTGGCAAATGCCATAGCGGTTATGCCCATCAATCAGCACATCGCCCCACAGCACCAGCGCATCGCGGCAACCTTCGGCCAAGATGCTGCGCTCTAGCGACGCGTACTCATCGGGCGTCAGCGGGTCAATATAGGCTTTGAGATCTTCGTTTACAACAATATCCATAACGCAGAGCGGCAGCTGTGTGCTGCCGCTTTAAAAAGTGAGAAGAATTGCAGCGATTGTAGAAGTGCACTGCTGCACATCGCGCTTGACAAGGGCTTTGCGCCGCTCGTAACTTGGCTACCCTCGGGAAAACACGGCATTCCATATTGCGCAATTGACCTGCGGCTATGGCACGGCAATAGTCCGCACCATGACTACAGGACACACCATGCCCCGGACAATCACCCGCCGCACCCTCATGGCCAGCGCCTTGTTGGGTGTTCTGTTACTAAACACCAACGCGCAGGCGCAAGCACAAGCCAACTACCCCAGCCGCCCCATCATGACCATCGTGCCGCAGGCAGCGGGTGGCACCAACGACATCGTCGGCCGCCTCGTCAGCCAGAAGATGGGCGAATTGCTGGGCGCTAGCATGGCCGTAGAAAACCGGCCCGGTGCAGGCGGCAATATAGGCACACAGTACGTCGCCAAATCGGCCAAAGACGGCTACACCTTGTTGATGACAATCAGCAGCAGCCAAGCTATCAACCCCGCACTCTATAAAAACCCCGGATTTAATCCCGTCAAAGATTTCAGCACGATCGGCTTAGTGGGCGCCGTTCCCAATGTCTTGCTTGTGAACCCTCAGTTTCCGGCCAAATCAACGGCAGAGCTGATTCAACTGGCTAAAACCAAGCCTGGCGAGTACCAGTACGCATCTGCAGGCAATGGCACGCTCAACCATCTACTGGGCGAAATGCTCAACAGCATGGCGGGCATTCAACTGCAGCATGTTCCCTACAAAGGCGTAGCCCCTGCGATCAATGATGTGCTGGGCGGGCAACTGCCTATCGTATTTGCCAGCATGCCTTCGGCACTCCCGCATATCAAAGCAGGCAAGCTCCGTGCGCTGGCCGTTAGCGGGCCACAGCGCTCCCCTGCACTGCCCAATGTGCCCACGATTGCCGAGACCGTGTCTGGCTACAACGGTACGCTGTGGATTGGCCTGTTTGCACCGCAGGGCATGCCCGGTCCGGTACTCACCAAGCTTCAAAGCACGTTCGCCGCAACCTTGAAAGACCCCGATTTGCGAGCCAAACTAGAGTCACAAGGCGTAGAGATTGCACAGCCCACTTCGCCCAGCCAGTTCAATACCTTGCTGCAAGACGACATCCGCAAGTGGGCCAGGGTGGTAGAGCAATCGGGCGCCAAAGTCGACTGAGGGAACCCCGCTTATAACCATTTCGTCATAACTTTCATCGGTAAATGTCGTTCCATATCTTTACAAAGCGCGGGACAATACCGGCCTTGTGATTAGAACCACCATGCCATGAAAGCACTTTTGATTGCCGCAGCACTCGCCGCCAGCATGGCCGCTGGCGCACAGCCTCTGCTAAGCCCTGACGAGCTAGCTGCTGCGCAGCAGGCCCAGCCGGCGCCCGTGGTGATTGATATTCGCGAGCCCAAGTTGTATGCCGAAGGCCATATCCCAGGAGCCTTGAATGCGCCCTATGGCAAGTGGCGCGGCCCGGCCACCAACCCAGGTGAGCTGCCTGATCTTGCGAAGCTCACTACCTTGGTGCAGTCTCTGGGCCTCACGCCCACCACACATGCGGTCGTCGTATCCACCGGTGCAGACGCGACGGATTTTGGTGCTATGGCGCGTGTGTACTGGTCGCTCAAAGTGCTGGGGCTGAAGGAGTTGTCCATCGTCAACGGCGGCATGAAGACCTGGGTGGCCGAAGGCAAGCCAGTAACCCAAGACGTACCGCAGGTGGCCGCCAGCAACTACCAGCCCCAGCTCGATGAAAGCCTGATCGCCACACGAGACCAGGTACGCAGCCATGTGGATTTAAGCAATGCAGCCTTGGTCGACTCGCGCCCTGATGCGTTCTATTTGGGGCAAACACGGGCGCCTGCAGCCAAGGTATCGGGCACCTTGCCGGGGGCGCAGCAGCTGGACTTTAACCAGTGGTTTGTTAAAGGCACGGCGCAATTTGTGGATGCGAACACTGCCAAGCACATCGCCTCCAAAATAACGCGCAAAGATGGCCAGGACACCGTGGCCTTCTGCAACACTGGCCACTGGGCGGCGACTGACTGGTTTGGCCTGAGCGAGATGGCTGGTCTGTCGAATGTGAAACTGTATGCCGGCTCCATGGTGGATTGGACGCAGCAGCCTGATGCACCCGCCATGCAAAACCAACCCAGCCGCGCTGAATCGCTGGCCTACGACGCCAAGCATTGGTGGCAGCGAAAGTTTAAATAGGAAAAAGACACTAGCGCCCATGCAATGGCCGCCAGTAGCTATCGAATCAATAACAAAAAGTTCTCTTTGCCATGAAACGACTCCCCTTGAGCGTGCTGATTGCCGCCTTTTTTAGCTGGCTGCTGTGGACGGTATCGGTGCGCCAGGCAGCTCTATTTGCAGTAGGCATTGGCCTGGGCGCTATTTTGGCAGGGCAACGCTTTGGCTTTACCACCGGCTGGCGCATGCTGGTGGAGGACAAAGACCCGCGCGGCGTGTTTGGCCAGCTCTTGCTGCTGGCACTGGCTGCCGCCATGGCCATGCCCCTGCTGGGTCACTACCCTGAGCTGACGGCCGCGCTCGGGCCACCCAGCATCAGCCTGCTAGTGGGCGCTTTTGTGTTTGGCCTGTGCATGCAAATTGCCGACGGCTGCGGCAGCGGCACGCTCTACAAAGCGGGCATGGGCATACCAATGAACACGGCGATCTTGCCCATGTTTGCGATTGGCAGCTTTCTCGGCTCGCTGCACCTGGGCTGGTGGTTGGAGCTGGGCCGCGTGCCCGCTGTGGGCTTGGTCAGCGCTTGGGGCTGGGCACCTGCGCTGGTCGCCACCTTGTTGGCGCTGCTGGTAATTGCGCTGGGCGTAAAAGCCTACTGCGCCAGAACCAATGCGGCACGTGGCCACGACGCACCCGCGGTATGGCAACGCAAGTGGGTCATGGGAGCCATTGGCTTGGCAATTTTTGCCACACTCAATCTCATCATTGCGGGCCAGCCTTGGGGGGTGGTCTACGGCTTTGGACTGTGGGCTGCCAAGGTAGCCAACGCCGGCGGTATGGATTTGGCACAGAACTGGTTCTGGAGCCAGCCAGGCAATGCCCAGCGCCTGCAAGAAACCGCCCTGCTCGACATCACCAGCATCACCAATATCGGCATCTTGGCCGGCGCGCTGTGGGTTGCCGCTGGCAAGCCTGCTGCCGCCAAAGCACTGACAGGTACGCAGTGGATCGTCGCCTTGATCGCCGGTTTGGTCTTGGGCTATAGCTCGCGCCTGGCCTTTGGCTGCAATGTGGGAGCCATGCTCTCGGGCATCAGCACCGGCAGCATCCACGGCTGGATTTGGGTGCCACTGGCCTTTGTGGGCACCATTTATGGCCTGCGCATTCGCCGCCATTTTGGTTTTTAACGCGCCAAGGGTTGCACCATGAACACCACTATTTTGCGCAGCGCTTTCTGGGTCATGCTGCTGGCCTTTATTGCATGGGATTACACCCACAGCAAGCCAGTTGACCTGCGTTTTGAAGCACCACTAATCGCAGCAGGCTCTGGCCAGCATGCATCGGGCGGACATTGCTCGATGCCCGATTAGCCCAGCACCGGCTGTCACATCAATACGCCCTGATTGGCTATGCCGCCAGGGCTTTTTTCATGCGTCTTGTCTAGCCCGATCCATCGCCGGGGATGCAACCTCACTGTCAAATCGCCGTCATAAAACGTACCAACAATGCAGAACCTGATCTACACAGGTTCTGCCATGTCCTTTAACGCACAACATACTGGCGCAGATACCTCTGGTCGCGAGACGAAAGCCATCCAATTAGATGTTCCTTCTTCTAGCGCGCCTGCGCCCACCTTCAGCACCTCAGATACCAGCGGATTGGTGTGGGGCTACGCCTTTCACGGTGCATCACCCGCAAAACCTCTGACAGCCGACCAGGCACAAGCCTGGCTCGCGACCACACAGGAGGATGGTGCCTTCATCTGGCTGCACTTCAACCTGTCCAACGCGCACTGCATGCGCTGGTTGCAAGCGTATGCCCAAGCTACCGATCTGGACGATCAGTTTTTTGAAGCCATCCACGAAGGGCTTGCCTCCACCCGCATTGAGCGTTTGGAGCATTCGCTTCTGGCGGTGATCAACGACATTGATTTCGATTTTGACTTTGAGCCCAACGACATTCACACCCTGTGGATTCATGTGTCCCCACGCATTGTCGTATCCGCCCGCACGCATCCACTGCGCTCCGTTGATGCATTGCGCCAACATGTTCGCGGCGGTGATGTTCCTGAATCAAGTACACAGTTACTAGAGCGCCTGCTGCGCGCCCAGGCCGATGTGTTGGTGCGCGTAGTGCGCGATGTAACGCGCCGTGTGGATGAGATCGAGGACAAGATGCTAACTGGCCGCTCACCTACACAGCCCAGGCGCCTGAGTGCACTGCGCCGTTTGCTCGTACGCTTAAAGCGCCTGCTGGCGCCCGAGCCTTCGGCCATGTTCCGTCTGCTGCAAAATCCGCCGCGCTGGATGAGCAGTGCTGATTTGCAAGCGCTCAGCGGTGCCAGTGAAGAGTTTTCGGTCTTCCTGCGCGATATGCAGTCGCTGGAGGAGCGCATCAAACTGCTGCAAGAAGAAATTGCCGCCAGCATTAACGAAGACACCAACCGCTCTATCTACACGCTAACCATGATCACCGTACTGGCCCTGCCTGTGAATCTGATGGCTGGCTTGTTTGGCATGAATGTGGGCGGTATCCCGCTGTCTGACCACCCTTGGGGGTTTTGGCTGCTGATCAGTGTGATCGTGGTCTTTTCGATCGTTGTGGCCCTGGTGATGCGTCTGCGCAAGCGGCGCAAGCAAAACCACTAGCCCTCTAACGTGCAACATCCAAGGGGCTCTCCTACAGGGAGACGCACACATGTTTTGTAGAATGTCGGCTGGGTGTCGGCACATGGGGTGTGACAGGTACAGCGAAGGTCGGGCCGCCTCGCGGTCTCACGCCGCCTGCCCGAGCCTGATGCCTTGCTTTGACGAGCCCCGCATTAGCACCACGAACCTATGGTTCGCTGCCTTGGGCATGCCGCATGTATATAAAGTGCGTTATGCCATCCATCGACATTCTCGCCGCCTGCATCTTTGCAGTCGCCCTGCTCCACACCTTTCTCGCCAAACAGTTTGAACGCCTGGCTCACCGCTATCCTCGCCACGGCGGTGTCTTCCACTTGTTGGGCGAGGTAGAAATCGTCTTTGGTTTCTGGGCTATGGTACTAATCGCCGTGATGGCCTTGGTGAGCAGCCCCACACAAGCCATTGACTACGCCGAATCGCGCAACTACACCGAGCCGCTCTTTGTGTTTGTGGTCATGGTTATTGCCGCATCACGCCCCATTGTTGCAACGGTGCAGTCCGCCCTGAACACCTTGGCACGCCGCCTGCCTATTGCCACGCCGCTGTGCTTGGCCTGGCTGGGCTTGGCCGTGGTGCCGTTGATGGGCTCGCTGATTACCGAGCCCGCCGCCATGACCATTGCTGCGCTGACGCTGGCGTCCATCATTTTTACGCCACGCATGCCTTCGCGCCTCAAGTACTTTGCACTGGGCGTGTTGTTTGTCAATGTCTCAATTGGCGGCACACTCACGTCCTATGCGGCCCCACCAGTGCTAATGGTGGCCGTCACCTGGGGTTGGGACAGCGCGTTCATGCTGGCCAACTTTGGCTGGAAAGCTGCGATTGCCGTGCTCATCAACGCCACCATCGTCTGCTGGGCCATGCGCAGCCACCTGCAAACGGACCATAGCGCCGAGGACACCAGTGCCGCCGTGCCGCGCACCGTAGTCGCCATGCACCTGTTGCTGCTAGCCGCTGTTGTACTGCTAGCCCACTACCCAGTATTGTTTATTGGCGTGTTCCTGCTGTTTTTGGGCTACACCCATGCCTATGCCCAGCACCAAAGCCCGCTGATTTTGAAAGAAGCACTGTTGGTCGGTTTCTTCCTGGCGGGTCTGGTCGTACTCGGTGGTTTGCAAAGCTGGTGGCTGCAACCATTGGTGGCAAGCATGGCGCCACTCACGCTGTTCTTTGGCGCGCTGGGTTTGACGGCGATTACCGACAACGCAGCACTCACCTACCTGGGCGCGCAGATTGACGGCATGAGCGATGCAGCTAAATACATGCTGATGGCTGGCGCCGTGGCCGGTGGCGGCCTGACCGTAATCGCCAACGCCCCTAACCCTGCAGGTGTGGCCTTGCTGAGGAACGGATTTAGCAATGCATCCATCAGCATCGGGGGCCTGCTGCTGGGTGCCTTGCTGCCAACGGCAATCGCGGCGCTAGCATTTTTGATGCTTTAGTGCCCGCTGGACGGGCGCCAGTGGCCAGTTTTATGAATGGCTACTGGCCGCTGCAGTATCGCCTGCATTGCGCTGCACGTGATAGCCCGCATCCATCCACGCATCAATGCCGCCCAACAAGGGCCGCACTTGCCGCACACCGGCTTTGTGCAGCAGCTGTGCCACGCGTGCGGCGCTTACCTCATTCGGGCAGGCGCAGTACACCACCACTTGCGCCTTGGGATCAATGATGGGCAGGCTGACGTCTTTGCCGTGCAGGTCGTACAAATGTGCACCGGGGATATGTGATTCATGAAACGCTCCTGCCGAGCGCACATCCAAGATCACCAGCTGCTCCTCACCATCCAGCATGCTACTCAGCTCATCAACCGTGAGGCGCGCCATGCGCAGCGAACGAATGACTTGGCGGCGACTCCACCAGCGGCGCGCAATAAACACGGCAAAAGCAAACCCTAGCAGTAGCAAACCCCACTGGCCTAGCTGGGCCAGCACGGCCAACAAGTCCTCTACCGTACTGCTGAACAAGCTCCCCAAAAACACGGCTGAACCCACCCACAGCAGCGCACCCAGCCCATCAAACACGATAAAGCGGCCCGGCGTGGTGCCCACTGCGCCTGCCAAGGCGCTGGCAATGGATGCAAAGCCTGGCACAAACTTAGCCACCAAGAGCGACTTGGCACCCCAACGGCTGTAAACCGCCTCCGTGTTTTGCACGCAAGAATCAGGCGACAGCGAAATTCTGCAAATGCGCGAGAGCACGCGCCGCCCGTAGCGCCGTCCCAACTGGTACCAGACATAGTCTGCCATCAGCGCGGCGCCCACAGCCACCAGCACCAAGATCAACTGGTGTTGCAGTGCGCCGCCTTGGATGGCGGCTGTCACCATCAACACGGGGTAGGCGGGAATGGGCGCACCCAGCTGCTCGATCAGCACATTGAGGAAGACGATGCCTACACCGTATTCCCGAATCAGGTTAATGATGAAATCCATGCCAATAGTCTATGAAAAGCCCGCCAACCCCATGGCATAAGGGGCTAGCGGCACTAAAAAGTGACGAACACCACCTTTGAAGCGCCGTTGTTTCGCCTTGCCCTACGTGTGTACTGCCTGCGGTTTCACGCCTCACTTTCAACCGTAAATCTGCGATTTTCTAGGTCGTATTAGCTGCTTCAAGCGTCGCGCTCCGCTCGCCAAGCCAAATAACGCAAAGCAACTACAGCACCCGCCACAATAGCCGCCACAGTGATGAAACTCATTAACTGCAAGGTCGCAATCGCGCTAATACCCTGGCCTACCGTACAACCCATGGCCACCACACCGCCCACGCCCATCAACACGGCACCCACCAGGTGGCGCGCCAAGTCGGCAGTATCGGCAAAGCCTTGCCAGCGGAAGTCTTTACGCCACAGCGCATGCACCAGGGCACCAGCCACCATGCCTGCGACGGCGGCAATGCCCCAGGTCAGTACTTTGTTGACATCACTAAAAAACAGCAGCCAATCCAGCGTATGCGCAACCGGCGATACAAAGCTGAACGCCTCGATACGGCCCGTATAGGTAGTGGCATACATCTGCTCCAAGGTGGCGGGGTGCTCTGCCACATGGCCCCCGCGAGCACTCAGCCACCAGGCAGCCGTCACGCATAAGCCCACCATGACACCACCCAGCAGCACTGGCACATCGCGCCCTTTGCGGCCCCACGCCAATAGCACCAAGAGCAAACCTAACCCTATGCCCACCACCATACGCACCGCATTCAGCGACCACCCAGTGGCATGTGCCAGCACCTCGGGCAGCATGGCCAAGGTGCCCAGATTGATGTGCACGCTGTCAACCCAACGCACACGTGCAACAGCCGTAATACCTTTAAGCGTGGCAAAAGCGGCCACCGCCATGACCAACAGCACCACCAGCGACTTGAGACTTCCGCCGCCCAGACGCGTCAGATTACGCGCCCCGCAGCCAGATGCCAGCACCATGCCCACGCCAAACATCAGGCCGCCCACAATGGATGAGAACCACAGCAACTGCCGAATGGCATAAACGGTATCGCCCGCCGCCACCCCACCCCATAGCACCAGCGCAGTAAAGCCGCACATAGCAACACCTACGGCCATGGCCCATTGGCGCATGCGCATCCAGTCGCCTACATACACCACATCACTGATCGCGCCCATGGTGCAAAAGCGCGTAGCGCGCATGACAAAGCCCAGCACGGCGGCTAGTAAAAAAACGGCCACCAAGATGGTGGCCACTAGGGAATCAAACTCTGCTTGGCTCATGCCCGCTATTGGAGCGGGTTTGGCCTAAACGTGCAACGGGGTTTGTCGCCGATTCGATAGCCTCTACACTAAGCCGTTGTTGGGCTTTACGTTCAACAAGCCAGGTTCATTCAGCGCACGCGACTTGATCACCTTCTGATCCTTGAGCCAAGGCTCCACCACCTCCCAGATCTGCTTATTGCCCGCGCTCTTGGCATCCTCGGCCACAGGCGCCCAACCGGCTACCTTGTACTTTTTGTCTGCGTCCAGCAAGGCACCATTCAAGCGCATATCGCTGATTCGTTTGCCTGCGCCTGCTGTTGGATCGCACTGGTATTGCAGGCCACCCACGCGTACCATGTCACCGCCTTGCTGGTAGTACGGATCGGGGTTGAACAGGTTGTCAGCTACATCCTCCAGCACCGTCTTGATGGTGGCGCCCGTCATCTCGGTCACGGTGGCGTAGGAGTATGTCGTTGCCGTCATGTCCATCAGCCATTCGCGCGTAATGTTCTGCCCCGCCAACAGCGAAGTACCCCAGCGGAAGCCTGGCGAGAACGCGATCGGCGTATCCTGCACAGCCATCATGGCGTCCAGCAGCAACTGGTCACCCGTGCCATTGAAGTTGCCGCGCCGGTACAAAGTGCCGTCGGTCTTGGCCAGCACTTCGGCCAGCTTGGATTCATACGGCGCACGTATCCTGGTGATCAGCGCCTGCATCTCTGCATCGGCCGGCAAGATGTTGGCAAAGATGGGCAGCAAGCGGTACTGAAAGCCCGCCACCTTCCCATCCTTCACATCAAAATCCAGCACGCCGAGGAACTTGCCGTTAGAGCCTGCATTCGTCACGATGGTCTTGCCACCGGGGTTGTCAACAATAGTGGGCACCGGCATGCCGTCATGCGTGTGGCCACCCAAGATGGCATCGACCCCGCGCACGCGGCTGGCCATTTTGATGTCCACATCCATGCCGTTGTGCGACAGCACGACCACCACCTTTGCGCCTTTACCACGCGCCTCGTCCACCATTTTTTGCAGGTTATCGTCCTGAATGCCAAAGCTCCAATCCGCCACCATGTAGCGCGGGTTGGCAATGGGCGTATAGGGGAAGGCCTGGCCAATAATGGCCACCTGCACGCCATTGATCTCGCGGATCACATAAGGCTTGAACACCGGGTCACCAAAGTCCGCCGTCTTGACGTTTTGTGCAACAAAGTCGAGCTTGTTACCAAAGTCTTTGTCGATGATCTCCTGCACGCGCTTCATGCCATAGGTGAACTCCCAGTGGCCGGTCATCACATCCACGCCCAGCAATTTGCAGGCGTCCACCATGTCTTGCGCGCCGGTCCACAGCGATGTGGCCGAGCCCTGCCAGGTATCACCGCCATCCAGCAGCAGCGAACCGGGACGCGATGCCTTCATGCGCTTGACCAAGGTGGCCATATGCGCAAAACCGCCCACCTTGCCGTAGCGCTTGGCGGCGGCTTCAAAATCCAGATAGCTGAAGGCGTATGCGCCCGGCGTGCCAGGCTTGATGCCCACGGATTTGAGCAAATGCTCGCCCACCAAATGCGGGCGCTGGTTCTTCATCGCGCCAATGCCTAGATTGACACTGGGCTCGCGAAAATATATCGGATTGAGCTGTGCATGGCAGTCCGTCATGTGCAGCAGCGAAACATTGCCGAACTGGGGCAAGTCATACATGGCCTTGTCAGCCACGCCGCTGTCAGCCCAGGCGTAGCGCTGCAAGCCCATGCCCGATACGCTGGCAGCCGCCAGCACCTGCAAAAATTCGCGTTTGGAGAGGCTCATATTCATAAAAATAGCTGCTAGCGCCCTACTAATGGGCGCTAGCAGCTATTATTTTCATAGTGTTAACAAATAAAACGAGGTTCAGCGGTTCACGGGTGACTGCGGATCCACCAGCAGCGCCACCACATCACGCACTTGCGCCTCGGTCAAGATTTGAGAATGCCCAAAGCGCGGCATGCCCGAACAGGCGTTGTAGGCCTTGGCGTTCCAAATCTTGCCCCAGGTGTACTCCACAATCGCCTTGGCTTCAGGGCTGTTCGGGTTTTGTATGCCGCGAATCTTGCCGTAGTTGTAGAGCGACGGGCCCAGCGTGCCAAACGATACTTCTTCCTTGCTGACCTGGTGGCAGTTGTAGCAGTTTCCGCCGTTGGCAGCACCTGGTTTGTCGCTCCAGGTCATGCCACGGCCGCTTTGGGCAATCTTCTCGCCCTCTTTCCAGTTACCCACCAGCTTGCCGTCCTTAGGCCATTGCACGGTCTTCAAGTTGGCTGCTTCAATCGCTGCGGATTGCTTGGCATCCAGCTGCACGCCGCTGGCGTCTGCAGCGCTGCAAGCTGCGTTGGATTCGTCTTGCTGCAAGCGATCAACCTTGGCAATACCTTGATCGCGGAACGACGTGGCCAGCGCTTGTTTGGTCAGTGCATCTACATTGGCCGTGCTGTCGACCGATGCACAACCCAGCACAATCAGCGACGAAGCCACCGCCAGCACAGGCAGATATTTTTTGCGCAACATAGCGTCTCCTTCTTATCGCTTGATGGATGGCGCCGTGGCTTGACCACCCTTGCCGTTAACGCCCATATAAACGCCCAGCGCCACTGTCACATCGCTGGCGTAACCAGGGTAGGGGAAGCGCTGCTGGCGGAAGCAATCGTTCAACCGGCGCTGCATTCCCCACAACTCGCCCGAAGACACGCGGTATGCGGGCCAGGCACCAAAGCCCTCCCCTGCGCCTGGGTTCTTGGTTAAGTTGGGCAGGTCTTGCAGGCGAATGCGCTTACCGTCCGCACCATGGCAGGATGCACAAGCAAAGTCGTGCGGGCCGCCGCGCATAAAGAACAACTGCTTACCGACTTCGTAGGCTTGTTTTTCTTGCGCATGGTTTTGCGGCAAATTAAAGGCCATGCCCTTGGATTGCGAGGAGATCCACGCGACCAAGCCTTCCATGTTTTTTTGCTCGTCCTTACCGAATGGAGTGGCGGCAATTTTCTTCGCATCCAGGCCCTGCTGCGCCTCCATACAGCTCAGCAAGCGCGACTCCAGATCTTGCACCTTCCCGGTGTCGGCAAAGTAGCGTGGCAGCTCTACAAAAGCGCCTTTGACGACGCCCGGGCCTTTGCCTAAATCGCACTGCTCCATCGATGCATTTTTAGGGCCACGTTTTTGCTTCCACAGCTCCTCCCCCTTCATCTCGAACAGCTCGGCCGGGTTGCCGTCTTGCAGCATCTCGCGGTATTCCGCAATGCCATCTGCGGTGCTTTTTTGGGCCAGCGCGGGCACGCTGGCGCAAAGCGCCAGTACGGCGGCTGCAGCCATCGATCCGGCAATGGTTTTTTGTCTCATGGGGCGCCCCTTTTGTTATGTTTAAAAAGTGGCGGCAGGCGTAGCCTGCCTGACCGCAAATTGCAGCCGTGCACACAGCCCTGCGCAGGGGCTGTGTGGTGGGTGATCAACTCACCGTCGCTTCGTCAGTGCGAGTCTCGCCTTTGTTGTCTTTCCAGCTCACGGCAATCTTGTCGCCAGCTTTTGCACCCTTCACAACAAACTGCAGGAAAGGGTTCTTCGATACCGCTGGGCCCCATTCGGCCACCAGCACTTGTTTGCCGTTGTGCGATGCAGTCACTTCTTGGATGTACCACGCAGGGATGGTTTTTCCATCTCCGTCTTTGCGCTGCCCGGTCTCCATCTCGTGGGACATCAGCACACGCACCGTGGTTTTGTCACCTGCGGCCTGCGCGCGGATTCGCATTGGATCTGCCATGTCTGTCTCCTTGTCTCAAATCGATTAGCCGCCGCAGCCGCCAAGGGTTACTTTCACTTCCTTCTTCGCAAACAACGCCTTGCCGTCATTGGTGATCGCAACCGCGTACACATCCGACGACTGGCCCAGCTTGGCGCGGGTCAGGAAGTTCGGCTCCACCGCCTCGTTCACATCAAACGATGCAACCAAAGTGTTGGGATTCTTCTCCACCAAGATCAACAACTTTTTCACATTGGCCAGCGTGGTTGCAGCACCAATCGGCACCACGGCACCGTTCTCGGCAATGTCGGGTGCGGTCAGGCTGACATCCTTGCTTTCTACGGGAGCGGCAGCGCCCAGGGCCTTGAGCACATCGGCTACGGTCTTGGCATCAAACGCTGTTTGGTTGTAGGCAGCCAGTGCAGCGCGTGGCAGCAGGCCAGCAGCAAGCAGCAAGCCGGTAACGGCGGCTGAGTGTTTGAGTGCATCTCTGCGGTTCATCAATGTCTCCTTCTGGTATGTAGAACATGGTGGCTGGTACGTGGTGCCAGCCATCCGACATCAGGGTTTGCCAGCCAACCAATTGGCAATGGCCTTGGCATCATCATCACTGATAGCGGGCTGCGGCGGCATTGGTATTGATCCCCACACACCCGTGCCACCTTCTTTGATTTTTCCCAGCAAATAGTCTGACTTGCCAGAGTATTTTTTGGTGATTTCGGCAAAGCCTGGGCCGACGATTTTCTGATCCATGCCGTGGCAGGCGATACAGGCATTCTTTTCCAGCAAAGCAGTAGGCGCTGCGGCCTTGCCTGCATCTGCCTGGCTCTTCTTGGCTGCAGTTTTGCTTGCACCACCATCGGTCACAATGCCGCGCTGCGCCCCCACCGGGCGGTTTTGCTCAGCCAGGTTGCCATGGTTATTACTGGCATGCTCAGGCAGAGCCGAGCGGATTTGCGGCGCTGGGCCGCAGTTGCTCATGCAGGCAGCAGCCTGCACATCCGGCTTGGCGTTTTTAACAAACTCTTTGCCCGGCCACATTGCATGCTGATCGGTCATGCCATTGCGGTTGGGCAGCTTTTTCTGCACCTCGGCAATGTTTTTTTCACTGAGCGTGAAATCATCCGGCACTACACCACCCAGGTTGAGCAGATAGGCCGTCACCGCATAGACTTCCTCAGTGCTCAAGGTCTTGGGCGCGTTCCAAGGCATCGCACGGTTGATGTAGTCCCACAGCGTAGATACCGTGGCCACCTTCATCATCGTGGTGCGGCCGGGGAAGGCCGGGTCCTTCAAGCGCGCCGCATGGCCGGTCTTGATGTCATCGGCCGTGGTGCCGCCCACCAAGGGGCTGAAAACCTCATTCGACTCACCAAACACGCCATGGCAGGACGCACATTTAGCCTCCCACACATCCATGCCTTTTTGCACGGAGCCTGATCCTGCGGGCAGGCCTTTAAAATCAGGCCGCACGTCAATATCCCAAGCCTGAACTTCTTTGGTCGTCGCATCACGGCCAATGCCGGGAAAGCGTTCTGCCGCCTTGGTGGTATTTACCGCAGTTTGTGCTGCCGCTATGCCTGCCATAGCAGCCAATCCAATCACAACAGGCGCTAGCAAGGTATTACGCAAGCTGGACATTGGCCACCTCCCCATTTGCATGCACTGCCCAAGACTGGATCGCGTTGTTGTGATAGATGGAGCGCGTACCGCGCACTGCACGCAACTGTTTGCTGGTGGGTTGCACATAACCCGTCTCATCCATCGCGCGGCTTTGGATAATGCACTCCTCACCATTCCACACCCAGTCGATATTAAAGCGCGTCAAGCATTTATCCAGCACCGGGCCCTCCAGGCGTGCGGTGCGCCAGTTGCGGCCACCATCCACACTCACATCCACCCGCTTAACCTTGCCACGGCCTGACCATGCCAGACCGGTGATGTTGTAGAAACCTTTGTCCATCAACATTTGCCCACCTGATGGAGTGGTGACCACACTCTTGCATTCTTGAATGCTGGTGTACTGGCGGTGTTGGCCATCCGGCATCAGATCGACATAGTGGATCGCCTCATCCTTGGCGGCGTAAGGCATATCACCCACTTCCAAACGACGCAGGTATTTGACCCAGCTGACACCTTGCACACCCGGCACCACCAGGCGCAGCGGGTAGCCTTGCTCGGGGCGCAGCATCTCGCCGTTTTGGCCGTAGGCCACCAGCACTTCGCCAGACGTAATCAACTCCACCGGGATGGTGCGCGTCATCGAGGAGCCATCTGCCCCTTCGGCCAGAATGAACTTGCCTTTTTTCAGATCCGCGCCCGCCATCTCCAGCAAGGTAATCAGCGGAACGCCAGTGAACTCGCTGCACGACAGCATGCCGTGCGTGTACTGCACTGTGGGAACGGCAACGTTGCCCCACTCCATACCGGTGTTGGCGCCGCACTCGATAAAGTGAAAGCGCGAGACTGCGGGCAAGCGCATGATCTCGTCCATGGTGAAAACCTTGGGGTTTTTGACCAGTCCGTTGATCATCAAGCGGTGCTTGGATGGATCAATATCCCACCAGCCTTGGTGGTGACGCTCAAAGTGCAAGCCGCTGGGCGTGACGATACCAAACAGTGATTGCAACGGCGCAAACGACACCGATGCCTGCTTGGTTTGCGTGAGCCCAGGGCTTTGGCGGCGTTGCACATTGGCTTCAAATTTGGACGGCTTGCCGTAGCCATCCGTCACAACCGCTTGACCCAAGCCTTTGCTGTGCGCGGGCAGCTCCAAAATATTGGGGTCGCCATCACCCACATTAGCGGTCTGCGCATGCACCGATGCAGCCACCCCACCCGCCGCCGCAGCGAATGCGCCTCGAATAAAATCGCGTCGCCCAGCCTTGGCCTCGGCAAACACCTTGCCCACCTCGCCCGGCTGCACAAAATTCTCTGGTGCCTTGCGCACTTTACCCATCAACTGGTCCCGCATACGCTCCCTTTCCAATAGCGAACTTAGTTCGCTAAATCTGCGCTAACCGGTATTCTTATTTGGAACCACCCAAGATCCAGGCTGCCAATGTGTTGGCGTCTGCATCGCTCAAAGCTGCTTGCGCCGGCATGGGCACAGCACCCCATTTGCCCGACCCTCCGGCCTTGATGCTCTTGGCCAGCTGGGCTTGCGCATCGGCTTGGCCGGCATATTTTTTGGCAACCTCCTGGTAAGCAGGGCCCACCAGCTTCTTGTCAACCGCGTGGCATGCCATACATGCATTTTTTTGTGCCAAAGCCTGATTGGCCCAGCTAGGGGCGGCTACCAGCAAGCCACCTGCAGCACACACCAGAACAGCTATCGCACTACGGATCTTTTTCATCTATTGGCCTTTATTTATATATAAGCATATTGTTATTTATCAAATTATCACCCGTACTGACCAATCACTACGCCTAGGTCTAACCCGCGTTATCCTAAAAATGAATAGCGATTGACAATAAAAAAGCCGATGCTAAACATCGGCTTTTAGGCGCTTGAGGGAGTAACTACGTGCGCGACCGGGCCGCAGCGCGAGCTTGGGTTAAGCGCTCATCCAAATACGCACCGTAAAAGTCCGAAGTGGATCCAGCCGTCAATCGCGGCGCTACCTCTGCTCCGTCCGCACCAATAAATAGCACCGTGGGCGCTACTTCAATCCGCCAGTCTTTGATCAACTGGCCATGTGTGGTGGTCTTGCCGCTGCCATCGACGATGGGTAGCGAGGATAGAAAGTGCAGCTGCGTCACCACCGCGCCCTCTTTAACGGCGGGTAGCAAATAATTCTCGCGCGCCACCTTGCAAAACGGGCAGCCATGCAAAGTCGCCAACACCACCAAGGGCTGGCCTTGCTTGCGTGCGGCGGCTAGGCTTAAGCGCAAATCACTGGCCGTGGGCAGCAAGCGCTCCGATGCATCCAGCACCGCCCAAGCCGGCGCAGCACCTGCGCCTGCGCCTAAAGCAGCAGCCAAGCATTGCAGAGCACGGCGGCGGTCGATCATGGCTTTTCTTGCTCCAGCAGCAAATAAGTGTTGTAGGCGTTCATGCGGTTAGCCTCTTTGAAGAGCGGGTAGTTCTCAAAACGCGACCAGTCAGTGGCTTTGTATGCCTCGTCAAACGGGTCCAGGTTTTGCGCCGCCCTGGCCATGGATTCGCGCAGGAACACCAAGTAGTCACGAGTCAGCTGCATGTCTTTCTTGGGCTCGTCAGACGAGGGGCCGTGGCCTGGCACCATCACCTTGACGGGTTGCTGCAACAAGCTATCGAGCGCCGCCACCCAGTGCCGACTGTCTGCTTGACCCACATAAGGAATACGGTTGCGAAACACTACATCGCCAATAAACAATACGCCACTTTGGGGCAGGAACACGGCAGTATCTTCTGGCGTGTGCGCCGGGCCCATATGCTGCAGCACAAAATCTACACCACCAATACTGAGCTTGCTCGAATCCGCGCCTACCCATTCATCCGCGTTCACCAGATGAGTCGATGCATTAATCCACGGCGCCAGCTCCGTGCGCGATGCATCAAGCCGCAGGCGCGCAGTGTCGGAGTTGATGTATTCCTTGGCCAAGCCGTTGGCGATCACCTTGGCGCCCAGTGCCTTGAACACCTGCAGACCGTAGATATGGTCGGCGTGGTAGTGGGTCAGTATTACCGTGCTGATGGGCTTGCTGGTAATGGCTTTGATTTTTTGCACCAGTTGCTCGGCCAGCGCAGGCGAGCCCAGTGCATCAATAACAACCACGCTGTCGCCCGTCACAACAAAGCCAGCGTTTGATATGAAGTTGGCGTTCTTGGGTGAGCCCAGCGCCGATTGACCTTGCACATAATAAACATCAGGCGCTACAGTTTGCACCTCCATCTTCACCGCATCCGCCACTGCAGGAGCCGCAGCGCTGGGTACATTTGCCTGCGCAACTTGCACGCCATGATCACCATGCGCCTGCGCTTGCATCGCACAAAACCCCAACACAGCCGCCAACCCGTAACGCCATTGCATATATCTTTTCTCCCAATGATCCAGTCGATCTAGGTACAGTTACTGGCTTTGCAAAGCAATAGCCCGTTGCTAATATAAGCCACCAGCGATATTTTGGGGCTGGAGATACTACTAATGAAAAGGAGCCTCGACATGAAACGTTTCCTACTCGCCCTCTTCATGGGCTTGATGGCCACCATGAGCTTTGCGCAGGACAAGATCAAAGTGGTCTACCACGTCAACACTGGGGTGGAGACTGCGGCAGCTGTCCTCAACAACATCAACAACCACCTCAATGCTTCGGCAACCGACAAGATCGTCGTGGTCACACACGGCCCCGGTATCGACTTTTTGTTGAGCGATGCCAAAGACAGCAAGGGTCGCGAGTTCAGCGGGCAGGTCAGCGCGCTTTCCGCCAAGGGCGTGGAGTTCCGCGTTTGCAACAATACCCTGCAGACACGCAAGATTGACGCATCCAAGTTGTTGATGGAGACGCAAGTCGTTCCATCCGGCGTTGCCGAAGTGGCCCGCCTGCAAGCCAAAGAAGGCTATGTCTACCTCAAGCCATAAACAGCAAGCTACATAACAACAAAGGCAGCCTAGGCTGCCTTTGTTGTTATGCGGTCATCGCTTTCAATCTTCCATCGCAATTTGCAAACACACGCTACGGCACATCTGCACCACCTTGTCGTTAGCGATGTAGTAGTAGATGCTGACGCCTTCGCGCCGGCGCCCCAGAACCCCGGCTTGGTACAGCGTGTTCAGGTGCTGCGACATATTGGGCTGTGTAGTGTTGATAGAGGCCAGTAGCTCGGTCACATTCTTCTCGCCGTTGCACAACGCGCTGATGATTTTGAGCCGCATAGGCGCGGCCATGGCTTTGAACAGCTCTGCAGCACTCTCAAACACACCATCGTCTTCTAACTCTTGCGAACCCATGATCGCACCCTCTCATCAATCGACGCCAAATTGTTAGCGCCAGCCATGGCTTTATAGCAGAGCGCATGGCAAGCGCACCTAAATTCATCGCCCGCCTACAGATAAAAAAGCGCCGCAGTTGCGGCGCTAGTCGAGACACTCGTCAAAACACAGAATCTTCTGCGCTTTATATAGCCAGTGCTTTGCTAGCTTTGTACTTCAGCACACGCGGCACAATCAGCACGGCCAGCACGATGATCACCAGGGTAAGCGACATGGGGCGCTGCACAAAAATACTCCAGTTGCCTTCACCAATCGCCACTGCATTGCGCATTTGCGCCTCAGCCAATGGGCCCAAAATCATGCCGACTACTACTGGAGCAGTGGGGAAATCAAAGCGCCGCATCAACACACCCAGCACACCAATCAGCAGCAGCAAATACAGATCAAACGTGCTTTGACGCATGCCATAGGCACCCACGGTGGCAAAAATCAAGATACCAGCGTAGAGCTGTGGTTTGGGGATTTTGAGCAGTTTGACCCACAGACCCACCATGGGCAAATTGAGCACCAGCAGCATGACGTTGCCGATATAGAGCGATGCAATCAGCGCCCACACCAAGGCAGCCGAGCTGGTGAACAGCTGTGGGCCTGGGTTGATGCCGTAATTTTGGAATGCACCCAGCAGCACCGCTGTGGTGTTGCTGGTGGGGATGCCCAGCGTAAGCAGCGGGATCAGCGCAGCAGTCACCGTCGCATTGTTGGCGGCTTCAGGGCCCGCCACACCTTCAATCGCACCGACGGTACCAAACTCTGCACGATCCTCACCCTTGGCCAGCTTCTTTTCAGTGGCATAGCTCAAAAACGTAGGGATCTCCGTGCCGCCTGCCGGGATACAGCCAAAGGGTGCTCCAATTACCGTGCCTCGTATCCAAGCGGGCCAGGAGCGCTTCCAGTCGCGCTTGGTCATGTGTACACGGCCCATCTTGTTTTGGGTATCACGGGTCTTGGCGTCGTACAGCGCGAAGTACAGCACCTCAGCCACAGCAAACAGGCCTACAGCCACCAGCACAATGTCTACGCCATCTAACAGCTCTGGCTTGCCCATGGTGTAGCGTGCGGCGCCGGTGATTTGGTCCATACCAATGCAGCCAATGGCCAGGCCCAGGAACAATGCCACCATGCCGCGCAAGCTACTTTTACCCAACACTGCACTCACGGTCGTAAAGGCCAGCACCATCAGCATAAAGTACTCGGGCGGCCCCAGTTTGACGGCGAATTCCGCCACAAAAGGAGCAAACAAGGTGACCACCACGGTAGCAATCGTGCCGGCAATAAATGACCCAATCGCCGATGTTGCCAGCGCTGCGCCTGCGCGCCCGCTCTTGGCCATTTTATTGCCCTCCATCGCCGTTACCATACTGGCGGTTTCGCCTGGAGTGTTCAGCAAAATGGATGTGGTGGAGCCACCGTACATAGCGCCGTAATAGATACCTGCGAAGAAGATCATCGATGCCGTGACCTCCACCTTGGTAGTGATGGGCAGCAACATGGCAACCGCCACCGCAGGGCCAATGCCCGGCAACACGCCAACGGCTGTGCCCAATGCACAACCCACCAATGCCCACAGCAGGTTGACCGGCGTCAGCGCCGTCATAAACCCTTGCAGGAGTGCGTTAAAAATCTCCATCACAACCACCCCGTCTTGGTGAGTCCCGGCAAATTAATGGCGAGGAATTGCGTGAACACCCAGAACACTGGCGCTGATATCAACATACCCACCACCACATCGGTAGCGATAGTTTTGCCGCTGCCGGCACGCACTTGCCCTGTAGCACGACGCAAGCCTTGCGTGGCAATGGCATAACACAGGGTGCAGCTCACAATAAAACCTGCACTGGTAATCAGCGATGCATTGAGCAACAGCCCCGCACAGACCCACACCAAGGCACCCCAATCACCGTGCTGCGCACCCTCTGGCGCATCCAGATGGTGAAAGCCGCCAGTCAACGCCTCCCAGCACAACCACAGGCCGCACAGGCCAAGAACGCTGGCACTGAGCCATGGCAGAAAATCAGGCCCCACGCCGCTGTAGCCCGCCTGCGATGGAATGCTAAGCGCCCCCCAAGATAGCAAGCCCGCAATGATTAGCACGCCGATACCGACAGCCAATTGCGCGGAAGTACGCGGCGCATGCGCATGTTCAAACGGCGGCGGCTCTTGGCCTGCCACGGCGGGCGCGCTGGGCGCTCCATTGTTGGGATCCAACATATTGATTACCTCTAGAAGGAGCGCATTGCGCCAAAGCACCCCACCATCTGCATCACCGGGCGCACTGTGTAGGCATGCAGTATTTAGAGAAAACAGCACCTAGCACCCACCCAATGGGCGCTAATAGCTATCATTTTTTATATGAAAAAAAATGCACAGAGGCACAAGGCCTCTGCGTTTTAAGAAACCATGCCTGCGCGGGTCATGGTGTCCTTCATGCTGGCAAAGTCTGCAGCCACAAACTTGGTGAAGTCATCACCTGCCAGCCATGCCGGTGTCCAATCATTGCGCTTGAGCGACTCTGCCCAACTACTGCTCTTGACGGCCTTGTCCAGCATGTCGATCAGGTTCTTGCGTTGGTCAGCACTGATACCAGGCGCACCATATACGCCGCGCCAGTTGCTAATCTCCACATCAATACCTTGCTCCTTGAGCGTAGGCACATCAGCACCCGCCAAGCGCTGACCCGAGGTAATGGCCACGGGCTTCATCTTGCCGGTAGCAATGTATTCTGCAAACTCGCTCAAACCACTGCCGCCAATGGTGACGTTGCCGCCCAAGATGGCCGAGATCGCCTCACCACCGCCACGGAAAGCCACGTAGTTGATCTTGGCGGGGTCCACCCCTACCGCTCTCGCAATCATGGCCGCCGCAATGTGCTCGGTAGAGCCGCGCGAACCGCCACCCCATTTGACGGAGCCAGGATCCTTCTTGAGCTGTGCCACCACATCTGCCATGGTTTTGAAAGGCGAGTTAGCAGGCAGCACGAACACGTTGTACTCGCTGGTCAAACGAGCCAGCGGCGTGGCTTGTGACAAATCAACCGGCGGCTTGCCAGTGATGATGCCGCCCAGCATGACAGCGCCCATCACCATCATTGCGTTGGGATCGCCTTTACTGCCGTTGACAAACTGCGCCAGGCCAATAGCGCCCGCTGCGCCGCCCTTGTTGTCATAAGTGACGGACGCAGCCACCGTCGCATCCTGCAAGGCCTTGCCCAGTGCACGACCCGTAGTGTCCCAGCCACCGCCAGGATTGGCAGGCAGCATCATCTTGATATTGGCGGCCGCGTGTGCGCTTAGCGGCAAGGCCCCTGCAGCAGCCAAAGCCAGCATGGATTTCAAAAATTCATCACGGCGCATATTTGTCTCCTACGACTATGTGTTGTTGGTGGACAAATGATCGCGGTAATAGCTGTCAAATGGCTGTCACCTGGCGGGCAAAATCCTAGGGGAAATACCTAAAACAGATGTCTGCAAGGCCTTCTGAAACTAAGTCGCTTTTAGGGCAAACTTTCAGGCATGCACCTGTTACTGATCGAGGATGACGCCACCATGCAAACTGCACTGCAGCGCACGCTGCGCCGCCGCGGGATTGAAATCACCCCCGTGACAGACGGCGCTGCCGCCCTGCCCGCCTGGCGCCAACTGCGGCCCGATGCAGTCTTGCTAGACCTGAGTCTGCCCAATATGGATGGACTGGAGATCATCGCCAAAGCACGCTCCGAGGGCCTGACCGCCCCCACACTGATACTGACCGCCAGAGGCACCGTAGGCGACCGCGTACTAGGCCTGAACTCTGGCGCTGACGACTACCTAGCCAAGCCTTTTGATCTGGACGAGTTAGAGGCCCGTATACGCGCACTGGTACGGCGTTCGCAACCTGCATCCACAGACAACAGCAGCCCCAGCAACACGCCTGCAGGCACACTGCGCTACGACAAAGCGGCAGAAGCCTTCTACTGGCAAGACACGATTTTTGAGCTGACGCCGCGTGAGGTGGCCTTCCTCAAAACACTGATCCAGCCACTGGGCCAGGCAGTCACCAAAGAGCGCCTGTTTCACGCCGTATTTGCTAATGAGGCCGATGTGCAACTAGAGGCTGTTGAAGTGGTGGCCTACCGCTTGCGTAAAAAGCTGGCTCCCACAGGCATGCAGCTGATGACATTGCGCGGGCTGGGCTACCTGCTAAAAGTGGGCGATACAGTGGCCTGATGGCAAGCCCCACTCCATCCAGCATGCAGGCCGCAACTGACACCCAGCGCAAAAGCAACAGCTCTTTGCGACGTAATTTGCTGCTGGGTATTTTGCTGCCCGTCGTGGTCTTTATCGTCTACAACACCAGCAGCCTCTACCGGCAATCGCTGCAGTCCATCAACACAGCCTATGACCGCAGTCTGCTGGCATCAGCAAAGGTGATTGGCGAACAGCTAACGGTGACGGGTTACGACGATCTGGCGATTGTGGAATCCACCGTTCCCTATTCAGCGCTGGAAGCCTTTGAAGCTGGTAACGATACACGGCTGTTCTACCGAGTATCAACCATGGCGGGCGAGCTAATTGGCGGCTTTGCCGAACTGCCGATTTGGAGAGGAAAAATCGCACAGCAACCGCCTTACGCGGCTTTGGTAGATTTTTACAACGGAGAATTTCGCAACCAGCCCGTACGCATTGCCGCCCTTTTACAACCTGTGGCCAGCACACAAGGGCGTGGCATGGCCATTGTGCAAGTGGCTGAGACGCTGCAAATCCGCGAGTCACTAGCACGCGAGATTTTGATTGCCACCTTGATCAAACAAGCGCTACTGTTCATCTGCATTGCTGTAGTGGTGGTGTTTGTGGTGCGCCGCGCAACCATGCCTATTCTGCAACTCAGCGAACAACTCAACGCCCGCAACAACGATGACCTGCAGCCACTAAACGCACCGCCCGCCACACCTGCGGAAATGATGCCACTAGTAGATTCGACCAACCGAGTCATGGCCCGATTGGCACGCTTGCTACAGCACCAAAAACGCTTTGTACGCGATGCATCGCATCAGCTACGAACTCCGCTCGCCGTACTCAAAATCCAGGTGCAATCCGCGCTGCGCGGCGATGTCGAGCCCATACAAGCCCTGCAAGAAATTAACACCACTGTGGGCCGAGCCACTCAGCTGGCCAATCAAATGCTATCGCTAGCAAAAGTAGAGCAGCTACAGCAATTAGAGACTGCGCAAGCAGTCAATCTGACCCATATTGTGCGTGACATGGTAATTGAGCTATCGCCCCTGTTAGGGGAGAAAAACCTGCAGTTTGAGCTGCAAAGTGATGAAGTTATCTTGCAATCCCACCCATGGATGCTGCGCGAACTGGTACGCAACCTGCTGCACAACGCCATCCAGCATTCACCGCCAGATGCGCCTTTACAGATTGCCGTACATCAAACGGCAGCGCAGGCCTTTCTACGCATCAGTGACTGGGGCAGCGGGGTGAGTGAAGAGATGCAATCCAAACTGGCCGAGCCGTTTATGACAAGCAGCTTGAATGGTGGCTCAGGGCTTGGTCTCGCCATCTGTCAATCCATTACAACCGCCACCAATGCCCGCTTGCAGCTACAAAACCGCTATCACAACGGCGTGATAGAAGGCTTTGATGCGGTGGTAGAGTTTGCAAAAAACTCCACAACTGCTGCCGACTCCATCCATCATCATGGCCCGCACTGACACCGAAACCGCCACCATGCGCCTAGACAAATGGCTATGGTGCGCCCGCTTCTACAAAACCCGCGCCATAGCCGTGGAGGCCATCAGCAAAGGCCACGTCAAAGTGAACCAGGCCAGTGCCAAGCCATCTAAAGAAATCCGCGCAGGCGACATCGTCGAGCTCAAACAAGCCAACATCCCCAAAACGGTCACCGTCAACGCGCTAGCCACCACCCGATGCCCTGCGCCCATTGCCCAAGCGCTGTATACCGAGACGACTGAGAGTATTACCCAACGCGAAGCACTAAGCGAGCAAAGGCGTCTAGCGCCAGAGCCTGCCACAACGCTAACAGCAGGCAGACCCACCAAACGTAATCGACGGGACTTGAATGGATTACGGGATTGGGATGAACGCTGGAGTGCCAGCGAAGGAAGGTGACTGAACGAGCGCTCAGGAACACCATAAACGCGATAGCTGCTGACAATCATCGCCAATCAAAACTACACAATTAAAGCGCAATAAGAGCCATCCTTGGCAATGACCGGCGCCCACCCATTTCTTGAAATTTTTTCAAGAAAACATACTCAAGCATAAACAACTCACTTCCAGCAAGTGGCTGCAGTCATACTTGCCGACGCACCCGATACGGTTCGCTGACCCACCTGGTTCAATCGCAATGCTCCGCATTTGTCGCCGGCCATAGAGCCATTAGGTACTGCTTGCAATGTAAAACCTCGCTTAGTGAGCGAATCCGCAACGAAACTGATTTTATAGTACGGCGTGCCTGTTCCACCTCTAGGTACTGTTGTCAATGCCAAAGGTAAGACAATAGGCGTTTCTGCATCATTATTCGCTTGATCGAAACGGTCATTTTGCGAGTAAAACTTTTGCATAAAACTCGCCACTTCAACCAATTGTGCACGTGCATCAGAACGTTTAGATTTACGTACTGACTCTACATAACTGGGATAGGCTATAGATGACAGAATACCAATAATAGCCACCACGATCATCAGCTCGATCAAGGTAAAACCCGCCACTCGCTGTATTAACGAATATCTCGCGACAACGGGATAGGTAATGGATTGATGCATCTTGCAATCACCTACCTTGCAGGCGGAGTCACCAATTGACGCCATTGGCGACGAATGGCGTCATCACCGAAACATACTGACAAACCACTACTCGCATTCGCAGCCAAGATGAGACCGCTCTTGGGACACTTCATACGATTACAGGTAGGGCCTTTACATGGCACATCGGGTTCTCCATCGCTATTACAATGCGCACCAGTACATTTAGGTGGCTGCATGACTGCGGTACCTGCCCCAGTTCCTGTCAAATCCACAATATATGCATCACCCGTGCCATTTGCATCACCATCAAAAGGCGGAGGGCGTGTCCCAGACATGAATGGATCCAGCATAAATGCGCGGCGCACCATCTCAGCAGCTTGACACTGGTCGGCCACCGTCGCAGGCGTAATAGTTTGCATCATTATGCTACCGTATCGCATTTGCGGCTCATCAATCATGCGCTCACCAGGAGCAATGATGAGTGGCAAACGCCAGCCACGGTTGGTTTTGTAATCCACCGGGGTAATTTTTAACGTACGATATACCCCATCCACCCCACCAGGGATCGGCACAGTAATGATTTTTTGCTCCACCAAACGACTGTAATTGGTCAACGCATTGACGAACGTACCGGCTCCGCCACCAATGACCACGTTATCCCACACACCATATAGCGCACGTTGACCTAAGTCACGATCATCTCCTTGCTCAAAGATCTTGCCACTGCCAAAAAGCACCAACACGCCACCTGCAGGGAAGGCACGGAACGTGGGCTTTGCTGTAATTGGCTCTCCGGCTTTATTGTCCGCACCTCGGGCAGTCACCAAGGGCTTCCCATCAAATGCGACTTTCCACTCAGATCGCGAAGCTGATGAAAGATCAAACTTCCAGAGATTACCGCGTAAATCGCCACCATACACAGCAACAATACGCTGCTGCATATCACGCACTACACCCACACCACCTAAGCCATTCTTGTTAGGCGCCACAGTAGTACCCGTGCCTGCAGCGCCGGTATCTATTTTCTGGATCAAGGCCCCCGTGAGCGCGTCAATAATGAATAACTGTGCCTT
Organism: Comamonas sp.; assembly: GCA_036646255.1. GTDB lineage: Bacteria > Pseudomonadota > Gammaproteobacteria > Burkholderiales > Burkholderiaceae_C > Comamonas. The sequence goes on from JAVXMM010000008.1 coordinate 49,806, forward strand.
CCCGCTATTGCTTTCATAACCGTTTCCAGTAATCGTGACCCAAGTCCCATCACGCATCAGGCCCGTCTCTGGCTTGGTAATAACATAACCTAACTCTTCAAAACCAGGGCTAGTACTACTGACCTCCCATAAGATGTCAGCGGCACCTGGTGCGGACTTCTCTTGAGACAGTTTAGTAGGCTCAGTCGCCGATGTAGCAGACCAATCCGCCACCGGCATATTGATGGTATACAGATACTTTCCGCCAGCACCACCAGTGCCCTGTACTAGGTTCCTCCAGCGACTACTTGTCTTGTCATACACATCTGCTTCTACCGCTGGACCATCGACAAAATAGCGGTGCGTGTAGTCCTGGTTCCCCAGTTGCTTCAGCGAGCCAAAGACTGCGCTAGGCACAAAGGCAAATGCCTCGACGCCATCCGAATCACGAAACGCATGCAAGAAGCCATCGTTAGAGCCAACGATCAAATGCGGATCCCGGTAGGTAACACCTTTTGTACGTAAGAACCTGTTGTAGGACTCCGCGCCATAGTCAGCACTACTCGTTTTTGGCGGCAGAGCCTCATAAAAAGAATTGAGCTGGTCACTCACCAGCAATGGCGTGGAGTTGACGATGTCTCCAAGTGGTGATGCACGCCCCCCAACACGTGTGCGCACTCGGTAGCCTAGAGTTGCATTTTCATTAGCGGCATCACCCCGCAAATAATTGACTAACGCGGCACCGTTAGTAGCCGATGCACCGGACGAACCCCACAACGTCGTTCTCATGTCGTCGCTCAAGTTAGCCCATGCAAAATCTACGCCCCTAGCTCCTGTTTTTGCCGCTGGCTTATAAGTAAAGATACGCCGATTTACCGGTGCTGGAAGCGATTCAGCAGCCGTCCACGCGACGCCGGTGACTACACCGTTGATATTAATATTCTGTGCTTTAACATCACCACTCCAAGGAGGGGTTGCAAAGGAGGCAGTATAAGTCTTAGTGGCACTACCCACAGCTGGCAAAACATTTTTTGATACACCAATACCAGCCTCACTGCCTTGCATCGCTGCCATTTCTTCAATGATGGAGCGAATAGCGCTTGAATACTCCACTACATTGCGTGCACTCAACGCACGACCGCGACTGTTGAGTGATGCATGCCAAAGATCATCAACAGTAGAAGGGCCAGCGACAGCAGGATCTCCCCAAGAGAGCGCCCCCTTGGTCAATGCTGGTAAATCTTGCGGGTTTCTCAGAACCCCATTTACACCAAAAGCAATCGTGAAATTAACCATATGCTGCCAGAATGCAGGATTCTCGCGCCCAATGGTTCCAATCGGCTTAAGATTGTTAGGTAAATCTGTACGCAGATCATTTTTCCAATAATACATAGCCACATCAGCAAGTGTGCCATCTCGATTATCTTTATATGGTGAAACTGCCGTATACTGATAGCTTTTCCCTCCGGGACCTGAAATTACCGGCCCATTGGCTCCATCATTATTCTCCGCCGCCGCCGCTGTAGAGGCACCATCGAGATTCCACATCCCGTCAGTCATCATCATGTGGACCGAACGGCGACATGATGCATGCGCAGAGGCATCCTCTTTGCCTGGCTCGGCACCCCAAGGACCTTTATTATCAGAGCGCGATAGATACTGACCCACATCATCCATAGCACGACGCAAAGGGGTTCCTCCACCTGGTTTTGTTCGACCTGCCAACCACTGATAAAATGCATTCTTATCAGCGCCAGAGAATGCACGAACACCACGTTCTAAAGTTTTAGAATTCTTACCATCAATGGACGTTGATTCTGCCTTATTTATACGACCATACCCCACTCTATAATTTACCGGAACAGCAGAAAAAGCTTCAGCAGTTCCTGCAATTGCTGTCAATGCACGAGTCCGGTAATAGGTATACCAATTGGCGAAATTCTGTATTTCTTCTTTATAGCTACAAACAGCAGCTGCACAATCCAATCGATCAACTGCTTTAGGATAGGATTTCCCTTCCTCAATTAAAATTAGAGAAAATTGGCTGGAAGCAGTTCCCGCACCGTTCATTTTATAATAACGGGCTATTTTTGCCTTTTGGATAGAATTTTCGCTACAACTGCTTTCACTCCAACACCATGTACTCATGACCGTTTGCTCCCCTGTCAAGTTCTGGACTACAGCAGCACCAGCTATTACTGGCGCTGCTGTAGGAGGGGAATTAGGATAGCGTGCCCCATCTGCTTTCAACCAAGGTTGATAGCGAATTCCGGGGTTATAATAAAGAGGGTTAAAAGCACTGGATCGCATCTGCCTCGAGACCAACACATTATTATTAGCCCACCACATTTTGGCGCGACCATTAATCACATCTACATCATCATACACAACCGTACCTAAGCGATTTCGGTTACCTACAGTATCTGTTTTTGGGATCGCCTCTAACGCCAAACTCTTGGAAGCACACAAACTATCCGGCAAACATTCCCACCACATAGATCCAGAATCATCCAAAGTAAATATCAGATTAGGTGACACTCCCTCTCCACCTACCTGCAAAGGTTGCTGAAGCATTTGAGCCGAGACACTGAGAACCAATCCAACCCCGCTCAACCATATAGCCAGTTGCTTTAGTGAAATTATTTTCATGAAATGGGTCATTCAATGGATTAATACAGTTTGCAGCCACACTTCACTGCCAGAAGTAGTGTAACCTCTGGAATCAATATCATAATCAGCACTATAACCAATAGAAGTAATTTGATATGGAGTCATTATGGCAACAGCTTGGCGATCTTCTCCCGGCGCAGGTGGTAACGAAAATCTTTCAACCATACAGCGTGGCAATGTGGGGAGTGATCGCATTCCGCTAGCAACTATTAATTTCGCAGGTAAAACAACAGAAATATCACTTGTAGTAGCCCAATTTACTCTATTCCTCCAGGCTTCAGGTAAAGCTCCACCACTTAAGCTTATTGATATAGGTTGTATATTAATTTTTTGCAAAGTACGGACACGGTCTTCACAGTATCTCAGCGCTATCTCCGCCGCCTGAGTAGCCACTTCAACAGATCGCAAGCTCTTAGAAACTTGTTCACCCTGTATGCTTGAGCGCATTGTATAAAGCCCTAATAACGACAGAATTGCCAGAAATATCATTGCAACTGCCATTACAATACCTTTTTGCCTATTGCCAAATTTGAATTTATTTAATATCTGCATAGAATTTCCAATACCTATGGCGTGAGAAACCCACTGCGATTACGCAGTGCATAGAAAGTAGTAAAGGCACGGCGCGCATATCCGTCGACAGAATTAACTGATTCGCCATCGCAATCGATATAGTTCATCACACCAGCTTGTTTATCCTGCGAGCGCATCACCATGCATATCCGGACATTGATGACGCGAGACCAACGATCATCTACCCCCCCTGAAAACGCATCCACCTGCGCAGCCGTGGTATATTGCGCAACATCGCGGCTAGCGCCATCCTTGGCAACTCCATAACGCATTTGCATATTCTCTATAAATTGCGTCATGGGATCGGGATTAAATAATGAATTACCGCCGTTTCCACCACACTTTAGCTCGGGCGTTTCGCTACTACCGCCGGACGATGCTGTAAATCGAGACTCAACTAACGCGTATTTATCCTTGCTGGCGTCATTAATAATTGTTGATAATGCGGAAGGCGTATTTTGTGGCACACGCTGATTCAAACAATCGGTAGCGTCTGGTGGTGCCCCAGTGGTTGAGGTATTGGCGATAGGCGTGGTATTGAAACCATCGCCCTCAAAACGAATCGCCAAGGCCGCAGAGCGCGTCGTGTCTGCAGTTTGGCAAGCAAGATTAGTAAATGAGGCAACTCTGGCGTCTACAAAACCATGATCGCAGCCACGTATAGCAGCCCCAACAAAATTGCGATCTGGTGCAGTTTTTTGTACCCCATCAATAATGGCACCGCCAGGTAGCACCAGCATCAAAGGTGGGCTATAACCCGCCATACGCACTCCGCCGCCGAGCAGATAAAAAGCGATAGATGCATCTTCGTTCATGCGCGAGGTACTTGTTGACTGTCGCCCAGCACTGGTAGTTGCTACATAGACAGCACCTAGCGATGCCAAGATGACCAAGCCAATGGCCATGGCGACCATCAACTCCAACAAGGTGCGCCCCTGCGCGTTGTTGTGAGCAAAAAAACTTTTCGTTCTCATATGCTTACCCGGTAGTAGGCGCAGGCGGGGAAATTTATCAAACTCACCGACACTGCAGCAGCAGGGCATTGACTACCTCCTGTGGCCGCCACAGAGAGCGTTGAATCGTCATCAAACTTGAAACCTGGCTCTACCCACATCACCCAGATATCAACGGACAAACCATTGCGTTGTACATAGGCTCCGCCATTGGGCAAGCGTCTGCGCAAATTATTCATCCACTCGGCCTTATCAATAGCTGCAAGCTCGGCGGGTGTGCAAGCCTCAGTTGTTGCACAAGTCGGCACTGTTACTTTGCTGCTAGCCTCGGTGTAAGCGTCACTCATGTTGTAGTTATTGCTAATGACGCCCCGAGCATTACCCCGCATGCGGTCTGCATACTCATTGGCCAATTGCATGGCCACACTTTGAAACTGCGATACCTTTACCGCCTGCAACGACGAGGTCGTAAGTGCTGCAATGCCCAAAAGGCCAAATGACAGGATCAATATAGTGATCAGCACCTCTAGCAAAGAGCTGCCTTGCTGAGCAGATAGATTTTTTGCGCTGTGTTGAATCATCATTTAAGTCTCAGCGCGCACAAAAATCCATGTCGTCACGGGTAGACCGCGCGCGCCCCGTTTTCCCTACGCAAACCTTCCGCTGCTGACTTGAGGTCTGCGAAACGGAGGCAAAAGTAAATCCCGTAGGATTGCTCTGCAAAATACCGGTACCACGGAAAACTAGCGTAATTGCACGACCGTATTGAGAGATTCCCCCGCTGTCTTTAAACTCGCCCTGTACGCGTAACAGAACATCTCCATTCGCCGCTGAAAACTGTCTATTACCGTCACGGTCAACAAAAACGAGCCAGCCGGACTCCCAGTTAGAGCCCGTGGAGCACTTTGGCGTAGAGGTGATTTCTGCATCCGCGCTACGGCACATCACTACAGATGCGTTCCGCTTAATAGCCTCCGATCTGGCTATAGTGAGAGCGCCTATCATCGAATTGACTTGCCCCGCGACTGCATTACGCTCCACCATGGACTTCATGGCGGGCATCCCAATCATTGCCAAGATGGCAATGATGGCGATGACTATCATGGTTTCGATGAGCGTAAAACCTATTGGAATAGATTTATTCATAGTTTTCAATGTAGCTTTGTACTCGTCGCGCTCCCACCATGAAAATGACAAACGGAATCATTAAATCGATAAACGGAAACTATTAAAACCTTAGATCTCCGTTACGCCTTGATAGCTCCCTCCGTCGTCAGAGACAGGGCCAACACATTCAGCGCTACGATGGCGTCAGTTAGTTTTACCTCCGCAAAATGCAAAATTTGATGGATTTAGCGCAAGCCGCTGCCGGCAAAGCCCTCTTCATTACCTCCCCAAACCCCCGCGTAGGCTGCGTGCTCGTGGCAGATAACGGCTCCGTCATCGGCCAAGGTCACACCCAACGCGCTGGTGGCCCGCATGCCGAAGTGATGGCATTGCGCGATGCCGCTGCGCATGGGCACCGCACGCAGGGGGCCACGGCCTATGTCACGCTCGAGCCCTGCTCGCACCACGGGCGTACGGGGCCTTGTTGTGATGCTTTGGTGGCGGCGGGTGTTCGCAAGGTGGTGGCAGCCATAGCCGACCCGAACCCAAAAGTGGCAGGGAATGGCTTTGCTCGCCTGCGGGCAGCAGGGGTAGATGTTGAGGTTTGCAGCCCTGAGGGCGGCGGCACCGCCTCGCGTGATTTGAATATTGGTTTTTTTAGCCGCATGGTGCGCAAGCAGCCCTGGGTGCGGGTGAAGGCAGCCAGCTCGCTAGACGGCTTAACTGCGCTACCTAATGGCCAGAGCCAGTGGATTACCAGCAAAGCCGCTCGTGCTGACGGGCATTACTGGCGAGCGCGGGCGTGCGCCATTTTGACGGGCGTGGGCACGGTGTTGGCCGACAACCCAGCGCTGGATGTACGCTTTGTGGAAACACCGCGTCAGCCCCGCCTAGTCGTCGTGGACAGCCAGTTGCGCACGCCGCCTGACAGCCGTATTTTTGCCACGCAGCGTGAAGTACTGATTTACTGCGCTACGCAGAACATAGAACGCCGAACGGCCTTGGAAGCTGCAGGAGCAAACGTGGTGTATTTGCCTGGAGCTATTACCAATCACACAGGCCACCACCATGCACAGGTAGATTTGAGCGCAATGTTGCTGGATTTGGGTAAGCGCGAGGTGAATGAACTGCATGTAGAAGCAGGCGGCATTTTGAACGGCGCGCTATTACAAGCAGGTTTGGTGGATGAATGCGTGATGTACCTGGCGCCTAAGCTGCTGGGCCAAGGGCCGGGCGCATTTCACGGCATGGCGCTTACCCAATTGCAAGATGCACCGGCACTGGATGTAGTGGCTATCGAGCCGATGGGACCAGACCTGCGTGTGATTGCACGGGTGCAAGGGCACTATGATTTTTGATGCTGCTGTGCTTTACTACTAGGCGCTAGCGGATGTTTCTATCTAAATTCAGCAATCACCGGGCGTAGCCCAGACACGCACCCGCATTAGGCAAGCCTTTGCACTCTCGGCTCAAGCGGCGATCCCGCTCCGCCGTAGATTCGGCCGTGCTACTACTCTTGGCGCGCTTGGCGCGGGGATTTGCTGATTTCGCGGGTTTTTCCACGCTAGGTTCTGCTTTTTTTCGCGCTGCCCAGGCATTGCCTGCGGGCAAGGTCAGCATGCTGGTGGCTATTGCAGCTACTCCTAATACGGTCATCCAAGTACGCATAGCTCACCTTCCATTCCTAAAGATAGACATTTAGACTATGCCGCTTGGCGGTGCCCCAACAGCGCACAAACCCCAAGCCCCATGCTGCGTTGCAGCAGCACGACAGCGCAGCCTCAGCAATCAAGCACATTCTTCAGGCTTGCTGCCATATTCCCTGGATCGCCACACAATAGCAGTCAAGAGGCTAGTACTCGCTAGCTTTTTTGATAGACCACAACAGCAAACACCATGTCTAGCTTGCGCACGCCACGCCCCCCTCGCCTTACTCACAGCACCCGCTTTGCACTGTGCAGCCGCGGGGCACTCTGGCTAGCTGCTTGTGCGCTGGCCGCACCACTGCTGGTGGGTTGCGCAAGCAAGCTGCCCACACTGGTGGATCGCCCTGTCTCCAACGCTGTCACACCTGCAGCCACCAGCCCTTTGGTGCAAATTACCCAGCAGCGCAAGCAGGCAGAGAGCAAGGCAGGGCGCGATACCTCGGGCTTTCAGATCCTGGCGGGAGCGCAATCGGCGTATGGCGCGCGGCTGGCGCTGGTGGATGGCGCACAGCAAACGCTGGATTTGCAGTACTACGCCATCCATGCCGATGCCAGCACTGCTCGCTTGCTAAATGGCGTGGTGGCTGCTGCTCGGCGCGGTGTGCGGGTTCGCGTCTTGCTGGATGACTTCCACGGCACGGGGCGCAATGCCCAGGTAATGCGACTGGCGTTTGAGCCCAACATTGAGATGCGCATGTTCAACCCCCTGCAGGGCAACCGCGACTCATCCATCAGCCGCATGTGGAATGCGGCAACAGACTTTCAGCGCGCCCAGCAGCGCATGCATAACAAGCTGTTTTTGGCCGACAACGTGATGGGCGTAATGGGTGGTCGCAACCTGGGAGACTCTTATTTTGACAACGACGAGAACTCCAATTTTCTGGATACTGACGTGCTGATCATGGGCCCGATAGTGAGAGATTTGTCCAAGAGCTTTGACAGCTACTGGAACAACCAGCGCGCCTACCCGGTGCAGTCACTCATCAGCAAGGCAGAGCTAGAGGCCATGCACCAAAGCACCCTCGCCACCGATACTGCCCGCCAAGAATACAGTGATGCCGCGCCGCAAGGTACACGCCCCATGCCACCTGATGGAGAGCCACGCCCAGGCGCCATGTCTCAACAACAATTAGCCCGCGCCTGGGATATGCAAGCCATGGATTTGCGCACCACACCCCTGGTATGGGCCCATGCAGTAATGATTGCCGATGCACCCAGCAAGATACCGGCGGTGGACTCGGACGGCCAAAGCGCACCCATGACCGAAGCACCCGGCGTGCTGGAGAGCAAATCCCTTCGCCAGTTGCGCCAAGCGGTCCAGCAATCAAAAACTGCTAAATCTGATGCCGACAGCGCCACCGGCCCCGCAGATTCAGTAGTTGATGGCTTGATACACCTGCTGGCCTACGCCAAGAAGGATTTGCTGATCGTATCGCCCTACTTCGTACCCGGCGACGCCATGCGTCAAGCGTTTAGGGATGCCGTACAACGCGGCGTGCATGTGCGCATCCTGACCAATTCGCTATCCTCTAACGATGCACCCATCGCCCACGTGGGTTACGCCAAATACCGTGAGGAGTTACTACGCGACGGCATTGAGCTGTACGAGCTGGCCAGCAACGATAGCAACCTGCGCGCCGCCTTTGGTATTGGCAGCGGGCAAAACAGCTTTCGCGAAGGCAAGCGCGTCATGCTGCACAGCAAGGTGCTGGTGCTAGACAAACAATTGTTCGTCGTAGGCTCAATGAACCTGGACCAGCGATCCCAACTGCAAAACACCGAAATCGCCGTGCTGGTGCGAAGCCGAAAACTTTCGGTGGAAGCCACGGACATGATTGAGAAAGGCCTGCGCAGTGGATCGTGGAAAGTAGTGCTACGCGATGGCAAGCTGCACTGGTTGGCGCCGCAGGGCAGCAACTTGCAGGATGAGACGACCGACCCGGACACCAGCCTGCCGCTGCGGATAATGCTGAAAATCATCAGCCCGTTTACGCCAGACTCGATGCTTTAACAAGCTATTTGCTGTTAACGAATACTATTTTTATAGCCGTTCGCGCCAGTCAGACGGGCGCGGACAAGATCAGCTACATGTCGCAATGGGGTTGACGCTAGGTGTTCTGCGCCTGCAATTTATCCAGCCACACGGTAATCTCGCGCTGATCGGTCATCACCCGAACATGCTGGTAGGCGGCTTCGGCCTCTGGGTAAGCGCGGCGCATCAGATTCAGCCATTGCTTTAGGCGCCCGGCACGCTGGCGCGGCTCCAAATCAGCGCAAACCAGCACCCAAAAACGCAGCAAGGCTGGCACCAGGTCGTGCCATTGCACATCGCGGTAGCCAGCGGGCAAGGGCTCGCCGCGCCGCTCGGCCCAGGCGGCGCGTATGCGCCAGGCTAAGCCAGGGTCGGCCACAATGCCACGGCCCAGCATCAGGTCGTTGCATCCGGATTCAGCTTGGCAACGCAACGCGTCTTCCACCGTCCAGATCTCACCGTTGGCGATGACAGGGATGCTCATCACTTCGCGGATGCGGGCGATCTGGTCCCAGTACGCGGGCGGTCGATAACCATCTTGCTTAGTGCGGCCGTGCACAACCAGCTCGCATGCCCCTGCGGCCTGCATGGCCTGGGCGCATTCCAGCATCAGGCTGCGGTCGTTAAAGCCCAGGCGCATTTTGGCGGATACGGGCAGAGCCGCTGGCACTGCTGCGCGCACAGCGCTGACCACGGTGTAGATCGCATCTGGGTACTGCAGGAGTGACGCGCCGCCGCCATGGCGGTTGACCACCTTGGCCGGGCAGCCAAAGTTCAGATCAATGCCTTCGGGTGACAGCGCGGCCAGCCGTGCTGCATTGGCCGCCATGCTGTCTGGATCGCTGCCCAAAAGCTGCGCGCGCACGGGCGTACCTGCGGCGGTGTAGCTGCGGTTCAGCAGCTCGGGCATGGTGCGCAGGTACACCTTGTCGGGCAGCAGGCTCCCAGTGATGCGAATGAACTCAGACACGCAGCGGTCGGCGCCGCCAATGCTAGTCAGCACATCGCGCAGCACAAAATCCAGCAGGCCCTCCATAGGCGCCAAAAGCAATCGCATACGGTTTTCAGTATTTTTGGCTGCTAGGGTCCACAAAATGGCCGCCAGCAGCTATCAATAATATAGCTATCAGCAATCAAAGACTTGAGGCAATCACCACGCTACTTGCAGGCGCCACAGCGTGGTCAACTCGGATGCGCGAGCGCGGTGCAGCGGGTTGGTCGCGTCTTGTGCCTTCGCGTGGCGTGGGCGGATGTTTTGCTTGCCGACCACTTGCAGGCCCGCCTCGGCGATCCAGCCCAGTAGCTCATCGCGGCTACGCAAGCCCAGGTGCTCGGCAAAGTCAGACAAAATCAGCCAAGCCTCGCCACCGGGCGCAAGGTGATCCGACACACCAGCCAAAAAGCCGCGCAGCATGCGGCTGCCTTCGTCGTAAACCGCCCGCTCAATCGGCGCACTGGGTTTGGCCGGCACCCAAGGCGGATTACACACTACCAGCGCAGCCTTGCCTTCTGGGAACAAATCAGTTTGCGACAAACTGACTTGCGCTGCCACATCCAGGCGCTGCAAGTTATCGGCGGCACAGGCCAGGGCACGCGGATCGGTATCGGTTGCCACAATTTTTTTGATGCCTCGGCGTGCCAGCACAGCAGCGATCACGCCGGTACCAGTACCAATATCAAATGCCAGTGATTGTTTGTTGAGTGCTGTTGGCAACGAGGCTTGTGCAATCAGATCCACATACTCGCCACGCACAGGTGAGAACACGCCGTAATGCGGGTGAATGCGGTCATAAGCCTTGGGCGTGAGCTTGGTCAGTGCGGGGATCTCCACGCCTTTTTTGCGCCACTCATACGCGCCCACCAAGGCTTGCAGCTCGCGCAGCGACACCACGTTGGGCGTATCACCCTGGGGCGCACCCCAGGCATCAGTACAGGCTGTATCCACTTGCGGAGCGCGGCGCAGGTCGATGCTGTACTGCGCATCCAGCTCAATCAGCAGCATGGACAGCACACGCGCACGCTGCGCTTGCAACTGGCGCTGCTGGTGAAAGGGCAAGGCCAGCTGCTGAGCCGGTGTAGCAGTGGCAGCAGGAGCGGACTTCTTTTTAGCGCTGCGCTCACCCGTCTTCTCCAAACGGCGACCCAGGGCTTGCAGCAGCATGCGGGCGTTTTGAAAGTCGCTTCGCCACAGCAGTGCCGTACCTTCGCAGGCCAGGCGGTAGGCCACATCGGCGGGCATGGTGTCGTCAGCCAGCACCACGCGCGCGGGCGCTGCACTGCCGCGCTCGCAACGCCAGCGGGCGCTGCGCTCAGCGTCCCCTTCGGTCCAGTGGATGGTGGCAAAAGCGTCTGGCGTTGCGCTGGTCATGGTGGTTGCTTTCAAAAAGCCTACGGCAGTGCCGCAAAAAATAAAAAAGGCCGCTTTGCACGGCCTTGGGTTGGGGATCGCTGCCCAGCCTGCCGAGCCTGTCGGCCCCGCAGTCATTTACAGCATTATCAACGGTTCATCAGTGAGCGCTGCATGCGCACTTCTTCAATCTTGATGGCACCCACGGTCGCCGTTTTAGCAGTGGACATTTCACGCTTAAAGCCAGCGGATTCATGGAAGCGCAGAGCACGCTCGTTGCGCAGCGGCACCCAAGCGGTGACCGAAGTACAGCCTTCTTCCGACAGTCCATCGCGTGCGGCATCCCACAGCGCCACTCCAACGCCCTGGTCCCAGTGCGTTGGTGCTGCGTAGATAGCCCAGATCTCGCCCGTAGTAGGGCGAGTTTTAGCATCACGCGAACGATCAAAACCGACAAAGCCGATGATCTTGTCATTCTCAACAGCGACTTGCACTTGAGGTTCACAGAACTCGATCGCTTCGCGCCAGTAGGCTTGGCGTTTTTCGACCGATGACATGGACTTGAGCTGATCATCCGGCAGCACACCACGGTAGGACTCTACCGAAGCAGCGGCGTGGATTTGGGCAATGGCTTTGGCATCACGGAGGGTGGCGGGACGGACCTGGATAGTTTCAGACATGGATAACCGAAAACAAAAATCAATGAATTAACCAAAAGGCACGCACAACTCATCGTACACTGCCACATTCCACCCGGCCGGGTGCCAAGCCTATGACGGAGCACGCGAAAATCTCGCGCTCAACTCTACGCCAACAACAGGCTTGCAGCACGCCATGGCTCACGCAGCACAGGCATGGATCAGTCCTTGCTACCGATGCTTTTTAAGGGCGTATGTGGGAGTCAGCGCGTGAACAGCGCGCTGCAACGGTGTGGTGCTCGAAAGCCTTCCATTGTCGCACTCCTGACATCATTTGGATAGTCCCTCCGCTCGCAGGTAGGTCAATTTACGCGGGTATTTGCAAGCGCAGCTATTTGCGCTAGGCGTTTACCCTAGGCGCCTTCATTCCATATAAATCAGCTGCTTAGCAGGCGTTTAACGCAGCCACCAACGTGCAATTAACTGCATCAGGCGGTCAAAGCGTTTGCCATAGGGCGGATAAAACCAAAAGATCGGTGACCATCCGCTCTGTTTTAGCACCGGTTTTGCGTGCGAAAACCGCATGAATCCGTGCTTTCCGTGGAGGGCTCCCCAGCCGCTAGCCCCCCATCCACCAAAGGGCAGGCCGTCATGCGCGTACTGCAGCAAGCAGTCGTTAAAGCACAAGCCTGCGGCGCGCACCGTCTGCGCCACCTCCTGCGCTTGCTTTTTATCAGCACCAAACCAGTAGAGCGCCAGCGGTGTTTCGCCCTGATTGATAGCCTCCATCGCCTCTTGCCTTTCGTCGTACTGCAGCAGCAGCAAGATGGGGCCAAAAATCTCCTCTTGCATCAGCTGCATATCACTCGTCACACCCAGCACCAGGGCAGGCGCCAATTGGCGGCTGATGCCGTCACCCATGCGGTTTTGCGCTACTCGCGCACCACCCTCCCCCATGCGAATCACTTGCGCCCCTAATTGTTCGGCCTGCGCCAACATCGTCAGCAAGCGGCTGGCGTGCTGGGCGTTGATGACCGAGGTGTAGTCCGGGTTGCCCTGAAAGCTGGGGTACAGGCACTGCACTGCCTCGCGGTAGGCATCAATAAAAGCTGATTCACTGCCGCGTGGCAGCAGCACGTAATCAGGCGCAATACAGGTTTGGCCGGCGTTGAGCAGCTTGGCGTGGGCGATTTTGCGCGCGGCGTCTTGCAAATCACAACCCGCCTCCAGCACACAAGGGGTTTTTCCGCCAAGCTCCAAGGTGGTGGGCACCAGCTGATTGGCGGCAGCCAACGCCACTTTGCGGCCCACAGCGGTAGACCCGGTGAACAACAAATGATCTAGCGGCAACGATGCGAGCTCGGCCGCCGCGCTGGCATCGCCCACCAACACCACGATCTCATCATCGGCAAAATACCGTGCCACCAAGTCCGCTAGTAGCTTGGCGGTGTGCGGTGTGTACTCGCTAGGCTTGACAATAACGCGGTTGCCCGCTGCCAGCGCGCTGACCACCGGTCCCAGCGCCAGTAGTACCGGATAGTTCCACGGCGCAATCACGCCAACTACACCCAACGGCACCGGTTGCACCCAGCCTTTAGCGGGGAACAAATGTGCTGGCGTGGCCACGCGCTGCGGTGTTGACCAACGCTTTAGCTGCTTGATTGCTTGGCGCAACTGCGTGCGCAATGGCAGCAACTCTGCCAGCATGGTGACTTGCACCGAGCGCTGGCCAAAATCCAATTGCACCGCAGCGCAAATCTGGTCTGCGCTGTCTGTGATCAATTTTTTTAGCCGTAACAGGCGCTCACGGCGTAGCAGCAGCGGCGCGTAGACCTGGGCGCGGCTGGCGGTGCGCATGCTGGCAAAGCAGCTGGGCAGTTCGCTCACATCCATGGCCATACATCCTTTATCAATCTAAGCTATATTTTTTATAGCAAATAACACCCATCAGATAGGCGCCAGACAGCTATTTCAATAAAACACATGCACCCATAAAAAAACCCGGCCAGCGAAAACGCATAGCCGGGTTGCTGCGGGGCGCAAGGTGTGCGCCCAGAGTGAGTCAAAGTCAATGCTGCGAACGAATCTCGCGGGGCTCTACATCCGTCACATCGATGACCGCGGAGCGCATGGCGCCATTGGCATTACCAGCAGCGCGATCACCGCCCTTAGCCGTCCAGCGGGCGGTGCTACGGTAGACCGTGGTCCAGCCTGATGCCGGATTCATCTTGAACGCAAACGGCACCACCGGTTTTCCGGTGAGCTTAGCCCACAGCATGCCGGCGCCCCACAACAGCGCGGCAATCGCAGCCACGACCAGCAAGCTAGCGAAAAACACCAAACCCGCCAGCACCATCGCTATGCGCAAAGTCCAGCTCACCACAGTTGCCAACAATTCGTTCAACGCACTTCCTTTCATTGCGGGGTTACACACCACAGAATATGGCGCCCAATCCCTGCATTACAACCCATGATCTATTTGCAGATTGTCAAACAAGCATAGCGCTCGCGCAAAGCTTGTTTGACGCACATGGTTTCTGGGCAAATCAGCTTATTCGCCCTCTGATTCCACCTTGCTAAAGCGGAACTCGCCCGGCGCCTGTACCGGATCAACCGCGACCACAATCGTGCTCTTGGGCGGGTACTTGCCCTCCAGCAGCAATTTGGATAGCGGGTTCTCAATCCGCTGCTGGATCGCACGCTTGAGCGGACGGGCCCCAAACACAGGATCAAAACCCACCTTGGCCAGCTCGGCCATCGCAGCGTCACTGATCTGTAGGTGCAAATCCATCTTGGCCAGACGCGTCTCCAACAAATGCAGCTGAATACGCGCAATCGACTCGATGTGTTTTGCATCCAAGCCATGGAACACCACGGTCTCGTCAATACGGTTCAAGAATTCGGGACGGAAATGGTTTTTGAGTTCCCCCCATACCGCTTCTTTTACATCTTCATACGATTGTCCAACCATGGCCTGAATCAACTGTGAGCCGATATTGCTCGTCATCACAATCACGGTGTTCTTGAAGTCAACCGTGCGGCCTTGACCATCGGTCAGGCGGCCATCATCCAGTACCTGCAGCAAGATGTTAAAGACATCGGGGTGGGCTTTCTCCACCTCGTCCAGCAAGATCACGCTGTAGGGCTTGCGACGCACTGCCTCCGTCAAATAGCCGCCCTCGTCGTATCCCACATAACCTGGGGGTGCACCCACCAGGCGCGACACTGAGTGCTTCTCCATGAATTCGCTCATATCGATGCGGATCAGATGGTCCTCACTGTCAAACAGGAAGCCTGCTAGCGCCTTGCACAACTCGGTCTTGCCCACACCCGTGGGGCCTAAGAAGAGGAAGGAACCCGTAGGCCGGTTTGGATCCGACAGACCCGAGCGTGAACGGCGAATGGCGTTCGATACCGCAGCAATTGCTTCGTCCTGCCCCACCACGCGCTCGTGCAGCTTGTCTTCCATGTGCAAGAGTTTGTCTCGCTCGCCCTTCATCATTTTGGATACCGGGATGCCTGTGGCACGGCTCACCACTTCGGCTATTTCCTCTGCCCCCACCTGAGTGCGCAGCAGCTTGCGGCCCTTGTCTTTGGCCTGCTCGCCCTGCTCGTTCTTTTGTACATCGGCCAGTTGCTTCTCCAACGCGGGCAGCTTGCCATATTGCAGCTCGGCCACATGGTTGAAGTCGCCTTTACGGGTAGCCTCTTGCATCTGGAACTTGACCTGCTCGATCTCCTTGCGGATTTGCTCGCTGCCCATGGCATCAGCTTTTTCGGCCTTCCAGATCTCTTCCAGATCAGCGTACTCGCGCTCCACCTTGGCTAGGTCTTCCTCGATCAGTGCGAGGCGTTTTTGCGAGGCCTCGTCGGTCTCCTTCTTCATCGCCTCGCGCTCAATCTTGAGCTGGATCATGCGGCGCTCGAGCTTGTCCATCACCTCGGGCTTGGAGTCAATCTCAATCTTGATCTTGGCCGCCGCCTCGTCGATCAGATCAATCGCTTTGTCGGGTAAAAAACGGTCGGTGATGTAGCGCGCCGATAGCTCAGCCGCCGCAACAATTGCCGGGTCGGTAATGTCTACACCGTGGTGGGCTTCATATTTCTCTTGCAGGCCACGCAGGATGGCGATGGTGTCCTCCACCGTCGGCTCGTTAACCAGCACTTTCTGAAAACGCCGCTCTAGCGCTGCATCCTTCTCGATGTACTTGCGGTACTCATCCAAAGTGGTGGCACCAATGCAGTGCAGCTCGCCGCGCGACAGCGCAGGTTTCAGCATGTTGCCCGCATCCATCGCGCCCTCGCCCTTGCCCGCACCCACCATGGTGTGGATCTCGTCAATGAACAATATGATGCGGCCCTCTTCTTGGGCAACCTCCTTCAGCACGCCTTTCAGCCGCTCCTCAAAATCACCGCGGTACTTGGCGCCCGCCAACAAGCCTGCCATATCCAGCACCAGCACTTTTTTGTCGCGCAAGGTATCAGGCACTTCACCCGCCACAATGCGCTGAGCCAGGCCTTCCACAATTGCGGTCTTGCCTACGCCGGGCTCACCAATCAGCACGGGGTTGTTTTTGCTGCGGCGTTGCAGCACCTGGATAGTGCGACGGATTTCATCGTCGCGGCCAATTACCGGATCCAGCTTGCCGCTCTTGGCACGCTCGGTCAGATCCATGGTGTACTTCTTCAAGGCTTCGCGCTGGCTCTCACCGTCGGCACTGTCCATGCTTTGGCCGCCGCGCACATTGTCAATGGTCGCCTCCAAAGTCTTGCGGGTCAGGCCTGCGTCTTTCATGATTCGGCCGGCCTCGCCCTTATCGTCAGTCAAGGCGAGCAAGAACAGCTCGCTGGCGTAGAACTGGTCGCCGCGCTTGATCCCTTCTTTTTCGGTGTTTTGCAGCAGGCGTTGCAGATCCGGCCCCACATTGACCTGATCTTGGCCCTGCACCTGCGGCAGGCGCTTGACGGCGTTCTCAGCCGCCGTCGTCATCGCGCCCACATTGGCACCGGTGCGCTGCAGCAGCGACTTGGGGCCATCCGGCTGGCGCAGCATGGCCGTCAGCACGTGAATGGGTTCGATATAAGCATTGTCATTGCCCAGCGCCAGCGATTGCGCGTCAGCCAGGGCCTCTTGGAACTTGGTTGTCAGTTTGTCGATTCGCATGAAGCATCCCAATCTATAAAAGTTAATTGAGAAATATTTTGCGCCCGCCCGCCAATTTTCAAGAAGGCTGAGGCAGATAAATCAAACACTTGCTAGCACGCAAGGGCTGCGACACCATTGTTGCACCAAGCCTGCATATATAAAAACAAGGCACTAGCGACCGTCTAGCGGGCACTAGTAGCTATTGTTTTTGAAAATACCTAGACGCCATGCAGTAATCTGTAGGACAAGCCGCACAAACGCCACGTAATAGCAAAGCACGCGTACTTGTTTATCAAAAAAATAGCTATTAGCTCCCGCCAGATGAGCGCTAACTGTTATTTCTAGCGTCTGTTTCAGTAGCAGCCCAGCGCGCCATTGCCGCCTCATCACTCACCCGCGCATCCACCCAGCGGGAGCCTTCGGGGGTTTGCTCCTTCTTCCAGAACGGGGCCAGCGATTTCAGATAGTCCATCAAAAACTCGCAGGCGGCAAAACTTTCACCCCGGTGTGCGCTAGAAACTGCCACCAGCACAATCTGGTCTTGCGGCTGCAACAAGCCTACGCGGTGGATGATGCGGGCGCCAAAAATATCAAAGCGCGCACGCGCCTGCTCCACGATATCGGCAATCGACTTCTCCGTCATCCCCGGGTAGTGCTCCAACTCCATACTGGCCACACTACTGCCATCATTGCGGTCGCGCACCGTACCCACAAAACTGCACACCGCACCAATGCGAGCATCGGCCGCGCGCAGCAGGCGCAGCTCTTGGCTCACGTCAAAGTCAGCAGTTTGGACGGCAATATGGGTGTGGAACATGGTGAAAACAGGCATCGTCAACAGCAATCCTCAAGCCTAGCACGGACAGAGCACGGGAGTCGCCAAGAATGATTCCGCAGCCCACTAAACCATCCCCGAAGAAATCTGGTGCAGCATCGAATGGGTGAATGGGGCTAAATTGGCATTGAAGCCCACGGCGCAGCAGATGGAGGTGCCGCCATACAGGTGAAGCAAAACCGCTACCGATTTTCATTGAAGGGAGAAACTGCGTTGCAGACGGAAAGTCATCCATTCCATACTGCTGTATGTGATGGGCCGTGCCATAAATCTCATACATCGCCAACGAGCAGGCCCCGCACTGGACTGCTGCAGACAGAAGCTTTCTTGTGAAATGCATCGCCGTCCTCCGGATGGAGAAGGGCCAGCTACGTCTCGATCCTGCCCCGGTGGAGCCGTATGTCAAAACCTATTCTCCTGACGCCCCGGCAGATGCGGAATGCTACGTCGACTTCGTCGAAGGAAAGGCCGCGGAGGAGCTGCGCTCTGGCCCACATTGGAATGGCTACCTTTGCGTCGATGACCTAGTGGTCAGCGCCGCGTTTTGCCGCAAAGGCGTCGGTGAGCTCCTTGTCAGGCACGTGATTGAGCGGGCTCGTCGCTTGGCGCTGGCCGGGGTGACACTAGAGACTCAGAACACGAACTGGCCTGCCCGCCACCTCTATGAGCGCTGTGGCTTTCAGCTAGACAAGCAACTGTACCGAGCGCTAGAGCCAGCCTCTACGGAAACTGCGCGGCTCTGGTACTGGGCTTTGAGATAAGAGCGGCCTCACCCTTTCAGCCCCGCCATCAAAACACCCCTCCTCGCAGGAGCTTGCTGCTTGCGGCACACTACAGGCAATTCTGTATTTTTGACAAGACGCCATGCCCAGCCAAACCTTGAACGCCCACGGCTTTCTGCTCTACCCCAACCCGCGCAACGAACACCGCATTGTGTTTGAGCACCACGTATTTGTGCCCTACCCATACGCGATCATCGACATCCCGGCCATGGATTTAGCGGGTAAGACAAGCGTGTATGCAGCCTGCCGCGAAAGCGATAAGAAGATGGGCCAAGTGGTGACGTTTGAGCTGGAAGAGGACGTGGCCAAGTTTGAGCGCCGCTTTACGCCTTAAGAACCTGCTTACGCACCAGTACTAATCACTTCAAAACAATAGCTGCTAGCGCCCACCCAATGGGCACTAGCAGCTATTTTTATGCAGTAATAGGTAGATCTTCCACACGTCGGTAGCCTTCGGCGGCGGCCAGCAAGTGGCGGGTGTAGTCAGTTTGCACATTGCCTGCCCGCACGGCATCTGTGGTGAGGCTTTCTACCATTTGGCCGTGTTGCATAACGGCCAAGCGCTGGCACAAGAAGGCAACCACAGCCAGATTGTGGCTGACCAGCAGCATGGTCAGGCCGCGCTCTTGATGCAGTTTCTTCAACAGGTTCAGCACCTCGGCCTGCACCGATACATCAAGCGCGCTAGTGGGTTCGTCCAGCAACAGCACTTGCGGCTCCAGCACCAGGGCGCGGGCGATAGCGACGCGCTGGCGCTGGCCACCCGATAGCTGATGCGGATAGCGGTAGCGAAAGCTGGCGTCCAGCCCAACATCCCTCAGGCCTTGGGTAACGCGGGCATCCACATCGCCCATGTTGTGGATCAGCAGCGGCTCGCGCAGGCTTTGGTCTACCGTCAGGCGTGGGTGCAGCGAGCCATAGGGGTCTTGAAAGACCATTTGCACCCAACGACGCTGGGCCTTTGGCATGTGTTTGGCCACCGGCTGGCTGGCAACTTGCATGCGGCCAGCGGCCAGTGGTGTCATGCCACACAGCGCGCGCAGGATGGTGGATTTCCCCGAGCCGGATTCGCCGACCAGCCCATAGACTTCGCCCTGCGGGACGCGCAGGCTAAAGTCTTGCACCGCCAATTTGAAGCCCTGCGGCGTGTCAAAACCAATGCTTGCATTGTCGATCTCGATCATCGTGCGGCCCCCGTACTAAGCCACGCCGGGTCGCGCTGCATGGTGGGCAGCCAGTTTTGCGCAACCGAGAGTTTCGGGCTGGCAGCCAGCAGTCCGCGGGTATAGGGGTGACTGGCGTGCTGCAGGTCGGCAGCGGCGCAGCTCTCCATCACCTGGCCACCGTACATCACCACGACGCGATCGCAAAAGCTGCTGACCAGACCCAAATCGTGGCTGATAAAGATCAAACCGGTGTTGTGCTGGGCGATCATCTTGTCCATCACGCGCAGGGTTTGCTCGGCCACCAGCACATCAAGCGCGCTGGTGGGCTCGTCCGCAATCAGCAAGCTGGGGCCGGATGAGACCATCATCGCAATCATCACGCGCTGGCCCATACCTCCCGATAGCTCATGCGGGTAGGCCTTGAGCACGCGCTGTGGATCGCGGATATGCACGGCCTCCAGCGCCTGCGCCATGCGTGCCTGAAGCGCAGCGCCTTTCAAGCTGGGCTCGCGCAGGTGGAAGGCTTCTTTCATCTGTTTGGCCACGGTCATCACCGGGTTCAGCGAGTACTTGGGGTCTTGCAAGATCATGCCAATATCGCGCCCGCAAAGCTTGCGGCGCTCGCCCGGCTTCATCGCCAGCAGGTCTTGGCCTTTAAAACGCATGGCATCGGCAGACCAGACAGCGCCAGGCGCCAGCATACCCAAGAGCGCCCGGCCGGTGAGCGATTTGCCCGAGCCCGATTCGCCCACAATGCCCAAGCGCTCGCCCGGCATCAGCGACAAGGACATACCACGCACCACTGGCCGTAGCGCGCCCGTGGACGAGGGGAAGCTGATGCGTAAATTGTCGATTTGCGCAAGTGGGACGGGCGACTGCACTTCAGTATTCATAGCATCAACCCTTAATCTGCGTGACGGGGATCAAAGACATCACGCAGCCCATCGCCCAGCAAGTTGAATGCCAGGCTAACCAGCAAGATCGCAATTCCAGGTACCGTGGCCACCCACCAGGCTTCAATCAATACATTGCGGCCTGATGCAACCATATAGCCCCACTCTGGGCTCGGCGGCTGGGCGCCCAGGCCCAAAAAGCCCAGGCCAGCGACGGTGAGGATGATGCCTGCCATATCGAGCGTAGCGCGCACGATGACGGACGACATGCACAGCGGCGTAATGTAACGCCACAAAATGCGCGCGTTGCTGGCACCTTGCAGGCGTGCGGCGTGGATGTAATCGCTCTCGGCTACCCTCAACGTCTCGGCCCGCGCCAAGCGCGCATAGGCCGGCCAGGCGGTAATGGCAATCGCAATCACCGCGTTAACTACGCCGGGGCCCACGGCGGCCGCAAAGGCCAATGCCAGCACGATCTTAGGGAAGGCCAGCGCAATATCAGTCACACGCATCAGCACAACGTCCACCCAACCACCAAAATAGCCAGCCACCACGCCAATCAATAGGCCAATGGGCACGACGATGACCAGCACCAAGATGGCGATTACCAAGGTCAGACGCGAGCCGTAGACGATACGCGAGAAGATATCGCGCCCCAGTTGATCGGTACCCAGCCAGTGGCCGCTGCTGCCTATGGGCTGCAAGCGATCAGACAGCACCTGGCTGAGTGGATCGTGCGAGGCAATCCACGGCGCAAACACGGCGAGCAACACCAAGAGCAGCAGCACCAGCAAGCCCGCCATGCTGAGCGGGTTACGCGCAAAGCGGCGCACACGGCGGTACCACAGGCCCCAAAACGCCTGGCGCGGCGAGCTGGGCGCCTCGGACAGCAACCAGTCGCGCAGCGGCGGCTTGGCAGCTATCGCGGCAGAGGTTTCTTCAATTTTCATAGCTATTGCCGGCCGCCAGTCAGGCGCTAGCGGCCTTTTCCCTCAAGTTTTGCGGCGTGCACGCGGGTCAAATACGGCATACAACACATCAGTCAGCAAGTTGATGACGACAAAGATCGCACCGATCACCAGGGTGCTGCCCAAAATGGCATTCATGTCGGCGTTCATCAGCGCATTGGTCAGGTAGGAGCCAATACCCGGCCAGGAAAAGACGATTTCGGTGAACACCGAGCCCTCTAGCAAATGGCTGTAGGTAAGCGCGATGACGGTGAGCAGCGGTACGGCGATATTGCGAAACGCATGGCCCCATATCACGCGCCACTCCGGAACGCCTTTGGCGCGAGCGGTGATGATGTACTCTTGGCTCAGTTGATCGAGCATGAAGGCACGCGTCATGCGGCTCAGATACGCGACCGAGAAGTAGCTCAGGATCAAGGTGGGCAGGATGATGTGGGAGAAGGCATTGCCAAACACATCCCAATCGCCCGCGATGACGGCATCGATCAGCAGGCTGCCAGTCACCTCGTCCACCATGCCGTCATACACCGGATCGACCCGGCCCGGCCCCGGTAGCCAGCCCAGCTTGGCGTAGAACAGTAGCAAGCCCATCATGCCGATCCAAAACACCGGCAGCGAGCTACCAATCAAGCCGATAAAACGGGCAATATGGTCTGGCAAACGGTTGTGGTACACCGCTGCCGCCACGCCCAGCGGCACGCCGATCAGCATGCCGAGAATGGTGGACAACGTAGCCAGCTCCAAGGTGGCGGGGAAAACGCGCGTGATATCCGTCCACACCAGGTTGCTGGTCAAAATAGACGTGCCCAGATTGCCGTGCAGCACATCACGCACATAAATGGCGAACTGCTGCCACAGCGGTTTATCCAGGCCCATGGCTTCACGCGCGGCATTGTAGATATCAGGCGTGGCACGGTCGCCCACCACAGCCAGCACGGGATCGATTGGCACCATGCGGCCAATGAAGAAGGTGATGGCCAACAACCCCAACAGGGTGATGACCAGCATAAAAAACCATTGCAGCAAGCCCTTGAGCATGCGCCAGACACGCGAAGCCAAGGCGCGTTGCGCGGGGGCAGTAGATGGAGAAACAGGAGAAGTAGAAGCAGCCATACAGACGGTTTACGCTAGGCCGGGCAAAGCCCGGCGGGTGCGACAGGGATCAGCACAAAAGATCCTGTCCGCAACGAGCGGATCACACTGGCCTTGAGGCGGATGCTTCAAGACCTGCGTGGGCCGCTCTGAACCATCAGTTCTTTTTAACGCTGCGGTAATGCACCAAGTCGTAAATCGGGCCTACGCTGAACTCCTTGACGTTGTTCTGCATAGCCACTTGGCTGACTTTGTTGAACATGATGACGAAGGGCGATACCGGCTGGAAGTCTTTTTGCATGTCCTCATACAGCTTGGCGCGTTTGCCTGCATCTTGCTCGGCTAGCGCAGCATCAGCGCGCTTGGTGAAGTCCGGGATATCCCAGGCATTGCGCCAGGCCAGCATCTTGTAGGGCGATGCGTCAGAGTTGTCCGGGTTCCAGGCAAAGCCTTGGGCGTTGGTGTGCGGATCCAGATAATCGGCCGACCATTCACCCATGTAAATGTCATGCGTGCGGGCGCGGTACTTGGCCAGGGTTTGCTTGTTGTCAGCAATGTTCAGTGTCATCTTGATACCGACCTTGGCCATGTCGGCCTGCACAGCTTGGGCCACCTCGTTGTAGGGATAGGTGTTGCGCACCTCCATGCTGATAGCAAAACCATCGGGCAAGCCCGCCTTGGCCAGCAGTTCTTTGGCCTTGGCGACGTCTTGCTTATAGGGATTGTGCTTCCACGCACCCAGCATGTTAGGCGGCAAGAACGTCTGGTGCACGTTGTAGAGAGATTTGACGATGTTCTTTTGAATACCATCGTAGTCCACCGCGTATCGCATGGCCTCACGCACCTCAGGCTTGGCGAGGTTGGCGTTCTTCATGTTCATACCCATATAGTAGACGATGGCCTGCGGCACCGGCAGCAGCGTGATCCTGCCCGTTTTTTGCAGTGCAGCCATATCATCGGGGCTCAACTCGCGGGCGATATCCACATCGCCTTTCTCCAGCAGCAGCCGGCGTCCCGATGCCTCAGGTACATGGCGCAGCACTACGCGCTTCATCGCAGCAGGGGCACGGTGGCCGTCAAAGCGGTCCAATGTCAGGCTTTGGTTGGCCGTCCATTTGTTGAGCTTGAAGATGCCTGATCCGGCCTCGTTGGTTTTGAGCCAGCCATTACCCATGTCACTCCCCTGGGCCTTTTCGGTAAGCAGCTTTTTATCGACGACCGACGCAGGCCAGCTGGCCAAAATCGACAGCACAAAGGTAGGCGCATATTTGCGATCTGTAGTCACCGAGACCGTGTTCGCATCCACCAGTTTGACGTTCTGCAACGCGTTGTCTTTGGTCAAGCCAATACCGGCCAGCACCACGGCTGCGCCCTTGCCCAGGAGCGGCGTGCGTTGCAGCGACCAAGCCACATCCTCCGCCGTTACCGGATTGCCGGAGTGGAACTTTTGCCCCGAGCGAACTTTAAACGTAAAGGTCTTGCCATCCTCACTCATGCTCCACGACTCGGCCACGTCGGAATTAAATTCGCCTGGTTTGGCCAGGTTCACGCGGATTAAGCGGTCATAGGTGTTGGAGAGATACTCCATCGGCACCAGCTCATAGACTTCAGCAGGGTCGAGGGTAGAGAACTCATCCAGCGTGCCGGCCATCACCAGCATGTCCTTGGGCGTGGCAGCCTGCGCAGCGGGCAGCCAGCCCAAGGCAGTCACGCTGCATGCCACGGCTGCAGCAGCAGCCAATACCTGTCTACGGATCACAGCTTGCATCTACCTCTCCTCGGGTTCATGACAAAAATCGGGACAATCACCAACTAGTAGCAAGGCTTGTGCCTGCTAGTCCATTAATTTAGACATACCGCCTGCACCATCGTCGATCAACGGGTAGCGCATGGCATCCGGCAACTGGTAGTGCCACCATTCACTGGGGATGTGCTCAAACCCCGCCGACAGCATGATGCCCAGAAGCATCAAACGGTTTTTTTGCACCTGTTCGGACAGGCCCACGCAAAAATGGAAGGACTCAGCCTGCATGGCGTCAAACCCCGTGCCCATGTCCATCTCGCGCCCGTTTTCGTCTAGCAAACTCACATCCACAGCACAGCCACGGGTGTGGTGCGACCCGCGTTTGGGGTCGGCCACAAAGGTAGGGTCTTGGGCAAAATCAAACAGGATTTGCTGGGCCTTGGCGGGCCGGTAAGCATCAAAAACCAGCAAGCGCACACCCGCCTGGCGTGCTGACAGCGCTGCACGCGACAGTGCCTTCTCGGCATCCGGGTGCAGATAGCAGTAGGCGTTGCGGTAAACCACCTTGCCGGTAAAGTTCTCGGGGGTAGCGTAGGCCAGATGCAGGCGTACGTCGTGGTCGTCTTCGGTAATCGGTACCAGGGATGCAATCGGGGCCATGAAATATGTTTTTTCGCCCGCCAGTCGGTCGCAGAGTGCTATTGTTTTGATGCATCACTGCATCGTCAACCCGACAGACAGCTTGGTAGAAATGTCCCCCACCATAACCAATTTTGCGCTTGCAGCATGCTGGGGCTAACCCCGGTAGGCAAGCGCGGCCATGCCTGCTCAGCTACACTTTTTGCATGCAAGACGGCAGCCAGATCTTTATCCCCGAATCCTTTATCCAGCTCTACAGCGACAAGCGCCAGCGACTGCAAACGCCGCTTGCCGAAGTAGCCGCCCGCTATGAGCTGTGCGAGGACTTGGCACAGCTGCTGGTGGAGCAAGCCCAGATCCTGTACCACCAAAGTGCGCCCTCCGAATCAGCCATCCTCAAAACCATGTACATGGGGCTGCAAGGCGAAGATGCCGTGGTCTCGCCTGCCGAGGCACGCTGGGTCATCCTGCGCCTGTCGGAGCTGCTGGGCTGGGAAGCCCCTGAGCTACTGTTACCCGAGCCAAACGCCTAAACCCTCTTGCATGCAGCGCTGTAGCAACAGCGCCCGCATCGAGTATCACCACCCAACGCCTTTTTGACACCGTGAAGGCCTGCGCTGCCGCTGCTGCCCTGCTGGGCGTAGCGGCCTGCGGCGAAAAGCGGCATAAGCACAACCGCCACGAGGACTACAAAGACGACGTAATGCCCCAAGGCAAGGCCATGCACGCCATTTTTGCGAAGAGCTACGAGGCATTTGAGATCACATCCCACGCCTTTAGCCGAGCACCAGAGGCGGAGACCGACAAGCGCCAGCTGGCCAAGTTTGCCCAGGTAGAAAAAGCTGAAGGCAGCAAGTTCCGCTACTGGCACATGCCCACCATGATGGCGGCCAAGCAATGGGTCAACGTGATCGAGGAAAGACCGCTTTGCCTTGGAGGCCGCCAGCGCCAAGCTCAAAGCCTATGAAGACGCCATGGCCTGCCGGCGCAACTACGCCAAGCAACCTGGTACCAGCCAATCCGTCGCCTATACGCTGAACCGCAAACTGGAAAGCCTGTCGGTAACCGCCCGCCGCATACGCGACAACACGCCCTATTGCACGGTGAAAAAGATGCACCTGTCTGGTGGCGACGCCGGGATGGCGGACCGCAGCCGCCGCGTGCATTAAACGGTATGAATGTTCAAATATAAAAGCCGCTCTCAAGGAGCGGCTTTTATACGTAGAACAGGTTAAAAAATCACCTAGCCACCCGTCACCGGCGGGAAGAATGCAATCTCAGCGCCATTGTCAAAGCCAGCCGCCTCATCGCACATGGTTTGGTTAATGGCGACGCGTACCGCACGGCCGCGCGCCAGGCTGGTGACATAAGGCTCTCCACGGGCCAGCAAAGCATCTCGCAGCGCGGCAACGGTATTTGCATCGGTGGTGAAGGATTCGCTACCGGTACCAATGGCTTCGCGGATAGAGGCGAAATAACGCAGTTGCACGGTTTTCATCAGCACTCTCTTTTCTATCAAATCAGAAGCAATCAATCAGCCCAGCAGCTGCGCAAACGGCATAAATTTCACCATATCGCCACGGGCAATCACCGTGCCCGCAGGGTTATCGACCAAGCCATCGCCCCAGACGACCGAGGTAAGCACGCCCGACCCTTGGTTGCCAAAACGGTCCAGCCCGCCTTGGGCGTTGATGCGGGCACGCAAGAACTCTTGGCGCTTGTCAGCACGCGGCCAGTCAAAATCGGCGCGCATGGGCACAACCAGCGCATCCACGTTTTGCACACCTTGCAGGCGTAATACAAAGGGGCGTACTAGCAATGCAAAGGTAACAAAGCTTGACACCGGATTGCCTGGCAAACCGATGAAATGGGCCTTACCCACCTTGCCGTACGCAAACGGTTTGCCTGGCTTGATGGCGATGGCCCACAAATCCAGACGACCAAGTGCCTCGACAGCAGGCTTCACATGGTCTTCCTCACCCACCGATACGCCACCGCTGGTCAGCACCAAGTCGCAATCCGCGGCCGCCGATTGCAGCGCGGCCACTGTGGCATCAAAACTATCGGGCACGATGCCCTTGTCTACCACCTTACAGCCCAGGCGCTGCAACATGGCACGCAAAAAGAAACGATTGCTGTTGTAGATGCTGCCCGCAGGCAGGTTTTGCGGCGCCACATCGCCAGGCATGACTAACTCATCGCCGGTAGAGAACAGTGCCACGCGCGGGCGCTTGGCTACTTGCAATTGGGCGCAGCCAATGCTGGCAGCCAGGCCCAGCTCGGCAGGCGTTAAACGCGTACCGGCTGCAATGATGGTGCTGCCCAGCGCAATATCCTCACCTGCACGGCGTATGTTTTGGCCCCATTGCACCGCAGCGTTGATGCGCACGGTGCCGTCATCTTGCACCGCGCACTCCTCTTGCATCACCACCACATCAGCGCCTTCTGGCACGGGTGCGCCGGTAAAAATGCGCGCTGCCGTTCCTGCCGCCAAGGGCTGGCCCACGGCGCCTGCGGCAACACGCTGGCTAACGGGCAGCACGGTGCCTGCGGCAGGCACATCAGCGGCTCGCATGGCGTAGCCGTCCATGGCGCTGTTGTCGAGCGAGGGCACTTGCAGCGCCGACACCAGGTCTTGCGCCAGCACGTGGCCATCGGCATCAAAGGTGCTGACCGATTCAAAATCAGCCAGTGGCGTGGCGTGCGCCAGCAGCTCGGCCAAAGCATCGGCCAATGGTTTGAGCGGGGCGCGCGGGGTGGCAGTCATTTCAAAATCCTTGTTATTTTGGGGCGCAGGCCAAGCCTGCGTTGTACTCAGCCCGCCATATCGGCTGCAAACACGCAGGGCGGTGTGTAGCCAAAGCGGTCTGCATGGGCCAGCAGCCAATGGGCCACAGCAGCGGGCTCATCACGTGGCAAGGCCGGCAGCAGCGTAGGGGGTTGCAGCACTCGGGCAGGTGAATGCACAACGGCTTGTACGCAGACATCGCGCGGGTACAGCGGCGTTTTTCCTGCGGGCTCTTGTTGGTTAGCCAGCACCTCTAGCTTGTGCAGATCGCAGTCTTTAAACCCTTCTACCAGCACCCAGTCGATGCTGTTGTCCAACTGTGCAATCAGCGCGTGCACATTGGGCTCTTGCGGCGTGGGCAGCTCGCGCATCAGTACCACGCGCTGGTCGGATGCAGCTAGCACTTCATACGCACCGGCTTGGCGGTGGCGCCAGGTATCTTTGCCTGGCGTATCTATGTCAAAGCGGTGGTGGGTGTGCTTGATAACCGAGACCCGCTGGCCCAGGGCCACAAGCACCGGTATCACCTGCTCGATCAAGCTCGTCTTGCCACTGCCAGAATAGCCCGCAAAACACACCACATGCATTCAGAACTCCTGATTTAATAGCTACCAACACCCATTAATAGGGCGCTAGCAGCCATTTCTATCTCAATACTATTTGCAAGTCGCCACGATATAGTCTTTGACTTGCTGCACATCAGCCGCCATCACCTTCACACGCTTGGGTAGTGCCTCAATGCCGTCAAACTTGGCGGGGCGTTCTGGCAGACGGCCCAGTGCCTCTTCAATCGTCTCAGCAAATTTGATGGGCAAGGCGGTCTCCAGCACCAACATGGGCTCTTCACCCAAATGCTCACGCGCCACTTTCACGCCGTCAGCGGTGTGGGTGTCGATCATCTGACCAAAGCGCTCGTAGGTGTCTTTGATGGTGGCCAAGCGGTTGGCGTGCGTGCTCTTGCCGCTTTCAAAGCCGTATTTGGCAGCCGCATCCTTGAAGGCAGGATCTGCGCTCAAGTCAAACTTGCCTTGCTGGGCCACCCCTTCGGCAAACAACTGCTTGGTACGTGCGCCATCGCGGCCAACCAAGTCGAACACAAAGCGCTCGAAGTTGCTGGCCTTGCTGATGTCCATCGAGGGGCTGGACGTTTCGTAGG
>JAVXMM010000009.1:0-78530 GCA_036646255.1 Comamonas sp.
GCTGCTACCCCAATGCCGGCCTGCCCAACCCCATGAGCGACACCGGTTTTGACGAGACGCCCGAGATCACCAGCCGCCTGGTACACGAGTTCGCGGCGGAAGGCCTGGTCAACATTGTGGGCGGCTGCTGCGGTACTACGCCAGACCACATTGGCGCGATTGCACAAGCAGTTGAGAAGACGCCAACGCGCAAGCTGTTCTACCCTGCAGAAGCCTGATCAAGGTTTCAGTAAAAAAAGCTGCTAGCGACCGGTGAACGGGCGCTGGCAGCTCTTTTTTTGATAGTGATGTAGTCAGAGGCGTTAACACCACCGAGCGAATCGCAGACTCGCGTTCGAGATCAATGGTGGTGGCGTAGCTTCTTAGGCGATGTTCAATGGCGCAAAGGATTTGACCAAATCATCCAGTGCCTTCATCTGGGCCAAAAACGGCTCCAATTGGTCCAGTGGCAGGGCGCTGGGGCCGTCGCACTTGGCTTCGGCGGGGTTGGGGTGGGCTTCCAAAAACAGGCCCGCAATGCCCACAGCCAAACCTGCGCGGGCCAGGTCGGCCACTTGCTGGCGGCGGCCACCCGATGCAGCAGCGCCCGCCTCGCGCTGCTGTAGTGCGTGGGTCACGTCAAAAATCACCGGCGCATCGTTGCTGGCCTTCTTCATCACGCCAAAGCCCAGCATGTCGACCACCAGGTTGTCGTAGCCAAAGTTGCTGCCACGGTCGCACAAAATGATTTGCTCATTGCCCGCTTCGTGGAACTTCTCGACGATGTTCCCCATTTGCGAAGGGCTTAAAAATTGCGGCTTTTTGATATTGATGATGCGGCCGGTTTTGGCCATGGCGACCACCAGGTCGGTCTGCCGCGCCAGGAAGGCGGGCAGCTGCAGCACATCGACCACCTCGGCCACGGGCTGGGCTTGCCAGGGCTCGTGCACATCGGTGATCAGTGGCACGCCAAACTCGGCCTTTACGGCTTCAAAAATCTTCAGACCTTCTTCCAGGCCGGGGCCACGGTAGGAGTGGATGGACGAGCGGTTGGCCTTGTCAAAGCTGGCCTTGAACACGTAGGGAATGCCCAGCTTTTGCGTGACCTGTACATAGGCCTGTGCAGCGCGCAAAGCCAAGTCTTTGGATTCAAGCACATTGACGCCACCAAAAAGCACAAAAGGCTTGTGGTTGTCGACAACGATATGGGGGGAGATGGTGACAGTTTTCAAAAAATGCTCCCAGGTGGCGGGGCGAGTGCGCACCGCGCTTGCCACGGTAAGGCGAAAAGGGTGTGGGCCATGGGCCGCAACGGACATAAACAAGAATGGCTCTTAGCGCCTATAGATCGGGCGCCAACAGCTATCAAACTAATACCATTGTAAAACGGTGCTTGCGGGCTGTGGCCAGCGCCCATCATAGCGGCCCTGTGGATGCTCTTTAAGGGTGTGGCAGCGGGCTGAACTCAGTCGGCACCCAGCGGTAGGCCTTGCCATCTGCCGCTACATGGCCGATGCCAGGGAACGGGAGGTGCGCACCGGCTAGCCACCAGCCTTGCGTGGCCGCCTGTTGTAGCAAGTGGCGGCGCGTGCGCACGGATTGTGCGTAGTCTTGGTCAGGCTCATACGTGGCGGCAGGGTCGGCAAACTGTACCGCGTGGTAGTGCATTACGTCGCCCCACAGCAGCAGGCGCTGGTGTTCGTCTCTCGCGCCTGCTGCATTGCCATCTATCAAAAATGCACTGTGGCCTACGGTGTGGCCTGCTGCTGGCACATAACGCACGCCAGCGGGCAGGGTGCTGTCTTGGTCAAAGCTTTGTAGCTTGCCTGCAGCGATGTAGGGCGCCAAGGCTTTGCGCGCCATGCCAAACAGGGGCTTGAAGAAGTCGGTGGCTTTGGCTTCTTCGTCGGCGTTTTGCCAGTAGGCCAGTTCGGCATGGTTTACCCACACCCGGGCTTGGGGGTAGGCCATGTTGCCGTTGGAATCCAGCAGGCCGCATAAGTGGTCTGGGTGGGCGTGGGTCAGCAAAACGTCTTGCACAGAGTCTGGCGATATACCTGCTGCTTTGAGGTTAGGTAAGACCTGGCCCAGATCTGCTCCAAAGCATTGCGCGGTGCCGGCATCTACCAACATATTTTGCGCACCGCGCCGCAGCAAATAGGCGTTGACAGCGGTTTGCAAGCCCTGCGTTGATTCAGGCACATAGCGCTGCGCTAACAAGGCCTGGGTACGCGCTGGCGTGATCTGCTTGAGTTGCTGGCGAGGCAGGGTGACCGTGCCATCAAACAGGGCCAGTACCTGCAATTGGCCGATATGTTGCACGTAGTAGCCCGGTGCTTGTTGCTGGGCTGGTTGCGGGGTTTGAGCGGCAGCGCCGTGGCACAAGCCAATGACAGTAGCGGCTGTTGTCAGCAAGATTTTGGTAGTGCGGGTGAACAATGGCATCAGGACTCCTGGTGAGAGAGCCTTGATCGTGCCGCGTAGCGCGTGCGTCAGGCGCTCAAACTGGGGCGTGTGGCGCTCAATGCGGACAACATCCTAGTTGCCAATATCTACAGGACGCAGTTGGTAGCGTGCTGCAAACTGGCGGTTAAAGCTGGACACGGACTGGTAGCCCACGCGCGCGGCCACAGTTTTGATGGGTAAATTGGTGGTGGACAGCAGTGTTAGCGCACAGCCCATGCGCGAGTCCAGCAATACTTTCGATAGCGAGGTGCCTTCTGCTGCCAGATGGCGGCGTAGGCTGGCGCCGCTCAGGTTCAGAGCACCTTCCACATCGCGTGACAGCCAAGGCCGGGCTGGGGCGGTGCTCACCAGATCACGCACGCTGTCGGCCAGGCGCTGTGGCGGTGGGGCTAACAAGGCGTGGTGGCCTTGGCGACACAACCACATCACGATTTGCACCAGGGCGACGCGCGCCTGCTCGTAATGGCCTTGGTGTAAGGACTGGCTCCAGTGCTGCAAGGCGTCAGCCAGGGCGTGGATGGGCAGGCCAATGAGCTTGGCGTCATCGCGGTGCAGTGGCTGTGCCCACAGCGTGCGGGCGGCGTTTAGCACCTCGTCACACAGGTTGAGCGTGATCGACAGGTAGCGCCCGTTGCAGCGATCCGGCGTATTGTGGGCGTCGATATGGCAGCGGCCCGTGATTAAAAAAACATCACCTGCTTGCAACTGCACGGTTTGCATGCCCGTGCTCAGGCGCTTGGCGCCGTGCAGCACCAGGCCCAGCGTGGGGCGCTCTACCAGAGCCGATTTGATGGTGTGCGGCAGTTGTGCCTTGATGTGCAGGCATTCCCCCGCCAGCGGGCAATCGGCCAGCGCCTCCAGCTGGGCCAATAGGGCGGCGTGGTCGGCAGGCATGGCGGGCTTATAGCTCCATGCCTGCCTCGCTCATGCGGCGCGCATAAACGCTGAGCACCACGCGCTCTGAATGCGTCAGGTAATCGTGCATTTGCTTGGCGGCGCGCTCCATGTCGCCAGCTTCAAAATGCTGCAAGATGGACACGTTCATCTCGATGTACGGCGCGTGCAAAAACTCGGCGTCGCTCAGCATGCCAAAGGCCAAGCGCAACTCGACCAGCAGGTGCGAGAACATGGTGTTCAGCCGGTCGCTGTCTGCCAGGGCTACTACGCCTTTGTGAAAGCGCATATTGGCGGTGCCCACATCCACCCAGCGCTTGGTATCGCGCAGCTGGCGCTGGGCTAGTACGGCTTCGCGCATCTCTTGGCGGGCGGGGTGCTGGGGAATGGCCTGCTGCAGAGCCTGGCACTCAATCATGCGGCGCACGCGGTAGATGTCCATGATGGATGCCATCGACGGGATGGCGACAAACACGCCGCGGTTGGGCACATGGCGCAACAAGCCTTCCTTGGTCAGCAGGCGGAAGACTTCGCGCAGGGTGTTGCGTGATATCTCCAGCGTCTCGCTCAGCGCCACCTCCGACAGGCGAGCTCCCGGCTGGAACTCGCCACGCACAATTTGCTCGCGGATCTGCTCGGCAACGCGGTCGTTGAGCGAAAGTGCGGGAGAGTCTGCGGTCATGGTGGTGGTCAGCAAGCTGTAGCGGTCAGTATGCGGTCAATCATAACGGTCGATGCAGAGCCACGTTAGCTGCACTGGCGCACGGGTAATCCCCAGCGTATGGATCATTATTGTTGGGCTAAACTTATAAATTGTTGAACAAAATAAATCTGGCATGCTGCGGATAAGGCAAGGGATTCGGCCTGCCACCCGCCTGCCTTGTAGGGCCGCACTGTACATGGCCCGTAGTGCCAGCGGCGTTGCTGGCCGAGGAAGGACGCAACAATGGCTTTGGTAATGGATTTGAACAGCGACTTGGGCGAGAGCTTGGGTGCCTGGACCATGGGTGATGACGGCGCTATGCTGTCCATCGTTAGCAGTGCCAACGTGGCCTGCGGGTTTCATGCGGGCGATGCGGCAGGCATTTTGGATACCTTGAAAAAGGCCAAGGCCAACAACGTTGTCGTCGGAGCCCACGTGGCTTACCGCGACTTGGTGGGTTTTGGCCGTCGCAATATGGATGTGGCGCACGCTGACCTGGTGGCTGATGTGATCTACCAAATTGGTGCGCTGCAAGGCCTGGCGGCTGCGGCAGGTACCACGGTGCAATATGTCAAGCCGCATGGCGCGCTCTACAACACGATTGCTCACGATAAAAAGCAAGCTGCTGCAGTGATCGAAGCCCTGCAAGCGGTGGACGGCCAACTGGCGCTGGTCGTGTTGGCTGGCTCGCCGCTGACGCAATGGGCGCAAGACGCCGGCCTGCGCGTGATTGCCGAGGCCTTCGCTGACCGGGGCTATACACCCCAAGCCACCCTGGTGTCTCGCCGCGAGCC
This sequence comes from Comamonas sp., assembly GCA_036646255.1. Lineage (GTDB taxonomy): Bacteria > Pseudomonadota > Gammaproteobacteria > Burkholderiales > Burkholderiaceae_C > Comamonas. The sequence goes on from JAVXMM010000009.1 coordinate 4,837, forward strand.
CGGTGCCGTGCTGCATGACCCAGAGCTGGTCGCCCAGCGCATGCTGCAACTGGTGCAGCAGGGCACGGTGCAGGCCAATGATGGCTCAACGGTTAAGGTGCAGGCCGATTCCATCTGCGTGCATGGCGACAGCCCCGGCGCCGTCGCCATGGCGCGTGCGGTGCGTGAGCGGCTGGAAGCGGCTGGCGTGCAGATCCAATCCTTTGTGCAAAAGGCTGTTGCATGAGCGGTAGCAGCGAAGCTGCGCGTCCCATGCGCTTTTTGCCGGTCAGCGACCAAAGCCTGCTGGTCGAGCTGCAAGATCTGGCCCACAGCCTGGATTTGCTGGCCGCGCTGCAAGCGGCCCTGCCTGTGGGCGTGCAAGAGCTGGTGCCCGCTGCGCGCACCATCCTGATCCAGTTTGACCGCTGGCAAACCAGCGCGCCGCAATTGGTGCGCCATATGCAGGGCCTGAACCTGGCGCGCCAGGGTTTGGCCGAGGGCCAGCGTGTAGAGATACCCGTGCATTACGACGGCGAGGATTTGGCTGATGTGGCGCAAATCCTGGGAATCGATGTGCCCGCATTAATTGCGTTGCACACCAGCCAGGATTACAACGTGGCCTTTTGCGGTTTTGCACCTGGCTTTGCATATTTAACCGGCGGCAACCCGCGCCTGAACGTGCCACGCCGCAGCTCGCCACGCACCAAGGTGCCAGCAGGATCGGTTGCGCTGGCGGGCACGTTCAGCGCGGTCTACCCCAACGACACACCAGGCGGCTGGCAACTGCTGGGCCGCACAGAGGTGCCCATGTGGGATTTGCAGCGTGATCCACCAGCGCTGCTTCAGCCTGGCATGCGCGTGCGCTTTGTTGACCAAAGCAGCCTGCCAGCAGGTCAGCAAACTATTAAGAAAAATGTTTCTCCAGCGGCCGATCAAGGGGCGCTGGCTACCCATCAATCCATCGCATCTATGCACGTGCTGGCGCCCGGGCTGCAAACCCTGGTGCAAGACCGGGGGCGCTTAGGCCAAGCCGGGCAGGGCGTGTCCGCATCTGGCGCGCTGGACCAAGGTGCCATGCATCGTGCCAACCGCCTGCTGGGCAACGATGCCAATTTGCCGGTGCTTGAATCGGTGGCGGGTGGTCTCACGCTGCAAAGTGTGGGTAATACCGTGGTCGCTATCACTGGTGCGACGGGTACGGTCACGATCACCGCAAGCAATGGCACGCAGTGGCAAGCTGCACGCAACCAAGCGCTGGCGCTGAACGATGGAGATACGCTCAAGCTGGGTGAACCTGCGACCGGCCTGCGCAGCTATGTGGCCGTGCGCGGCGGCTGGCTGGCCGAGCAAGCCCTGGGTAGCAGCAGCACCGATACCCTCGCCCGCATTGGCCCGCCAGCGCTTGCTGCAGGCCAGCGATTGGATGTGGGCAGCGCGCAGAGCGCCCTTTCGGTAGGTAGTGCTGATATCGCACCGCCACCTTTGCCCAAAGCTGGTGACACCGTGGTGCTGGATGTGGTGATGGGCCCGCGCACCGATTGGTTCACCGCTGACGCCATAGCGCGATTTGCCGCGCAGCGCTGGCAGGTCACCCCGCAATCCAACCGCGTGGGATTGCGGCTGGCAGGCGATGTGGCGTTGGCGCGTAGCGTCGCGCAGGAGCTACCCAGCGAAGGCACGGCGGTGGGCGCTATCCAGGTGCCCGCCAGCGGCCAGCCTGTACTGTTTTTGGCCGACCATCCACTGACCGGCGGCTACCCCGTAGTCGCCTGCGTGGCATCCCATCACCTGGATCTGGCAGGCCAGGTGCCGGTGGGCGCATGGCTGCAGTTCAATGTGTTGCAAGCCTTTGCCGAGTTTGAATAAATAGTGGCGCTTGCGCCCGTCCTGTAAGAGGATAGTGCTATGAAAAAAGTATTGATTGCGAACCGGGGTGAGATCGCTGTACGCATCATCCGCGCTTGTGCGGACCATGGCCTAAAAAGCGTGGCTGTCTATGCCGATGATGATATCGACGCGCTGCACGTGCACATGGCCGACGAAGCCTATGCGCTGCAGGGCCAGCGCCCGGCAGACACGTATCTGGATATCGCCAAACTGATTGCCGTAGCCCAAAAATGCGGCGCAGATGCGGTGCATCCTGGCTACGGATTTTTGTCGGAGAACGCAGGCTTTGCCCGTGCTGTGATCGACGCTGGCCTGACTTGGGTTGGCCCACCGCCATCGGCCATTGAGCAACTAGGCGACAAGGTACAGGCGCGCAAGCTGGCGCTGTCGGTAGGCGCACCGCTGGTGGCTGGTACGCCAGGGCCCGTTAAGGACGTAGCCGAGGTACATGCCTTTGCACGCGCGCACGGTTTGCCCATCGCCATCAAGGCTGCATTTGGCGGCGGCGGCCGGGGTTTGAAGGTGGTGTGGAAGGCTGAAGACATCGACGAGCTGTATGGCGCTGCTGTGCGTGAGGCCGTGACGGCCTTTGGCCGTGGCGAATGTTTTGTCGAGCAGTTCCTCGACAAGCCTCGTCATATCGAAGCGCAGGTGATGGCCGACCAGCACGGCCATGTGCGTGTGCTGGGCACGCGGGATTGCTCACTGCAGCGGCGCAACCAAAAGCTGGTGGAAGAAGCCCCGGCGCCCTTCTTGACGCCGGAGCAACGAGAGCGCATTCACCAGTCAGCGCGTGAAATTTGTCAGGCCGCAGGCTATGTGGGCGCAGGCACGGTGGAGTATTTGCTGAGCCAGAATGGCGCAATTTCCTTCCTCGAAGTCAACACGCGCCTGCAGGTGGAGCACCCGGTGACCGAGGAGACGACGGGAACCGATCTGGTGCGGCTGCAGTTCCGCGTAGCCGAAGGCGAGGTGCTCGCCGATGTGGATACGCCTGCACCTTACGGTCACGCGTTTGAGTTTCGTATTAATGCGGAAGATGTGGGCCGTGGATTTTTGCCCGCGCCTGGCCGTGTCACCCGCTTTGATGCACCTGCAGGCCCGGGCGTACGAGTGGACAGCGGTGTGCAGAGCGGATCGTTGGTGGCGGGGCAGTTTGATTCCATGCTGGCCAAGCTGATCGTTTGGGGCCCGACGCGCGCCGTTGCCGTGCAGCGCGCGCGCCGCGCTCTCAAAGAGTTCAAGATTGAAGGCGTGCCCACCGTGCTGCCTTTTCACCAAGCGGTGATGCAGCATGCAGATTTTGTAAATGACGAGCAGCTGGGTGTGCACACACGCTGGATCGAGACCCAGTTGATGCCGACCTGGGATGCACAGCCCGAGGCGCGGCCCCAGCCTGCAGACACCAGCGGCCTGCAGCGCGTTGCGATTGAGCTGGATGGCCGCCGTGTCATGCTGGGCCTGCCCGCCCATCTGCTATCCAGTCTGAGTGCCGTGCCTGTGCAAGCCGCAAGCGCTGGCGCGGATAGTGCAGCAGACGCAAACGCAGTCACTACGCCATCGGCAGGCACCTTGACCACTTGGAAAGTGGCTGACGGAGCCGAGGTGCAAGCAGGCGAGCTGATCGCGGTGATGGAGGCGATGAAGATGGAGATGCAAGTCAACGCGCCACGCGCTGGCCGCATCAGCCTGAAGGCCAAGGCGGGTAGCTACCATGCGGCAGGTGCGCTGATCGCGCGTATTGAGTAGCGCATAGCGAAGGGGCGCAGGCTGACACGCCCAAAAGGGCGTTGGTGTCAGAATCAACACCATGGTCCAGAATGAAACCGGTCTACTACAGCGCGCACAGCGCAAGCTCAATCCCCTTCGCCCGTTCTACGATGCAGTCCAGCTTTGGCTAGGTGCTGACGGGCTGCGCATGAGCGCGGCCATGTCGTTTTACGGCATGCTGAGCTTGGCTCCGTTGCTGTTGCTGTTGGTTGGCGCCCTTGGTTGGTGGCTAGATCGCTCCTATATTGAAAGCAATCTGATTCACCAGGTTGAATCCATCATGGGCACGCAGGTGGCCGATGTGGTGCGCGGCGCACTGTCCAGCGCGCAGGCCAAATCGCAAGGTTTGATTGCCTCGGTGATTGGTTTTGTCATGTTGCTATCCGGTGCGACCGGGGTGTTTGTGGAGCTGCAAACATCGCTGGAGCGGCTGTGGAACCATGGGGTCGAGGCGGACAAAAGCGATACGCCCTGGTGGTGGTCGCTGTGGCAGCGGCTGCGTGGGCTGGGCTACATCCTGGTGCTGGGCTTTTTAATGTTGGTGTCACTGGTGCTGACCACGGTGTTGAGCGTGGCGACCAAATGGGCAGATTCGGTTCTGCATATTCCTGCACCGGGCGCTTTGCTGGGGGTGATGAATGAAGGCTTGTCATTCCTGATTACCGTAACCCTGTTTGTTGGCATGATGCGCATTGGTACGGGTGACAAACCCAAGCTGCGCTATCTGATTGAGGGTGCAGCTATTGGTGCATTTTTATTCACCATCGGCAAGCAGGTGCTGGCTTGGTACTTGTCTACAGCGGCCGTGGTATCTGCCTATGGGGCTGCAGGCTCGCTGGTGGTGTTGCTGATGTGGATTTACTTTTCGTCCGCCGTATTGCTGTTCTCAGCAAGCTGTGCGCGGGCGCTAGGCAATGCATCAATTGCGCCGCATGGCAAGGGCGATACTGATGAAGGCTCAGAGGCAGAGCGGCCTGCAGCAGGGCAGGCGGCGACAGTCGATTTTCAGATTTAACGCGCAGTGCTGATAAAAAAAGCCCAAACATTTCGGTTTGGGCTTTTTGGCTTTTGGGTTTCTGGGGCGGATCGGCTTAAGCCTTCATGCTGCCAGTGTCCAGAAAACGCTGGTGCCAGCTCAAGGCCTCGGTCAGGATATGCGGAGTGTGCAGGCCTGCGGATTGTGTCATTGCCCGGTCCACATAATCTTGCAGTTGCGGGCGGAAATCCGGGTGCGCACAGCGCTCAATGATGAGTTTTGCGCGCTGGCGTGGCGACAGGCCACGCAGGTCAGCCAGGCCTTGCTCGGTGACGATAATTTGCGTGTCGTGCTCGGTGTGGTCGACGTGCGAACACATGGGTACGATGCAGCTGATGGCGCCGTTCTTGGCGACTGAAGGCGTGACGAAAAAGGACAGATAGCCGTTGCGCGCAAAGTCGCCGCTGCCGCCAATACCGTTCATCATGCTGGTGCCCATTACGTGGGTGGAGTTGATGTTGCCGTAGATGTCGGCCTCGATCATCGAGTTCATTGCGATCACCCCCAGGCGACGCACTAGTTCGGGGTGATTGCTGATCTCTTGCGGGCGCAGGACGATGCGCTCACGGTAGAAATCGATGTTGTCCTCAAAGTCCTTGTAGGCGTCTTTGCCTAGGGAGATTGATGTGGCCGATGCCTTGGTCATCTTGCCTGCGCGGATCAGGTCCAGCATGCCGTCTTGCAGCACTTCGGTAAAGCCCAGCAGGTTGTCGAACGGGCCAGTCAACAGGCCTGACAGCACAGCGTTGGCTACATTGCCAACGCCTGATTGGATGGGCAGCATCTCCTTGGGGAGGCGGCCCATTTTCATCTCATGCGCGAGGAAGTCGATGATGTATGACGCAATCTTGTTGGAGTGCTCATCGGGCACGGCAAATACGTTGTCGCGGTCTCCCTTGTGCGTCTCGACCACGGCCACTACTTTGTCCAGATCGACCTTGAGGTAGGGCTGGCCAATGCGGTCATCGGCATGTGTCATGTTGATGGGAACGCGGCGCGGAGGAATGGCCGTACCGTAGTAGATGTCGTGCATGCCTTCCATCTTGATGGGTGGCTTGGTGTTGACTTCAAGAATCACCTTGTCGGCAATCTCTAGCCAAGTCTTGTTGTTGCCCACGGCAGTGGAGGGAATCAACAGGCCATCGGCGGTAACGCCCAGTACTTCAATTACGGCGACATTCATGGGCCCCAAAAAACCAAACCAGGCATGCTGTGCGACGTGCGACAAGTGCATGTCGATGAAGTTAATGTCGCCACTGTTGATGGCTTTGCGTGCAATGGGATCGGTGTTAAATGGCAGGCGCTGGTCCAGGGCCCCGGCTTCGGCCATAACGCCATCACACTCAGGGGCGGTGGAGGCGCCAGTCCAGACGTTGATCTTGTAGGGCTTGCCTGCTGCGTGTTCGGCTTTGGCGCGGTCGGCAATGGCCTGAGGCAGGGCCTTGGGGTAGCCAGCACCGGTAAAACCGCTCATTCCTACGTTGGCGCCAGCCGGGATAAGTGCTGCAGCCTCAGGGGCGGACATGATGCGGGTATGCAAAGCGCTGCAGCGCACGCGGTCATTCAAGGACATGGGATCTCCGAAATGGCTTGTTCTTAATTTCACCTCTAGTGCAATCGTGATTCTCTTGCCATCACCTTGCCGCTTCTGTGGAACGGTGGTTACATCACGGACGATCTAGAAATGGAATGACAAAAAAAATTGGGGAGCTGATGGCCGCCCAAATATAGCCAAATCTTACCAGTCGTTGTCTCCGTAACTACCTGGTTTTGGCAAATACCTGAGTTATGGAAAACCGGTACTGGCTGTGTGGAAAATCTTGTTGCGGTGCAGCAATTCTAGGTGACAAAAAAGCCCGGCTTGGCCGGGCTGCTTATGGATAACTGCTGCGCGTTATGGTCTATGGCTTGGGCTCTCGGTTGAGCAACTGGTACAGGATGATGGCACCAAAGGTGGCCGTCCCAATGCCTCCCAATGCAAAGCTGCCGAACTTGAGGGTGAAATCGCCGGTGCCGATGATCAGGGTGATGGCGGCAACGATCAGGTTTTTGTTCTGTGAGAAGTCGACCTTGTTTTCTACCCAGATCTTGGCGCCCGCAATGGCGATCAGGCCGAACACCACGATGGATACGCCTCCCATGATGGGTAAGGGGATGGCCTGAATCAACGCACCAAACTTGGGCGAAAAGCCGAGTACCAGTGCAATGATGCCTGCCACCATAAAGACGGCGGTGGAATAGATGCGGGTTGCAGCCATCACGCCGATGTTCTCCGCATAGGTTGTCACGCCGGTGCCGCCGACGCTGCCACTCACCATGGTGGCTACGCCGTCACCAATAAAAGCGCGGCCCATGTATTGGTCCAGGTTTTTACCTGTCATCGCCGTCACAGCCTTGATGTGGCCGAGGTTCTCTGCAACCAAAATAATCACGATAGGCACAATCAACACCATCGCCTGTGTGTTGAACTGTGGTGCAGAAAAGTGCGGCATACCCAGCCAGGCAGCTGACGCCACGCCGGACAAATCCACCGGCTTGCCCAAGCCCATGCCATTGGTTAGCACGGCGTAGAGGACGGTCGCCACGATCAGGCCCACCAGGATCAGCAAACGTTGCACCATGCCGCGCGTAACTACCGCCACTAAGCCGACGCAGACAAAGGTCATGGCTTGCATCCAACTTTCAAAGTTGTTGCTGGCCATATTTTTGATGGGGATGGCGGCGAGGTTAAGTCCAATCACGGCGACGACGGCGCCGGTGACCACGGGCGGCATAAAGCGCTCAATCCAGCCTGTGCCCACAGCCTGGACGATAAATCCAATCAAGGTGTAGACCAGTCCGCATGCGATGATGCCGCCGAGTGCCAAGCCGATGTTGGCATTAGGCCCTGATCCGCTATAGGCGGTTGCTGCACCCACGACGCTGATAAAGGCAAAACTGGAGCCCAAATAACTGGGGACGCGCCCGCCGGTCAACAAGAAGAAGATCAAGGTGCCTACACCGCTCATCAAAATGGCGACGTTTGGGTCAAAGCCCATCAAAATCGGCGCCAAAATGGTCGAGCCAAACATAGCAATAACGTGCTGCACACCCATGACCGAAGTTTGGGGCCAGGGTAAGCGCTCATCAGGTGCGACAACATCGTCAGCGCCGGGGCGCACTTCGCGCCAGCGGGGTAGGAAGGAATCAAACATGGTTTGTTAAGGCGGCGCGTAGTGCCAAAATGGGATTCTCAGGTCAACGGCCACGGGAGAAAAGGTGCTGCATCATAGTGAATTTGGCCACTCTTGTAGAGACCGGGAAACTCAGTAAAACTGCAGCAAGTGACGCGGAGCTGCTCTGCGTTGTCGCCCATCAAGGGGCTATGGGGAGTCTTACGGTGGCTGACTAGCTGTCCGCTCTGGTCAAGCACCCCTGGCATCATGAGATGGCGCAATGGATAATGAAACTGACATTGAAAACAAATATAGTGTGCTGTTTGCAACAGCGCGCTGGTTTAGGAGGGCGTACCCATGAACTGTGTGCAATGCGGCGAAGAACTGCCTGCTAGCGCCAAATTCTGCAAAAAATGCGGCTGTAAGGTGCAGATTTCTGAGGCGCCCAAGGCTGCGTCACGAGGATTACTGCCAGCACTCACACCGGCATACACCACATGCCCGGATTGCGGCGCATTGTGCAAAGCGGATGCGCGTTTTTGCAATAAATGCGGTTGCCGTTTTGAGGACATGCCGAGCTTTGAGGACACCAAGCGTGATTGGACTACGCCTTTGACCAAGGATGAGGAAAAGGCGATTTTGGTGTTTGGCAATGTGCAAGACAGCAGCTCGCCAGCACCATCCCTCCAGGTGGATACCAGCCCAGCAATGGTGATCGGTGGCGGTGCGGCTGTGGCCGGCTCAGTTGCTGCGGTTCCTGCGCCTAGCTTGCGCCCGGTGGATTCGATGAAGAACGGCGCGCCTGCGCTGAGCAAAACAAGCAGTGCACGGCCTGTAGCCCAGGCCATGTCAGGCGCAGCGGCCAGTGCCAAGGCGGCACCCAGTGTTTCAGTGGCGCCGCCTGCCAACGTTGCTAAGTCGACCCATCGCAACCCGATGCCTGAGCCGGTGCCCGCACCTGATGGGCCTGGTAAATGGATAGCACTTGGTGTGCTGGCGCTTGCCGTATTGATTGCCGGCGGTGCTTGGTGGTGGGGCAACCAAGCCAAACACCGCGGTGTTAGAGCACCGGCCTCTTCACCGCTAACCACAGTAGTCCCTGCGCCAGTAATCCCACCTTCTGCCGAACTGCCTGCAGAGTCGGCATTGACGCTCAATGAAACGATTGAGCCCGCACAGGTGGTTGACCCGGCGGTAGAGCCTGTGGTTGTTGAGGCTGCTGTGATCGAGCAGGCGCCTGCGGCCACGCCGGCTGCGCAGGAACCCCCACCAGCCCGCCCAGCGCCACGCAAACCTGTGCGCAAGCAGACCCTGGATGATTTGTTGAATTGAAGGAGAGAGTTGTGAAGCTGAGTTTGAAAATTTCTGCGCTGTTATCTGCCTTGGCGCTGGGCGGCTGTGTTGTGCCGCCGCAAGAGCAGGCTAGCTCTGCACCCGCGCAACAGGGATCGGTGCAAGTGGAGTGTGGGGTGGCATCGCCCCCCGGATGCCGCGAGCCAGCGGTTTTTGTGGATTGGGAGCAAAAGCTGAACGCGGAGACTACGGCTGTTGATGAGCTGCGCCAGCGTGCTGTGGAGGCCATGTCCCAATTACCCGCCAGCCAGCGCATTAGCCGTAGCGAGACGGTAACCACGGAGCAGGCATTCCAGTCCAGCCAAGTGGCGGGTACACGCAATATGAAGGTGCTCGACTCGGTGGCGATTGATTTGCCATGGGCTGCCAAGTCCAAGCAAGAGCACAAAGATGCAATGACGGCCATCAAGGACATTGCCACGCTGATGGCAGACAACCGCGGCAGTGCAACGATTTACGTGACTGTGTCGCCGCGTGATTTGCGCTCTAAAAAGGTCAACCTCAAGTCGGGCACTGCGCCCACCGAAGCTGGCAACCCCGTAGAAGTGAAAAAGTCTGCCGATAAAAACGTGCAGCCTGGCGTTGAGCACTTTGTCATCCAGGCTAAGCCCTGGGGCGGCACTATCGAGTAATAAAGGAGTCTCAGAATGCTAAAACAAGTGGAATTCAAGTCAATTGACTTTGGTCAGCTGCTCCGGGCTACCGAGGGGCTCACGCAGTTGCGCTCCATGGGCCTGATGTTTTTGACTTTGCTGGTAAGTGGCTTGCTTTTCGGCTTGGGCGTGCGCCTGGGCATGGTTGGCATTCTGGTATTGGGCCTGGTGTCGGCGGTGGTGTCCGTCGCTGGCACGGCGGCCGTGGGGATCATGTTGCTCGACAAGGCCAAGAACCAGGAGCCTCGCCCGCTCAAGGATGCTTTCATTGCGGGCCTGAGCTGCGTTCCCAAAATTATTTTGTATCTGCTGCTCTTGGTGGCGCTCTTTGTCGCCTTGTCGGTGGTAGCGGCGATCCTCTACTACATCTGCAAGATTCCGTTTATCGGTCCTGTGCTGCTGTTCTTTGTGCATCCTGCCTTGGTGCTGCTGGCTGCATCCATCTTCATTGTGCTGTTCTGGCTGGTGGCCCCTATCTTGATGCCCGCGCTGTGGGATGGTCGTAGTCTGAAAGCTGGGATTGGCCTGGTGCTGGCCGTGGCACGCGAGCGCCTGATCCAGGTCGTGGTGATGGTGCTGATTTTGTACATGCTGCTGGGGGTTGTTTATCTGGTCGTTACCAGCGGCTTTGTGCCCGGCTTCATGATGATGAGTGGCTTGGCTGGTGGAATTACCGGCGGTGGCGGCATGATGATGGGCTCCATGGGTGGAGGGTTTGGCGGCATGGGCTCATCCATGGGCGGTGCGTCGGGTGGCGCTGTGATCGCTTTGGCTGCGTCTAGCTTGGTGATTATTTCCGTCGTGATGGCCTTGCTGATGCAAGTCATGTTCATGGGCTACAACCTCATCTATTTGATGGCCACCGAAGGTTTGGATGAGCATGCCACTGAGGAAAGCCTGCAAGCAGGCATAGCCTTGGCACGCGAGAAAGCACGCCAAGCGCAAGAGAAAGCCCGTGAAGCTGCTGAAAAAGTACGCAACGCTGTTCCTGCATCTGCATCTGCATCTGCATCTGCATCTGCATCTGCTAGTGCCAACGCCAACGCCAACGCCAACGCCAACGCCAACTCTGGTTCTGTAGCGGATGCGTTTAAGGACGATATCTTTGCATCGCAGCCTGCACCGGCTCCTGCTCCGGTCGCAACATCGGTACCTGTGATGCCATCCGCTATGCCACCAGTAGCCAGTGCTCAGCCTACTGGCAATACGGCGACTTCTGCAACAGCAGCTGCTGTTGCAGGCGGCGTGGTCTCTGTGGCAGCCGCATCTGCAGCGGCGCAATCTGCACCTGCGGTTACGCCATCGGCCCCTGTGCAGCCGCTTGCACCTGCATCGGTAGTTGCGGCTTCACCTGCAGAACCTGCATCTGCGCCAAAGGTGGCGCCCGTCAGTCCTGTATCTGTGGTGCCAAGCTCGTCGGTGACCCCGGCTGTCGTGGCTGCAGCTCCCGTCGCACCACAGGCAGAAGCTACGCCAAGCGCTGCCGCTCAATCACGTTGCAGCGCTTGTTTTGAAGCGATAAACCCCGACGACATGTTCTGCGAACATTGTGGCCATAAACAGCGGTAAACGCAGCACAACGCAACCCAGGGGCGCTACGGCGCCCTTTTTGCTTGGTGAATAGTGCAGGATTGAGACCTGATGTCGCACGATTGGTAAAAAAGTGTTGCCATATCAGTGCTTTGCAGGCAAAACGGCGGAGCAGGAGCAGTGTTTCACGTCAGGCAGGTTACACTTTGCCGATTCATGCCCCGTACTTAGATTGGCACTATCTACCCATGTCCGGTGAAACGACACAGCGCAATAGTTTTGATATGAAAAGCGCCCAGTTGCCTGTGGTTGCTTTCGCATTGCGCACCACCGATACCCAGCAACTGGCGAGCGAGTTTTTGGCCCGCTTTGGTCAAGATTCCGCTTTCTTCGACAACGACCCGGTGTTGATCGACTTGGCGCATGTGCGCGAAGCCGATGAGTACATCGACTTCTCAGCACTCGTGAAGCTATTGCGCGAGTACCGCACGCAACCTGTAGCGGTGCGCGGTGGCAGCTCTGAGCAGATGGCGCAGGCCCATGCCGCTGGCCTGATTGCCGCACCTGAGGCGCCCCCCGTTCGCCCACAAGAGTTGCGTGAACCCGAAGTGCGCGAGGTAATCCATGAGATTGAAGTCGTGAAAGAAGTGCAGCTGCCACCCAAGATGGCGATGCGCGTGGATAAACCCATGCGCTCGGGCCAGCAGGTGTATGCGGCGGGCTGCGATGTAATTGTTAACGCCATCGTCAGCTTTGGTGCTGAGGTGATCGCCGACGGCAACGTGCATATCTACGGCCCTCTGCGTGGCCGGGCGGTGGCTGGAGCGCGTGGAGACACATCGGCTCGCATATATTGCACCTGCTTTGAGCCACAGCTGGTGTCGATTGCAGGAATCTACCGTACAGTGGAGTCCGATCTGCCGCCTGATGTGGCTGGCAAACCCGCCATGGTGCGGCTGGATGGAGAGAAGCTAGTGATTGAGCCGTTGTAGCCATGGGCTATCGCGCACAGGCCATGGGGCATTTTGAACAATATGGGACGTAAAGGGAACGGATAAAAAGATGGCAAAAATCGTCGTTGTAACTTCCGGCAAGGGCGGGGTCGGTAAGACCACCACCAGTGCTAGCTTTTCGGCCGGCCTGGCGCTTAGCGGCCACAAGACCGCAGTGATTGACTTTGATGTGGGCCTACGTAACCTCGACCTGATCATGGGTTGCGAGCGCCGCGTGGTGTACGACTTGATCAATGTGATCCAGGGCGAAGCTAACCTGAACCAAGCGCTGATCAGGGACAAGCAGCTCGACAATCTCTACATCTTGGCTGCTTCGCAAACACGCGATAAAGACGCACTGACGGAAGAAGGCGTAGAGAAGATCCTCAAAGACCTGGCTGCGATGGATTTTGAGTACATCGTCTGTGATTCGCCCGCTGGCATCGAAAGCGGCGCGCTGATGGCCATGCACTTTGCGGATGAGGCCCTGGTCGTGACCAACCCCGAGGTGTCATCGGTGCGCGATTCTGACCGTATCCTGGGCATGCTCAGCTCCAAGACCAAGCGTGCGATCAATGGCGAGGAGCCTATCAAGGAGCACTTGCTCATCACCCGTTACAACCCTAACCGTGTGCAAGACGGCCAGATGCTGTCGCTGGAAGATATTCAGGACATTCTGCGCATACCGCTGATTGGCGTGATCCCTGAATCCGAATCGGTGTTGCAAGCATCGAACCAGGGTACACCCGCCATCAACCTGGCCAACACCGATGCGTCTGAGGCTTACAAGGACGTGGTGGCGCGCTTTTTGGGTGAAGACAAGCCGATGCGCTTTATTGATCCGCAAAAGCAAGGCTTCTTCAAACGTATCTTTGGGAGGTAAGCGCCATGTCCTTGCTGTCCCTGTTCTTGGGTGAGAAGAAAAAGACCGCATCGGTCGCCAAGGAGCGACTGCAAATTATTTTGGCACACGAGCGCACTGGCCGTAGCAACAACCAGCCTGACTATCTGCCGGCGCTGCAAAAGGAGCTGATGGCGGTGATCGCCAAGTACGTCTCGATCAACCCTGACGACGTGCGTGTGAACCTAGAGCGCCAGGACAACCTGGAAGTGCTTGAAGTGAAGATTGAGCTACCCGAGAAATAAGCAAACTCTTGTGGCTTAGCCCAACAAAAATGCGACTCTATGAGTCGCATTTTTTATGTGAATTACTATTGAATTAATAGCTGCTAGCGCCCGTTGGTTAGGTGCTAGCAGTTGTTTTTTCAAAAATGATGCTTATGCACCATCATCCGTAGCGTTGTCGTAGGCGTGGGCCTTCCAGTACTTGAAGGTGCCTTGGGCAGTGGCTAAAACGCGGCGCTCGGCATCATAGATGTTGGCCTGGCAGGTACACAGCGACCGGCCCTGGTTGATGACCCAGCCTTCGGCCACCAGTGGGCCACGACCGGGGTAGATGAAGCGAGAGGACATCTCTACCGTCACTGCCGTGCTCGACGGCGCGCCGGGTGCTAGCACCGCTGCGCGTGACATGGCCACATCCAGCAAGGTCATCAAAATACCGCCGTGCGCTGCTGGCAGTTGGTTGCACAGGTCGTCACGCAGATCAGGCAGATGCACACGCACAATACCGTCGGCAAAGTTGGGATCTTGCTTGGCGCCGATGAGGCGCAGGAACGGCACACGGCTGTTCATGTCCTCAATACTCATGCGCTGGCGATCGTTGCGGCTCTCCTCGCTCATGCGTTGGCCCGTGCTTCGCGCACCATATTACGTGCAATGATGATTTGCTGGATCTGCGTTGTGCCTTCGTAGAGGCGGAACAGGCGCACATCGCGGTAGAAGCGCTCAATGCCGTATTCCGACATATAGCCAGAGCCACCCAAAATCTGCACCGCACGGTCGGCCACGCGGCCACACATCTCGGTAGCAAACATTTTGGCGCTGGATGCCTCGGTCGATACATTCAGGCCGTCATCACGGCGGCGTGCTGCATCAATCGTCATGCACTCGGCGGCATACAGCTCGGCCTGGCTGTCGGCCAACATGGCCTGTACCAGCTGAAAGTCACAAATCGCTTGGCCAAACTGCTTGCGCTCTAGCGAGTATTGCAGCGCATCGCGCAAGATGCGCTTGGCGCAGCCCACTGCTACGGCGGCGATGTGGATGCGGCCCTTCTCCAACACCTTCATCGCAGTCTTAAAGCCCTTGCCTTCTTGCAAACCAATCAGGTTGGCGACAGGTACCTTTACGTTGTCAAAAATCACATCGCAGGTATGGGCACCGCGCTGCCCCATTTTCTTGTCGTACTTGCCAAAGCTGATGCCTGGTGTTTTGGCATCGACGATGAAAGACGACACACCGCCTGCACCCTTGTCGGCGGGGTTGGTGCGTGCCATCAAGGTGAACATGCCGGCATGCGGCGCGTTGGTAATAAAACGCTTGGTGCCGTTGACGACATAGTGGTCGCCGTTTTTGATGGCCGTGGTGCGCAGCGATGCAGCGTCTGATCCGGCCTCGGGCTCGGTCAGAGCAAACGAGGCGATGATTTCTCCCGTTGCCATGCGCGGCAGCCACTCGGCCTTTTGCTGGTCGGTGCCGTCCATCAAAATACCTTGTGATCCAATGCCGACCGTTGTGCCAATCACCGAACGAAAGGCGGGCGCGGTCTGGCATAGCTCCAGCAGCACGCGTACTTCTTCTTCCATGGTCAGCTCTAGGCCACCAAATTGCTCGGGGATGGTCAGGCCAAACAGGCCCAGGTCGCGCATCTCCTGCACGATGGATTCGGGGATCTCGTCAGTCTCGGCAACCTCATTCTCGGCCGGCACCAGGCGTTCGCGTACAAAGCGGCGCACACTGTCTAGCAGCGCCTCCAGGGTTTCGTTGTCTCGGATCATGCTTATCTCTTCAAATCAGGGGGCAGTGGCTATTGTTTACAGCGTCGCGGCCGTGCCCAAAATAGCGGTGGCTTGGCTTGATAAGGTACCGCCATTGCCATGAGCCAGGGCCAGCTGGGCCCCTGCCACCTGGCGCTCGCCGCAGTTGCCGCGCAGCTGGCGTACCGCCTCAATCAAGGCAAAAATGCCATACATACCGGGGTGCACGCATGACAAACCTCCGCCATTGGTGTTGACCGGCAGACTGCCACCCGGTCCAATGGCTCCGCTGGCCACAAAGGCACCAGCCTCACCACGCTTCACAAAGCCCAGGTCTTCCAAGAACAGTAAGGTGTTGATGGTGAAAGCGTCGTACAGCTCAACCACATCCATATCCGATGCTTGCAAACCTGCCATCGCAAAGGCCTGCGCGCCGGATTGGCTCGCTGCAGTCACTGTCAAATCGGGCATGGACGAGATCTGGCGGTTCCAGCACGCCGTTGCATTGCCCAGTACGTAGATCGGCGCGTTGGGGCCGTTCTTGGCATCTTCCGCGCGGCTCAGAACAAAAGCACCAGCGCCGTCAGTTACCAAGCAGCAATCGCGCACGGTAAACGGGTCCGCAATCATGCGGGCGTTCAGCACATCGTCGATGCTGAGCGGGTCGCGCATAAAGGCTTCAGGGTTCTTCTGCGCCCACTGGCGTGCTGCTACGGCCACAGCGGCCAACTGTTCGCGCGTGGTGCCGTATTGGTGCATGTGGCGTGCAGCTGCCATGGCGTAGGCAGACACGGGCATTACCGGCTCAAACGGGTGTTCAAACGGTTGCGGATCCATGAACTTGCGCGCAGCAGTCGATTCTTTGCGGCCAAAGGCGGCAGAGCGCTGGGCACTGCCGTAGCACACCAGCACGTGGTTGCATTGGCCTGCCTCCAGCGCCATGATCGATGGCAGCAAGTGGGCGATAAAGCTGGAGCCGCCCACCATGGTGCCGTTGATGTAGTTCGGGTTGATGCCCAGGTGTTCAATCACCGGCATGGGCCACATGGTGGCGTTGACGCTGCAGGTGGCCAGGCCATCGATGTCTTGCATGGACAGGCCCGCATCGGCCACCGCCATATGTGCTGCGCGTGCCAGCAGCATCATGTCGTCAGAGCCGGGGACTTCGCCGCAGCCATAGGTAGCTACGCCGGTGATTGCAGCCTTGCCGCGCAGTGCGCGCAGGCCGTTGCTGGTGTGTACTTGTGCCATGTTGTTTTCCTTGTCGTTATGCGGCTTTAAACACCACCAAACCCTTGCCGTTGTGCTGAATCACCTCGGCCTTCACGGTCATGCCGATCTTCACATCAGCTGGCGCCAACCCTTCTACGCGGCTCATCATGCGAGGGCCTTCGGCCAGGTCCACCAGCACCACGTTGTAGTCACCACCTGCTTCAGCTTTACGGCGGATGACCGTGGTGGAGTAAACCGTACCCTTGCCTGATGGTTGCTCCCAGGCCAGCTGGTCGCTGCCGCAATGCGGGCATAACTCACGCGAGTAGAAGATGGCCTTGGCGCAGGCATTGCAACGCTGGATTTCGAACGTGCCTGCATCCAGCGCGGCTTGGTATCGGCTTGACATCGACGGTGTCATTGCAGTTTCTTTCTTGGTGATAGATGCGGAAGATTAAGCATGGGCGATTTCCCTTAGAGGCGCAATTATTGGTTGGCGAAGAGGGGGTTTTGCAGCTCTTGATGGATGTGGCACTTGTCAGCCCTGCTTTGGAGTCACCAAAGGGTCAATCAGCTGATTCGATGGGTATTGCAAGGCCTCGCGGAATGAGGCTCTATCAGGGCAAGCGATATCAGGGTTTTCAAGGCTTTGGCAAGGCCTAAGGCATGGCTTCGCAAAGGCAGAAGCCTGGCTCGTGGAAAGCTCTAGCATCAAGCACTTTATTGAGAATTAGATGAGTCTGAACATGAAAAAAACTGTGCTGGCCTTGGCAACTACTCTGGCATGTGTAATGGGTGCTCACGCGCAAGGTATCTCGGGCGAAGTGGTCAAAATCGCGGTGCTGAGTGATATGTCCAGCCTGTACGCGGACACGGCAGGCAAGGGCTCGGTCGAGGCAGCAAAAATGGCGATTGCTGATTTTGGCGGCACGGTGCTTGGCAAGAAGATCGAGTTGATATCGGCCGACCACCAGAACAAAGCGGATGTGGCTGCCACCAAGGCTCGCCAATGGTTTGACAGCGATGGTGTGGACATGATCATGAACATGAACAACTCCGCCGTCGCCATTGCCGTCAACGGCCTGGCCCGCGAGCGCAACAAGATGATCATGAACACCGGCGCAGTGTCTACCGCTCTGACGAATGAACACTGCGGCCCCACCCTGGTGCACTACACCTACGATACCTATGCGATGACGAACGCTGCAGTCAAAGGCGTGCTGGCCCAGGGCAAAAAAGACTGGTTCATCATCTCGGTGGACTATGCAGCAGGCAAGGCCATGGCAGCAACGGCCACCGAGTTTGTAGAGGCCGGTGGCGGCAAGATCATGGGCCAGGTAGCGCACCCGCTGAACGCCAGTGATTTCTCGTCGTATGTGACACAGGCGCAAGCATCCAAAGCGTCCATCGTGACCTTGGCCAATGCCACCAACGACACCGTCAACACCATCAAGGCCGCCTACGATTTTGGACTGACCAAGAACCAGGTGCTGGTGCCGCAGCTCATGTTCATCAACGACATCCACGGCCTGGGCCTGAAATACGGCCAGGGTATGACCTTTGCCACCGCCTTCTACTGGGATCGCACACCCGAATCACGTACCTGGGCGAAGCGCTATTTTGAGCGCATGAAGAAGATGCCATCCATGGTGCAGGCGGGTGACTACTCCGCCGTGATGACTTATCTGCAAGCGATTAAAGAAGCGGGAACTGACGATGGTCCGGCAGTCGCTGCGCAGCTCAAAAAGATGAAGATCAACGACGCCTTCTCGCAAAACGGCTATGTGCGCGAGGATGGCCGCATGGTGCATGACATGTACGTGGTACAGGTCAAAAAGCCCGAGGAATCCAAGGCACCGTGGGACTACTACAAGGTGCTCTCGACCATACCCGGCGATGAAGCTTATCGACCGTTGTCGCGCTCGACTTGCTCGCTGGTGAAAAAGTCTTAAAACGCATATTTCTAAAGAGGCCCCTTTATGAAACGCTATCGTAAAAAAGCAGTCGTCATCGCAGCAATAGGCCTGGTCTCTGCTGCTTCTCAGGCCCAGGTGTCGGACGACACGGTCAAAATTGCGGTGCTCAGTGACATGTCGAGCTTGTATGCCGATGGCGCGGGTAAGGGGTCGGTAGAAGCTGCCCGCATGGCAATTGCCGATTTTGGTGGTGCCGTGCTAGGCAAGAAGGTGGAGTTGGTATCCGCCGACCACCAAAACAAGGCAGATGTAGGTGCAACCAAGGCACGGCAGTGGTTTGACAAGGATGGTGTTGATCTGATCATCGACATGAACAACTCATCCGTTGCCATTGCTGTTAATGGCCTGGCGCGTGAGCGCAACAAGATGATCATGAACACCGGTGCAGTATCAACGGCATTGACCAATGAGCATTGCGGGCCGACTTTGGTGCACTACACCTATGACACCTATGCCATGACTAACGCCGCAGTCAAAGGTATGTTGGACCAAGGTAAGAAAGACTGGTTCATCATCTCGGTGGATTACGCTGGCGGTAAAGCCATGGCGGCCACGGCCAGCGAGTTTGTGAATGCAGGCGGTGGCAAAGTAGTGGGCAGCGTGGCGCACCCGTTGAACGCCAGCGATTTTTCGTCCTACGTCACGCAGGCTATGGCAAGCAAAGCCCAAGTGGTGACACTGGCCAATGCTACCAATGACACCGTCAACACCATCAAGGCCGCATCTGATTTTGGGCTTACCAAGACGCAACTGGTTGTCCCGCAGCTGATGTTCATCAACGACATCCATGGCCTGGGCTTGAAGTACGCCCAGGGCATGAGTTTTGCCACTGCCTTTTACTGGGATCGGACGCCCGAATCGCGTGAGTTTGGCAAGCGCTTTTATGAGCGCATGAAGAAGATGCCATCCATGATCCAGGCAGGTGCTTATTCCGCCGTCACGCAGTATCTCAAAGCGGTACAAGCAGCGGGTACGGACGATGGGCTCAAGGTCGCCAACCAGCTCAAGACGATGAAGCTGGAGGACATGTTCTCGCAAAACGGCTATGTGCGCGAGGACGGCCGCATGGTGCATGACATGTACGTGGTACAGGTCAAGAAGCCTGAGGAGTCCAAGGCGCCGTGGGATTACTACAAGGTGCTCTCGACCATACCCGGCGACGAAGCGTATCGGCCGCTGTCTCGCTCGACTTGTACGCTGGTCAAAAAATCGTAGTTTCTATTTTCACAGACATAAAAACAGGAGACAGCCATGAAGCGTTTGAGTTTGATATCAGTGGCCATCAGCGCGCTGGTGCTGGCAGCGGGCGGTGCGCAGGCACAAGGCATCTCGGGTGATGTGGTCAAGATCGCCGTGCTGAGCGATATGTCCGGCCCTTACGCCGATACGGCGGGCCGGGGCTCGCTGGAGGCCACGCGCATGGCTGTGGAGGATTTTGGCGGCCAGGTGCTGGGCAAGAAGGTGGAGGTGGTGTTTGCCGACCACCAAGGAAAGGCCGATGTAGGCTCAAGCAAAGCCCGTACCTGGTTTGATAACGACGGTGTGGATGTGGTGGTGGATCTGAACAATTCTGCCGTTGCCATGGCTGTCTATAACTTGGCCAAAGAGCGCAACAAGCTGGTGCTGACATCGGGCGGTGCATCCGACAGTTTGACCAGCGAAGCCTGCATGGCCACCGCCATTCACTACACCTACGACACCTATGCCATGGCCAGTGGCGTGGCCCATGCCTTGCTCGACAAGGGCAAGAAGGACTGGTACATCATGGCGGTGGACTATGCCTTTGGCAAAGCTGGGGCAGAGACGGTGAACAACATCGTCACCAAGGGTGGCGGCAAGATTGTGGGGCGAACCAACTTCCCGCTTAACGCCGCAGATTTTTCGTCGTTTGTATTGCAAGCACAGGACTCCAAGGCATCAGTGGTGACTTTGGTAAGTGCGGGTGGCGACACCATCAATGCCATCAAATCGGCTAGCCAGTTTGGTTTGATGAAGAACCAGACCATAGCGCCGCAATTCATGTTCATCCAAGACGTGCATTCGCTGGGCTTGAAGACGGCACAGGGCCTGACGTTTGCCACAGCTTTCTACTGGGACCGTACGCCTGAGACCCGTGCATTCTCGCAAAAGTTTTTTGAGCGCATGGGTAAGAAGACTATGCCATCCATGGTGCATGCAGGCACCTATTCCGCTGTTACGCAGTACCTGAAAGCAGTGGCTGCTACCAAGTCTGATGACGGCCCAACGATTACCAAGTACCTCAAGTCCAACAAGATCGAAGACTTCTTCAGCCAAAACGGCCGTGTGCGCGAAGACGGACGCATGGTGCACGACCTATATCTGGCGCAAGTGAAGACGCCAGAGGAATCCAAAGCGCCTTGGGATTACTACAAGATCATTGGCACCATCCCCGGCGACAAGGCCTTCCGCCCTATGGAAGATGGCAAGTGCCCGTTGGTCAAAAAATAGCCACAGATTTATCCACAAGCAAACGCGGCCTCTCTAACAGACAGACCGCGTTGTGCATTCAAAACACCGCAAGGAGCCAATCATGTCAAAAGCTTATCCACAATTGCAGCTGTTTATCAACGGCGAATGGCTGCCTGCCACAGGCCGCAAGACCGAACCTGTGTTTAACCCGGTCGATGAATCGGTGCTGGGCGATTTACCCCACGCCAGCCCGGCAGATCTGCAAGCGGCGCTGCAAGCTGCCAACAAGGCCTTTGCAGGCTGGAAGCGAACGTCGCCTTTGGCCCGCTCCGACATCTTGCGCAAGGCCGCCAGCCTGATTCGTGAACGTGCCGACCATATCGCCTGCTGCATGACTTTGGAGCAAGGCAAGCCCTTGCGCGAGGCCAAGCTCGAGGTGCTGGCTGCTGCCGACACCTATGACTGGTATGCCGAAGAAGGCCGCCGCAACTATGGCCGTCTGGTGCCCGGAAAAACGCCTACCCAGCGCATTGCCGTGCACCATGAGCCAGTGGGCGTGTGTGCCGCCTTTGCACCCTGGAACTTCCCTGCCATCACGCCCGCTCGCAAGATTGCTGGGGCGCTGGCCGCAGGCTGTACTTTGATTTTGAAACCCGCCGAAGAGACTCCTGCCACTGCCCAAGAACTGGTGCGCGTGCTGCACGATGCAGGCCTGCCGGCGGGCGTGCTTAATATGGTTTTTGGTGTGCCCGCTGAAGTCTCTGGTTACCTGCTAGACCAGCCAGAAGTGGCTAAATTTTCGTTCACCGGATCGACCGCTGTAGGCAAGATGCTGGCGTCGCACGCCGCGAAGAGCATGAAGCGCGCCACCTTGGAGTTGGGCGGCCACGCCCCGGTGATTGTGTGGAAGGATGCAGACATCAACAAGGCGGCTGATGCCTTGGTAGCAGGCAAGTTCCGCAACGCAGGTCAAGTCTGCATATCGCCAACGCGCTTTTATGTGCACCGTGATGTGTATGCCGCCTTTGTGCAGGCGTTTGTAGAGCGCACCAAGAAGATCAAGGTGGGCAATGGGCTCCATGAGGACAGCGCCATGGGCCCGCTGGCCAACCCGCGCCGTATAGAGGCATTGACGCGGCTGATTGCCGATGCGCAAAAGCGCGGCGCCACCTTGCACACGGGCGGCAAGCGCATGGAGCGCGAAGGTTTCTTCTGGGAACCCACGGTGCTGAGTGATGTACCAGAAGACGCTGGCTTGATGAATGAAGAGCCTTTTGGCCCCGTAGCGCTGATTAACCCGGTGGACGATATGGACGAGGCTTTGTCCCGTGCTAACCGCCTGCCTTATGGTCTGGCGGCCTACGCATTCACCCAAGACAGCGGCGTGCGCCAGCAACTGTCCAACGGCGTGGAGACGGGCATGCTGGGCATCAACACCCTCAACATTTCAATGGCGGAGGCGCCGTTTGGTGGCGTGAAGGAAAGTGGTTGGGGATCGGAGTGCGGCATAGAGGGCCTGCAGGCCTATTGCAACGTAAAGCTGGTCAGCGAAGACCAGTGAGTGGTGGCTGCGGTCAATCTGAATACTATAAATTTTGATGATCGAGTGCTTTGTGGATGGGCGCTGAAAGCCTAAATCACTAAAAGTATCAGTTGCAACTGGAACCAATGTGTTCGCATGCAGTCTGAGCAGGGAGACGCGGCGCTGCGGAGTATTTCTGCAGCGCTTTTTTTTCTGGTCAGGTGGGAGTAGTGATGGGTGCAAGTGTTCAGATCGGGCCGTTTGCGCTGCCCTGGGGGTTGCTGATATTGATGCTGGCGTATCTGGCGGCAGACCAATTGCTGGCGCGCTGGGCGCGTAAGCGTGGGTGGTCTACGGCGCCGCATGCCTGGCTGTTGCCGGTGCTGGCCTTGGTGGCTGCGCGGCTGGGTTTTGTGGCGCGCTATGCAGATGAGTACCTGGCACAGCCGTTGTCCATCTTCAATATCCGCGATGGTGGTTGGGAGCCGTTGGCGGCGCTGGCAGTGGCTGCCGTCTATGTGTGGTGGCTGTGGCTGCGCAAGAAGCCTGTCTTTCAGCCCTTGGCGGGCGCTGCTGGTTTGTTTGCAGCGATGTGGTTGGGCGGCACAGCCTTGGTGGCGGGCTTGAGCGGCGCGCAGCAGCACTTGCCTGTCATGCAACTGGTCGCCTTGGATGCGAAAACGGTGGCGCTGGATCAGCTCAAAGGCCAGCCCGTTGTCATCAATCTGTGGGCCAGCTGGTGCGCACCTTGCGTGCGTGAGATGCCCGCACTGCGCGAGGCACAAGCCCGCTACCCGCAGGTCCAGTTCCTCTGGGTGAATCAGCAAGAAAAACCTGAAGTGGCGTTGAAGGCGGCGCGTGGCTTTCAGCTACCTGATGCGCAGGTGTTGTTGGATACGAAAAATGCCTTGTCGGAGGTAGCGGGCAGCAAGGCCTTGCCGACGACCTTGTTCTACGATGCGCAAGGCCAGTTGCAAGGCGTGCGTGTGGGTGAATTGTCCGCAGCCAGCCTGGAAGAGTTCATGAAAAAAATAGCTACTAGCGACCGTCCATCGGGCGTTAGTAGCTATTGATTTGGTCGTTAAGCGTTTTCTAGCCGGGCCTGCAACTCGCGCTTCATCACTTTGCCATTGGCGTTTACCGGCAACTCGTCAATTGCAATAATGCGAGCCGGGCGTTTGTAGGGCGCCAGGTGTTCGCGCAGGTGCGCTTTGAGCGCTGCATCGTCAGGCGGATTGCTGGTGTCTTGCACTACAAAGGCGATTACAGCCTCATTGCCATCTGCTTCCTTCTGGCCGACGACGGCCGAGCGCTGGATACCGGGGAAGGTATTGAGCGCATGCTCTACCTCGCTGGGGTAGACGTTGAAGCCGGAGCGGATGATCATCTCCTTCAAGCGCCCCACCACAAACAACGCACCATCTGCATGCAGTTCACCCAGGTCGCCCGTGGCATACCAGCCGCCTTCACGCAAGGCCGCCTCGGTGGCATTTGCATCGCGAAAGTAGCCAGGCATCAAACCCGTGCCGCGCACCCAGATCTCGCCACGCTCACCGGTCGGCATTGCATCGCCCGTTTGTGGGTTGGCAATCATCAGTTCCGCGCCTTCGATGACGTACCCAGCCGATGTATCGCTGCGTGCTTCGCGCATGCGCGTTAAGTGCAGCGATCCGGCGTATTCCGACATCGCATAACCATGGTGCAGGGTTTGGCCAAAAAGCGCTTCTACCTTCTGTTTGAGCACCAAATCAAGCGGGCCTGCGCCGGTGTACAGGTAGCGCAACTGTGGCGCGGCAGGCTGGGTGATGCCATGCTGCTCGCAATACTGCAGCAAGCGTGCAAACAAGGTAGGCGGGCCTTGCAGCTGAGTGATGCCATGGTGGGCCAGGGCATCCAGCAGATCAGCGGGTTCAAACTGGCTGCGCATCTCAAGCGCGGCGCCGGCATACAGAGATGCCAGCAACACCGTGCCCAGGCCAAAGATATGCGTCATCGGAACAAAGGCGTAAACCTTGTCCTGCGGGCCCAGTTCACGCGACTGTGCCGACACGCGTGCAAAGTGCGCTACGCCACGGTGGCTCATCATCACGCCCTTGGGCGCGCCCGTGGTGCCTGAGGTAAAGATGATGGCCGCCACCGGGTTGTTGTCTGGCTCAGGCTCTACCCGCGCATCTGCAAATACCGGGCTGCGCGACAAGCCCGGCACGCGCGATGGCGTGACCTGGTAGCGCGTGGCGTGTGCGGCGGCTGCGCTAGATACCTGGTCGGTGAAGTAGATGATGCGCGCATCTGCCCTGTCGGCAAAAGCGCGTACTTCGCCAGGCGCCATGCGCGCATTTACGCCGCAAGCCCATGCACCCACGCGACTGGCGGCCAGCAGCAGGGCGGCATGCTCGGGGCAGTTCTCAGCCACAACCAGCACGCGATCGCCGCTGCGCACACCTTGCTCGCGCAACTCCTGCTCTAGCGCGTCCACCAAGCGGCCCAGATCGGCATAGCTCAGCGTGCGATCTGGCAAAAAGATAAAGGGGCGATCGGGCGCCTCTTGTAACCAGCGATCTAAAAATTGGTGGATACGCGTAAGCATCAAAAACCCCTTAATCCACCACAATGCCTTGGGTCACGGTGGACCACATGGTGCGCTCTTTGGCGGCGCGTTCAGCCAGTTTTTCTGGGCTGCCTAGCCATTCGTCATAGCCCAGCTCTCGGTAGCGCTTTTTCAGCTCAGGCTGTGCCAGTGCCGCATTGGTGGCCTTGTTCAGTTTGGCGATCAACTCGGGCGACATGCTCTTGGGGCCATACACGCCGTACCAGCCGCCCACATCAAAGCCTTTGAGGCCTTCAATACCGGATTCGGCGAAGGTAGGCACATCAGGCAGCGATGGATTGCGCTGTGGCGATGTCACCGCAATCGGGCGTACCTTGTTGCTGTGGATGTAGGTGCCAGCGGTGCTGATGATGTCGAGCATCATATTGATCTGGCCACCAATCACATCGGTCATCGCGGGCGCATTGCCTTTGTAGGGCACGTGGTTCATCTCGATACCGCTGCGCTTGGCAAACAGCAGAGCGCCCAGGTGGTTGGAGCCACCTACGCCTGCGGATGCGTAGTTAAGCTTGCCAGGGTTGGCCTTGGCATACGCAACCAGCTCTTGCGTGTTCTTGTAGGGCTCGTTGTTGTTGACCACCAGCACGTTGTAGTAGCTCAGCACTGGCGCGATGGGCGCCAGATCCTTGGCGGGGTCAAATGCCATCTTGGTCATCACATTGGGGCTGATGGTGATGGTCGGGCTGGCGGCAAACCACAGAGTCAGTCCATCGGGCTTGGCGCGCACCACTTCGCTGCCGGCGAGCGTAGCGTTGGCACCGGTCTTGTTCTCCACCATGACGGGGGTACCCAGCTCCTTGGCCAAGGCCACGGCAAACAGGCGTGCGCCTTGGTCCACCGGGCCACCGGCCGAGTAGCCAACAATCAGGCGTGTTGGCGCACCGCTTTGCGCAAATGCCAAGCCTGCACTGGTCAGGCTAAGGGCTGCAGCCGCCGTGGCTGAGAGAAGGTGGCGACGGGTGAAAATCATGTTTGTCTCCTGATAGGGCCGCGGATCGGCCGGTGGCTTAGTAACGCTCAAAAATGGCGGCAATGCCTTGGCCGCCGCCTATGCACATGGTCTCCAGGCCATAGCGGCCTTTGCGGCGTTCCAGCTCATGCAGCAGGGTAGCCAAAATGCGCACACCGGTTGCGCCAATCGGGTGGCCTAACGATATGCCCGAGCCGTTCACGTTCAGCTTTTCAGCGTCGTTCCACTCCAGCCCCTGCAGCACTGAAAGCACCTGGCAGGCAAAGGCCTCGTTGATTTCGACCAGGTCCATGTCCTGCATGGTCAGGCCCAGCTTGGTCATCAATTTTTTGACGGCTGGCACTGGGCCAATGCCCATGCGGGATGGCTCGCAACCTGCAGCGGCCCAGCCCACCAGGCTGGCCATGGGCGTCAGGCCCAGCTCTTGCAATTTGTCTTCAGCCACAATCAGGCAGGCGGCTGATGCATCGTTTTGCTGGCTGGCATTGCCAGCCGTTACGGTGCCGCCCTTCATCAAAGCGCGCAGCTTGCCCAAGGTCTCCATGGATGCGTCTTCGCGGAATCCTTCGTCGCGGGAAAACACCTTGGGGTCGCCCTTTTTCTGTGGAACGGTTACCGGCACTACTTCGGCATCGAAGCGGCCTGCGGCCCAGGCGGCAGCAGCACGCTGGTGGCTGCGCAGCGCAAAGGCATCGGCTGTTTCGCGGCTGATGCCGTAGTCGCGGGCCAGGTTCTCGGCCGTTTCTATCATGCCGGAGATGGCGCCAAATCGCTCCACGGGTTGCGAGCGTTCGCGCCCCCGGTCGAGGCGGTCGTACATCATCACATTGCCAGCGCGTTTGCCCCAGCGCATGTCGTTGGTGTAGTACTCAATGTTGCTCATGCTCTCGACACCGCCTGCAATCACCACATCGGCGGCGCCGCTTTGCACCATCATGCAGGCGGTCACCACCGCTTGCAGGCCACCACCGCAGCGGCGGTCCAGTTGCATACCGGGCACCTCCACTGGCAAGCCTGCTTGCAGCGCAGCCCAACGGCCTACGCAAGGCGTCTCGCTGTTGGCATAGGACTGGGCAAACACCACATCGTCGATGCGGCTGGGGTCAATGCCGCTGCGTTCGACCACGGCACGTACGGTGGTTGCAGCCAACTCTTCTACCGACACGGGGCGCAGGCTGCCGCCATAGACGCCGACAGGGGTTCGCAAAGGGGTAACGATGGCAGCTTTACGCATGCTGATCTCCTAAAAATGATAGCGTTATTGCAATACAGGGCGGGCGCTAGCCGCCAATATTTCTCTGTGCTCTGGCGCGGCGATGGCCAGCATGGCATGCACGCGCTGGCGCAGGCTTAAGCCGCGCAGATCTGCCACGCCATGCTCGGTCACGATCAAACCGACATCGGCGCGGGGCGTGGAAACGGGGCCTGACAGCTGCGCCACAATGCGCGACTGTCCGCGTGCGGTGGCCGGTAGCGCAACAATGGGTAGCCCACCATCACTGAGGGCTGCAGCACGTAAAAAATCCATGGCACCGCCGACAGCACCTACGTACTTGCCAGC
Source organism: Comamonas sp. (assembly GCA_036646255.1). GTDB lineage: Bacteria > Pseudomonadota > Gammaproteobacteria > Burkholderiales > Burkholderiaceae_C > Comamonas. The sequence continues at coordinate 32,353 of JAVXMM010000009.1, forward strand.
AACCACCTCTGCATTCACCTGGCCCGTCAAATCAACCTCAATCGCGGCGTTAATAGCAGCCAACTTCTTGATCTGACTGAGCACGCGGGCGTTGTGGGTGTAGTCGGTACCAGCCACCCGCAAAGCTTTGTTGTGGTGAGCCCATTGGCGGGTGCGTTCGCCGCCCATCAGCAGGCCGGTAACGGTGATACCGGTATCGATGGACTTGTGTGCATTGGTGATGACACCGGCTTCCACCAGATCGACTACTCGATCGCCAATGGTGCCGCTGTGTATCCCTAGATCACGGTGGCTGTGCAGTGCTTGCAGCACCGCATCGGGCAGGTTGCCAATACCTAGCTGCAAGGTGGCACCATCCGGTATGCGGCTTGCGATGTGCTGGGCAATGGCAGCTTCGGCATCACCGGCTTTTCCGCCCGCAACGTTGACAACGGCTTGGTCACTTTGCACCCAGGCATCTACATCGGCCAAGCGCAGCGTGGCGCCGTGGGTAAAGGGTACATCGGCGTTCACCTCGGCAATTACACAGCGCGCGGCATGCATGGCTTGCTGCAAGTAATCGTTGGCCAGGCCGAGGCTGCATTCGCCCGCCTCATTCGGTGGTGATACCTGCACAAACACCACGTCCACCGGCAACCGGTGGTTGGCAATCAGTAGCGGGATCTGCGCGTAGTGGCAAGGCACCGCATCCAGCACACCAGCCATGCCCAGCGCGCGGTGTGTGCCGCCTGCGGCATAACCTGTCATGTCAATGGCATCGGCATGCTCGGGCTGTAGGGTGTTGCTGCCGCCAATACCCAAAAAAACGCGCGTGCGGGCAAAGCGCTGGCGCTGCGCCACATAGGCTTGCATCAGCGAAAGCGGCTCGGCAGCCGACTGGCCCCAAATGATGGTGTCACCGGCGCGGATAAAGCGCGACAGATCCAGATCTGCCAGCGCTATCTGCTCGCCTTTTTTGTGTGGCATTTTTTAGCCTGCAACGCTGCCGTTGCCGTGGCTGAGCACGACAATATTGCGCTCGACTACCGAGGCGCGGAACTGCAGTGCAGTGCCTTCTTTCCAAATTTCGGTGCGCAGCGTTTCGCCCGGGAATACAGGCGACGAAAAACGTGCGTTGATGCTGCGCAGCTGGCTGGCATCGCCGCGGCAGGCCGTCATCACCAGTGCATGGCAAACCATGCCGTAGGTGGCGAGGCCGTGCAGAATGGGCTTGTCAAAACCTGCCGCCTTTGCTACACGCGGGTCGGCATGCAGTGGGTTGTAGTCGCCCATCAGGCGGTAGAGCAAAGCCGCCTCGGGGCGGATGCGGTGCTCAAATGTGAAGGTGGGTGCACTGTCTGGCGTGGCGGCCAGCGCAGGCAGTGATTCATCGCTGGGTTGGCCGCCCAGGGCTTGGCTGTAACCTCCATCACCGCGGCAAAACGTCACCTGCTCCAGCGTTGCATAGAGCGTGCCATCCTCGCCTTCTACGCGGCGCTCGCTCACCACAATGGCTCCTTTACCGGTGCCCTTGTCGATGATGCGGGTGATGCGGGTTTTACCGATGACTTTGGCATCAGCCGGAATCGGCTCATGGATGGTGGTGCGTTGCTCGCCATGCACCAGCTTGACCCAGTCAATACCTGTGTCCGCTTCCTTCGCCCAAAAGCCGGGGTAGCCCAGTACCGAGCTCATGGTGGGCAGCGCTTGCAGCGGCGTGTCCATACCTTCATAGACCAGGGGCAGATTGCCCGTATCCAGCGGATCATTGCCCACACCCAAGCTCAGCGCATACAGCATGGTGTCGCGCGCAGTGTAGTGCTGGTGCACGGGGGCAAAAGGGCGGGCTTTGAGTTGCTGGTAGTTGATGGTCATGGTGCTTTGTCTCTTGGGTTTTTATGGGGCGATTTGTACGGTGTGTGCGCGGCTCGCAAACAGCACCTATTGGGCCTCTCTGCAATACGCCAGCCTGGGTTTGGTGCAGGGCTCCAAAAATCGCAGATCCGATCTATTCGACACCGATGAAGGCCCCGCCCCTCATGGAGGGTGTCGCCCCCCTCCTGCGCGTAGCGCTAGAGAGGGGGAGCGGCAAAGCCGCTCAAGGGGAGCTGGTTAAATAGGATCCCAGCTGAACACTTCGCCCGAGCGCTCCATGGGCACAAAGGAAGACTTCAGTGCAGGCATGGCGTGCGAGGCAATGTCCTGAGGCGTCCAGCCTTCGCCTTGGTGCACAGAGCGCAGCGGGCGTGGCTGGCTCATCAGGAAGATCTCGTTATTGCGCACGGCAAACACCTGTGCGTTCACATCCTTGGCCTGGTCGGATAGCAGGTAGACAGCCAGTGGTGCAATCTTGTTGGGCGTCATTTGCTTTAACTTATCGACGCGTGCTTGCTGCTCGGGCGTGTCGGTCGGGATGGAGCCAATCATGCGGCTCCAGGCGAAGGGCGAGATGCAGTTGCTGCGAACGTTGAACTTGGCCATGTCAAGCGCGATGCTCTTGGACAGCGCCACAATGCCCAGCTTGGCGGCGGCGTAGTTGGCTTGGCCCAGGTTGCCGATCAGGCCCGATGTGGACGTCATGTGCACCATGGCGCCAGACTCTTGCTCTTTGAAGTGGTTGGCTGCTGCACGTGCCACGTAGTAGCTGCCGTACAGGTGCACCTTGATCACGGCATCCCACTCGTCCACGCTCATCTTGTGGAAGAAGCGGTCGCGCAAAATACCGGCGTTGTTGACGATGCCGTCCAGCTTGCCAAAGCTGTCGACCGCGCACTGCACGATGCGCGCTGCGGCATTGGCATCAGACACGCTGTCGGTATTGGCTACGGCCTCGCCACCGGCTGCCTTGATCTCGTTGACCACCTTTTGCGCGGGGCCATCGTCATGGCCTTCACCGGAGGTAGAGGTGCCGATGTCATTCACCACCACTTTGGCGCCTTCTTTGGCCATGGCCAGAGCCATATCACGGCCAATACCACCGCCAGAACCGGTAACGATGACGACTTTGCCTTCGAGCATTTGGGACATGTCTGTTTCCTTGGATCAGAAAAATTCGAATGCTGCAAGGATGCCGCCCAAAAACTGCCTTGCCAATTCGCAATTCGCAATGCAGGACTTCAGCAAACTGAAACGACCGTCCCACAAATGCGGGATTGCCCTAGGGCTTAGCCGCTGACAAAGGATGCATTCCAATTTCTGTGATTGCGCATAGCCTCATTGCCTGCGACAGTGGCCACCATGTCGCAAAACCCTGTCTCCCCCGCTGCCCCGCTGACAAGCGCGCAGCTAGCCCATTTGCAAAGCTGGGTCGGCAAGTCCGAATCCATGCACGACCTGATTGCCGCTGCGCCTGTGGCCGGCTTGTCTGCCACGCTAGACCGCGATGATGCGGCCCCGCAAGCGGGCGATGCGCTGCCGCCGCTGTGGCATTGGATGAACTTTGTGCCCATGGTGCGCCAAAGCTTGCTGGGGCCAGACGGCCACCCTGCACGTGGCGGATTTTTGCCACCGGTGCCGCTACCGCGCCGCATGTGGGCGGGCGGGCGTTTGCACTGGAACGCAAAAAACCCCATAGCGATTGGCCAGAACCTGGAGCGCATCTCGCGCATCGCATCGGTGGAGCACAAAGTAGGCCGCTCCGGCGAACTGCTGTTTGTGCTGGTGCAGCATGAGTACCGCAATGCAAACGGCGTAGCGCTGACTGAAGAGCACGACATCGTTTATCGCGCAGCCGCCCAGCCCAGCGACCCGGCTCCCAAGCCCACCGCGGCAGAAAAAACTGCAGCATGGTCGCGCGAGATCAATGCCGACCCAGTCATGCTGTTCCGCTACTCGGCCCTTACCGCCAACGGCCACCGCATTCACTACGACCGCACGTACGTAACGCAAGAAGAAGGCTACCCCGGCCTCATCGTGCATGGGCCGCTGATAGCCACCTTGTTGATCGATTTGCTGCGCCGCCATATGCCGGAAGCGGTCATCACCGATTTCTCGTTCAAAGCGGTGCGCCCCACCTTTGATCTGCACCCATTTACCGTGCTGGGACAGCCATCTGCCGATGGCAAAACCGTGCAGCTCTGGGCGCATGACCACGAAGGCTGGCTCACCATGCAGGGCACGGCTACGGTGCTTTAAAAATAATAGCTGTTAGCGCCCTTTGGTAGGGCGCTAGCGGCATATTTCACTCAAATATTAATTGCCATGATCGAACATACCAGCTCCAACAATTACCAAGAAATCCGTGACGCCATCCGCGCGCTGTGCGCTGAGTTCCCTGATGAATACTTCCGCAAGGTTGATGAAGAGCGCGCCTACCCAGAGGCCTTTGTCCAGGCGCTGACCAAGGCCGGCTGGTTGGCCGCGCTGATTCCTACCGAATACGGTGGTTCTGGCCTGGGCTTGACCGAGGCATCAGTCATCATGGAAGAGATCAACCGCTGCGGCGGTAACTCGGGTGCTTGCCACGGCCAGATGTACAACATGGGCACCTTGTTGCGCCATGGCAGCCAAGCGCAGAAGGAAAAGTACCTGCCCAAAATCGCCAGCGGTGAATGGCGTTTGCAATCCATGGGCGTGACAGAGCCGACCACCGGCACTGACACCACCAAGATCAAAACCACAGCGGTGAAGAAGGGCGACAAGTACGTCATCAACGGCCAGAAGGTGTGGATCAGCCGCATCCAGCACAGCGATTTCATGATTTTGCTAGCCCGTACTACGCCGCTGGCTGAGGTGAAGAAAAAGTCCGAAGGCATGTCCATCTTCATGGTGGATTTGCGCGAAGCCGAGAAGACCGGCATGACCGTGCGCCCTATTTTGAACATGGTCAACCATGAGACCAATGAGCTGTTCTTTGAGAACCTGGAGATCCCTGCTGAGAACCTGATTGGCGAAGAAGGCAAGGGCTTTAAGTACATCTTGGATGGCCTGAATGCTGAGCGCACCTTGATCGCAGCCGAGTGCATTGGCGATGGCTACTGGTTCCTTGACCGCATCACCAAGTATGTGAAGGACCGCGAAGTATTTGGCCGCCCGATTGGCCAAAACCAGGGCGTGCAGTTCCCCATTGCTGATGCGTTTATCGAAGTAGAAGCCGCCAACCTGATGCGCTGGAAGGCCTGCGAGATGTTTGACAAGCACGAGGCCATGGGCGCGCAGGCCAATATGGCCAAGTACCTGGCTGCCAAGGCAAGCTGGGAGGCGGCCAACGTCTGTCTGCAATACCACGGCGGCTTTGGCTTTGCATGCGAATACGACGTGGAGCGCAAGTTCCGCGAGACACGTCTGTACCAGGTGGCTCCGATCTCGACCAACCTGATCTATTCGTACGTGGCCGAGCACATTTTGGGCCTGCCGCGTTCGTTCTGATCGTTATAAAAAGTGAGCTGCTCGCGCCCAGTGTGCGGGGTATTTGATGCTGTAAAGCATGGAATGGTTTAACTAGCAGGCGCTAGCAGCTATCAAAATAGTAGATTGAAGGTAATACGCCATGATCCGACCTTTGGATGGCATCACCGTGGTATCGCTGGAGCACGCCGTTGCTGCACCGTTTTGCACGCGCCAGTTGGCTGATTTGGGTGCCCGTGTGATCAAGGTGGAGCGCCCAGGAAGCGGCGATTTTGCGCGTGGCTATGACAGCCGCGTCAACGGCCAGTCTTCGCACTTCACGTGGATCAATCGCAGCAAGGAAAGCCTGGCGCTGGATTTGAAGGAGCCGCATTCGCTGGCCGCGTTGAAAAAGCTGCTGGCAGGTGCCGATGTGCTGGTGCAAAACCTGGCACCGGGCGCTGCAGCTCGCATGGGATTGTCGTACGAGGCACTGCATGCCGAGCTGCCCAAGCTCATCGTCTGCGATATCAGCGGCTACGGCGAAGACGGCCCTTATCGCGACAAAAAAGCGTATGACTTGTTGATCCAAAGCGAGGCGGGTTTTCTATCTGTTACCGGCACGCCAGATACGCCGAGTAAATCCGGTATATCGGTGGCCGATATTGCGGCGGGCATGTATGCCTATACCAATATTTTGTCGGCACTGATGCTGCGCGGAAAAACGGGCGAGGGGAGCCATATTGATGTCTCCATGCTCGAAGCCCTGGGCGAGTGGATGGGCTACCCGCTGTACTACGCCTACGAGGGCGCTGCGCCACCACCGCGCACTGGCGCATCGCACGCCAGCATCTACCCTTATGGCCCGTTTACGGCAGGCGATGGCGGCACCGTGATGCTGGGCCTGCAAAACGAGCGTGAGTGGAAAGCCTTTTGCGACAAGGTGCTGCTGGCGCCGCCGCTCGCTACCGATCCGCGCTTTGACAGCAACGGCAAGCGCAACGAAAACCGCGCTGCACTGCAAGCAGAGATTGTGCGCATCTTCAGCAGCCTCAAGGCCAGTGAAGTGGTGCAGCGCCTGGACGAAGCCGGTATTGCCAACGCCCATGTCAACGACATGGCGGGCTTGTGGGCACACCCGCAGCTGGTGGCGCGCCAACGTTTTGTAGAGGTAGCGTCGCCCGTAGGCACTATCCCCGCGCTACTGCCGCCCGGCCGCAACAACCATTTTGACTACCGCATGGACCCGGTGCCTGCGGTGGGCGAGCACACTGCTGCCATCTTGCAAACGCTGGGCCTGCCTGCGGATGCGATGGCTGCGATTCGCCAATCGTCCGGTCTGTGACCTGCATGATTTGACTGCCTTTTGCACCCTCTAAAAACATGACTACAAGCAACACCCCTGCCGCGCAATTGGCGCGCTTTGCGGCCGAGCTGCAATACAGCGATATCCCCGAATCTGTTGTCCAAAAAACCGAAGACCTGTGGATCGACTGGTTTGGATCTGCCGTTGCGGGCCACAATGCGCGCCCGGTAGCCGCTATTACCCAATTTGCGCTGGCCATGGGGCCACAGCAAGGGCCGTCGGAAGTGATTGGCCCTGATGGCAAAACCAGCAGCCCTTATCTGGCGGCCATGGCAAATGCCGCCGCATCACATGTGGCCGAGCAAGACGATGTGCACAACGGCTCGGTGTTCCATCCGGCGGCGGTGGTCTTTCCGCCCGCAGTTGCGGTGGCGCAGGCTTTGGGTAAATCCGGCCAAGAGCTATTGACGGCGTGCGTGGCCGGTTATGAGGTGGGAATCCGGGTGGGTGAGTTTTTGGGCCGCTCGCATTACAAAATCTTCCACACCACGGGTACGGCGGGTACCTTGGCTGCAGCGGCTGCCGTGGGCCATTTGCTGGGTTTGAATGCTGCGCAAATGCTGCACGCCTTTGGCTCGGCAGGCACGCAATCCGCAGGCCTGTGGGAGTTTTTGCGCACTGCTGCCGATAGTAAACAGCTGCACACCGCACACGCGGCTGGCGCGGGTTTGATGGCGGCCTATTTGGCCAAGGATGGTTTTACCGGCGCGGCCGATATCTTCTGCGGCCCGCAGGGCATGGCGGCGGGTATGTCAACCGATAGCAACCCCGCCAAACTGGTGGACGGTTTGGGCACTCGCTGGGCAACGGCAGAGACCTCGTTCAAATGGCATGCGTCCTGCCGCCATACCCACCCGGCGGCTGATGCACTGCTGCAGGTGATACGTGATCACAGCCTCAAAGCATCGGATATCGCCAAGGTGGTGACCCATGTGCACCAGGGCGCTATTGATGTACTTGGCCCCGTAGTGGACCCGAGCACGGTGCACCAAAGCAAGTTCTCGATGGGCACGGTGCTGGCATTGGCTGCTCGTTTTGGCTTTGCGGGTTTGACCGAGTTTGACAGCGACTTCCGCGCTGAAGACACCATGGCCTTGCGTGACAAGGTGAGCATGGAGCTGGACGCCGAAGTGGATGGCGCCTATCCACAGCGCTGGATCGGCAAGGTAACGGTTACGACGACGGATGGCCGTGTCTTTAAAGGCCGTGTCGATGAGCCCAAGGGCGACCCCGGTAATACCCTGAGTCGCGAGGAACTGACAGACAAGGCTATGCGCCTGGCAGCGTTTAGCAACGCCGTATCTGCCGAGCAGATGCAGGCGGCGGTGAATAACCTATGGAACGTATGTGCTTGGTCGAAGGTCGATCGCTTGTTATAAAAGTACGGTGGGCAAACAGCCTTCATATATCTATAAAACAAGGAGACACGGCATGAAGAAATCCGTTTGGAGCAAGGTGGCAAGCGCTGTCATGGTGATGTGCGGCGCTTTGGGTATGCAAAGTACCGCGCTGGCGGAGAACTGGCCGAGCAAATCGGTGGTGATGGTGGTGCCTTACTCTGCAGGCGGGCCGACCGATGTGGTGGCGCGCATGCTGGCTATCCCCATGGGCAAAGTGCTGGGTCAGACCGTGGTGGTAGAGAACACGGTGGGTGCGGGTGGCACCATTGCCCCTGCCCGCGTGGCGCGCGCCAAGCCGGACGGGTACACGTTCTTGATCCATCACATGGGCATGGCGACAGCGCCGTCGCTGTACAAAAAACTGCCCTATGACCCGCTCAAAGATTTTGAGTACATCGGCCAGGTGCTGGATGTACCCATGACTTTGCTGTCGCGCAAGGATTTCCCGGCCAATAACTTCCAGGAGCTGCTGGCCTATGTCAAACAGAACCAGGACAAGGTATCGCTGGCCAATGCGGGTATTGGCGCGGTGTCGCAGCTGTGCGGTATGTTGTTTGCGCACCAGGTCGGTGTGAAGTTGACAACCGTTCCCTACAAGGGAGCTGGCCCGGCAATGAACGACTTGATGGGCGGCCAGGTCGACCTGCTTTGCGACCAGACCACGCAGACCGCGCCTGTGATCAAGGATGGCAACCGCGTCAAAGTGTTTGGTGTCACCACGCCTCAGCGCCTGGCATCCATGCCCAATATTCCTACTCTCGATGAACAAGGTATGAAGGGCTTTGATGTGAAGGTATGGCACGGTATGTACGCGCCCAAGGGTACGCCGGCTGAAGTGATCGCCAAGATCAACGAAGCGCTGAACGTTGCCATCAAAGACCCCGTGGTGGTGCAGCGCATTGCTGATTTGAGCAGCGAGCTGGTCACGCCTGACCGCGCAACGCCTGCCAGCCTGAAAGCCCAGCTGGAGTCCGAAGTCAAGCGCTGGAGCACTGTGATCCGTGCAGCGGGTGTGACGGCGGAGTAAGCCCGTCCCATCTAGCGCGATGTGCGGTTAGCGCATCGCGCAAGTACTGAAGCAAAACGGGCGCATGGCGCCCGTTGTATTTGGATATATTGCTATGAATTTTGAGAATCACCCCTTGGCCACCGCTACCTCGTGGCTGTTTGTCCCCGCCAGCCGCCCAGAGCGTATTGCCAAAGCATTGGCTAGTGGTGCCGATGCGGTGATTGTCGATCTGGAAGATGCGGTAGCCCCTGCAGAAAAAGAGCAAGCGCGTGCTGCCCTGCTGCAGGCTGTGCACGGCTTGACGCAAGCGCAGCGTGCGCGCCTGCTGGTGCGCATCAACGCACCGGGAACAACCTGGTTTGATGCGGATGTACAGGCGCTGTGCGCCTTGTGTGCAGATGGCTGCGCAGGGGTGGTGTTGCCTAAGGCCGAGGAGGCTGCTGCGCTGGCCGTCCTGGCCAAAGCGGTAGGTGCTGGTGGCGTGATCGTTCCCATCATCGAATCGGTTTGGGGCTTGCACAATGTGGATACGATTGCCCAAGCCCCGCAAGTGCTGCGCTTGGCATTCGGGCATCTGGATTTTCAGGTAGATGCAGGCTTGGCCTGCGCAGCTGATGAGGCGGAATTGGTGTCCGTGCGCATGGCGGTTGTACTGGCATCGCGCCGTGCGCAACTGGCTGCGCCTATTGATGGCGTTACCACCAATACCCAAGATGCCACCGTGGTGCGTGCTGATGCCGAGCGCTCCGTGCGCGGCGGTTTCGGCGGAAAACTTTGCATCCACCCCATGCAGGTGGCCGAGGTCAATGCGGCCTACACGCCAACGGAGGCACAGTTGCAATCTGCCGAGCAAGTGCTGGCGGCAGCCGATGCCGCACAAGGCGGGGTCTGCGTGGTCAACGGCCGTATGGTAGATGCCCCGGTAATTGCCTTGGCGCGTAAAACAGTGCAACGCAACCAGCAGTCCCGCCAGCGTAGCGAAATGCACTGACACAGGCATGGCGCTATGCGCCGATATACTCGCAGCACATTGGTGCTGCAATACCTGCAGTGCCCAGATCAAGGGAGTTGAGATATGTTGAAACACGCGATTGCCACTGCACTGATTGCCATGACGGGCATGGCCCATGCTTTTGTGCCACAAGGTGGAACCTGGGTGGCTACGGATGAGCTGAATGGCAAGCCTGGACGCGGGTTTGCCATTGATGTGCAAAACGATACGGTGGTCATGCAGGTTTATGCGTATGAGCGTAATGGCCAGCCAACGTTCTACATGGCGACAGGGCACTTGAACAAAGACAACGTAGTGGATACCTTGTTGGGCCGTTATGAGGGCGGGCGCTACTTGGGCAGCGGCGACCGCAGTGGCTTTGAAAGCGGAAGCCCTGGCAATGTTCGTATTCGTTTTGTCAGCGGTACCTTGGGCTACATCACTCTGCCGGGCGAGCAAGAAAAGCAGATCAAACGCTTTCAGTTTGGTTACGACAACACTCCTCAGGCACTCCTGGGCGTGTGGAGCCTGGTCTATGCAGATGAAGCGGGGCGCATGGAGCACAACCCTATGGATTTGACGCGCGTGAGCCAAGGCTCCTCCTACAGCAATGGCATGGCGGTGTCTTATGACGGTCTGTTTGCTTGCGAGCAGCTGATCCGCGGTGATGATGCTGGCAGGACGCAGTGCGTGAAGTTCCGCAGCAGCACTTCCACCCAGACGGTGCGCTCATTCTGGATGAACTGGAGTGTCAATACCGGCGAAGGTGACTGGCGCAATGTGGGTAGCTCTGGCAACGGCGCTTTGTACGCCAATCGCTTGATGCAGGACTCGGGCCGTATCACAGGCATTTTGCGCAAAGCCCCTGCCGACAAGAGTGAGGAAGTCGTGAACAACGATGAGGCGCTGCGTGCTGCCTTGGAGCAGTTGGCAGCCTCACGATAAGCACTTTCAGATAGAAGAACGCCCCGATTTTTCGGGGCGTTTTTAATGGTTAGTCGATACGTGCTCCCGTCGCTTTCACCACCGCTGCCCAGCGATCAATCTCCCGGTTGATATGTGCGCCCAGCTCTTGCGGCGTAGAGCCCACAGGCTCATAACCGCTGGCGGCTAACTGCGATTGCAGTTGTGGGTTTTGCAGCGCGGTGGCTATCTCTTTGCTCAGGCGATTGCTGACGGCTGCCGGGGTGCCTGCAGGCGCGATGATGGCGTACCAACCCGTGATATCAAAGCCGCCCAAGCCTTGCTCTTGCACAGTTGGCACCTCGGGTGCGAGTGCTGAGCGTTTGGCGCTGGTCACCGCCAAAGCATGTAGCTTGCCGCTGCGTACATGGGGGATCGAGGTCGAGATGCTGTCAAACGTCAGATCAATATCACTGGCCAGCATGGCGTTCACCACGCCAGCACTGCCTTTGTAGGGAACATGGGTCATCTGAATGCCCGCCGTACTGTTGAAAAGCTCGCCTGCCAGATGCCCCGTGTTGCCGTTGCCTGCAGAGCCAAACGTCAGCTTGCCGGGTGCAGCCTTGGCTGCCTGGATGAGATCAGGAATGCTTTTGGCGGCCAGTTTGTTGCTACCCACCACAATCATTGGCAGGTTGGCGATTAGCGATACCGGTGCAAAGTCTTTACGGGTGTCGTAAGGCAGTTTGGGGTAGAGGCTGTCGTTAATGGCGTGCGCTGCGAGCACCATCAGCACGGTGTAGCCATCAGGCTTGGCGCGGGCCACATATTGTGATGCCAGGGTACCGCCAGCACCTGGTTTGTACTCCAGCACCACCGATTGACCCAATTGCTGCTGTAACTGCATGGCCAGCGGCCGGCCCAGCAAGTCGGCGCTGCCGCCTGGCGGGTAAGGTATGACAAGCTGGATGGGCTTGGTGGGCCAGTCTGCGGCGCTTGACAAAGAAGGCATAAGACCGAAACCAGCTATCGCAAGTGTCGCTGCGAATGCGCGACGAAACGGAAAACGTGAACGACTCATTGCAAGCTCCTACAGGTGGGGGTTGAGTGCTACTGGCTGCGCTGTGCTGGGCGCGTGGCATACATCTGTCGCAGCTCACGCTTCAGCACCTTGCCAATTTCGCTGCGCGGCAACTGGTCTGTTATCACCATATCGGCAACACGCTGGGTTTTGCCGACGCGGTGATTGAGCCACTGCTGCAAATCGTCTGCGACTGGTTGATGGCCGGGCTTGGCGATCACGTAGGCCACCGGTGTTTCTCCCCAGGCTTCCGATGGCACGCCGATAACGGCGCATTCACGTACCTCGGGGTGCTGCAGCATGACGGCTTCGATATCGCTGGGGTAGACGTTAAATCCGCCGGTAATGATCATGTCTTTTTTCCGATCTCCCAGCACGATGAAGCCATCTGCATCCATTTGCCCTACATCGCCGCTGCGGATAAAGCGCTCACCGCTAGGGCTGAACCATTCGGCCTCGCGTGTCTTGTCCGGGAGGCGATAGTAGCCAGTCATCATGCCGGCGGAGCGGCCCACAATCTCACCAGCTTCGCCGCGTGGCAACTCCTTGCCATCTTCATCAATAAAGCGGATATCTGCGCCCGCGCCTGCGCAGCCCACGGTATGCAGCTTGTCGAGGTTGTCGTGGCAATGCAATTCGCAGCGCACGCCACCTTCGGTCATGCCGTAGTACTCAATCAACTTGCCGGGCCAGCGGCGTAGCACCTCAGCTTTGAGCGTTGGCTTAAACGGCGCGCTGGTGCAAAACTTGTGCTGCAAATGGCTCAAGTCAGTTGCATCAAACGCCGGGCAATCCAGTAGACGCTGGTACTGCACGGGCACCAGCATGGTGTGCGTGGCTTGATGGCCGTGTGCCAGCTGCAAATAGGTGGTGGCATCAAACTTGCGCATCAGCACCAAGGTGCCCCCTAAAGCCAGCGTAGGCAGTGCGGCGACCAAGGTGGTGTTGGAGTAAAGCGGTGTGGCGCACAGCGAGACGCAATCTGCCCCGTAGCCGTTGGTTACTGCGCGCTGTACATGCGCCCAGCGCATGCCCCAGGATTGAACAATGCCCTTTGGTACACCCGTGGTGCCAGATGAGTAGATCAGGTTGAAGGGCCAGTCGGGCTGCGGTGTGATGGAGGCGGGATCTGCATCGCTGCTTGCTTGCGCTAGCCATTCGGTCCAAGGCATACCTGCTTCGGGTGCATCGTCTAGCGCAATGCATTGCACGGCGTTGTTTGCTTGCACGGGCCATTGCTTGGCGACTTCGTGGTCACGCAGCACCAGCTTGGCCTGGGAGTTAGCAAGCATGGCGCTCAAATGCTCTGCCGTTGAAGATGGTGCAAGCGGCGCTACCACCACGCCAGCGCGTAAGGCACCGAGGTAGGCCAGAACGTATTGCGCAGAGGAGGTTGCACATATCGCGACCACGTCGCCAGGCTGCAAACCTTGGCGTTGCAGCGAGCGTGCCACTTGATGCATGCCACGTGCCAGTGCCGCGTAGTTGAGTTGCTCGTCACCCAGGATGAGTGCGGTATGTTGCGGGCGCTCTTGGGCATTGGCCTCCACCATGGCAGGGATGGAGCCAAACGACTGAGCGAGCATGTGGGATACGGTATCGGTCATACGGTTCGAAAGGAATGCGCGGTTTATTCGAGGGAGAGGTTGGCGGCTTTAACGATCTGGGCCCAGCTCTTGCGTTCTTGCGCGATAAAGGCGTCGTACTCAGCAGGTGCTTCTCCGCCTGGCACACCGCCCAGGTCGGCAAATTTGGTACGAATCTCGGGTGTTTGCATGGCGTCGTGCGCAGCTTTTTGGAGGCGGTTGACTACAGCATCCGGTGTGGCTGCGGGTGCTAGCAAGCCAAACCAGGCGGTAACCTCCATAGGTACACCCGCTTCGCGCATGGTGGGTACATCAGGCAACTGAGCCGAACGGTCTTTGCTGGTGATCGCTAAAGCGCGAAACTTGCCAGATTTGATGTGAGGCATTGAGCTTGGCAGGTTGTCGATCATGTAGTCGACTTGGCCACCGAGCAAGGCAGTCACCGCAGGCGCTGCGCCGCTGTGCGGCACCAAGGTCACATCCAGCCCTGTTTTTTGGCGGAACATTTCGGACGACATGTGTGGCGACTGACCAATGCCGGAGGTCGCTACCGAGAGCGGCTTTTGCTTGCCCCAGGCAATCAGCTCTTGCACATTTTTGACGGGTGTATTGGCATTCACCACGAGGATATTTGGCACCGAAATGACGTTGGTGATGCCGCGTAAATCGGTCTCTTTGTACTGCAGGTTTTTGTAGAGGCTGAAGTTGATCGCTACCGGGCCGATATTGCCCATCAACAGGGTGTATCCATCGGGCTTGGCGCGGGCGACAAAGGCGGTGCCAATGCTACCGCCGCCTCCAGCCTTGTTCTCTACGATGACGTTGGTGCCGAGGGCTCGGCCCATTTTCTCGGCCAGCACACGTGCGGCGATGTCGGTGGTGCCACCTGCCGCAGCTGGCACAACGATAGAAATAGGACGCTCTGGCCAGTCGGCCCAGGCGCACAGCGGCGCCAGTAACAAGGCAGTGGCTATATGACGGCGCAGCATGCGCATGGCAGTCTCCTGTTCTTGGTTGTAGGTGATGCGTAACCATAGGCAGATCTGCAGGTGTGTGTGAGGGGGTTTGCCTGCAAACTGCTTTGCATTGGCGAAAGCCATGCTTTGTGCTCGATGAAGAGGGCGCAAAAAAGCGGCCCGAAAGCCGCTTGTCGTGGAAGTGCTGCGCAGGGCAGTCAGAACGGTCGCTTTATGGATACAAACCACGCATCTCGCGTGCATGCAAAATGCGGCGGCAGGCGATGATGAAGGTGGCGGTGCGCAGCGATACCTTGTTCTCTTGTGCCACTTGCCACACGGCGGCAAAAGCTTCTTGCATGATGCGCACCAAACGGGCGTTGATCTCGTCCTCGCTCCAAAAAAAGCTGCTGAAATCCTGTACCCATTCAAAGTAGCTCACCGTTACGCCACCAGCGTTGGCGATTACGTCGGGCAGCACAAGCACGCCCTTGGCGGTCAGGATGTCATCGGCCTCAGTAGTAGTGGGGCCGTTGGCGCCTTCGATCACCATTTTGGCCTTGATTTTGTCTGCGTTCTTGGCCGTGATCTGGCCCTCCAGCGCAGCGGGAATCAGGATCTCGCAATCCACGCCCCAGAACTCATCGTTCTTCATCTTGTCTGCGCCCTTGAAGCCGCCGACACCACCGGTGTTGGCAACATGCTCCAGCAGCGCCGCTACGTCCAGTCCCTTTGCGTTGTAGATGGTGCCGGTGTGGTCTTGCACGGCGACGACGACGGCACCCGCGTCGGCAAACAGCTTGCCAGCGGTGCCGCCCACATTGCCAAAGCCTTGCACGGCCACACGGGCGCCTTGCAGCGCCAGGCCAGACAGCTTGGCTGCTTCCATGCCCACGGTAAACACGCCGCGGCCTGTGGCCTCGACACGGCCCAGTGAGCCGCCCAGATCAATTGGCTTGCCCGTGACCACGCCGGTGGCAGTGGCGCCCGTATTCATCGAGTACGTGTCCATCATCCAGGCCATGATCTGGCCGTTGGTGTTCACATCGGGTGCGGGGATGTCTTTGGATGGGCCAATCAGCAGGCCAATCTCGCTGGTGTAGCGGCGTGTCATGCGCTCTAGCTCACCTTTGGAGAGCTTCTTGGGGTCGACGCGAATGCCGCCCTTGGCGCCGCCGTAGGGCACGTTCACCGCAGCGTTTTTGATCGACATCCATGCTGACAGCGCCATCACTTCGGACAGTGTCACATCCTGGTGGAAGCGCACGCCACCTTTGCCCGGGCCGCGGCTCAGGTTGTGCTGCACGCGATAGCCTTCGTGGTGGGAAATACTGCCGTCATCCATCTCGATGGGCACATCCACAATCAGGATGCGCTTGGGGCGTTTGAGTGTCTCAACCCAGCGTGCGAGTGAGCCCAGATAAGGCGTTACGCGGTCAACCTGTTGCAGGTAGTTGCCCCAAGGGCCCAGGTGGTGAGGGTCCAGGTACGAAGGCAGCGTGTGTGTGGCTGCGGCGGGAGATGTGCTTGAGGATGTCATAGGATCCACAGTGTTAATGGGTGCGCACAGCTTAAATTCGCCTGCCCCCGTTTGTCCAAGGCCGGATCATCTGCATGAAATGCATTCTACGCATAACCATGCGAAAAGTTAATTGGTAAAAATGAGAGTTAACTTCGCAATGGAGACGGTCGCTGGCTGCCAATTTTTTTATAGTTCTGTAGCTGAGTGCCTTGCACGCACTGTACGCGTCACCCCTGTTTTTTTAACTTGCTCTGCCATGACTGATCACTCCGCAACAGCTGCCACCACCTCACAACCATTGGCCGATGCGCTGCGCACCGCTACCGCGGCAGGCGCTCCGCTGGACGCGGCGCTGTGGCCACACGCATTAACGGCGGACGAGATCATCGCTCTGCACCAACTGCGCGCTGCGGAGTGGGGCGATAGGGCCCATGCGCCGAAGTACTGGAAGTCCGGCGGCGTAAGCCGTAGCCAGCCCTTAGGCCATGCACCGCTGCCGCCGCAAGGCGTGGTGCTGGCGGGTGCTAGTGGGGCTGATTTGCGCAGCCAGCCCTTTATGTTGCGCGGTATAGAGGCAGAAATCGCGCTGCGCATAGGCCAGGATGTGGATGCAGACTTGGCTGCGCAGTTGGATGAATGGAGTGCCGCATCGCTGATTGACGCAATGGCGGTGAGTGTGGAGGTCGTTGATTCGCGCTGGCTGCAGCAATTGCAGGCCCCGGATGCGCTGAAAGCCGCTGATTTGCTATGCCACGGTGCGCTGGCGCTGGGCGCCTGGCAGGCATATACACCGCGCGATTGGGCGCAGCAAAGCTGTACCGTGCGCATCGGCCAGCAAGCACTGGTGCAGCGCCAGGGCAGCCATTCACTGCAAGACCCGGCGTGGTTACTGTCCGCTTGGCTGCGCTATGCCACCCAGCACTTTGGTATTGTGCGTGCGGGCAGCGTGGTCACTACGGGTAGCTGGGTAGGCCTGTTGATGGCACAGGCTGGCGATACGGTGGAGGCCACGTTTGATGGTGTGGGTCAGCTGCACGTACAGCTATAAAAAAACAAAACGCCCATCCTTTTCAGGATGGGCGCTGGCAGCTAATTGAACAACAGATTAGTTCTGCGCAATGGCCGATGGATGCTGCGCCAAAGGCGTGACCGAGATCGTCATGAACGGGAACAAGGGCAGGGCCTGCAGCAGGTTGTGCAGCTCGTCGTTCGATGCGGCATCAAACACGCTGTAGTTGGCGTATTCGCCAGCCACGCGCCACAGGTGGCGCCAGCGGCCGTCACGCTGCAGATCTTGCGAGTAAGCCTTTTCACGGGCTTTGATCTCATTGACTTGCTCAACAGGCAGGTCGCGGGGGATGTTCACATCCATACGAACGAGGTACAGCATTTTTTCTCTCTCCTTGGAAATTGGGCTGGCACACGGGCTGCTCACCACAAGGTGGCAGCCTGGGGCCTGGCCCACATGACAAAACCGGTTGCTGCAGCGTGATCCGGGTGGGTGGCTGCAACGCTAGGCATTGTCAGCCTTGCGGCTTGCCAGACGGGGAATGTCGACTAATGGTTGAGTAGTAAACCAAATTTCGGAAGGATGGCGCAGGGTTTGATAAAAATAGCCCCCAGCGCCTTACTGGTGGGCGATAGCAGCTATCAAAATAGTATTTGTTAGAACTGGGGTGCCGGTGCCAGGCTCATGAAAAGGCCGTAAATCCCCAGCTGCCCCACAATCTGCGGCAAAAAAGTACACAGCATGTACAGCGGAACGGCCACCACTAGACTGCCTTGGCTGGCCACCCAGGCCAGTGATGCCGCTTGCAGTGGGATGCTGACCCCGATAAACAGGAGCCCACAAAAAGTAGCCAGTACTTTCAGAAGTACCGGTAGCGGGAAGATGTAGAGCACCAGGGCGTGGACCAGCGGCAGCACCCATAGCATGGCCAGGCCAATGTCCAGCATGTTGTCTGTCAGCAGACGGTTAACGTCAGACACCAGTAGCGCGGGCAGGTATTCATAAGCCAGCAGACTGACCAAGCCCAGAAACCCGATGATGCGCAGCGCATAAATGAGTGGAAGACGCTCGCGCGATAAAACCCCGGAGCTGACTAACAGGCCGACCGATGCCACAAACCCCAGCCACCACTGCCACAGGCTGGGAGCAGGCACAAAAAACTCAGTCCGGATCACGGTGACGGGAAAGCCAAACGGCCCTGCCGCCGACAGCTTGACGGCCGTGCTTGGCCCTAGGCCCAGCTGTGGCCAAGCCCAAGCCAGCACATGGGCCCAACCCTGCACGATGTGCTGGTGCAGACCCCACAGTACGGCCCACCACAGCGCGAGCACCACCACTAGCTGCAGCGCTTGCTGGCGCGTCCAGATATAGCTCCGCAAGCCACGGTGCTGGCGGGTCATGCGCATATTGGCCATGGTGCAAGCGCCTTAAAAATCAAAAAAGACAGCCGCACTTATTCCTTTGCGGTTGTAGTAGGGGTTGCGGTAGTACTGGCCGCCCACCACATAGCCCCAGTTTTGCGCCAGCCAGTGGCGCCATGTCAGCGAAAACTCGGTGGATTGAAAGCCGACACGGTCGCCGTTGACGGCGATCGCGCTAGTGGGTAAATAGCCTTCTTTGCCGTGGTCGATACGGGCTGTCAGATAGTGCTGTTTTTCGGCGCCCAAGGTGAGTGCGCCAAAGCCGCGAAAGCCGTCGACCGAGCCGGGATTGGAGCGGTTGTAGACCACGCCACCTTCTGCCACCCACCGGTTGGTTGAGTAGTAGGCCAGGGACATGGTCGCGCCGGTGTCGCGGTGTACGTTGTCGCGGCTAGCCGAGCGCATCACTGACAGGCCGCTCACCCATTGCTGGGTTTCCGTCCATTTTCGATAGATGCCCAAATCGGCCCGGTACTTGTTGTGAAAATCTGCACTGCCAGAGCTGGCGCCTGCTGTCATGTACCAGAGAGGTGACAGCGTGTGCGTTAGCGACAGCGCGCCAACCGTGCCGCGTTCATTGAAGTGGCGTTGGCTGGCAAGCTCCCAGTTCAGTGTGGTGTCGGGGTTAAGGCCGATGTTGCCGCGCATGTACTGGTCGCTCCAGCTGCTGTTGCCACCGGTCAGCGATGCAAAGCCCATGCCTAAATCCACTCGGCCACGTTGGCCCGGCTCAAATGCAGGGGCATCGGCGGCGCTTGCGACAGGGGCTGCGACTGCGGTTTCCGCGCTTGGCGTTTGCGCCAATGCGTTGATGGGCGCTGCAACGAACAAAGTAGCTGCAAGGGTGAAGGGGGCGGAGAAGGCAGTGGCTTTCATGGCGGGAAGAGGTGTAGGCAGGCAGGTTTTAGGCAGATTTGTTTGGCTTGTTGATGCGCTGTTCATATGTTGTCGAGAACACCGGAAAGTGCATGCTGGCCAAGCGCTGGAGCAGGGAGTTTTTTACGGAGGCAGCAGGGAGGAGATGGATTCGGGCGCTCATGGCTGCAAGTGCAGCTTTAGCTCTAGCGCTTTGCCGCTTTGTACGGTGACCAGCCAACCGGTATCCGTGTTTTTCAGGAGGGCTTCACCGTTTTGGATAGTGACGCCCGCATAGTGCGTCTTTGGAATACGCCAGGTCATAGCGTTCATGGATGAGGGGTGCTGGGCGTTCAGTACATCGTGGTCGCCTTCACGGCGCATCGACCATTGCACCTGCTCCCGGCGAGAGAGGAATTCAGCCGCCTCGGTCATCGATATGAACTGGCACTTACCCCGATCAGCACAGGCTTGCACGGTGTCGATATAGCTTTTGACAGCGGGCAGGTAGATCACGGCACCGATTGGGTGAAAGTAGCTCAGGCGCATGGCGCTTTGCTGCTCGATAAACCGGGCTACTTGCTGCAGCCAGGCGCCAAACTCGGCAATGGGCATGTGTCTAAAGGATGCCTCTTCTGCCGATGCAACCTGGCCATAGGTGGTAACAGGAAACGCCCATGCAGAGCCCATGCGACGCTTGCCCATCCATACCCGGGTGGGAGGCATGCCCACATTACCCGCCATGTAGTACGCCTGAACGCCCTGCTGTTCCATCCAGTCGTACACCCACAGCGGCTGGTTGCCCAGTGGGGAGGAGTATTCCTTGAGCGGCTGGCCGCCGTTGGCGCGCGTTATCGCCGCATTGTTCAGGTCTAGATACTCGACGTAATCGTCGCCGTTGTCGTCATTGATGCGATGGCCGAAGTAGTTGTGTATCCAGCCCCCATGGTTGGCAATGGTGTGGCCTTGCTGGCGCAGTTTCTGGATCATGCTCAGGGCATCGGCGTTGTGCTCCAGGTCCATGCCTTTGCCATCACCTATCGAATCGACATCAGGGCCTGCAGTGAAATGCATGGACTGGTGACCATGGTCAAAAATCCCTGCGTTCTGCAGCTGGTGCAGCAAACCAATGGCTCGGCCATCATCGTTGTGCCAGTTCAGCACCAGCGCACCACGGCCTTCTGGGGTATCCAGTAACAGGGGTTGGCCGACGATGTCGCTGGCGTAGAGCTTTAAGAAACCATGTAGAAAAATGCCGTCGGTGCGTTGCACCAGATACGTGAGCGGCAGGTTGACAAACATGGCTTTGCCTTTGCCCAAGGAATGCACGCTGGCGGTGGTGTCGCCATTGGAGGATTTGAGCAAGAGATTCTGTGGCTCGGCTTGGCCGGTTTTGAGCACGGCAAAGCGTTGTGTCTCTTTGGTATAGCCCGCGATCAAGGCCGAGAAAGACGTATCCATATGGGCCAGATTCGCGCTATTGGCCGTGGTGAGATTGGCTGCGGCGAGGGCACTCAGGTACCGACCGGGGGGGATGCCCAGTTGTTCCATGGTGGCTGGCGACCCAATGATTTCGTCGTAGTGGGACAGCTGGTCATGCAGCTGGTCGTAATTGCCATATTGCACGCCCAACAGGCGTGAAAAACGGCTGGGGCCATGGGGGTAGGAGCCGCGCTCGTCCAAAATTCCGCCGTCTTGCACGATCATGGCATTGCCGCCCGCTTCGACGACACGGTAGATGGTCTGCACGGCAGCGTTAGACATTTGGCGGTGAAAGGTGTCAGGAACGATGACTGACATAACAGGCCCGGCGCTGCTGTAATTGGCGCCGCGCACCCATTCACTGACCTGTAAGGGGCGCAGCAGCACGCCGCGTTCGCGAGCGGCATCCGTCCATATCTGTACTTCGGGGTTGCGGCTGTCCATGTTGTCAGGGATGAGCAGGGTGATGGTGCCGTAGGTGTGTGCACCGCTTACGCTTTGGCTTTGTCGCCAGATGATCAGGCCCAAGGCCAAG
Source organism: Comamonas sp. (assembly GCA_036646255.1). Taxonomy (GTDB): domain Bacteria; phylum Pseudomonadota; class Gammaproteobacteria; order Burkholderiales; family Burkholderiaceae_C; genus Comamonas. The sequence continues at coordinate 53,773 of JAVXMM010000009.1, forward strand.
CTTGCCATCAACAGCGCCAGCAGCCATTTGGTCTTGGTAGAGCGCTTCATGGCTGGGTGGCTGCCGGTACTGGGGCCAGCGCGCATTGCGTGCCAATGCCCAGGTGTTGCAAGGATTGGTCTACAAAGGCATCGAGCACTGTCCAGCCGATAGATGCTTGAAACGGCCGCAGCGATGCTCGCCAGCAGGCAGCATAGGCCGGGGCATAAGTACGCAGCTCCCAGGCCACTAGGCCCCAGGCGTATTGGTCACCGGATCGCTGCAGCCAGGTGTTGCCATTGGCTGCCAGCCACCGTGCCATGGCGCCCGATGATTCGTTGCTGGGCAGAATGCTGGTGCCCCAGATATAGGCATGGGCCAGGCTGTGCGGGTAAAACTGCACCTCTTTGTATTCAGGAATTGCGGGCTTCCAATCGGTGCCGGTGAAAAACTGGCGGCGCATGGCAGAAGCCAAGGCGTTGGCTGCAGCAGTTTCACCCACGGCACGCAAGCCCTCGTAAACTTCGGCGTTGTCCATCAGGTAGTACTGCTCGGTGTCGGCAAACACCTGGTACATGGCCGTTTTTGGGTTGAGCAAACTTGTAAGCAGGCGGCGGGCATTGCGGCTGGCGCGAGCTACTGACAATTTTTGCGCTGCTGGGATCCAGCCTTTCTTGTTTGCCATTGCCAGCAGCTGCATCGTGGTGGCAGCCGTCGAATCATCGGCGTCGGCCTTCATGCAGCTCTTCCACTGATTGCTGCTATCCATGCAATAGCGATCAAAACCACCATCCGGGCGCTGACGCGGCAAAAGCCATTGCAACCAGCGCTCAAACTCGGCACGCACAGGGGCGTTGGCTTCCAGTGCAATGATGAAGCTTTTGTTGATGAAATATGGATCCACTACGTGGCCGCCAATGGTGGTGAAATAGGCACCGTCATGGGTTGTGAAATCGGCCGGGCTTGGCGGCTGTGCTGTTGGTGCAGGCCACGCACTTTGGGCAATCCCCAGTAAGCTAAGCGCAGCGCAAAGGCGCATATGACGCAGGCTCGGTGTCATAGCATTACCTCGCCCATGCGGACTGCCGACAGGCTGCCATACACCCGCACCGATGCCTCTAGCTGGATCGTCCATGCAGATGCGCTGCTGCGTACCTGTTTGTTGCCGACTTGGCTGTTGATACCCAAGCGCAGGCTGTGCCCGGCAGAAAGTGGTCCTTCAATGTAGTTGTTGCCCGCCGTGCGTATGCTGCCCAGTGCAAACAATGCTCCCTTGATACAGGCGCCTGCTCCCATTGCGACATTGCCATGCACCTTGATGTGACCAACCACCACAGCGCCGTCGTCCATGTGCAGATTGCCGGTGATGACCAGACCGCCTTGTGCCAAGCTTCCGGCACGCAAATGCAGATCACCATGGTGCCTGCGCTGTACAACGGTCAAGGGCATGCCTTCGCCCAGCCCATCAATGGGGAAACCAATATGGCGCTTGAGTGGCCAGGTAAAAACGCAGTTGGCAGCCAAGCGTTGAAAGTGCACGCCCGGTGCCAGCACGATATTGCGGACAGCACTGGTTTTTCGTGCCAAAAATACAGGTCCCAGGCAGTGGATGTGCTTGCCATGCAAGATGTGTTTGACCATGCTGTTGGCTTGCAGTTCTACCGTCTCTGCACATACCAGGGTGGTGACCTCTGCACGAAAGCCCAACACCAAGGAGTTCTGTGTTTTAACGGACAAGCGACCTTGACCACGTGGCACCAACAGCCTGCCCCGGTCATCATGCTGCCACTGGGCGATGCGGGGCATTTCTTCCAGCAGCGGTAGTCGCTTGAGTGCGCTCTGGGCGTCGTATGCGGTGTGGCCGTCGTCCAGGTGATCAATTTCCAGCGCACCGGCATCGCTGCGTGAAAAAAGCTCGCGCAGCGCAGGCAGCACGGGGAGTAAAAGAACGGTGGCGGTCGCCAGTAACCACGCTAGACCAAACACCAAAGGTGATGCAATGAGGCTCATGGCAGGTTGTCAAGCGAAGTGCTACCTTGGCGGTAGCGCACCGTCTTGTCCCATTTGAATTGGCGGCGTAGCAGCTTATCAAGCACCAGGCCATCGAGTGATGCTTTGGACACCGCAAACATGCTGACCACAAAGCCAACCAGTAGCAGCGGCAGCAGGCGCAGGCGCTGCTGGTGGCCATCCAGGTGCACGGCAGCGGCCACTTCGAAAAATGCAGCAAAGTTACCCACACAAGCAAAGCCGGTGGTGATAACCAGCATCAACAGCGCGATATTGATGTCCATACCAATGCCAAAACCCGCGATGGTGAGCGCCAAGGCCAACACCCAACCAATCAACAAAATGGGCGACATCAGAAAAACGCCCAGCAGCGCAATGCCGTCCACGCGCTCCATGTTGGTTAACCCTTTGCGGGTGAGCATGTCGCGCCCAAATTTGGTGAGAACCTGGTTGTGGCCTTTGGCCCAGCGGCTGATCTGGCGAAAACGCACGGCCCAGCTTTCGGGCACTTCTTCGTAGCATTCGGCATAGCCCAGGTAGGCGGTTTGCCAGCCTTTGAGCAGCAGGCGGTAGGTCAAGTCGGTGTCCTCGGCCAGTACGTTCGGCGTCCAGCCGCCAACCTCGCGCAGCGCGCTTAGGCGTATGCCCCCCACGGTGCCTCCGTACTGGGCCACTGCGCCCAGGTTGTAGCGCGCTTGCTGATCAACCTGGTAGCCACCTGCGCGCTCCAGATCGAGCAAGCGGGTGAGTAAATTAACACCTGCGTTCTGCGGCACCACACGCCCCATTACCGCGCCAATCTCGGGGTCGAGGAAGGGCGCCACCAACTGCTTGATGATCTTTTTACCCGGTAGGTAGTCGGCATCGAACACCACAATCAACTCCGACTTGCCATGGCTTTGTACCAGTGCTGTGGCATCGGCTAACGCGGCCGCTTTGCCCGGTGCACCTTCTTGGCGATGAAACAGCTGTAGTCGCCCTGGGTTGCGGTGGGCGTAGTGATCGATGATTTCTCGTGTCCCATCGGTAGAGCGGTCGTTCACCGGCATGATGGTCATGCGATCACGCGGGTAGTCCACATCCAGCAAGGCCTCGATACAACCCGAGATCACGGCTTCTTCATTGTGCGCAGCAATAAAGACGGTGATGTGCGGCCAATGGGCTTCTTCAATACCTGCGTAGATGGGACGCTGGCGTCCAAACAGGCGGTTGATCGTGAACAGGTAATGGCGGGCTGTATAGAGCGCCTCCAGCAGCACGATGCCCAGCAAAATGGCCAAGCACACCGCCAAGGCCCAGTGCCATGCGTTCCAGTTGTTGCTCATGGCGTCGGCTGTACGGCTCCACGCTGGCAGTGCAAGCAACGTGGCCATGGCGGTCATGCCTTGGATATGCGCTCGCCGGGCGCCGCATTTCTCGCGGTTTTGCCGCGAAGGAGGGAGCAATCGATTGGGCACGAGTATCAATACCGGTTAATGGATAGTGAAATTCTACATTTTTCTCGCGGTCATTGATGATTTGTATGATGTCACTATTGGTGGGGCAGGAGATTGTTGACAGTTGATGTGGTGGTTGAGGGGGCTGCTTTCCATGAAGAAAGGGCGCATCTCGTTAAGAGATGCGCCCTTTGGCAGCCCATGTAAGTTGTATGCGCTTTCGGCCAACGCAGGCGCGCTAGTCAACCTGCATTTATTGAGATTACGCCGTCGCTGTTACATCATGGACGGCTACAGCGTAATACCGGTTTTCGCAATGATCGTGGCGTTGGCGGCACTCTCTTTACGTAGCAAATCGCTAAATTCGGCTGGACTCATCTTCAGTGGCACGTTATCGGTGCTGCGCATCAGCTCTTTGATATCGGCCTGGTCCAGCTGGGTGTGAATGGCCTTGGCCAGCTGCTCAATGATGGCGGGCGGGGTTTTGCCGGGTGTCATAAAGCCGAAGAGTGAGGTCAAGTTGGCTTCAGGTATGCCATATTCCGCCAAGGTTTTGGCGTTGGGCTGGTTGGGTGCGCGTTGGGGGCCGGTGGTGGCCAGCAGGCGCAAAGTGCCTTGTTGCAAGAGCCCGTTGATGGTGCCAAACGGGTTGCCCAGCATGATCTCAAAGTGCCCGCCTACAGCGTCGTTCACCGTTTGGCCAACACCTTTGTATGGCACGTGGATCATCTTTGTACCCGTCTTGGCCTGAATCTGCTCCAGCATGATGTGGCCCACCGAGCCAATGCCCGATGTAGCAAAGCGGATCGAGTCTGGTTTGGCTTTGGCCTGCGCGATTAAATCTTCCCAAGTTTTGCCGCTAAAGGCAGGTGTAGCCAGTACATAAACGGGCGAGTACATCATGGGTGCTACGGCAGCGATAGATGTCGCTGGATCGTAGGGCAGCTTCATCAAATGCGGCGACAAAGTCAGAGGGCTGATGGCTGATAGTGCCAGGGTGTAGCCATCAGCAGCCGCACGAGCCACTTCGCCCATGCCAAGAGTGCCTCCCGCGCCTGCTTTGTTGTCCACCACCATGGCTTGGCCTAGCGCCTTGCCGAGGTTCTCGCACAGCTTGCGGCCTACGCTGTCGGTCACGCCGCCTGCGGCATAGGGGATGACAATGCGCACAGGTTTGTTCGGGTACGCATCTGCCGCAAACGATAAATGGGGCGCTGCGCCCATGGCAGAAAGCGCGGATAGAGAGAGAAAGTGGCGGCGTTGCATGGATGGATCTTGTAAAGATTGATTGGGGAAGCTTTTTTGCTATGTATTCCAGAGCTGCTGGCGCCTGCTAGTAGGGCGCTAGTGGCCCATTTTGCCTAGCGGTGTTTAATGCTTGGCGCCAAAGCTAGCCATATAGGCCTCAGGCTCGCCGGTTTTGAATGCGTTGGCAAACTCTTGAACGCTGTCGTCAATGGCGGCATCTATGGATTGCTTCTCCCACGCGCGCAGCATGCGCTTTTGCTGGCGCAGAGCTTGTGGGCCGTAGCCAGCCAGTTGGCTGGCCAGGCGGTTCACCTCGTCATCCAGGCGATCGGGGGGGACGACATAGTCCAGCAATCCCCATTGCAGCGATTGCGCGGCGTCTATGTTGTCGCCGGTCAGCAGCAGCCACTGGGCGCGGGCAGCGCCAATCAAGCGCGGCAGCAGCGCGGCGTGGATGACGGATGGGATGCCGACTTTTACTTCAGGCATGCCGCATTGCACGCGGTTGCTGGCCACGCGGATGTCACAGGCACAGGCCAGCTCCAGACCGCCACCCAAGGCCCAGCCGGGCATGCGTGCGATCACGGGTGTGGGGAACTGACGCGCGGCCTCGCACACGGTGCGCAAGCGAGTGATGAAGGCTGCGGCGTTGTGTTCATTCAGTCCGCGCATTTCCTTGATATCGGCACCGGCCACAAAGGCCTTGTCACCTGTGCCGCGCAGTACCAGAACATGGATGCGCTCGTCCTTGGCAAGCGCTTCAAACGCCTGCGCCACATCGTTCAAAACGGGCGACGACAAGATGTTGAGGCTGCCCGCATTGCGAAAGCTGAGCGTGGCGACGCCATTGGCTTGCAGCGTGGCGTGGGCATGGTGAAGATCGATGAGCGTAGTCATGCAGTCATTGTCAGCAAAGCCGCGAAAAGCACAGGTCTCTGCCGGGACAAATACACGTCACACTTCACATGTCATGACCGGTATGGTGTATTTCATGGAGGCAAAAAGCGCCGTTCATGACCAGTGATTGCGAGAACAAACGCTGGTGAAGGCCGTATGTAATAGGAAGCGTTTTAAGCGCGTGTTGGGGTTTGGGTATCGCTATGTTTTTATAGCTATTGGCAACCATTTAGTAGTCACTAGAGAGCAATTTTTATAAAACGTATTAGCTGCTCGCTGCCTTTTGCACCAGGCGAACAAAGCGTTGTGCGGCTAGGCCCATAGGGTGCTCTTTGGACCAGACTACATCTACGTATAGCTGTACACCATTGCTCAGATTGGCAAACTCCATTGCTACTAGTGCCCCGGTTTGTAGCAGTGGCGCGACCAACTGATGCGGTAGCCAGCCCCAGCCAATACCGGCGCTAATCAGGCTGAGCGCTGCAGCATGGTTGTCGGTACGCCATACATCGCGGGCATAGACCAGACGTGCATCCACCAGGCTCCAGTCGCGGCTAGCCACCACAATCTGGCGGGTATTGGTCAGGTGGTGCTCGCGCAGCACTGGCTTGCCTTTGGCGACACCCGCGTCTTGCATCATGGGGTGTGTAGGTGCGATGACGGCGAGCAAGTTCTCGGTTGTCACTTCTTGAAACCCTTCGCGCCCATCCAGACTAGGGCGTTCAAATACCAGGGCAAGCTGCGCACGCCCGCTATGCAACATAGCCAGGGCATCTGCCTGGGGCGCGGTCAAGACTTCTACTGCAAGCTGTGGGAACTCCTGCGCCAACGTAGCCAGTGGCTGCGTCCAAGGCGCGGATAGTAGCTCGGGCGCAATCGCCAAGGTAAGGCGTGCTTCCAGGCCCTGCTCTAGTGCCAGTGCGTGGGCGTTGAGTTGTTGCAACTGCGCGGCCAGCAGGCGAGCCTGGGGCTCTAGTGCCAAGGCAGCGGGCAACGGCGTGGGCTCGCGCCCACTGCGCTCAAACAAGGGCATGTTGAGCGAGGCCTCTAGCTGAGCGATTTGCATGCTGACCGCTGATGGCACCTTGCCCAAAGCACGGGCAGCGGCAGAGAACGAACCGTGATCCAGCACCGCCAGCAATACCTGAATGCTGTCGGAGTTGAAGGGTGCAAACAGAACGGTGTCAGGGTTAGCCATTGATCTATCAAAAAAATTGAAAGAATCTAACTTATGTTATCAGTAACTGACACATATGATGGCATCAGTATGACAGTTCAAAATTTGGAAAAAAGCCCTTGGTCATTGCAAGGGCCGCTACGTCGCGTTGTGTACGTCGGCTTGTATGAAATGATCGCCATCGCGGTGGCTACGGCAGGCTTGGCTGCCTTGACGGGTCAAGGCGCGGCGCATTCAAGTGCGGTTGCGGTGGCCTCGTCGGTGATTGCCATCATCTGGAACGTGGTGTGGAACCACTTGTTCGAGCGCTGGGAAGCACGCCAGGCCGTACGCGGGCGTGGCGTAGGCAGGCGCATTGCACATGCGTTGGGCATGGAAGGCGGCTTGGTCTTTATGCTGGTGCCGTTGTTTGCCTGGTGGTTCAAGGTCTCGCTGTGGGAGGCCTTGGTGATGGACATCGGCTTGCTGCTGTTCTTCTTGTGCTACACCTTTGTCTTTAATTGGGGTTTCGACCGGGTGTTCGGCCTGCCCCGTTCGGCACAATAAGTAGTTGCATCAAAAATAATAGCTGCTAACGCCCGTCAATCGGGCGCTAGCAGCTATTTTTGTTTATGGCTTAACGCAACCAGCCAATAAAGCCTTGAAGCATAAAGGCGTTGATGATGTCGATGAAGAAGGCTCCTACCAGCGGCACGATCAGGAAGGCCTTGTGCGATGGGCCGTATTGGTTGGTGATGGCCTGCATATTGGCCACGGCGGTGGGTGTAGCACCCATGCCAAAGCCGCAGTGGCCGGCTGCCAGTATCGCGGCATCGTAGTTTTTGCCCATGATGCGGAAGGTCACGAAGGAGGCATACAGTGCCATGACGATCGTCTGCGCGGCCAGAATGATCATCAGTGGGCCGGCCAGATCGCTCAGCTCCCAGAGTTTGAGCGAGAGCAGGGCAATGGCGAGATAGATGGACAGGCCGGCATTGCCGAAGACGTCGATGGCACGGTCAAACACCTTGAAGCCGAACACATAGTCCAGCACGTTGCGGATCACCACGCCGCCGCCCAGCGCCCAGACAAAAGTGGGCAGTTGAATAGCGGTGCCTTTGGTGATGCCGGTCATCAATTCCGCAAAGGCCAGGCAGCCGGCGAACAGGGCCAGTGTCTCCACGGCAGCATCGGAGGTAATCAGGCGCGGGGCCTTGCTGGGGGACTCGAAGTTGGCGACATCGCTGCCTTCGCTCACGGAGGGCGCCTCTTCGCTCAGTTGCTCGGACTCGGTCAGAGGCTGGGCCAGTTGATGGCGCGTGATCAGACGCTTGGCCAGTGGGCCGCCCAACAGGCCGCCAATAACCAGACCAAAGGTGGCGCAGGCGATGCCCAGGGTGGTTGCTCCGCTCAGGCCGTACTGGTTCTCCAGCACTGCACCCCAGGCGCCGGCGGTGCCATGGCCGCCCACCAGAGTGATAGAGCCGGCTATGAGGCCGATAAGAGGGTCTAGTCCAAGGAGGGTGGCCAGACCTACGCCCACGATGTTCTGCATCGTGATGAAGACGGCAATCACACCGAGGAAGATGAATAGAGCCGAGCCACCTTCGCGTAGCTTGGCGAAGTTGGCGCTCAGGCCAATCGAAGAAAAGAACACCAGCATAAAGGCTGACTGCAGGCTGCCTTCAAAGCTGACAGCCAGCCCGAAAGCTTGGTTCATCACAAATATGATGGCAGCTACAACCAAGCCACCAGAGACCGGCTCCGGGATATTGAAATCACGCAGAAAGCGGATATGCCGTGTCATGAACTTGCCAAGCAAGAGCACGAGCACGGCCATGATGAGGGTGTAGTACGCGCCAAAGGTCACGTTCATGGAGGTCTCCAAAATCCAAGGGGGCTCGTCAGCCGCAACGCTGATCGAGACAGAAAATTGACATGGTGGGGCTGGGTAGCCCGGCAGGCTGACGCTCGCTCCAAGTGGGAGACGACGCTTTGCAACATGCCTACAGCGACGCAACTGGCGTGTAGGACTTGGGGCATCACCGCTGTTAGGACCCGGTTTGTTGAGCCGGGTGCGTATTGTCTATGAAAATCAACAGGCCCCAGATTCGTGTGTGCTTGCCCGCTAGTGTTATGCACAAGGCAGCTGCTCGTCGTAAAATAGCGAGTTCCGTCCCAAGGAGCGCTGCAGCTGGCTGGTTGACTGCACAACCCGCTTGGTCAGGCTTGGGGCCCGCTTGCTGCCAAAGCCTTGCTTTTGCTCGCCAGCCAACACCAACGGCGCTCACCTGTTTTTATTGTTTTGCATTCCACACAGGTGAGCTAATGTCTGCTGCTGCCCCCACTACCGTCGTCCCCCCTATGCGCCTATCGGGCCTGGAGCCCGTGTTCATCGGCGATGGCACGCTGTTCGTCAACGTGGGCGAGCGCACCAACGTCACCGGCTCCAAAGCCTTTGCGCGCCTGATTCTCAACGAGCAGTACGAAGAAGCGCTGGCCGTGGCCCGCCAGCAGGTGGAAAACGGCGCCCAGGTGATCGACGTGAACATGGACGAGGCCATGCTGGACAGCAAGGCCGCCATGGTGCGTTTTCTGAATCTGATCGCCTCGGAGCCCGACATCGCTCGTGTGCCCATCATGGTGGACAGCTCCAAGTGGGAAGTGATTGAAGCCGGACTGCGCTGCATCCAGGGCAAGGGCATCGTCAATTCGATCTCGATGAAAGAGGGTGTTAACGAGTTCAAGAAGCACGCAAAATTAGTAAAACGCTATGGCGCAGCAGCCGTGGTGATGGCGTTTGACGAAAAAGGCCAGGCCGATACCTTTGCGCGCAAGATTGAAATCTGCGAGCGCGCCTACCGCATCCTGGTCGATGAAGTCGGTTTTCCCCCTGAAGACATCATCTTCGATCCGAACATTTTTGCGGTAGCCACCGGCATCGAAGAACACAACAACTATGGTGTTGACTTCATCGAAGCCGTGCGTTGGATCAAGCAGAACCTGCCGGGCGCCAAGATCAGCGGCGGCGTGTCCAACGTGTCATTCTCTTTCCGTGGCAACGATCCCGTGCGTGAAGCTATCCACACCGTGTTCCTGTACCACGCGATTGCGGCGGGCATGGATATGGGCATCGTCAATGCCGGCATGGTTGGCGTATATGACGACCTCGATCCCGTGCTGCGGGAGCGCGTGGAGGATGTGGTACTGAACCGCCGCCCCGATGCAGGTGAGCGCTTGGTGGAAGTGGCCGACAGCGCCAAGAGCGGTGCCAAGGATGAGAGCAAAAAACTTGAATGGCGCGGCACGCCCGAGCACCCCAAGACCGTAGGTGAACGACTGTCGCATGCCTTGGTGCACGGCCTCACCGATTTCATCACCGAGGACACGGAGGAGGCTTACCAAGAGATTGTGGTGAAGAACGGCGGCCGCCCGCTGCACGTGATCGAAGGCCCTTTGATGGACGGTATGAACGTGGTCGGCGACCTGTTTGGCGCAGGCAAGATGTTTCTGCCCCAAGTGGTCAAATCAGCCCGTGTGATGAAGCAAGCCGTGGCTCATCTCGTGCCCTATATCGAGGAAGAAAAGCGCCAGCAAGAAGCTGCGGGCCTGGATGTAACGAGCCGCGGCAAGATCGTGATTGCCACCGTCAAGGGTGATGTGCACGACATTGGCAAGAACATCGTTACCGTGGTGCTTCAGTGCAATAATTTTGAAGTCATCAACATGGGCGTAATGGTGCCTTGCCATGAAATCTTGGCGCGCGCCAAGGCGGAGGGTGCAGACATTGTCGGCCTGTCCGGCCTGATTACGCCTAGCCTGGAAGAGATGCAGTACGTGGCCGGCGAGATGCACAAGGATGACTACTTCCGCATCAAGAAGATTCCGCTGTTGATCGGTGGGGCCACCTGTTCGCGCGTGCACACTGCAGTGAAGATCGCGCCCAAGTACGAAGGCCCGGTGCTGTATGTGCCTGATGCTTCGCGCAGCGTGAGCGTGGCCCAAAGCTTGTTGGGTGAGAACAAAGACAACTATCTGGCCGAGGTACAGGCCGATTACGACAAGGTGCGCACCCTGCACGCCAACAAGAAGAAAACGCCGCTGTGGTCGCTGGAAAAAGCCCGCGCCAATAGCACGCCGGTTGACTTTGCAGCACACCCGCCCGTGGTGCCGCGTGCCCTGGGCCGCCGTGTGTTCAAGAACTTTGATCTGGCCGAGATTGCAGAGTACATCGACTGGGGCCCGTTCTTCCAGACCTGGGACCTGGCCGGCCCCTACCCAGCCATCCTCGATGACGAGATTGTTGGCGAGCAGGCGCGCCAAGTGTTGGCTGATGCGAAAGCGATGCTCAAGAAAATCATCGAAGGTCGCTGGCTACAAGCCAACGGCGTGATGGGCTTGTTCCCTGCCAACCGCGTTGGCGACGACATCGAGTTCTACACCGATGAATCACGCGACACCGTAGCCATGACCTGGTACGGCATGCGCCAGCAGACGGAGAAGCAGGCGATTGACGGCGTGATGCGCCCTAGCCGCTGCTTGTCAGACTTTGTGGCCACCAAAGAATCAGGCATCAAAGATTACGCAGGCATGTTTGCCGTGACTGCAGGCATTGGCGCTGAGAAAAAAGACAAGGAATTTGAAGCCGCACTGGACGACTACAGCGGCATCATGTTCAAGGCCTTGGCCGATCGTCTGGCCGAAGCCTTTGCCGAATGTCTGCACCAGCGTGTGCGCACCGATTTGTGGGGTTATGCCGAAGGCGAGAACCTCAGCAACGCAGAACTCATCAAAGAAAAATACCAAGGCGTGCGTCCCGCACCTGGCTACCCGGCGTGCCCCGATCACACGGCCAAGTGGGATCTGTTCAAGGTAGTGGATGCGGCTGATATTGGCATGACTTTGACCGACAGTCTGGCCATGTTCCCTGCATCCAGCGTCAGCGGTTTTTACATCGGCTACCCCGAGGCGGTGTACTTCAACGTCGGTGAAATCGGTGAAGACCAATTGGTCGACATGGCTGCGCGCCGCGGCATGGATGTGAAAGAGCTGCGCCGCTATCTGGCGCCTAACTTGGGCTGATGGCAAGCGTATGACGACTGCTGTGATGGCAGCGCCCAAGCCCAGGCGGCGTTGGTTGCGCTGGGTGTGGGCTTTGTTGATCGCCGTGGCTTTGTGGATGGCTATGGTTGCTCTGGCGATATGGAGTTATGCCGACAAGACCGATGCTCAAAAGGCAGACGCGATTGTGGTGTTGGGTGCATCGGTGGTTGGCACCGAGCCTGGCCCGGTATTTGCCGCACGCATAGACCACGCCATCGCCCTGTACCACCAAGGTGTAGCACCGCTGCTAGTGTTGACAGGCGGTACCGGGCCAGATGATGCAGTGAGCGAAGCGCAAGCTGCCCAGCGATACATGCTGGCTCGCGGCATACCCGCAAGCGCCATCCGGCTGGAGGAGGACTCCCACACCACCGCACAAAACCTGCGCAATACCAAACCACTGCTGACTGCAGCCAAGGCGCAGCGGGTGCTGCTGGTGAGCGACCCTTTGCACATGCGCAGGGCCGTGGTGCTGGCACGGCGCATGCAGATTGATGCACATCCTTCGCCTACAACTACGACACGCTACGTGGGAGCAGTATCCACGTTAGGTTTTTTAGCCCGTGAGACCTGGTTTTATGCCTTGTTGCTGTTGGGTTTTGCTGTTTAATTTATAGCTCAAAATTTGAGCAGCTGATAGCGTGCGGTGGATGGGCGCTGTATGTTGTTGATCAATAAATAAGGACGCAATATGCGTCCTTATTGCATGTGGTTGCGTTGTGGCTTATTTACCCTCTAGCTCCTTGATGTAGGCACTACGTGCCTTGATGCCGTCCGCGGTGAAGTCGGTGAACACGCCATCAATACCCAGGCGGTAGTAAGCCAAAAACTCCTGCGTAGGATCGCCCTTGAAGATACCTGCAAGGCGCGCTGGTTCACTACGGAAAGTGAAGCTGTGCACGATCAAGCCTGCCTTGTGCGCGTTGGCGATCAGGCCGGTGTCCTTCAAGGTGTTCACATCTTTCAGGCCTGCACCATCTTTGTAGGGAACGACGGAGTGGGCGATGACCTGGGGCTTCCAGGGGCCGATGCCGTCGGCATAGGTTTTGATCTCGGACAGGCCCGCGGGTGTTTGCATGGCGGCGAAGGTGCGTGCATCGCCTGCCAAAGTCCAGCTGTAGGGGCGGCCGCTGATGAAGGTCCATTCGTCGCTGGTGATATAGCCGACCGAGCCGTCTTTGAAGTTGTAGTCGTTGCCATCGATCAGTTGCACACCCTTGGCCTTCATACCGGCTTTGCGCAGGTACTTCAGGCTGGCGGGGTCAAAGCTTTGGATGTAAATGGGAGCACTCTTTTCGTTGAGCTTGTTCTTTTCCAGCAAGGCCATCACGGCATCTTCAAATGGGTTGTTGCCGCTGCCACAGCCGTTGGCAATCGCCTGCTGATTGTTCCAGTAGGGGTTCTTGGTCTCTGCATAGACCGGGATGGTGCGGTTTTGGGCCTTGCCTTTGGCTGCTGCAATGTCGATTACGTCTTGCGCGCTGATCAGTGGCAGCTTGCCATTCCATCCGGTGGGGCGGTCGGCGCGGTTGTCGAGCGTGGTGCCCGCAATCCAGTTGCGCAGCTCTTGCATGGTGAAGTCGCTGACCGACCAGTCGTTGGTATGGTCTTCGCCATCCACTACCAAGGCTTTGAGCACCGATTTTTGGTCAGCTGGGTTGATCAGGTCTGTCAGGTATTGCGCAGGGCCGTTGGTCGCTGTAACCGGGTATTTGACATCAACCAACACGCCTTTGGTGGTGCGTTTACGGGCGGCTACCTCACTATTGGCTTTTGCGACATCAGCAATATTAGTGCTGTCGCTTAGCCAGGCATTGTGGCGGGCGACCAGTTGGCAGTCGCGAGTCATGTGCATGTCCAGCTCCAGCATGTCGGCGCCTGCATCAGCGGCCTTCTCATAGGCCATGCGCGTTTGCTCGGGGTACAGGGCAGAGTAGCCGCGGTGTGCGATCACTTGTGGCTGTTTGCCGTCCAGCGTCAGAAAGTGGTCGTCATTGCCGCCTCCGCAGGCGGTGAGTAGCAACGTGCTGCTCAATGCAGCTAGGAGTGCTGTTCTGGGGAAGAGTTGGTACGCTGTTGTCATTGGAATCCGCCCACGTTGGAGTTGGTAAAAGGTGCGTCTGATGCTGGGGTGCGACTGTGTCGGCACTGTGACGGTATCGTTGCATGCCGACCAGCGGTAATTGCTTTGGATATTGAGGCTCTGCGTAGAGCTATATCGCTTCAGTTTGTTGGCAAAGGCACGCGACATGTCTAACTGAACAATTTGCGATTGGCATATGGACAGTGTGCACGGTGTGTTTTGGTAAACGTGACGTCGCAGGTAAGCATCGTGAACAGACCCCGCAGGCCCAGTAGTGTCCAGGTGCGGCTCTTGATAAGGAGCCTGACAAGGCTGACCATCACAGCAAGTACAACGCTAAATGCGAAAGCCGCCGCAGGGTTACGCAAAATGTGGCCACCCCAGCCATCGGGGAGCCAGCGTAGAGGCTGCAATTTTTGTGACGTAATTGCTTGAGTCGCGTCGCCCATGGGGGAGATGCGGAAGTGATTGTCAAAGGTGGAGGTGCCGAGCTTCTTACGCCGCCGCTTTCGGCCTGTCGTGATGTTCATCTTGATCCCCATACTGCACTCCTGACCGATGAAAATAAGGGATCAAGCGTAGGCGATGTGAGCCAATTCGCACAGCACTTTCGATGTTGCACTGCGGAAAATTAGGCAGATGCGAGCTCTGGTGCAGGGTGGCCTCAGGTGCGGCTCATAAACCACACCACCGCTACTGCCAGCGCTGCAGGAACGGCGAAATTCAGCAGCAAAATGGGTAGCTCTTGCGCGACGGTGTAGCCAGCCTTGTTCACACCAATCCACATATTAGCCAGCGTAACTGCCAGCCACAGAGGTATGAATATTTTGGCACCGGTTGCTAAGCTGGCTGCATCGGTACCCCACAACTTACCCAGCAGCACGCATACGGCGAGCTGTAGCACTCCGGTCATCATTACCAATAGCATATGCATGGCATCTCCTTGTTTGGCGGCTATAGCCTGCCCTTGCGAGCAGGTTACAGACGTTTATTTTGTTGTGTAGCCGCCGTTGATCAAGATAGTTTGCCCGGTGATCCACCAGCCATCGCTCACCAAGTGGCGCACAAAGGGCACCACATCCTCGATGTCGGTCAAGCCCGTTTTGCTGCTGGGCGACAGGGCTGCCGCGCTCTTGTGATAAGCCTGCGCTTCGGTGCTTTCCTGGCCATAAAAGAAGGGCGTATCCATAGGGCCGGGGCCGACTGCGGTAACCGAGATGCCGCGTGCGCCAAACTCCTTGGCGGCTGCGCGTGTGTAATGCTCGACCGGCGCCTTGGTGCCTGCGTAGGATGCGTAAAACGGTGTGAAGGCCCCTAGTAGGGAGGTCACCAGGGTACAGATCTTGCCGCCGTCATTCAGGTGCAGGCCGGCCTCTTTCAGAAAGAAGAATGCTACCTTGTTGTTGACCGCATCCATCTCGTCAAATTCGGCTTCGCTGATGTCGGCCATCGGCTTTTTGAGTACCTTGCCGACGGTGTTGATAGCGATGTCGGGTCGACCAACCGCAGCGATGGTGTCGGCAAACAGTTTTTCCACCGCCGCTGCGGTGCTCAGATCACCTTGCAAGGCCACTGCCTTTGCTCCCAGCTTTTGCACGGCTGCCACGGTCTGCTCGGCATCGGCCTGGCTGGTCGCACTGTTGTAGTGGATAGCGATGGCTTTGGCGCCGTGTTTCGCGAAATCGGTGGCTAGCAAGCCGCCCAGGTTTTTAGCGCCGCCAGCGATGAGCACGACCTTACCCTGGATGCTGTTTCTCGTCGTCATAGTGATTTACTCCTGTGGATACATCAGATCTGCCACCTTAATTGGTTGTGAATTAAAAATAAATATAGAATTTGTTGCATATATATTCAAAATTTATTAACAATCAACGCGCCACTATGGACCGTATCGATCTGCTGCGCATCTTTGCTCGCGTGGCTGCCACGGGCAGCTTCTCCCAGGCGGCCGACCAGTTGACGCTGCCCCGGCCAACGGTGTCGCTCGCCGTGCAGCAGCTAGAGGCACGCCTTGGCACACGCTTGCTGCACCGCACCACGCGCCGCGTTGCTTTAACCTTGGATGGCCAGGCCTTGCTGGAGCGCGCGACAGCCTTGGTTGACGACATGCTGGATTTGGAGACGCGCTTTCGTCCCAGCGGGCATGTGGTGGCCGGGCGGCTGCGGGTAGATGTGCCAAGCAGGGTGGCGCGCTTGCTGATTGCTCCCGCGTTGCCAAGCTTGCTGGCGCAGCACCCGGGGTTGGAGCTAAATTTAGGCTCCAGCGACCGGGTGGTGGACTTGGTGCTGGAGCACGTGGATTGCGCTTTGCGCGTTGGGCCACTGGCCGACTGCAGCCTGGTCGCCAAACCCTTGGGCGAGATGACGCTGATCAATTGCGCAAGCCCCGCT
This sequence comes from Comamonas sp., assembly GCA_036646255.1. Taxonomy (GTDB): domain Bacteria; phylum Pseudomonadota; class Gammaproteobacteria; order Burkholderiales; family Burkholderiaceae_C; genus Comamonas. The sequence continues at coordinate 70,076 of JAVXMM010000009.1, forward strand.
TACCTGGCGTGCCACGGCACGCCGCGCACCCCCGCCGATCTTGCGCAGCACCAAGCGGTGCAGTACTTGTCGCCCAGCAACGGGCGCGCGGCGCAGTGGGAATGGCAAGACGGTAGTGCCGTGCGCAGCGTGGTCATGGCCGGTGCGGTGGGCGCTAACAATGTGGAGAGCTACATCGCTTGCGCGCTGGCGGGGCTGGGGCTGATCCAGATCCCGCGTTACGACGTGCTAGCGCATGTGCAGGCGGGCGAGCTGGTGCCGGTACTGGCCGATTACCCGCCGCCGCGCATGCCGGTGCATATGCTCTACCCGCACCGTACGCATTTGTCGCGCCGCGTACGGGTGTTTATTGACTGGATGGAGCAGTTGCTGGTGCAAGCAGGTGCGATCCCCGGCGCTAGCAAAAATTAAGCCGCACAACTAACGCGCACCTGCACTGGTCAGCATGTTGACCATGGCGGTATAACCACGCTGACGGGCGTGCGCTAGCGCTGTCACACCTTCCTTGTCGGCCAGATTCACATTGGCTTTGGCGTCAATCAGCAAGCGCACGATTTGCTGGTGGCGCGTGCCGCCGTCGCTCAAGATGATGGCCTCCAGCAGCGCCGTCCAGCCCAAGCGGTTGACATGGTTCACATCCACACCTGCGTTGATCAGGGTGCGAACGGTCTCCACATGGCCGCGCTCGGCGGCGGGAATCAAGGCGGTTCCGCCGTAGCGGTTGATGCTGCGCAGATCGGCGCCGTGGGCCAGGGTCAGCTTCAAAATATCCAGATAACCACGGGCACCGGCGTACAGATAGGGGCTGTCGTTGATATCGTCCTTGGCGTTCACATCGGCGCCTGCGTCGATCAGGGCCTTTGCTGCGTCGACATGGTTGCCATGCGTGGCAACCAGCAGGGCGGTGCGGCCTTGGGTGTCGCGTGTATCCACGGCGGCGCCCTGGCTGAGGTTCTGGTAGATGCCCGCTGTGTCATTGCTGGCTGCAGCTTGGTGCAAGCTGATGGTGGGCGCAGCATGGGCAGTTGCAGGCAGGGCACCAAAACTGAATAGGCCTAGCCAGAGGGATAGCAAACGGTGCATAGCAAGTCTCCTGGTCGTGATACGCCCGGCGCTTAACCACAGGCTATTAAATAAGTAGCTGTCGGCGCCTGCTACACGGGCGTTTTAAACAGATTTATCCACAAGTTTTATGCACGGTAGCAGTACACACTGCACCGTGTCAAAATGGTTGATGCGTGCATTACTAAGATGCTAAAAACGCTGCTGGCGCCTATCCAGCGGGCGCTGGCAGCTATTAATAGGAGAGTATGAAGATTGCGAAGAGTTCCATGACATGGTTGGCAGGTATTCTGGTGGCGCTGATGGGCATGCTGATGCTCTTTTTGTTCTGGCCCATGCTGGTGAGTGTATTGCTCGGCTTTGCGGTGGTTGTGCTTCTGCGCAAAGCGATTAGCGCGGCTTGGGCGTGGCAGTACAAACGTGCGGTGCGCAAAAATGTGCTGCTGGCTGAGCAGCCTATCGTTAAACCGATATGGTTGCCATTTGCTGCCATGTTGGCGGCCTTGGCGGGCATTGTTGTAGCCTTGATGGCATTGTTTGTACTCTCAGGCAACCACCAGGCCACACCCATGCTGCCCATGGGCATGGGTATGGCGGGGGCGGCCTGCATGGTTCTGCTGATCTGGCTGGTGGGCGAGGTGCGCACGGGCTGGAAGAACCTCCAGAAAGGCCTGGCCTGGAGCGCTGAGCCCATGGACTTTGACTGGTGGGTGGTTGCGGGTTTGCTGGCCATCCCCAGCCTGTTAGTAATCGCTTTTTTGGCCCCGGATTACGCGGGTGTGCAGGTCTGGCGTGCACAGGCACTGGGTTATGAAAGCGTGCCAATTCACATCGTGCTGGCGCCTGCTGATGAAGAGCGCCAGCGCAGCCAGCGTGATGAAGCCGTAATGCAGATCGTTGCACCGCTGCTGGAGCGCGGTAGCCAAAAAATATCGGTGACGTTGCGTAGCAAGCACGGCACCAGCACTACAACAGCGGCACTGCCAGCACGCTATCGCTTGGATGGAGATACGCTGGAGATTCGCTTGGCGGGTTACCTGGCCGAGCGCGACTTGCGCTTGCTACTGGAGCCCCTGCAAAGCATGGCGAACGGTGATTGGCTTGAACCCAGCTTGCTGTCGTTGGCCCAGTGTCAGCAGCAGGTAGTGCCGCGCCGTATGGGGGGTGAGAGGCGCAAACGCTTTGCCCAGTTGCAAACCTGCTTGCAGCAGCGAGAGGCCACGCTGCGCCAGCTCATGCCCTTGTTGCGCGGCCAGGTTCGCAGCGTGAATGTGTTGCCCGTTAGTCGCTTTAGCCCCTGGCGCTGGGGGCCTCGCTGGCGGAAGGTGGATTTACCGAGCGGCGATGCGCTCGATGAGATGGCGCTGCTGGCGCGTTAGGCGGGTAGATCCGCCCATTCACCGGGCTGCAAACCATCCAGCGTATACGGGCCAATAGCCATGCGCACCAGGCGCAAAGTGGGGTGGCCTACGGCGGCTGTCATGCGACGCACCTGGCGGTTTTTCCCCTCTCGGATGATGAGCTCAACCCAGCAGTCAGGAATGGCCTGGCGCACACGTATGGGAGGGTTGCGTGGCCACATGGCGGGCTGTGGCTCAATCAGTCGCGCTTGTGCGGGCAGGGTGGTGCCGTCTTTTAGTTGCACACCGTCGCGCAGTTGCTGCAGAGCGGCTTCGCTGGGTACGCCTTCTACTTGTACCCAATAGGTCTTGGCCATTTTGTGGCGCGGGTCGCTGATGCGGGCTTGCAGCGGGCCATCGTTGGTCAGTAGCAGCAGACCTTCGCTGTCGGCATCCAGCCGCCCGGCCACATACACACCGGGCACATCAATCCAGTCTTTCAGCCCCAGCCACTTGCCCTCAGGGGTGAACTGGCTGAGCACGCCATAGGGTTTGTGAAAACGCAGCAGGCGTGCAGGCTCAGTGCGGGTAACTACTTTGGGGGCGAAACGCATGCGCGCATTATGAGATCAGATAGCCACCATCCACAGGAACCACGACCCCCGTCATATAGCTGGCCAGGGGGGAGGCGAGAAAAGCGATGGGGCCGGCGATCTCGCCTGGATCGCCATAGCGCTTCATCGGAATGCGGCGCAGCATGTATTCCACATGCTTTGGGTCTTGGCGGGTTTTCTCGGTCATGGCGGTCAGCATTACGCCAGGTGCTATGGCGTTCACGCGAATGCCTTGCGTAGCCAGCTCCAGCGCCATTACCTTTGTCAGCATCTCTACCGCTGCCTTGCTGGTGGAGTAGGCGATCGAGCTGGCAGCGGCGCGTGATGCGGCTATGGAGCCCACATTCACGACGCTGCCGCCCGTTGCCGCAAGCAAGGCCTGAAAGGCGTGGATCGTGTTGCGCGCGCCGCCCAGGTTAATGTCTAGCGTGCGCTGCCATTGTGCGTCGCGGTCATCACTGTCAAACGCATGCTTGGGGCGTACGCCCGCATTGTTCACCAGCAACAGCTTGCGGCCCGTCTGCATAGCCTGCGCGGCCTGTGCGGCGGCGACATGGCACGCGTCGGCATCCGCCACATTCAGTGCTTGAGCGCTGGCGATGCCGCCTGCCGCGGTGATGAGCGCCGCGGTCTCCGCTGCTGCCTGTGCGTTCACATCGCTGGCCAGCACTTGCGCGCCCATGGCAGCCAGGCCCTGGGCGACGGCGCGGCCAATGCCCTGGCCTGCTCCAGTGATGAAGACGGTTTGGTCATGTAGCAAAGCCGCTTGCTGAGTGCAGTGCGTCATATCAACCCACCGTGGCGCCGCTCAGCTTGACCACTTCATCGTAGTGCGCCAGTTCCTTGCGCATAAATTCGCCAAAGGCCTTGGGTGTGTTGGTCACGGTTTCCATCATCATGTCGCGGTACAGCGCGCTTACGTCCGCGCTGTTCAGCGCTTGCACCATGGCGGAGTTGTACTGCTGAATGATGTCGGCAGGCGTGCCCTTGGGGGCAACCAGGCCCCACCAGGTGTCAATCGCAAAGCCATTGAAGCTTTCGGCCACGGCTGGCAGCTCGGGCAACAGTGCGCTGCGCTTGGCGGTAGTAACGGCCAAGGCTTTGAGCTTGCCTGCACGCATATTGGTGGCAGCGCTGGCCAGGTTGTCGAATGAAAAATCCACCTGGGCCGACAGCAATGCCAGCTGCGATGGTGCGCCGCCGTTGTAGGGTACATGCACGATATCCGCACCCAGCGCGCGCTTGAACAGCTCGCCCGCCAGATGGCCAGCGCTGCCGTTGCCACCACTGGCGTAGGTCAGCTTGCCCGATTCCTTTTTGGCAAAGGCGACAAAATCGGCAAAGCTCTCAATCCCGCGCTTTTTCGCCACCTCGGCGTTGACGACCAGCACATTGGGGATGCGCGTCATCTGCGTGATGGGGGCAAAGTCATTGATCGGGTCGTAGGGCAGCGATTTGAACAACCATGGGTTGATCGCATTGGTGGCCACCGCAGCAATGCCAATCGTCAATCCATCAGCAGGCGCACGCGCTACTGCTGTCATGCCAATACCGCCACCACCACCGGGGCGGTTATCCACAATCATGGTGCCCAGCACAGGCTCCAGCACGGTGGTCATCTTGCGCACGCTCAGGTCAATCGCACCGCCCGCCGCATAGGGAACGATGATGCGAATGGGCTTGCCCTTGGCAAAGGTGCCAGGGGAGATGGCGGCGGCAGTTGCTGCCGTGGCAGCGTGCAGAAAGTGGCGGCGTTGCATGGTGCGGTTTCTCCTTAATCAGTTTTTGTAAAGCGGGCATTATGCGGGCCGTATGGCGTGGCATGGTGCCTTGGCTGTCGCGCTTGGCCTGCGCGCGCGCAAAAAAGGCTGCACATGGTGCAGCCTTGGGGAGGGGTTGGCTTAGCGCTCTACCGCTGCCACCACTACTACTTCAATCTTGTACGCGGGGTTAGCCAACTGGGCTTGCACCGTAGCGCGTGGCGGTGTGTGACCGGGGGCTACCCAGGCGTCCCATACGGCGTTCATCTGGCCGATTTCGCTCACGTCGGTCAGGTAGATCTGGCATTGCAGAATGCTTTTTTTGCTGGAGCCTGCCTCGCCTAACAGGCGGTCAATATGGCCCAGTACCTCTTGCGTCTGCACGGTGATGTCGGCGCCGGGGTTGTTCTCGGGGATCTGGCCGGCCAGGTAGACGGTGCCGTTGTAGATGGCGGTTTCGGACAGGCGGGCGCCAACGTGGCGGCGGTCGATAGCAGAAGTCATGGTGCAGGCTTTCGGCTGGTCTAAAGGATGCGGCACAGCAGGGCCGCAGGCGAAAGCAAAAATCATAGCGCATAGCGCGCGGTGGACGGGCGCGGGCCCCTGTTTTTACCTAAGGCTTGCGGCACAATGGCTCTTTTCTTCACGAGCAGGCCTTGCGCACCATGACCGAAAAATTCTCCGAACACCTCAAGCACATGAACCAGGCTCGTTGGGATGCCTGTGTAAATCACCGCTTTATCAATGAGATGTTTGCAGGCAGCCTGGATGATGCCGTGCTGCGCCAGTATCTGGTGCAGGATTACCAGTTCATCAACCGCTTTGTGGCGCTGCTGGGCGCGGCCATTGCCAGTGCTGATATGTTTGCGCCACGCGTCACGCTGTCGCAGTTTGCGGCCATGATTACCAGCGACGAGAACACCTATTTCATCCGCAGTTTTGACGCACTGGACGTACCCGAGAATGAACGCTTGCAGCCCAGACTGGCGCTACCCACGGTGGCATTCCAGTCGTTGATGGACCAGGCTGCGCGCAGCCAAAAATATGCCAACTGCCTGGCTGTGCTGGCCGTGGCCGAGGGCCTTTACCTAGATGCCTTTGACCGACCGGGAGTCGCTATATCGCCGCGTTTTGAGCACGCCGAATGGGTTCATTTGCATGCGAATGATTTTTTCCGTGGCTTTGTGACCTGGTTGCGCAGCGAGCTTGACCGCGTTGGAGCCAAACTGGAGCCGGATGCCCGCGCGGAGGCGGTGGACTTTTTTGGCCGTGCGGTGGAGTTGGAGCAGGCTTTTTTTGACCATGTTTATGACTGATGGCGCCCGCTAGAACTTGTAAGACATATTAAAAACAATAGCGCCGAGCAGATGCCCCTCTGGCAGGGGTTACCTGGCTCAAGCACAATGCAAGCCACTATGCTCAGCATTCAAGACATTCGCGACGCCGCAACGCGGCTAGACGGCAAGGTAGAGCGCACGCCCTGCCTGTATTCGCACACCTTGTCGGCCATCGTGGGCGCCAAGGTCTACCTCAAGTTTGAGAACCTGCAGTTCACCGCTTCGTTCAAAGAGCGTGGCGCCTGCAACAAGCTCAGCCAGTTGACGGCTACGCAGCGTGCACGCGGCGTGATCGCCATGAGCGCGGGCAACCATGCGCAGGGTGTGGCCTACCACGCGCAGCAAATGGACATGCGAGCCGTGATCGTGATGCCGCGCTTTACCCCTGGTGTGAAGGTGGAGCGCACGCGCAGCTTTGGCGCCGAAGTCGTACTGCACGGCGACACTTTGGAAGAAGCTCGCACCCACGCTTACATGCTGGCCGAGCAGCAAGGCCTGGAGTTTGTGCACCCGTATGACGACGAAGCTATCGCCGCTGGCCAAGGTACCCTGGCGCTGGAGATGCTGGCGGATCAGCCAGATTTAGATGTGCTGCTGATTGCTGTGGGCGGCGGCGGTCTGATTGCAGGCATGGCGACAGCGGCCAAGGCTATCAAACCCAGTATTGCCGTGGTGGGTGTGCAAACAGCGCGCTTCCCCAGCATGGTCAATGCCATCAAGCACACCGACTATCCGGTAGGTGTTTCAACCATGGCCGAAGGCATTGCCGTGGCCACGCCCGGCACCATCACCCGCGAGATAGTGGCCGATAAAGTGGATGACCTGGTGCTGGTGGAAGAGGGTGATATCGAGCAAGCGGTTCTGATGCTGCTGGAGATTGAGAAGACTTTGGTCGAAGGTGCAGGCTCGGTCGGCCTGGCGGCCCTGCTGCGCTACCCGGATCGTTTTAAAGGCCAAAAAGTGGGCTTGGTGCTGTCTGGCGGCAATATCGATCCGCTGCTGCTGGCTTCCATCATCCAGCGCGGCATGGTGCGTTCGGGGCGGCTGGCGCGGCTGCGTATTAACTCGCGCGATGTGCCCGGTATGCTGGCCCGTATCACTGCCATCGTGGCCGAGGCTGGTGCCAATATTGAAGAAGTGCACCACCAGCGCGCCTTTACAGCGCTTGCCGCGCAGAACACTGAGATCGACATCGTGCTGCAAACCCGCAGCAAGGCGCATATCCAAGAGGTGATGGACAAACTGCAAGCTGCGGGGATGCAAGTGGCGACTGCTTAATGCGCAGGTGATGCTTGCGCTTGCCGCATCAGGGTTTTTGCCCGGAGCGTACCGTAGGGCGCTGGCTACAATCAAAACCATCTTTTATAGCGCGCCCGTTTATGGGGCATTTCGGAGAAAGCCATGTCCAGCCAGCACGACACCACCGACAACCAGCCACGCGATGCGGTTGACGCAATCGTCCCGATGATGCCGGTCGTACTGCCCGTGGTAGGGGCGCTGATGATGTTTTTGCTGGCGTTTATCGCGGTGACTATGGCCTGATAAGGAATCCTCTGGGCTACACCAACCCGCTTCGGCGGGTTTTTTATTGCCTGTTTTCAGGCTGCTTGCCACTGTAGTGGCAGGTGTATTGAAAAAGAAACCGGTATCAGAAGTGTTGTGCATATTGTGATGCATCAAATGCATAGATTTGACGTGGCACTGTCACCGTTTTTGGGGGCGACTGCTAAAATCGCCAGTCCAACTTGCTGCGGGCATGCGGGCTGACGCCTGATCATGCAAGGGCGATGCGGGAGACAAGGCGGTTTTTCAAAAATCGGTGGCTGAAGGGGCTTCAGCGGTTTTTGATGAACCGTTTACAACTTTAGAAAGCTTCCCATGAACGCAAACGTCAAAGCTGGCGTGGCCATCCTGGCCCCTGCCTACGTCAAAAATCCTAAGCTTATCGCCTGGGTTGCTGATATGGCTGCCCTGTGCAAGCCTGACAGCATCTACTGGTGCGATGGCACGCAAGAAGAGTACGACCGCCTGTGCCAGCAACTGGTTGATGCCGGTACCTTTAAAAAGCTCAACCCAGCCAAGCGCCCTGGAAGCTTTTTGGCCTGGTCTGATCCATCGGACGTGGCTCGTGTGGAAGACCGCACCTATATCTGCTCTGCCAAGAAGGACGACGCAGGCCCTACCAATAACTGGATGGAGCCTGCCGAGATGCGCTCCACACTACAGCCGCTGTTTGATGGTTGTATGAAGGGCCGCACCATGTATGTGGTGCCATTCAGCATGGGCCCGCTGGGCTCACCGATTGCCCACGTGGGCATTGAGCTGTCTGACAGCGCCTATGT
>JAVXMM010000010.1:0-75914 GCA_036646255.1 Comamonas sp.
CCACCGGCAACTGTCGCTTTTAAGCCAAACGCTGTGCGCAATGCCAGCCTAGCTCGGCCAGTGGCCCCGCTTTGGCCCCGGTAGTTTGCGCATCTTCTGCGGCTGCAGTCCCGTCAGCGGCACGCTGGGCAATGCCATACAAAATGGCCGCCATGCGGAACAGGTTGAAGGCCAAATAGAACTCCCACAGCGGGCCTGGGTTGCGGCCAGTGGCTTCTTGATACCAACGCAGGTATGTCGCCTCGTCGGGGATGCCAAGCGTCGCCCAATCTAGACCGCCAATGCCGCGCCACAGTGCGGGCGGTATGCGCCAGCCCATGCCTTGGTAGGCCAAGTCGGCCAACGGGTCACCTAATGTCGACAGCTCCCAGTCCAGTACGGCCAGCACGCGCGGCTCGCTCTTATGCCACAGCAGATTGTCCAGCCGGTAGTCACCGTGCACCAAGGTGGTCTCTTCGCTGGCGGGGATATGGTGAGGCAACCATTCCATCAACTGCTGCATGGCAGGGCTGATGGGCTCCGTCAGCTCACGGGTCTGGCGGCTCCAGCGGTTTATCTGCCGGGCAACGTAGTTGCCAGGTTTTCCGTAGCTGGCCAGGCCCACCGCGCCCACATCTACAGCATGCAGTGCGGCAATTACACGCGCCATCTCGCGGTAATGCGCCTCCCGCTCCGCAGATGCCATGCCGGGCAGCGCCTGGTCCATCAGCATCCGGCCCTGCACAAAATCCATCAGATAGAACGGCGTTCCCAGCAGGCTGGCGTCGTCGCAATAGGCCAGCATGTGCGGCACCGGCACATCGGTTGCGACCAGGGCTTGCATCACGCGGTATTCGCGGTCAATGGCGTGGGCACCTGCTACCAGTTGCCCGGGCGGCTGTTTGCGCAGCACCATGTCGCGCCCCCCAGCTTGCACGCGGTAGGTGGGGTTGGATTGGCCGCCAGCCAGCAGGCTGATCTGTACTTCCTCACCCGCTGCCAAACCCTGATTTTTAAGGTATTTTTGCAGAATAACGCCTATCTGACGGGCGCTAGCAGCTTCTGTTTTCATAGCATTCAGCGCTGTACGGGGGGAATAGCCTGTATGGCCGCAGGTACACCACGCTCGGCATCAACATCCTTCTCAGCCGCTTGCACCAGCTTGCGTGCCATGCTGAAGCGGTGTACCTCGCTGGGGCCGTCATAAATACGGAAGGCGCGCATGTCCATAAAGATGCGCATTACCGGCGTTTCCATGGTCACGCCCTGGCCGCCCAAAATTTGCACGCAGCGGTCGACCACGCGCCACTCCGCCTCGGAGCACACCACTTTGGCGCGACTGGATTCGTAATTGCCCTGCTCGCCCTGATCCAGCAGCCATGCGGTGTGCCAGATGTGCAGACGCGCGGTGTGCAAATCCATATCGTTGTCGGCCAGCATAAAACCAACGCCCTCATGCGATGAGAGCGGCTTGCCAAACGCAGCGCGGCGGCGTGCATAAGCAATGGCCACGTCCTGCGCACGGCGAGCCTGGCCCAGCCAGCGCATGCAATGCGTCAGGCGCGCAGGCGCCAGCCGAACCTGTGCATAGCGAAAGCCCTTGCCGACCTCGCCCAGCACATCACTGGCAGGCACGCGCAGGCCGTCAAAACGCAGCACACCATGACCACCGGCAAAACAAGCATCCATCGCGTCCATGCTGCGCTCCAGCACAATTTCTGGGCGGTTCATATCGCTTAAAAACATGGTGGCGCTACCGTCCTCCGTGCGCGCCATGATGATGGCGTAGTCAGCACCTTCAGCGCCAGTGATGAACCACTTACGCCCCGTGATCACATAGTCGTCCCCATCGCGCACGGCCACTGTGGCTAATGCGGCCGGGTCGGATCCTGCGCCTGGCGCGGGCTCAGTCATCGCAAAGCAAGACCGCGTTTGGCCCGCCACCTGCGGCAGCAACCAGCGCTGTTGCTGCACGGGCGTTGCCACTTGTTCCATTAAATGGATATTGCCTTCATCCGGCGCGTGGATATTGAGGGCCGTAGGGCCCAGCCACGAGTAGCCCGCCTCCTCAAACACCACGGCTTTTTCGACATGGCTGAGGCCCAGACCACCATGCGCTTTAGCTGCGTGCGGCGTCAGCAATCCTGCATCGCGTGCGCGGCCTACCAGCTCGCGACGCAACGCGTCGCTGGGGCCATGGCTGCTTTGGCGCTCATCGTTTTCCAGAGGGATCACCTGCTCGGCGATGAACTGGCGCGTTTTGTCGCGCAATGCCGCTAGCTGCGGCGATATAGAGAAATCCATGGTGCACCTTGCCATCTGTACTGGTTGACATGGTGCCATGCAGCATTTGCAAGCCCGTCTTGTTTGCGACAAGCAAAGCGGGCTTGTGCAGCGTTGGTATTGCACGCCAAAGCGCTGGGCCAAGACACCCATGCGTCGCGCTCCAGTCATCCATGTCAGCTATAAACAAGCCATGCAAACCAACGCCACTCACGCGATACCTGACACCCACCTCAAGGGCCCCGCCCGCCACTTGCCGCTGGCCGGCACCACCAACTTCCGCGACTTGGGCGGCTACCAAGGCCTGGGCGGCCGCCATGTGCGCTGGCGCACCCTGTTCCGATCCGACCACCTTGCGCACCTGACGCCTGAATCGCAACACAGCTTGCTACAAGAGTTGGGCGTGCTGCGTTCGGCCGACTTCCGCGGCCAGCGCGAGCAAACGGCTGACAACTACGCCATCAAGGGCCTGCAACACCATTCGCTGGCCATTGAGCCCACGGTAGTGCAGCGCGCATTTACCTTGTTGCAGCAAGGCAGCAAGCTGACGGCCAACGACACGGTCGGCCTGATGCAGCAAACCTACCGCAGCTTTATCCACGACAACGCAGCGCAATTTGCGCAGTTCTTCCAGATGCTGCTGGACAGCGATGCACCTATCGTCTTCCACTGCACGGCTGGCAAAGACCGTACCGGCTGGGCCGCCACCTTGCTGCTGATGACCCTGGGTGTGCCCCGCGATGTTGTGATGCGCGACTACCTGCTAACCAACCAGTACTACCACCGCCCCGCCGAGGCCCGCGCCGCAGCCAGCCATATCCCCGATGAAGTGCTAAACGTGCTGTGGAAGGTGCAAGAGCCATTTTTGACCGCGTCGCTAGACCCGGTGCTGCAGCAGTACGGCAGCGTACCCGCCTATGTGGACCAAGTGCTGGGCGTAGATGCAAAAGCCCAGGCTAAGTTGGCCCAGATGTATCTGGAATAATCAAGCGCTCTGCCCACCCAACGGCCTGCCTCCAGGCCCGCACGCTGATGACCGGATCGCCCTTTCTGCCGCGCTGGACGCCGCGTACCATCGCCATTACCGCCCTGCTCCTGCTGGCCGTGCTGCTGTGCTGGATTCCCGCATTCAATGCGCTGGCAGACCGGTTTGTAGACGATGGCCTCAAGCGCTCGCTGCTGAGCTTTGCCACGGCGCGGGCGCTGCACAGCGCAGTGTCGGTGCTGCAAGGCACCGAGCTGGCGGTGCAGCCCATGGGCGTGGGGCTGACTTTGACCTTGGGCCAGGTGCTGGCACCCATCAGCGATTTGATTGCCCAGTTTGCCGACTGGATGCTGTGGGCCAGCGTGGCCTTTGGCATGCAAAAGCTGCTGCTGTCCATGGGTGGCAGCTACTGGGTAACGGGCGTGGTCACCGTGGTGGCCATCAGCTGGCTGGTGCTGCACCTGCGCCAGCGTGCGCCCGGGTGGCTAACCAAGCTACTGGTGGTGCTGCTGTTTACCCGCTTGGTGATGCCGGTCACCATCATCGGTAGCGAGTGGCTTTTTACCCAGTTTATGGCGCAAACTTACCAGCAAAACCAGCTGGCAACCGAAGGCGCGGTGAGCGATTTGCAAAAGCTGGAGATCAGCGACAAATCTGATGCCGCTGCTGACAGCAACGCAGACAGCGGGCTATGGAGCCGCCTGCAACAACTGGCTACCAAGCCCGGCGATGCGCTGCGCGCCAAGCTGAGCCAACTGCAGCAGCAGCTGGATCAACAGGTGGAGCGCCTGGTCACGCTGATTGTGGTGTTTGCGTTGCAGACCATCGTGATACCGCTGACGCTGATTTGGGCTTTGGTGCTGCTGTGCAAGGGCCTGCTCACCAGCAGCAGGCCCACAAAAACAGCGTGACCCGCCCACCCCACCCACTGCCCAATAGCCACCCCACCTTGGCCAACACGGCATTGCTCTCTTCCATGCTGCGCTGCCCACCCGTTACACAAGCGGTAATCGCCAGGCCTTCAGATTTGTTGCTATGCCAAGTGGTCAGCGTATGGCCTGCGGTGCTGTTGAGGCCTGCGCCGATCTTTCCCGCCCGCGCTCCAGCCATTGCTGCAGCATGGCACTGCTGTAGCCTTTGAGCAGCTCGCTTAATATGTAGTGCGATCGGGGTGGACAGACACTGATCGCTTTGCTCGCCGCCCACCACCTTTGCCCGCAGCAGGCTTCACAGGCTTCGGACAAGCCTTCAAATTTGATAGCTTTTAGCGCTCATCCACCGGTCGTTAACGGCCTATTTCACATCCAGCTCAGGCCTTTTCAATCTTCAGCGCTGCCTCGTCAATGATGGCGGCGATCTTGTCGATTTACGCTGAGGTAAGTGCGTTGACAACGTCTTCCGGCGCACGGCCAGGGCGGGCTGCGGCCAACTTCAGGCTCAGCGCGGTGCGGAATTTCTCAATCGCCCGCACGATGGGAACGGGGCGCTCACCCCGGGCTCTGCCGTGGGCCAGACGGGCCAGCAGCAGGTACTGCAGCGCATCTTGCTGCGCGGCCAGTGCCTGCTCACCTTCAGGCGTGATGGCGTATCGTTTGCGCCCGCCTGCAGCCTCAGTCGCCGTGGCTTGGCCCATGTCTACCAGCCCGCTCAGCACAGGGTAGATAGTGCCAGGCTGGGCTGGTAGTCGCCCCCACCAGCTCGCCAATTGCGCGGATGATGTCGTAGCCATGGCTGGGCTGCTGGGCAATCAGGTACAGGGCAAGGAGCTTGAGGCCACCGGCCTCGAACATGCGCTCGCGTTTGTGGGCGCGCTGTCGCTCAGCATCTGGCCCATACCCATTGCAACCGGGGCCGCCTTCAATACCAAAGCGCTCACCGCGCGGGCTGTGGAAGTAGCTGTCATGGTAAAAGTGGTGATGGGGGTGTGGCATGTGGATTTCTTCAACCAGCTGCTGCATCAAAGATATATCTTTACATCAATCTAAAGATGGACAGAAGCCGCAACTGTGCCGCAGCCCAGCTTGCTCAATCCAATTGCCATCCGCTCGTGCCTCCCTCCGTTCAAGGCTACGCCACCGCTTCCACCAAGGTTTCACGCTCGGCCTGCTCTATCGTCTGCGTATAGGCCACGCCCCAATTGCGCATGGACAGCAGCACGGGTTTGAGCGATTGGCCCAGCTCAGTTAAGTCGTAATCCACACGCGGTGGCACCTCGGCGTAGACGGTGCGCTTCACAATGGCGGCGTCTTCCAGCTCGCGCAGCTGCAAGGTGAGCATGCGCTGGGTGATACCGGGGATGGTGCGGCCCAGCTCGCCAAAGCGCATTTTCCCGTTAAGCAGGTGAAACAGAATGACGGGCTTCCAGGTGCCCCCCATGACAGACAAGGTCACCTCGACGGCGCAGCCGCTTTTGCTGTTTAGACGTTTCATGGTGCACTCCTGGCTGTTTTCTGGAATGCTCGGATCGTAGCGCGGGTAACGCCCCGGCCCATTACTTCCCTTTTTAATACTACCCAACAAATATGTTGGTACTGGCAGACCTTCACCTTTAGATGCAAGATGCCTTCACTGCACCAACCACTCAAGGACGATAAGCCATGAAAGCCATACAACTCGCCGCACCCGGCGGTCTCGACAAGCTGCAACTAGTGGATATGGCCGCGCCAGCCGCCCCTGCCGCAGGTGAGATCCAGGTACGCGTGCATGCCAGCTCGCTCAACTACCACGACCTGGCCGTGGTGCTAGGCCGCGCGCCCACAGCCGATGGCCGCATCCCCATGGCCGACGGCGCAGGCGTTGTCACCGCCGTGGGCGCGGGAGTGACAGAGTTTGCCGTGGGCGATAGCGTGGTGTCCACCTTCTTCCCACTGTGGCAATCGGGCCGCAACGTGCCTACCAACTTTGTGACCGTGCCGGGCGACGGCATCGATGGCTTTGCACGCGAGCAAGTCACTATGGCGGCTACCAGCTTTACCCATGCACCCAAGGGCTGGAGCCATGCCGAGGCTGCCACGCTGACAACGGCTGGGCTAACTGCCTGGCGCGCGCTGGTGGTGGATGGACGCCTCCAAGCCGGCGACACGGTACTGGTGCTGGGCACAGGCGGTGTCTCCATCTTGGCGCTGCAAATGGCAAAAAGCATGGGTGCGCGCGTGATCGCCACCACCAGCAGTGCCGCCAAGGCAGAGCGACTGCGCACGCTAGGCGCAGATCTGGTCATCAACTACCAGGACACCCCTGATTGGGGCGACGCCGTGCTAGCCGCCACAGACGGGCGCGGCGCCCATATTGTGGTGGAAGTGGGTGGCCCCGCCACCTTGCCGCAGTCCATCCGAGCCTGCGCGCCAGGCGGCCATATTGCGTTGATTGGTGTGCTGACCGGCTTTGCCGGCGATGTGCCAACAGTGGAGCTGATGTGCAAGCAACAAACCCTCAAGGGCTTGATTGTGGGCAGCCGAGAGCAGCAACAAGACATGGTGCGCGCGCTGGAGAACTTTGGCTGGCGCCCGGTCGTCGACAGCAATTACCCACTGGCGCAAATAGCCGATGCCTTTGCGCACCAAAAGGCTGGCAAGCACTTTGGCAAAATCTGCCTGGAGTTTTAAAGCGCCCCAATTCAAAGCGATTAACGCTATCAATAAATGAGCTGCTAGCGCCTGTCAGTAGGGCGTTAGCAGCTATTTTTATTGCAATACGATGTAATTCCACGACACGTAAGCCCGCTGCCAGCCTGTGCGGCTATAAACTCCACGCCAGCAAAATAGGCCACTCCGGCCTGTTACCCAGTTCTACCCAAGACTGATCGAGGAGAGTTTCATGTCGTCAACCACCCGCCGCCTGCTGTTGACGGCGTTCGGCCTCGCCCTGGCCCCTTTGCCTGCATTGGCGGCAGATGCAGCCAGCTTCCCCGGTAAGCCGGTGCGCATCATCAACCCCTTCCCCGTCGGCGGCGGCCCGGACGGCGTGGCCCGCCTGCTGGCCGACAAGCTATCTCGCACCTGGGGCCAGCCAGTGACGGTCGAGAACCGCCCCGGCGGCAACGGCTTTATCGCCATTGATGCATGGAAGCGCGGCGCCAAGGACGGCACCGATCTGCTCATCCTCGACACCTCGCACCTGGCCGTCTACCCATCGCTGATGAAGCACGTACCTTACGATCCCGTCAAAGACTTTGATGCGCTGCTGCCGCTGTTCAAGACCTATTTCTTCTTCACCGTCGCGGCCAATAGCAAATACAACAGCGTGGCCGACATCATTGCCGACGCCAAGGCCAACCCGGGCAAGCTGAACTACGGCTCTTGGTCGGTGGGCAACCCGGTACACCTGGGTTCCGTGATGTTTGAGAACCTAACTGCAACCAACATGGAGCATGTGATCTTTAAAGAGACGTCGCAGCTCTACGCATCGGTCGCCACCGGCGAGCTGCACTGGGCACTGGGCAGTGCAGCTACCGCAGGCCCCATGTACCACGCGGGCAAGATCAAACTGCTGGCAGTGACCAGCCCCAAGCGTTTGGCAACCTTCCCCGACATACCTACGGTGCGCGAATCAGGTGGCCCCAAGAATTTTGAGATATCGGGCTGGAACGCTGTCGCTGTGCCGCCGGGCCTGCCGGCAGGCGTTGCCAGCAAGATCCGCCAAGACATTGTGGATGCGCTCAAAAGCCCAGAGATGACGGAGAAGTTCAAAAGCTTTGGCTACGAGCCCATGCCCGCCACGCGTGCCGAGTTCAGCGCCTATGTCAAAGCCGAAAGCAAACGCTTTGGCGACGTGATCCGTGCCGCCAACATCACGCTGAACTGAGCGCCGCCATCTGACAAATTGCGTGTGCAACACAAATACGCCCCCTGCCTAACCCGTGGGTTGCTTTGTGTACACTGCTGGCCAATAGCTATATGCTTTCATCTTGGCGAGGCTTTGTCCTACAGAGTCAATACTCACTCACTCTAGAGATATGACGAAGAGTGAAGGCCTCTGTCGATTGCCTTTTGCTGGCTCGCCTGCCAAGAATGCGCTGCATAAGAACATATTTCACCAAAATAGCTGGATAAGGTAAGAAGACCCATGAGTGATGTGAACGTAGATAACGCCCTGGTCAAGGAGCTGGCAGGCCTGCTGGTTGAGGCCTTGAACCTGGAGATGAGCCCTGATGAAATCACCGCTGACATGCCTTTGTATGGCGACGGCCTGGGCCTGGATTCCATCGATATTCTGGAAGTGGCGCTGACTGTATCCAAACGCTACGGCTTTCAACTGCGCGCCGATGACGAGAACAACGACCGCATCTACACCAGCGTAGGCAGCCTGGCCGCTTACATAGCCACAAACCGGACACTTTGACGCCCGCCAGCAGGCGTGCAAGCCCTGTCCCTGCCGGGTGCTCTGCCACAATAGAGCCCCTGCTGAGCACCTAGTTTTTGATTTTGAAAGCCTCTCCGTACGAGTCCACCGACATGCAGTCACCCACCCCCTGGCATGCGCTGGTGCGCAGCGTGACTGTTGTGCTGCTTTATGCAGCGGCCGTGGTGTGGACCAGCATCTACCCCTCAGGCTGGACGGTGGTAGTGGTGTCCCTGCCGTTGGTCGTCACCCTGTGGTCATTCACGCTGGCTTGCTGGAGAAAACCCCGCGCCAGCCTGCCCGGTCGCTTGAAGGGCGGGCTTGCTTTGCTTGCTTTTGCGCTGGCGCTGTTGCTGCTCAAACCCTTGCTATTGGCCAACTTCAAATGGGTTTACCTGCTGCAGCACGCGGGCATTCATCTGGCATTGGCCTGGGTGTTTGCCAATAGCCTGCGGCCAGGCGCTACGCCCTTGTGCACGCAGTTTGCCCGCATCGTGCAGCCCACAGCTGCCATGTCTGACACGGTGCTGCGCTACACCCGCCAAGTCACACAGGTATGGGTCGCCTTTTTCTTGCTTATCGGCGTGGGCTCGCTCGCCATCTTCTGGCTGTGCTCGTTGCCGGTATGGACGGTGTTCTCCACCTTCGTCACCATGGGGCTGACGGCAGGCCTGTTTATCGCCGAAGCCATCGTTCGCCGCCATGCCCTGCCGGCCAGCTACCGCAGCAGCTTTGTATCGACCTGGCGCGCGGTGGAACACCATTTTCGCAACGGCCAGGCTTCGTAAGCCGCTGGCACGCCAATAGACAAGTCCAGCTCGCCCATGATGACCGCGCACTACCCCTTATCCAGCCACCAGCCTGAGGAGGCCATTGCCTACGGCCCGCAAGGCGCCATCAGCACAGGGCAGTTCATAGCCCAGGTGCTGGCGGTGGCGCAAAACCTGCCAGCGGCGCAATACGTAGTCAACATCTGCGCCAACCGCTACCATTTTTTGCTAGGTTTTGCGGCTGCCGTGGTGGCTGGCAAGACAACGCTGATGCCATCCACCGTGACCGAACAGGTCTTACTGCAACTGGGGCAAAACTATCCACAGGATCTGGCCCTGCTGCACGACACCAGCAGTACGGTGCCTGCGCACAGCCTGCCTGCGGTGGACTTGGGCCACTGTGTGCAGGAGGCCAGCAGCTATACCGCGCACAGCGCCATCCCACCCATAGCTGCCGAGCATTTGGCGGCCATTGTGTTTACCTCGGGCTCCACCGGAGAGCCCGTGCCCCATCGCAAAAGCTGGGGCAGCCTGGTGCACAACACCCAAGCGGCGGCCACGCGGCTGTCTACGCAAGGCCTCAACATTTTGGCCACTGTGCCGGGCCAGCACATGTATGGCTTTGAGTCCAGCGTTTTGCTGGCCCTGCTGGGCGGCTGCGCCATTTGGCATGAGAAGCCACTCTTCCCGGCCGATATCTCCGCCGCATTGGCGCAGATACCGGCGCCGCGCATGCTGGTGAGCACCCCTTTTCACCTTAATACCTGCATCCAAAGCGCGCTGCCCTGGCCCACCATGCAACTGATACTGAGCGCCACCGCGCCCCTGGGTATCGATTTGGCCCAACAGGTGGAGGAGCAGATGCAAGCGCCGCTACATGAGATTTTCGGATCTACCGACACCAACCAGATCGCCACCCGCCGCACCCTGGCAGGCGCCCGCTGGCAGTTGCTGGACTGGGTACAACTCACGCAGCAGGATGGCCAAACCTTTGTGCATGGCATTTGCCTGCCTCAACCCATGCGCATTGGTGACGGCATCGCCCTGCAAGGCAAGCGCGAGTTTGAGCTGTTGGGCCGCGATACCGACCAGCTCAATATCGCAGGCAAGCGCAATTCACTGGCCAATATGAACCAGCTGCTGATGCGCATACCTGGCGTGCAAGACGGTTGCTTTTTTATGCCAACGCCGCAAGAGGCCGCCCAGCACGACCCGCTTCAGGTACTGCGCCCCTGCGCCTTTGTGGTGGCTCCCGGCTTGAGCGCCCAAACCATTCGCGAGCAACTGCGGCAGCATGTAGACCCGGTCTTCCTGCCTCGGCCAGTGTGGTTTGTCGATCAGCTGCCACGCAATGCCGCCAGCAAGCTGCCGCGCTCGGCCCTGCTGGCACTCTACCAACAACACAGCACCAAGCCAGGGGCAGCACCATGACGGCAAACACCGCAAGCCCATGGGTTTTGGATGCGCAATGGCCTGTTTTTGCTGGCCACTTCCCTGCACACCCCGTGCTACCGGGTGCCTTGCTGCTCGACTGGGTGATTGACAGCATCCAGCAGCAATCGGGTCGCAATGTGGTGGGCGTGGCGCAGACAAAATTCTCCCGCGCTGCCGAACCCGGCGACGTATTGACGCTGGCCTTGCGCCCTGATGGCACGCGCGTGCGGTTTGAGGTGCGCGCCACGCGTGCAACTAACGAGCATACGGTTGCCAGCGGTATTGCCAATCTGGCAGTCGCAACAACCAGCACCGTACCGTGACTGCCAAGCGCCCACAACCGCCTCCCGAAAGCGCAACGCCCGCCAACGATGCGCCCCCAGCCATGCACTGGGCGCACCAGCGCGAGCGCAGTGCCGCGCCGGTGGTGCGCTTTATGGCCTGGCTGTCGATCACACTGGGGCGCAGGTTAAGTCGTGTCTTGGTCTATGGCATTGCTGCGTATTTTTTTGCCTTTGCACCCAAGGCACGCGCTGCCAGCCGCGCGTATTTAAGACGCGTACTCAACCGCCCCATCACGGCGCGTGACGGCTACCGCCACGTGCTGAGCTTTGCCAGCTGCATCCACGACCGGGTGTATTGGCTGCGTGGGCACCATGATTTGTTTGATGTAGAAATACAAGGCGTAGAGCATGTGCTGGCGGCCTGCCAGCCACCCGCGAATGACGACGGCACGCCTGCCAGGGGCCAAGGCGTGGTGTTTGTAGGCGCCCACCTGGGTAGCTTTGAGGCACTGCGTATGCTGGGCGAAACGCACGGCCTCAAGGTACGCATGTTGATGTACCCGGACAATGCCCAGAAAATCAACGCCGTGCTCGCCGCCATCAACCCCAGCTTGCAAGACAGTGTGATTGCGCTGGGGCGTGCGGATTCGCTTTTGACGGTACGCGACTGTCTGCAGCGCGGCGAATGCGTAGGCGCGCTGGCGGACCGGCAATTAAAGCAGGAGCCTGGCGTTGTATTTGATTTCCTAGGCAGCAAGGCCAGCTTCCCTGAGGGCCCGTTCCGCATGGCCGCCTTACTGAAAACACGGGTCGTCTTTATGGCTGGGCTGTATTTGGGTAGCAACCGCTACCGCATCGAATTTTTGCCCGTGGCCGACTTTAGCGACACGCCGCCTGCAGCCCGCGCCCAGGCGATTGAGGCTGCACAAACCCAGTATGTGCGCCAGCTGGAAGCCGTGTGCCGCCGTGCACCCATGAACTGGTTTAATTTTTATGACTTCTGGCATGAAGAGCCTCATTAGCAAAGCTATACCAGCTGCCCTGCTGGCGATCAGCCTAAGTTGTGCTGTGGCAGCGCCTGCGCAGACGGCAGCCTTTGATGCCAATGCCTTGATGCTGCTGCTCAGCAGCCACCCACCGGGCAAGGCGACGTTTGTCGAAACCAAGACGCTGGCCATGCTCAAAAAGCCCATCGTTAGCGAAGGCGAGCTGCGATACGATCCGCCTGGCAAGCTCACCATGATCACCAGAACGCCCAAGGCCGAATCCATGGTGATCGACGGTGACACCTTGGTGCGCCAGGCCGATGGAAAGACAGGCCGCATCAAGCTGGACGACTACCCTGAGGTGGCAGGCATGATCGAAGGCATACGCGGATCATTAGGCGGCAACCGCATGCTACTAGAGCAGCACTATCACCTAGAGGTAAGCGGCAGCAGCAGCGAATGGCGCATGCGACTGACGCCCAAGGATTCGCGTGTGAGCCGTTTTATCAAGCAGCTTGATGTATCTGGCCTTGGCAGCACCATACGCGCCATTGATATTTTGCAGGCCGATGGTGACAGCTCCCACATGGCCATCACGCCCCAGCCATGAGTGAGAACAACCTCCCGCCTGCGCCTAGACTGCCCCCTACAAGGCGCTGGCGCATCGCCCTCTGGCTAGCGCTGATGGCGGTCGCTGCGTGGGTGGTTGCCAACAGCCGCTTTAGCACCGATATGTCGGTGTTTTTGCCCAGCGAGCCCACCGCCCGCCAGCAGATTCTGGTGGACCAAATCAAGGACGGTGCACTCTCGCGCTTGATCTTGATTGGCATTGACGGCGGCAGCACCGAGCAGCGCGCTGAAGCATCGCGGCAGCTCGCCCAGTGGCTGCGCACCAACACCGCTTTTGATGGCGCCATCAACGCCGATGCCGCCAGCCGCGAGCAAGATTTTGCGTGGCTGATGAAGCACCGCTACTTGCTGAGCGACCAAGTCACACCCGAACGGTTTAGCAACAATGGCTTAGTCGCGGCTATCGACGCAGGCGTAAACAAGCTTGCCAGCCCGGAAGGTCTGGCACTGAAAGCCCTCTTCCCTCGCGACCCTACGGGTGAGCTACTGCATGTGCTCACCAGCCTGTCATCCGGCCAACAGCCGCATACGGAGGCTGGCGTGTTGGCATCGGCAGATGGCAGCCGCGCACTGCTAATGACCATGAGCGACGTTGCCGGTGCCGACACCGACGCCATGGAGCGCTTGCTGGTCGACATACGCCAAGCCTTCACCCGCATCGCGGGCAGCCAGCCGCTGCACCTTCAAATGACCGGAGCCCCCGTGTTTTCGGTAGAAGCTCGCGCCACCATCAAGAAAGAAGTGGAGCGCCTTTCTATCGTTGGGCTGACTGGTGTGGTGTTGCTGCTGATGTGGGTCTACCGCTCACCCGTCACACTGCTCATTGGCTTGATTCCGGTGTTCAGCGGAATTTTGGTAGCTACTGCGACCGTGGGGCTCGGCTTCCCGGTCGTTCATGCGCTGACCATTGGCTTCGGCACCACGCTGATTGGCGAAGCCATTGACTACAGCATCTACTACCTGGTGCAAGGGCGCGGGGAAAGCGACTGGGCCAGGCGTTTTTGGCCCGCGGTCCGCCTAGGCGTTGCAACATCCGTCTGCGGCTTCGCGGCACTGCTGTTCTCCAGCTTCCCCGGATTGGCGCAGCTAGGAGCGTACTCGCTAGCTGGCTTGATTACTGCGGCCCTCGTCACCCGGTTTGTGCTGCCGGCCTTCCGTACAAGACCGATCAGCTTGGCTCGCCTACTGCGCCTTGGGACCTGGCTAGACGGCATACAAGCCCCGCTGGGTAGGCTGCGTATTCCCATGCTGATTTTGGTGGCCGCTGCAGTGGCCCTGCTCGTGTGGAACCCGCATCCCATGTGGTCCAGCCAGCTGAGCGACCTCAACCCTGCGCCGCGTGAGCTGCAGGCGCTGGATCAGCAAATGCGCAACGAGGTGGGTGCGCCTCAGATGGATCACCTGATCGCTATCCGCAGCACAAGCCAAGACCAGGGCTTGGCAACCGCAGAACGGGTGCTGGCTGCGCTCACACCGCTGGTGGCCGATGGCGACATTGCCCATATCGACTCGCCTAGCAACGTACTACCCAGCACAGCCACCCAGCAAGCACGGCAAGCAGCCTTGGCGCCTGCCGAGACTTTGCAAGCGCAGCTCACCCACATGTCAGACGCCTTGCCGGTAACCACCAGCGCTCTCGCGCCATTTGTGGCCGACGTAGACCAAGCCCGCCAGCAAACATTGCTGACGGCGCCCGCTTTACACGGCACCAGCTTTGCGTTTGCCCTGCAGGCTCTCACTATGCAGCGCGACGACCACTGGCTGGTATTACTGCCCGTGCGCGGCCCAGGCGACGGCCTGTTGCCTGTGAGCACCCAGACCAAGATTGCTGAACGGCTTGCTCCCCTCTCTTCTGGCGATGACTCTTCCGCAGCATCGGTACAGCTTATCAACCTGAACCAAGAGACCAACCAGATGTTTAGCGGCTACCTGGAGCAAGCCTGGAAGCTGGCCTGCGCAGGTGTGGGCGCCATTTTGGTGTTGTTAGGGCTCAGCCTGCGTAGCGTCACGCGAGTGGCTCGCGTTTTTGCGCCGCTGGCAGGCGCGGTGATTCTGGTTATGGCCGGGCAAGCTCTTGCTGGCACACCGATGACGCTGCTGCACTTGGTGGGCATGCTGCTCATCGTGGCTGTGGGATCTAACTACGCCCTGTTTTTTGAACAGAACATTGGAAGCGACTCTGCCCAGGAGGCCACCGAAACACGTCACCTGGCACTGGCCTCCCTGCTGCTCGCCAACTTAACCACCGTAATGGGTTTTGGTATTTTGGCGTTGTCACAGTTCCCCGTCCTGCATGCGCTAGGGATTACCGTTGGGCCTGGCGCTGTTCTAGCCCTGCTGTTGTCTATGGTCTGGATACGAAAATCAGCGGCCATCCAATGACACGCTCTCACATCTTGCTACGCCTCTGGGGCGCACTACCGTCACTGCGTTTTGATAGAAACGGCGTCATACTCGTTACATCAGCAGACGGGGTTTGAGGGCCACCCCCTTCAGTCCTGCTTTATTTGTCTATTCACTACTCCACTCATAACATGTCATTCGACACGACTTCTGCAGATACGGCCTTTGATTGCGATGTTCTCGTCATTGGCGGCGGCCCGGGTGGAAGCACGGCCGCAGCCAAACTGGTGCAGGCGGGGCACCGCGTGGTCTTGCTTGAGAAAGACACGCACCCGCGCTTTCACATTGGTGAATCCCTGCTGCCCGCCAACTTGCCCTTGTTTGACGAACTGGGCGTAGGCGATGCCATCAAGTCCATTGGTATGTATAAGCCGGGGGTAGAGTTCATCTCGCCCTCGCATAATTTTCAGCGCCAGCGTTTTTATTTCTCCAACGCATGGGACAAATCCATGCCATCGGCCTACCAGGTGCGACGCTCAGAATTCGACCATATTCTGCTGAAAAATGCCGCCGAAAAGGGCTGCGATGTGCACGAGAGCTGCCGCGTGACAGGGGTGGATTTTGCAACCGACCAGCGTGCCGCCACCGTCGTCGCCAAAACAGCCGATGGCCAAGCGCGTACTTGGCGCACCCGCTATGTCATCGACGCTACGGGCCGTGACACTTTTTTGGCCAACAAGTTCAAGCTCAAACAAAAAAACGCCAAGCACAACTCCGCCGCTATCTACACACACTTCACCAACGTCAAGCGTGATGCAGGGGATGACGAAGGCAATATCTCGGTGTACTGGTTTGACCACGGCTGGTTCTGGTTTATCCCGCTTCACGACGGCACCACCAGCGTGGGCATGGTGACTTGGCCTTACCACTTAAAGAACCGTGGCGACCGTGATCTGGAAACGTTCTTCATGGACAACATCGCCACCGTGCCGCCGCTGGCAGAGCGTTTGACCATGGCCGAGCGCGTGCACCCCATGGAGGCAACTGCCAACTTCTCCTACAGCAGCACCACCTGCCGGGGCCCCGGCTATTTACTGGTGGGCGATGCTTTTGCCTTTATCGACCCGGTGTTCTCATCCGGCGTGTTGCTGGCCATGCGCGGCGGGGAAGCAGCCGCCAAATGCCTGGACCAATGCCTGCGCCAACCCCGCAAAGAAGAAGCTGCCATGGCCGAGTTTGAGCGCATCAGCCTCTGGGGGCCCAAGCATTTCTCATGGTTCATCTACCGCATGACCAACCCCATCATGCGCGACCTGTTCATGGGGCCACGCAATGTCTTCCGCTCGGAGGAAGCCCTGCTCTCTCTGTTAGCAGGCGATTTGTATGGCAAAACCCCCATCTGGAACTCGCTGCGCTTTTTAAAGTTTATTTATTACATGAACTCCGTCAGCCAGCCACTGCGTGCGCTGCGTGCCTGGAAGAATCGACAGCGCAACATTCAGGCCGTGGAGGCCTCGCCCAACGCCAACTGATATGCCAGAACCTCAGGCCACCCCGAACTATCCATCGCACTGGGCATGGCGTTTGTATGCGCCTGTTGCCATGGTTCTTGGCTTGGGTACGCTCGCTGTTTTGTGCCTGGCGTGGACGCCCTTTGCGCTGGTAGCGCAATGGGTTTTCCCGGCAAACCGTACGCTGCGCGTTGGCCGCATGGCCATCCATCGCGTCTTCAATATCTACACCCGTTTTCTGACTCTTTTCTGCGGCTGCCGTTTTGATGTGAAGGACGTGGAGGCCCTCGCCGCCTACCCGGGCAGCATGGTGGTGGTCGCCAACCACCCTTCCCTGCTCGATGCCGTTCTGATCACCTCGCGCCTGCCCAATGCCGTGTGCATCATGAAAGGATCGCTGGTACGCAATGTTCTGCTGGGAGCAGGCTCGCGCATGGCAGGCTATATCGTCAACGACTCCGCGCTGACTGTGGTGCGCAGAGGTGTAGACGCACTCAAGGCCAGCCCTACCAAGCTAGTGATATTCCCAGAGGGAAGCCGCACCCGCACACCGCCGGTGGATACCTGCCAATCCACCGCAGGCGTAATCGCAGCGCGTGCTGGCGTACCAGTCGCGGTGCTGACCATCTCCATGAGTTCGCCCTACCTGGGTAAACAGTTCCCGCTGCTGCGCCCACCCCAGCTGCCTTTGCGGGTCCAAATCAAGCAGATTGATCAGCGCACTATCGACAAGGCTTCAGCACAGCGTTTTGGCGACGATATTGCAGGTATTTTTGCCCAAGCGCTCCAGCAAGCCAACTCGAATGAAGGCACCGACTCCGCGAGTACCGCCGTTGACGAGCACACACCCACCTCGGTAACTTGATGGCAAGCCCGCGTGGCCAGGACAAGTACACCACCCTCATCGACACAAAGAATTTTGCATGCCAAGCCCACGCCCAGCCAGCACACCTGTCGCATCCCCAACCCATCTGGTACTGATACCCAGCTACAACCCCGGTAGTTTGTTAAAGCCTACGGTCTTGAGTGCCTTGGCCCAATGGTCACCTGTGTGGGTGGTGGTAGATGGATCAACCGACAACAGCCTGCAAACCCTCGAAGCACTTCAGGCCGATCACCCTAGCTTGCGCGTCATCCACTTGCCGCACAACATGGGCAAGGGCTCCGCGGTACTGCGCGGCCTGGAAGAAGCGCGCGCCGAAGGTTTCACCCATGCGCTGACGATGGACTCAGACGGCCAGCACCCGGCTGCATTGATCCCGCAGTTCATGCAGACATCACTTGCGGCACCGCAGGCCATGGTGCTAGGCAAACCCATTTTCGGGCCCGAGGCACCGCGTATTCGTGTGTGGGGCCGCAAGCTGTCCAATCTATGGGCGGGCGTGGAAACCCTGGGCGCGGGCATTGGCGATGCGCTCTATGGCTTTCGCGTGTACCCCATAGCACCGCTGATCGACGTCATGCACAGCCAAACGCGCATGCGGCGTTTTGATTTTGACCCTGAGGCCGCGGTACGCCTAAGCTGGGCAGGTGTGCCACCAATCAACCTACCCGCACCCGTGCGCTACTACCAAGAAGGCGAAGGTGGTGTCTCGCACTTCAAATACCTGCGCGACAACACCTTGCTCGTTTGGATGAACATCCGCCTGGTAGGCGGCCTGCTGATACGCTTACCCCGCCTTATCGTGCAGCGGCTGCGCGGCCAGCGGAAGTAGTATCTGCAGGCGCCGGCGCCAAGCCGCATGCAGGCAACCAGCGGCGTAAACAAGGCGATGTAATCACCGTGCTGAACACGGCCATGATCACCAGCATGGTGAACATGTTTTGCGAGATCACGCCCAAGTCGTAGCCCACGTTAATGACGATCAACTCCATCAGTGCACGCGTGTTCATCATGATGCCCAGCACCTTGGATTCGCTAGGCGTCATGCCCGTCATACGCGCGGCGATATAGGTGCCGTAGAACTTGCCAATGGTGGCCAGCGCCAGCACCGCCATGCACCACGCCCATAACTGCCAGGTATCCAGCCCCGTGATGTTGGTGCGCAAGCCGGTATAGGTAAAGAAGATGGGCAAAAAGAACACGGTCACGAACTGACCCAGGCGCTCATTCCAGGCCTTCACAAAGGCGGTCTGGTCGTGCAGCAACACACCCAGCATAAAGCCACCAAAAATGGCAAAAATGCCAAGCTTGTATGTCGCCATCGACGCCATAAAAATCACCGCCAGCATGATGCCAAGCAGATTGTTTGACAGCGGATCTTTAGCCTGCATGCGGGCCAGCAATTTTTTAAGCAGCGGGCGCACCACGACCCAGCACACTGCTGCAAACGCCATCACCGCCAGCACATTGAGTGCAAAGCTGCCCAGCTGGAACTGCGAGATCGCCAGCGCACTCACCATAGCCAGCAGCAGCCAGCCCACCACGTCATTGATGGCGGCGGCGCTGATGGCAATCACGCCAATCGACGTTTGCGTCAGCTTGAACTCAATCATGATGCGGCCCAGGATGGGCAAGGCGGTGATGGAGAACGCAGTCGCCACAAACAAGGCCGTCGATACCGGGTGCGCGGATGGAGAAACCGCCCCCGCGCTGTACCAACCCAGTGCAAAGCCCAAGGCAAACGGGAAGATCAAGCCCGCAGTCGCCACCGCCATCGCCGTGCGTCGGTTGCGTTTTTCGGTCAAATGGCCAAAGTCAAACTCAATGCCGATCTGGAACATTAACAAGATCAAGCCGATCTGTGACAGGATCTGCATCGGCTCGCCCGACACCGAATGGAACACATAGTTAAACGTGTCCGGCGCCAGCCAGCCAAACAGCGATGGGCCCAGCAAGATACCAATAATGATCTCACCCACCGCCGTGGCCTGCGCCAGGCGCACCGCCACCGTGCTTCCTACGCGGCCCGCCAGCACCACAATGCATAACTGCAGCAGCGTGAAATACAGCAAGGCTTCTGTTTTGTGGACCGACACTTCGGCCGCAGCATTGGCAATACTCATATCAAACATTCACGCAGCAAACATGCCGCCGTTAATGGCCAAGGTCTGGCCGGAAATATAGGCCGCCTTGGGCGATGCCAAAAAAGCCACCAGATCAGCCACTTCTTGCGGCAGACCCGCGCGCTGCATTGGCACCATACTGGCGATGGCTTGCTCGTCAAACATGCTTCGCGTCATCTCGCTGGCGATGATGCCAGGCGCTACGGCGTTCACCGTCACACCCCGGTTGGCAACCTCTAATGAGAGTGCTTTGACTGCACTGTGCAATGCGCCCTTGGCTGCTGCGTAGTTCACCTGGCCCCGATTGCCCATCTGGCCTGCGACCGAGCTGATTGCGATGATGCGGCCCCAGCCGGTGCGCAGCATGTCCAGCAGCAAAGGCTGGGTCAGGTTGAAGAAGCCGTTCAGGTTGACATCAATCACCTGCTGCCACTGCGCTGGCTGCATGCCGGCAAGCACTGCATCTGCGGTAACGCCAGCGTTGTGCACCAACACCTGGATGGGCGCTTGCGCCAGCATTTGCTGCGAAGCGGCGCGGCAGGCTTCGCCGTCGCGGATGTCAAACGCAATCGCCTGCGCGCCACCGCCAGCAGCTTGCACCGCTGCATCGCTATTGATCTGTTGGGCCAAAGCCTGCGCCTTGGCGGCTTGGCTGTTGGCATGTACCCAAACTTGCATGCCCGCCTGCGCCAAAGTTTGCGCCATGGCAGCGCCCAGGTCACCACTGGCGCCGGTTACCAGCGCTGCCGGGTGCGCGGGCAGCTTGGCGGCACGCCTGCGCGGCTTGGCACTCGCGGGCGTGTTGTTGTCACTAACCATGATCGACTCCTGAATCGGGTGCCTGCAGCATCACATAGGCGCGGCCGCTGAGTAGTGGGCGCGCAGGTGATTCATCCGCCGCCAGCGAAAAATCGTAAACGGTAAATGCACCGCTATCGTCAAACTTCTGCACCTGCACCAGCAGGTCAGCCGCAATATCGTCCAGGCGCTGCACCTGCAGCACCAGGTTACGCACATTGACCAAATAACCGGCACGGGCCTTGTCTGGGGCTCCGCCAGCCTCCGCTTGTGCGGTTAAGGCACCATGCAAAGCCATGGCTTGCGCTGCGTACTCCACCCCGCAGGCCGCACCCAGACGGCCATTACGCGCCAGCGGGTTGCCGGGCAAACGATGGCTACTGGCCACCGCTTGCAACTGCTCAGCATCGGCCTCACGCACGCCCTGCAACAGGCACATGCTGCCCGCGTGGGGGATGCGCGCAGCAATCCCTGTTGCGCCCAACCCGGGGGCGCTACTCCATACATCAGTCATGTTGTGTCGCCTGTACCGTCAATTGCAGCACCTGCCCCTGCAGCCAAGGCAGCGCCAGTTGCGTGTGGCGCCCCGCCAATAAGGCCGCCAGCAGTGGCAAGCCACGCCAAGGCGGTAGTTGCAGGCTGACTGCGGCCAGCTGCCCCAAGCCCTGCACATTCAGCGCAGGCGCCTCGGCGGCAAGCAGATAGGCCTGCGCATCCAGCTGGATTTGCCCCAGGCTATTTGCAGTCTTCACTGGCGACAGCACCAGCGCCAGCCCTGACGTATCCGCAATAGGTCGCTTCGCGTGCAGAGGCTCGGGGTATTCGCTGTCGGCGGCCACCAGCAGCACCGGCGCGTTTGATGTTTGCACCTGCACCATGGCCTCGAACAGGCCTGCGGCAAAGCTGGCATCGTGCGCCCCGAGCACTTGTGCAGGGGGCGTGGCGCCCGTGGCAATGGCCCAGTAACCAGATGCCGCGTTGTGCACGGAGTTGTGAAAGCGCGTGGGCGAGACCTGTGTATCGCCGCTTGCCAACTGCTCACACAAGGCATGGCAGTTGTGGCCGTCGCCGCCCGAGCTGGCAAATACATTGGCCAGCTGTGCCGCATCCTGGCCTGCGTTTTGCGCGGCCTCCAAACCCACGGCCAGCGATGCCTTGATGACGCGACTGGCACGCCTGCGCTCTGCGGGCGGCAAGATGGCTGGTGCAGGCAAGACCGTAGGCGCCTGCACATAGGCCGCTTGGCCGCGCAAGATGGCGCTGGCCTGGGCCCAGTTGTCGATGCCCGGGCCCAGGATGCCTACACCCTCCACCCAGACAGCAATCATGCTTGACTGCCGCGTCATTGCGCGCCCTCCAATTGCGAGAACAGCAAAGAACAGTTGCTGCCACCAAAACCAAAAGAATTACTCAACACATGGGCCAGTGGTTGCTCATAACTGCGTAGTGGCACGTTCAGGCCAATCGCAGGGTCAACCGTGTGCGTACCCACGCTGCCTGGCACCAAGCCGTGCTGTATGCACAGCACAGATATCACCGCCTCCAACGCCCCCGCAGCGCCCAGGGTATGGCCGGTCAGCCCCTTGGTCGAGCTGCATGGCACCGCACCGCCAAGCAGGCCGCGTACCCCGCCGCCTTCTGAGGCATCGTTTGCCGGCGTTGCTGTGCCGTGCAGGTTGACGTAATCCACCGCGCTGGGCGCCAAGCCCGCCATTGCCAAGGCTGCCGTCATGGCGCTGCGCGATCCGCGCCCCTCAGGGTGCGGGGCCGACATATGGTGGGCGTCGCTCGCCTCGCCCCAGCCTGCCAGCTTGGCCAATGCAGGGCCGCTTGCACCTTGCGCATCGCGAGTCAACAGCGCAAAGGCGGCGGCCTCACCAATCGACAGGCCGTCGCGATCCACATCACAAGGGCGGCAGGCTTGGTGTGATGTCAGCTCCAACGATGCAAATCCGTAAAGCGTTGTCAGGCACAGCGAATCTACGCCGCCCACAACCGCCGCATCCACCAAACCCAGTTGCAGCAAGCGGTCTGCCGCTGCAAACGCCTTGGCCGATGAGGAGCAGGCGGTGG
Organism: Comamonas sp.; assembly: GCA_036646255.1. GTDB lineage: Bacteria > Pseudomonadota > Gammaproteobacteria > Burkholderiales > Burkholderiaceae_C > Comamonas. The sequence continues at coordinate 22,423 of JAVXMM010000010.1, forward strand.
AGAGCGTGTAGGCCGGGCCTTGTACGCCCAAGTACTCGCGCACGAACGCAGCCAAGGCGCCGGTGTTGTGGGTCTTGTGGTAGTCAAACCAATCGGGCAATGCGCCTTCGCCATGGCGCTCGCGGTAGGCCTGTTCTGCCAACAAAATGCCCGATGTGCTGGTGCCCACAATCAACGCCACGCGCTGCGCGCCATAGCGGTTGATGGCGGCACGCGCCGCTTGCTCAAAACCATCGGCTTGCAAGCCCATCAGGGCCAGGCGGTGGTTACGGCAATCGTAGGCTTTGAGGGCGGCAGGCAGTGCAATGGCATCAAGGCCCGCCACTTCGCCAATCCAGGTGTCCAGCGTTACCGATTCAAAATCGCAGCGCTTGAGGCCAGACTGCCCGGCCCGCAGCGCCTGCAGTTGCGCACTAAGCCCCGAGCCCAGGGCCGAGGTCGCGGTGATGTGGTGTACAAAAGTCATTCGAACAAGGTGTGAAAAGCGATGAAGCCAAGCAGGTGCTCCGCGTTTATGCCGCGATTGTGCCCGTCGCCGGCAGGCGCCCCACCACAAAGGTGTTCGCAAACGGCGGCCCGCCCACGGACTGGATCACTTCGGCGCTAAAGCCCTCTTGTTCCAGCGCCGCCACCCAGGCGTTGATGGGGCGGCAGTGCAGATCAGACCAGCCATGGCCGCGCACCCAGGTTACCGCCTGGTCCACACGGCGGCTCAGCTCAAAACGCCAGCCCCGGCCTGCATCGCCTACGCGGATCACCAGTACGCCGCCTGGGCTCAAACACTCGCGCACCTTGCGCAGCACGGCGGCTTGGGCGTTTTCGTCAAAGTAATGCAGCACATCCAGGATAGTGACGGCATCGGATTGCGGGAATGGCTCGGTGATGACGTTGGCCTGCCTGATATCAATTTGCGGCCACGCGGCCAGCGCCTGGCGGCCACGCGCCACGTCCGACGGCATCAGCTCGTAACCCACCAAGTGCTCTACCCGGGGCGCTGCGGGCCAGTCCTTGGGCCACTGCCCTGCCTCGGCCAATTGCTGGGCTGCCAACAACCACGATGCAAATACGGCCTGGCCACAGCCCAGATCCAAAAACTGCCCTTTGGCAGGCAGCAGGCCAAAGCGCAGCAGATCAATAAACAGCGGATCCGTCCACAATTTGCCGCGTGCAAAACCATGGGCAAAGCGGCCAGCTTGGCGGTATGGCGCGCTCGCTATATCCACCAGTTGGCGGTGTAAGGCGGTGTGGTAACCATGGGGCGCAGTGGCGCGGGCGTTTGTCGTTGTCATGAGGGTACAAAAGCCGCATCCGCCACCGGCAAAGGCAGCAGCGCGGTGGGCAGAGAAACAGAATGCAAACCCGCCGCCTGCAAGCGCGCCAGCAATTGCGGCAGCACCACCAGGGCAACGGGTTGGCCAGAAGGGGTGGCGGCGCTGTGGCCGTCATGCATCAACAAAATATCGCCCGCCGCCAAGTTACGCGTCAAGCGCGCCAAGACCTGATCGGCGCCGGGCGTATTGGTGTCGTAGCCACGGCGCGTCCAATGCACCAACTGCAAACCTTGCTGGTGCAGAACATAGTCCAGAAAAGGGTTGCGCAGGCCCGCCACAGCGCGGAAGAAGCGCGGTGCGCGCCCCGTTACTTGGGCGATACGCTCCTGCGCCTCAGCCACCTCACGCGCCATGCGCTGCGGGCCAAAGGTAGAGAACAGCAGCGGGTGGCTATTGGTGTGGTTCTCAATGCTGTGGCCGCGCTGCACAATCTCGCGCGCCAGAGCGGCATGCTTTTCCACATGGGTGCCAATGCAAAAGAAGCTGGCGCGCGCACCAGCAGCCTCCAGCAGATCCAGCACACGCGGCGTGTTTTCCGCGTGCGGGCCATCGTCAAAAGTCAGCGCAATCTGGGCGCGTTCGGCAGCAACCGCCGGCAGGCGCGTAGTGTTGGGCCCCAGCAGGCCCGATCGCGGCAACAGGCCAGCCGTGGTCAACACCGCATGGTTCAGCACCAGGCCACCCAGCCAGTACGGCCACAATCCGGGCGCAGCCAACCATGCCGCACCCGCCCCAGCGTGGAGGGCCGCAGAGCACTGAATAGCCGCAGACGGCCGCCAACGATTTACCAACCCGACCTCCCGTCCATCCCCATGCGCCCCTGGTGTTGTGGATTTCCGGCCGCATCGCTCGCGCGTAGGGCCACCGATAGAAAGCGTTAATTCTAAGGTGGCGCTGCAAGCAGAACGGGCTTGATCCACAGCAGTGTCGTGCCAGCGCCTTGTTTGGCGCATTGGAGACAAGGAGCAGCCCAGCACGGTCATACGCTGGATGCATAGGCGATCGCTATCAATAAATGAGCTACTAGCGCACACCAGATGGCCGCCATATGCCAATTTGATTTGCATATTTATTAAACAACTCATCGTCGCCCGTTATCTGAAAACCCGTACAGCACGCATCGCACGCCTGCTACCGCCCCATGCGGCGATACACTCCACAGAAGAAACAAATAGAAACAAGGAGTGGGCAATGGCGGTTTTGATACCCGCATTGAGTAGCTGCCTGGGGCGAATGACCAGTGGCGAAAAGCGCTTGGCAGAGCGGCTGCAGCAAAAGCTCGAAGACGATTACCTGCTGTGGTGGGATGTGCCCATTGGCCCCAAGCAAACCCGGCCGGATTTTGTCGTCCTCCACCCACGCCGTGGCGCGCTCATTCTGGAAACCAAGGACTGGCACTTGGCAACCATCCACAAAGCCACACGCGAGTATTTCGAGATCATTCCCGAAGGCAGCCCAAAAGTAGTGATGAGCCCGCTGCAGCAGGCCAGCCACTGCGCCATCCAGGTTGTCAATGCACTGGCGCGCGATCCGCAACTGGTACAAGGCGATGGCCCGCACCAAGGCAAACTGGCCTTCCCCTGGGGCCACGGCGTTGTACTGACCCGCATCACGCGCAAACAGTTTGATGCAGCCGGGCTTGGCAATGCCATCCCCGAGCATCTGGTGATCTGCCAGGACGAAATGCAGGAAACCGTGGAGCCCGAAGCATTCCAAGAGCGCTTGTGGGCTATGTTCCCCCATGCTTTTGGCCGCGCCATCACCCTGCCCCAGCTCGACCGTATCCGCTGGATACTCTTCCCCGAAGTACGCGTGCCCCAACAACAAAGCCTGTTTGGCAGCGATGCCGCGCAAGACGAGGATGAGCTGCCCGACATCATGCGTGTGATGGATCTGCAGCAAGAACAGCTGGCCCGCAGCCTGGGCGACGGCCACCGCGTCATCCACGGCGTAGCAGGCTCCGGCAAAACCATGATCCTCGGCTACCGTGCCGAGCATCTGGCCCAAACCCAAGGTGCGGGCAGCAAACCCATCCTCGTGCTTTGCTACAACGAGCCGCTGGGCGTCAAACTGGCTACCAGTATCGAATCTAAAGGCCTGCAAGACCGGGTGCACGTGCGTCACTTCCACAAATGGTGCCGCGACCAATTGGTGGCCTACAACCTTCTGCCCCCAAACTCCAACAGCTGGCCCGTGGGAAAACTGATGGAGGAATACGTGCAGCGCGTCATCAAAGGCGTGGACGACAAACACATTCCCGCAGGCCAGTACCACGCCATCCTCATCGATGAAGGCCATGACTTTGCGCCCGAATGGCTCAAGCTCGTCACGCAGATGGTGGACCCCACCACCAACAGCCTGCTACTGCTCTATGACGATGCCCAAAGCATTTACGACCGGTGCCAGAAACGCAATTTCAGCCTTAAAAGCGTGGGCATACAAGCGTCTGGCCGCACCACCATTCTCAAGATCAACTACCGCAACACGCGCCAGATTCTGCAACTGGCCCACCGTGTGGCGGGCGACATGCTCACGCCCGAAGACGCCAAGGACGAAGACGGCATTCCACTCTTGAAACCGTTGAGCTGCGGCCGCGAAGGCCCGGAGCCCATCGTCATCGACCTGCCCACCCTGCCAGAACGAGCCGCCCGAGTAGCTGAGCTACTGGCCGACCAGCACGCCCAAGGCCACGCCTGGGGCGATATGGCGGTGCTATGTCGCCATTACGACGAAATGGAGCTGTGCGCTCACGCCTTGCAGCGCAAAGGCCTGCCTTATCGCCTGCGTAAACGCTCTGGCGACTTCAGGCCTGCGGAGGATTCCATCAAGGTGATGACCATGCATGCGAGCAAGGGGCTGGAGTGGCCAGTGGTGGCGGTGGTGACTTCGGATGAAGAGCGTAGGGCTCGGGATGTGAAGAAGGATGGGGCGTTGGAGGCCAAGTTGGTTTATGTGGCTTCGACGCGGGCGATAAATAAAATGGGGTATCTGTAATATGCTAATGGAATTTATTTCTGAAATAAACAAAAATAATCTACTATATTCTGTAATCGCAAATATATTGGCCGCAATATTAGTTGCACTTATATTCTTTCTATTGAAGGACGTATTTTTTAAATTTCCCGAATTCAATGAAAGATATTATTTGAAATTAATTATTAAGGAGACTGATTACAATCCATACAAAGAAATGGAAATGCACTTCTTAATGTATTTTTCATCATCTAATGGAGAGTTAATTGGCGGTGGCGAACGAATATATGAGGATTCGTCTCACGGCATGAGCGCGGAGCATGTCATTCATTACTCTGGCTCCTCAAAAACTCCGATTGATGTAAGTGGTCGAATAATTAAAAGAATATTTGGACAGGATACGTTGAATGCTTTCTGTAAAGCGAGTTCAAAAGCTAGAGTCTCCAGCATGGTCATTTCTTTCGATATACCGCAGCGATGTGAACGGAGTGATTCTGAAATTATTGAAGGAAGATTTAGCTGGAGTGTTTCCAATAAAACTGGAATTGCATATTTGAGTAAAAATAAGTTTTATCAGCGCCCTGCTACGGAATTTAAAGATGAGAATTTTTCTATTACATAGGATTAATCCATTATTGGTGTTGTTTTTCTATTTTTTTCCAAGCTTCGTTTTTTATATAATAGGAAAATTTCTTCTGAAGTTTAATTCAAAATTGAAAATAGATTTTGAATTGATCTCAATTAATATAAACGATTCAAAAATATTAAATTTAAAAGACGATGGAATAAAAGAGTTGATTTTTGCCGAGGACCATAGGTATTTATTTCATTTCGGTGTAGATTTTATCGCCATGGTTAGAGCAATATACTCAACCAAGGTGCATAAAAAATTTCAAGGTGCAAGCACAATAGAACAACAATTGGTGAGAGTTATTTCTGCTAGATATGAAAAGAGCTTGAAGCGAAAAATCCGAGAGCAAATTCTTGCAGTATTAATTTCGAGAAATTTTAAAAAATATGAAATTGCCAAGTGCTATTTAATTAATGCTTATATGGGGCATAAAAGAAAAGGGATGCTTCAAGCGCTTGATCGTAGTAATTTTGGTGTTGATTCAGATCAATTTTATTTTATTGCCGCATTGCTTAAATATCCTCATCCGATGGAAATAAATAAAAAATGGACCGAAAAGATAAGCTACAGGGTTTTATATATAAAAAATAGAGAGTTGAAGTATTCGAACTATCTCAAGGCATAAATTGAAAGATAGATTGCCTGCGGAGCTCAATTTAGACCAGTGGGCGGGTCTCGGTCTGCCAGCCGACCTATTTTTTCGTGAAAAAGTAGGTAAAGCACAGCGCCCTTGCCTGCGACCCTGCGCCGCCCGGCCCTTGCTGCTTGGGGCGGCAAAACTCGCTGCGCTTTCTGCGAAAGCTCCGCTCAGACATATTGCCGCTACTCAGATGACCATGCCTCTGCGGCGCAGAGGCACGCAGCAAGAACCGGGCATCACAAGCGCAGACAAACATGGGCGAGATACCCAACAGCCGGAAACCTAGATAGCTTCTTTGCTAATTTGATAGCTGCTTGCGCTTGGTACATAAACGCTAGAGGCTAATTTCGCTGTCATAAATCTCGCAGGCCGCCCGTTCCCCTCCCTTTTGGCTGCGCCTGCGACACGCGGTTCAGGCTGCGGGCAACGCTGCCACAGGACAACGTTGCATCGTGTACTGACCTGCCGCTTTCTGTCTAAGCGGAGCGGCATGCCGCAAGCGAGTTGGGCATCACCGCAGACTAAATTGTGTGACGCAAGCTTTCCCGGAGCGAAGCACAGGGACTCAAACAGCGGCGCTGTATTCTTGGTTTACTTTCTTGTGGCTGGCATACGGCGCTGTCCTTCATTCCCCTGCGCAACCGTTCTGGTCAGTACGGGTTACAGTGTCCAGCAGCGCTGCAACCGGCGCGGGTCGAGCTCAGCGCCTGAGCTGTGCACACCAAGTTCACCCGAACTTGACCGGCCTTTGCCCAGCGCTCGCCAAAGCCCACCGATTCCCCACCATCACCGGAACACCCCCCATGACCACCACGATGTACGCCCACTCAGTCCCCGTTTTCAAGCAAATGCTGACGGCTTTGAAAACCATTCTTGCGCAGGCCAGCGAGTACGCGGCCACCAAGTCGATCGAGCCTGATGCCTTGCTGCAGGCGCGCCTGGCCCCCGATATGTTTCCGCTCGTCAAGCAGGTGCAGATTGCTTGCGACTTCTCGCGCGGCGTGACTGCGCGTTTGGCGGGTGTAGAGGTGCCAACTTTTGGCAGCGATGAGAAGAGCTTTGCCGACCTGGATGCGCTGCTCGCCAAGACCATGGCCTTTTTGGACAGCGTGAACCCAGCGCAGTTTGAGGGTAAAGAAAGTGCCGAGATCGTCTTGCGCCCCGGCACGCCTAAGGAGAAGAAGTTGAGCGGCCAAGCCTACCTGGTGCACTACGGTTTGCCACAGTTCTTCTTCCACGTAACTACGGCCTACGACTTGCTGCGCCACAACGGCATGCCGATTGGCAAGCGCGATTTCATGGGTGCTTACTAAGTATTGAGGGTAAATGGCTGGCAGCGGTCACAATCCTGGGTATGAAAGCTCCCCCCCGACTCCAGCCGCTTATCGAAGAAGGCTTTATCGACACCGTGGTGCGCCAGCTCATGAGCGGCAAAGAGGCCATGGTGTTTGTGGTGCGCTGCGGCGATGAAACGCGCTGCGCCAAGATCTACAAAGAGGCCACCCATCGCAGCTTTCGCCAAGCGGTGGATTACACCGAGAACCGCAAGGTGAAAAACTCGCGCTCGGCCCGGGCCATGGCCAAGGGCAGCAAGTTTGGTCGCCAAGAGCAAGAGGCCGCCTGGCAAAGCGCTGAGGTGGATGCACTGTACCGCCTGGCCGCTGCCGGTGTGCGCGTGCCGCAGCCCTATAACTTTCACGACGGCGTGTTGTTGATGGAGCTGGTGACGGATGCCCATGGCGATGCTGCCCCGCGCCTGAACGATGTAGCCTTTACCCCCGAGCAAGCGCTGCAGCACCATGCCACCCTGGTGGCCGAGGTAGTGCGCATGCTGTGCGCGGGCGTGGTGCATGGGGATTTGTCGGAGTTCAACATCTTGCTGGCCCATGCCGATGGCGAAGACTTTCCCGTCATCATCGACCTGCCGCAGGCGGTAGATGCGGCAGGCAACAACCACGCGCAGCGCATGCTGTTGCGCGATGTAGCCAACCTACGCAACTTTTTTGGCCAGTTTGCACCAGCACTGCTGGCAACCGAGTACGGCGCCGAGATGTGGAGCTTGTACCAGGCTGGTTTGCTGGACAACGACACGCCGCTGACTGGCCTTTACGAGCGCGCCCATGCCGATGTAGACATGCAAGCCGTGCTGCGCGAGATTGATGACGCGCGGGACGAAGAGGCCGCACGGCGGCTGCGCATGGCTGCAGTCAACTGAGCCCTAAGAGCCGCTGGGAGCCGTGAAGCCCTGCGTACACAACGCCGAAAGGCGTTGTGTACGGCCCACTCCGCACAGGTCACAGGTCGCACAGGCAGTGCAGCTGTATACCTTCGCCTCCAGCGCCCATCTTCGAATGGCGGGCTTGTGTAGCCGCTCTCCGTGCCCCCGCTTCTACTAGCGGTTGCCTGCCGCCAACCCCAGCCCGGGGTTCACATCCAGCACCATCCGCTCTGGCGGGATCAAGGCCTCTTCATGCTGGCAGGGCCATTTGCCTTGGCCGTCGATGGAGGGGAGTGTGTGGCCGTCTTGGATGACATCGCCGTTTTGGATCAGGTAGGCAGCGGTGTTAAATAAAAAGCGGCTAACTTCGGGTGGGTTCAGCGCTTTGAAGTGGCACTGCACATCGGGCAGGCCAAAGGTAGCCAGGCCCAGGCTGTCCATCAGCATCTCGCCGGGGTGGTTGCTGATGTTGAAGAAGCGCACGTTCAGCACGCCGTAGTAGACAGAGCCCTCAGCATGCATGCTGATGTAGCGCTCGGGCTTGATCAGGCAGCCTGCGTTAGTCTGGCTGATGGCGGTGATACCGCCGTTTTCAATCATCACATGCATCACGGCCTGAATGACTTCCAGGCGCTCTTCCGTCTCCAGCCCCCGGCCCATAAATTCGCTGACCAATACGCTGTGCTGGCACTGGGCAAGTGCGGCTTCTTTCTCGGGCCAATCCCAGGTTTGCGTCAACGCTTCGGTGTATTCACTGGGGTTGCAGGGCTGGTTGGCCAGCATGATGGCGATCTCACTGGGCACGTCTTTTTTGTCGCCGTAGTCGACCGTATAGTCGTGCAGCGCCAGCAGGATCACATCGCCCTCCATCAGCAACTCCACATCGCCCAGGCGCTCGGCCAGCGCAGCGCGGATCACCTCGCCATCAAGCACGGGCTGCGTGGCGTACAGCGCCTCAAACGACCACATATCAGGGGCGAGGTGGATTTCGGTGGGTTGCGGCTGCGCCATGCGGATCCTTGTTTTGGTATCGCGCATCTTGCCATGGCCACTGCTTCAAGCGCCCAAAGGCTATGCACCTCAAGTTAAAAATAGCCGCTAGCGCCCGCTACTCATAGCGTTCAAATCATTTTTTTATAGCAGCAATACCCCAAGATAGCCAATACGGCTGGCCCATGCCGACACGCGCTGCGAACAGCGGCAGACGCGCTCAGACCTAGGTGTAAGCCCTTGTTTTCAGCCCATATGCAAATAATGCAATTTGCAAATAGAGGCCATTTCTATACTCGCCTTCATCACAGATGATGAATCGATTGGTCACAGAAATGGACTTACGCTGGTTGCAGGATTTTTTGACTTTGGCCGAGTGCGGACAATTCAACACCGCGGCCGAGCTACGCCACGTCTCACAATCGGCGTTCAGTCGTCGCATCCAGTCATTAGAGACCTGGGTGAGCGCTCCGTTGATTGATCGCAGCTGCTTTCCCCTACGGCTCACGGTTGCAGGCGAGCAGTTCCGCTCCAATGCAGCAGAGATTGTGCGCAAGATGATTGATGCGCGTGGAGAGGCATCGAACAACCAGGATGGGGAAGTACTACGCGTCGCCATGCCGCACTGTTTGGCTACGTCCAAGTTCCCGGCATGGTGCAGCAGTTGGCGCGATGCGAGTGGCGCCGGTTCGCTGCGCCTCTTGGTGGGGAATGTGCACGATTCCGTCGAATGGCTAGTTGCTGGCGTGGTGGTCATGATGGTGTGCTTTCGCCACGCCACCGAGGAAATTCAGCTCGATCCCCTCTTGTTCAAACGCATCATTCTGCAGCCCGACACGATGCGGCTCTACCGGCCAGTCAACATGCAGGTCGATGAAGCCAGGTTGCTTGATCCGGATGCCCTCGCCACCTACCCCTACATCTCGTATGCGCAAGGGTCTTATTTTCGGCGTTTGGTCGAGCTGGAGACCGGCGATCTACAGGGCTGCCCAGCACTGTCTCGCATCTGCGAGACCGATTTCGTCGATGGCGCCCGCGAACTGGTGCGCGGCGGCGCAGGCCTGGCATGGCTGCCAGAGTCCAGCGCGCAGGCGGCGGTTGAGCAAGGCGAGATAGTCGCTCTTGGAGCGAAGAAATGGAAGATCCCCATGCAGATCTGCCTATACGCCAAGCGCCAAGGGGCCTCTACGGAGTCCGTAGAGCGCGTGATTGATTTATTCCATTCGCGCGGGCTCCACTAGGGGCTCTTTTACTGGGCATATGCCTTGTTCATTTCAATGAGAGCATCACGAAAGGTTTTGTTATGACGCTAAGCAAGAAGCTGTCTTTGGCCGCTGTATCTATGGCCGCACTCCTAGCATCCGCCCACGCAGAGGATCCCAGCGGGACGCTTAAAAAGGTTGCGGACTCCGGCTCTATCACCATCGGACACCGGGAGACCTCCATCCCCTTCTCGTACTACGACGACAAGCAAAACCCCATTGGCTATTCAATGGATATCTGCGCGCGCATTGTGGCGTCCGTTAAAACCAAACTGAAGCGGGATGATATTCAGGTGAAGTATTTGCCTGTTACATCAGCATCTCGCATCCCGCTGATGGGCAACGGAACGATTGACCTTGAGTGCGCGTCCACCTCCAATACGGTAGATAGACAAAAGCAGGTAGCTTTCTCAGTAACGACCTTTGTGACGGGCAATCGCTTTGTCAGCCTCAAAAGCGCCAACCTCAAAACCATGGATGACCTGAAGGGAAAGACGGTTGTATCCACGTCTGGCACGGCCAACATCAAGCAAGCCAATGAACTGAATGAGGCGAAGGCTCTGGGGATGAAGATCGTCCCTGTTAAAGAGCACGCAGAGGGCTTCTTGATGGTCGATACAGGCCGCGCGGCGGCGTTCATCATGGACGATATCTTGCTGTATGGCCTGGTAGCCAACGCAAAGCAGCCCGAGAAATTCCAGGTATCTGCCGATTCGCTGTCCATCGAGCCCTATTCGATCATGCTGCGCCGCGATGACCCCCAGTTCAAAATCTTGGTGGACGATGCAATCAAATCGCTCTACGCCAGCGGCGAGTTTGATGCGCTGTACAAGAAGTGGTATCTCAGCCCGCTCCCTCCCAAAGGTATCAACCTGCACGTTGCTATGAGTGATGCACTCAAAAAGACGGTGGCTTCGCCAACGGACTCTGCCGACCCAGCCGCCTACCGCTAAACCCCCCTCGACTCTTTTAGTAGTGCACGCCGGCAGGTAAATGCCTGCCGGCAGGCCTGCTGCACTCCGAAAATATATTCACCATGGGTTATCAATGGAACTGGGGAGTCTTGCTCTCCCCCTCGCCAGAGGGTAGTCGCAACTATTTGCAGATGCTGCTGGACGGTCTTGGGGTCACGATACAGACCGCTGCGATCGCATGGATCGTCGCACTCTTGCTCGGATTGATCGTAGGCGTTGGCAGAACCCTCCCATCTGCATGGGCGCGTCGTGTAGCGGGCATGTATGTCGAAGTGTTCCGCAACATTCCGCTGATCGTGCAGATGTTCCTGTGGTACTTCGTCTTACCCGAGCTATTGCCAGAGACGCTGGGCACATGGATCAAGCAATTGCCCAACGGCTCCTTTTACACGGCAGCTCTCTCAATCGGAATTTACATGTCGGCCCGGATCGGCGAGCAACTGCGCGCGGGCATTGAAGCCCTGCCCAAAGGGCAGCGCTATGCAGGAATGGCAATTGGACTCACAACGCCACAGCTGTATCGCTATGTTTTATTGCCCAACGCAATCCGCACCATCTTGCCCACCCTGACATCTGACTGCTTGAACACGATCAAGAACACATCCGTTGCGTTGACGATTGGCTTGGCAGAGCTCACCGCCCAGGCGCACTCCATGCAGGAGTTTTCATTCCAGGTCTTTGAGGCATTTCTGACTGCCATCGCGGCCTACCTGTTCTTGAACTTGATCGTGATTGTTGCGATGTATGGGTTGGACCGCTGGCTGCGTATCCCCGGTCAATCGGCAGGCGCAAGCAAAGCACCGGGAGGAAAAGCATGAATGATTTTGACTTCAAAGCCATCATTGATGCGGCACCGTATCTCTTTCTAAGCGGGCTTAAGTTCACCCTGCTTCTGACTCTAACGTCTGCCGTTGGTGGCGTCATTCTTGGCACCTTGCTGGCAACCGCACGCCTTTATGGCAGACGATGGATCGCCTGGCCTGCAGCTATTTATGTGAACCTTTTCCGCTCACTGCCACTGGTGCTGGTGATCTTTCTGCTGTATTTCATTCTTCCGTATGCATTGCAGTGGGTGATGCAATCTGACAGGCCCATCACGCTAGGCGCCACGGGATCGGCTTTTGTCACCTTTATTCTTTTTGAAGCTGCGTACTTCTCAGAAATCATTCGCGCCGGGGTGAAGAGCGTGGGGCACGGCCAATACGCGGCGGGCTGCGCGCTGGGCTTAACGCACAGCCAGGCAGTACGCAAGGTGATCCTGCCCCAGGCACTGCGCAATATGCTGCCTGTATTGCTCACCCAGATGATCATTATTTTTCAGGAAACAGCTTTGGTGTACGTGCTGTCGCTCACCGACTTCCTGGGCGCGGCCACCAAGATCGCCCAACGCGACAACCGCCTTGTGGAGATGTACGTCTTGGTTGCCATTGTGTTTTTCATCATCTCCTTCAGTGCTTCGCAAGGAGTGCGACTGCTGCGGGCACGTTTAGGCGCCTAAGCAATACAACCTGCGATTACAGGAATTTTTATGATCGATATTCAGCAAGTCAGTAAGAGCTATGGCGAGCTGCAGGTTTTAAAGAACTGCAGCCTGAACGTGCAACGCGGCGAAGTAGTGGTGGTATGCGGCCCTTCAGGCTCAGGCAAATCTACCTTGATCAAATGCGTTAATCGACTGGAGCCTTTCCAGCAGGGACAGATCATTGTGGACGGTACGGATGTAGGTGCACCTTCAACGAACCTGCCCAAACTACGCGCGCGTGTCGGCATGGTGTTTCAGCACTTTGAGCTGTTTCCTCATATGTCCGTTCTTCAAAATGTCTGCTTTGGGCAGGAAGAGGTGTTAGGCCGTCGCCATTCGCAAGCAGAAGCCAAGGCCAAGGAGCTGCTCAACCGCGTGGGCGTTGCAGCCCATATGCACAAACACCCGGGGCAACTGTCCGGCGGGCAACAGCAGCGTGTCGCCATTGCCCGCGCACTGGCCATGAATCCTGTCGTCATGCTGTTTGACGAGCCGACATCAGCCCTCGATCCCGAGATGATTGGCGAGGTACTCGATGTCATGACGGAGTTGGCCAAGGAAGGCATGACCATGATGGTCGTCACGCACGAGATGGGCTTTGCTCGGCGGGTTGCTGATCGGGTGGTGTTCATGGAATCCGGAGAGATTCTGGAAGACGTCCCGTCTGGCAAATTCTTCGGCAGCGACGGTTCACCGCGTTCTCGCGCCTTTCTGTCCCGGATTCTTAGCCACTAACTCTTCATTTCTGACCATCAAAGCGTCTTTATGACTATCTCCTTTTGCATCAACGGTGCCTTTCTGAAGCCGGAAGAAGCCGTCATCCCCGCCCTAGACCGTGGTTTTCTTTTTGGCGATGGTATCTATGAGGTGATCGCCGTCATCGGCGGCAAACTGATTGAATTTGAGCGTCACTATGCGCGCATGGCGCGTAGCCTGGCCGAGATCGACATTGCCTCGCCCTATAACCGTGAGAGCTTTTTGGAACAATGCAGGGCGCTGGTCGCGCACTCCCGTCTGGAAGAAGGGTCAATCTATATCCAGATTACTCGCGGCGCCGATACCAAGCGAGATTTCGCTTTCCCCGCCACAGCCACGCCCACGGTGATGTTGTTCAGCAGCCCCAAGAATTTGCTGGTCAATCCCCTGGCTGTTACGGGCGTATCGCTGGTATCGGTTCCCGATCAGCGCTGGAGCCGCCGAGATATCAAAAGCATCGCACTGCTAGCCCAGGTACTTGCGAAGCAAGAAGCCCAGTCGCGTGGCGGCTTTGAGGCGATGATGGTGAATGCCTCAGGCGTGGTCACCGAAGGTTCATCGTCCAGTATTCTGATGGTCGATGAACTGGGGCAGCTGGTAGTAAAGCCGCTGACTCACGAAATACTGCCGGGCTGCACGCGCTCTGCGGTGCTGGCCCTCTCTCAGGTGAGTGGCATACGTGTTGTGGAGCGAGACTTCACCTTAGAAGAATGCCTGCGCGCCAAAGAAGTAATTCTGACATCCGCCCTGCACTTTGTACTGCCAGTCCATACCATCGATGAGAAGCCAATTGGCACCGGTAAACCAGGCATGGTCGCTGCGCAACTACGCGCGGTTTACCTGGAGCACGCCCTGGCCACTGCGGTGTAGCAAGCTTTTGTGGATTGACGCGCAACAGCGCCCGGAAGAACACCAGCTCATCAGGTCCATAGGTCACTTCGCGCCTTCTCAAGGCGATGCGGACGCATTACTATGCATCCACACTCTGACGGATGACCATGAACTCCAATGATCTGGAATATGTTGGCTTTTGGGCGCGCGTTGGCGCTTCGCTGATTGATACGCTGATCTTGCTGCTGATCCTGACGCCTATCTTGGTTGCGGTGTATGGCTGGGAGTACTTCAATTCTGAAAAGCTGGTGCAGGGCCCAGCGGATGTGTTGATCTCCTGGGTCTTGCCCTCCATTGCCTGCATTTGGCTGTGGTGCAAGCTGCGCGCCACACCGGGCAAGATGGCGATTGGCGCTGTAGTGGTGGATGCAGACACGGGCGAGCCCATCAGCCTGAGGCAGGCTGTGATCCGCTATTTAGGGTATTTTGTGTCGACTATCCCAATGGGGCTGGGCCTGCTGTGGGTGGCGTTTGATGACCGCAAGCAAGGCTGGCACGACAAAATGGCGAATACGGTGGTGGTGCGCTCCAAGCATCGCGGCACCAAGGCGGTAGAGTTCCAGCAGCGCTGAGCACAGCCCATTTTATAAAAAACGGCCACTATCGCCCGCCCCTGCCCATTGCCCACTCTCTATTTAATAGCGGCATCTCTCTCGCACCGCAGCTCTAGCGCTTCCCAATATCGCCCTCGTCCTCTGATGATCCGCGCATGGCGTGTACCTCCACCGCGGGCAGCGGTTGATGACCGGCCCAGAGCGGTGCTGTACTTGCAGCAGTAACTGCGGCTGATTTATCGGGCCACTGCTGCAGTGCGCGATACAGCTGGTGGGCGCCGCCCCCAGTTCATCACCGCGGTGCCAGCTACGGCCATCGCGCCGCCAACCAGCATCGATGCATCAATGCGCTCACCCAGCCACACGGCGGACAGCATCACGCCAATCACCGGCACCAGGGTGATATAGCCTGATGCCGCGCCTGCGCCCAGCGCTTTGACTCCATCAAAATACCAAGCGTAGGCCAGCGCAGTCGATCCCCAGGCCAAAAAAAGCAACGCGCCCCAGGCTGCGCCACCAGCATGCACGGCTGCCACCATGCCCTGTGGGCCTTCAACCACCAAGCTGACAACCACCAGCATGGTGGCGCCCATGGTGGACGTGACCGCCGTGGTCGACAGTGCATCCACCCCCGTCAGCAGCCAGCGGCCCAGCAGGGTGTAGCTCACCCAGCAGGCCACGCAGCCCAAAATCAGCAACTCACCTATACCCAGGCCGCTGCTCAGCAGCTCGGCAGGATTGCCGTGCGATATGACCACCACCGCGCCCAAACCCGCCACCAACATGCCCAGGCCAATCATGCGGTTGATGCGCTCCTTAAACAGCCACACCGCCAGCAGCAGGGTGAGCACGGGGTTCAACGTAATCACCAGCGCCGCCTTGCCAGCAGGCAGGTACTGCAAGCCGCTTAAAAACAAGGCGGCATAGCCCAGCACGCCCGTAGCAGCAGCAGCGCCCATGCCCAGCCAGCGCTGCAAGCTCCAGGTCTTAAGACTGGCCATGCCGCCTGCCCAATACAACCAGGGCAGCAACACCAACGCCGCCAGTACAAAACGCAAGCCTGATGCGGCCAGCGGCGGCATATGCTGCGCCACCACACGCCCTGCGGGCCACGACGCGCCCCACAGCAGCGCCATACCCATCAAACGCAGGTGGGACGAAGCCTGCGGGCCTAGAAGTTTTTGGAGATTCATGAACAACACCGTGCGTGGCGCCTGCCACGCCGGTGCGCAGCGGTCAGCCTGCTGAACTATAGCGGCGCCCGCGCAATAACGCCGGCTAGCTGGGTCAGGGGTGACTGCGCTGCAGGGGCATGCCGAGGATCAGTCGGGCGCATTGGATGTGAATAGGCATTAGCGCCCTCCCGGTGGGCGCTGGTAGCTATCAAAAGCATGGATTCGCTACCGCCACTGTCGCCCGTTTAACGCAGGCCGTGCCACATTCGTAGCTATAGTGGTTGTTGCAATACCCCACCTACAGGAGACCCCATGTTCAACCACATCATGCTTGGCACCAACGATCTGGAGAAGTCGCGCCAGTTCTACGACGCCTTCCTGGGCGCCCTGGGCATTACGCCCGGCGCGGCCAACAAAAACCGCTACTTCTGGCGCGGCAACGGCGGCACCTTCTCCGTCAGCACCCCCATCAACGGCCAGCCAGCAACTGTGGGCAATGGCAGCACCACTGGTTTTGCCTGCACATCCACCGAGCAAGCCGACGCAGCCCATGCGGCCGCCTTGGCTGCAGGCGGCGTGACGTGCGAAGACCCACCAGGCTGGCGCGGTGAAGGCCCAGCCGCCCTGTACCTAGCCTATGTGCGCGACCCCGACGGCAACAAGCTGTGCCTGGCCTACCGCAAGCCCAAGGCGTAAGTACCCATCAAATACGGTACTAGCGCCCAAGCAGCGGGCGCTAGCAGCTATCAATTGAATATGCAGACACGAAAAAGCCCGCTGAAAAGCGGGCTTTGGTGTTTGGACGATGACTCTTACGCGGTCACCGTTTTACGGCAGAACGACTCTGCAGCTGTCACCCTTTGTTTCTCGTCGGAGTGAGCGACGTGCCGGCGTGAGATACAGCGTTGGCTGCGCAGACAACCCTTCGATTATAACCGATATCTATTTTTTGCTGCATTTGTTATAAACGCCCGGCATAAAACCTGACTGTATTTTCAACAAAACCATCTAAATGGTGCCCAGCACCCCACAGCTTTGGGAGCTTTGTACCAGCCGGGTTTCCCAGCCGCTTACTTCTTCTATCGGTGTCAAATACCCCTTGCAGTTAAGGCACGAGTGGCTGCGCCGTGCTCTGGTGCACTTAGAGCAGCTAGCACGGCCCAGAAAATCGCAGATTTTCGGTTGAGCCTATGGGTAAAGTCGCAGGTAGCACCAACGCCCGCCTGTCGAGAAACACTTGGTGGAGGTTTTAATCGCGCTCAAAACTCAAGCCCGCTTGGCGCAATCAGGGCGTGCAACGTGCAATGCCGCACCTCAGCACACCGTCTGGCCCGGTGGGCCATACTGCAAGCCGTTGGCGCGCGATCCCCGCATGCCCGTGAACAGGAGCACCCGTGCAATCGGCGAGCGAACAGTGGTTTGATGAAGCGTATTACCAGCGCTACTACTTTGATAAGAAAACCAGCGTGGTCGACCCGGCGCATGTGCAGCGCCTGGGCACCTTTGTTTGCTCGTACCTGCAGTACCTGCGTGTGCCAGTGCAACGCGTGCTTGACATTGGCTGCGGCATTGGCCTGTGGCGCGATGCGATTACCCAGCACTTCCCCGGCGCCAGCTACCAAGGTGTGGAGCTGAGCGACTATTTGTGCGACCGCTACGGCTGGGCCAAAGGCTCTGTCGTGGATTGGCGCCCCGCCGACAACCACGCCTTCGATCTGGTCATCTGCCAAGGCGTGTTGCCCTACTTGAGCCCCGGCGATTTGAAGCTGGCGCTCTCCAACCTAGCGCAGTTAAGCCGTGGCGGCCTTTATATCGAAGCCGTAGCCAAAGAGGACTATGAGCGCGACATCATCGACGAAGAGCTGACCGACCCGCGTCTGTACCACCACCGTGCCAGCCTGTACCGCCGCGGCCTGGCCACGGGCTTTACCGAACTGGGCGGCGGTGTGTGGCTAAGCCGCCGCGCAACGGTGCCACTGTTTGCGCTGGAGGCCGTGGGCAGCTAAAAACCGCTTATACGCCTCAGCACATCGCAGATTGTGCGGTTGAGGCTAGGCATGAAGCTGCAGGGCAGCTCGCCAGTTCGAACTACCAGGCGAAGCAATGTGGCGTCAGGGGTCATGCTAGCCCTTCTAACAACAAGCCCGCCTGCCAGCACGGCCTGCTGCTTTAGCGCGACAATCGCCGCCGTGCCTACGCCTTTCACTCCCAGCCCATCCCCTTTTCCCCATGCCGTTGCCCGACTGCGCGATGCGCGTTTAGCGCGCAGCACGCGGCCCTTTTTGGCACGCGGCGGCCCCAAGGGCGAGCGGTGCGAGGGCTGCCGCCTGCGCCCCAGCCACTGCTTGTGCGCATTGCGCCCGCAGTTGGCCACGCAAGCCGGATTTTGTTTGCTGATGCACGACGCCGAGCCGCTTAAACCCAGCAACACCGGCTGGCTGATTGCTGATGTGGTGGCGCAGACTTTTGCCTTTGGCTGGGCACGCACGGAAGTGGACGCACAACTGGCCGTCTTGCTAGCCGACGAGGCATGGCAGCCGTACGTCGTCTTCCCCGGCGAGTTTGTGCAACCGCCCAGCCGCGTAGTGCAAGCCGTCGTGCCATCCGCTATTAATTTGCAAGTAAATAGTGATGCAGAGCAGGCGCTAGCAGCCAAAAAACCTTTGTTCATTTTGCTGGATGCTACGTGGAACGAGGCGCGAAAAATGTTCCGTAAAAGCCCCTACCTCGACCACTTCCCCGTACTCAGCCTGCACCCGGATCATGTATCGCGCTACCGGCTGCGCCGCTCCAATCGAGACGATCACTTTTGTACCGCCGAAGTTGCTGCGTTGTGCCTGGAGCTGACGGGCCACGCTGCCGATCAGCGCGCTGCACAAGCGCTAGAGGCGTATTTAGACGTGTTCACCCACCACTATCTCCAGGCAAAAAACCAGCTTTCCCCCGACACCAATAGTGCCGCACACCAACAGTTGCAAACAGCGCTGCGCGCTTAAGCTGCGTCACCGCTCTCCATATGCATAGCTACGTTTTGGCATAAGCGCGCTGCCACAATGCATGGGACATGCTTGCAATAGCGCAGCAGTGCGTAATAAAGAGTGGGTAAACAGGTGAAACGACAAGTCCAGATTTTTGCGGCTGCCGTAATGGCGGCCTTTTTTACGGCTGCTGCGCCAGCTGCAGACAGCGCCAGCACATCACCTACCTTGCAGCGCTGGCTAGCGGGCGGGCCCGTGGTGCTGGGCGTGCGCGAGCACACTTCACCCATGGCCTATGCCCTGGGTGCGAACGAGAAGTTCATCGGCTACCACGTAGAGTTGTGCGAGCGCGTAGTACGCAGCATTGCGCCGCAAGCTCAACTCAAATACATGGTGCTAACGCCGCAAAACACCATGCCACTGATCAACAACGGCACCGTGGATTTCAACTGCGCCAGCATGACCAACAACCTCACCCGCCAAAAGCAGGTGGCCTTTGGGTTGACCACCTATGTGAGCGAGGTACGCATGGCCGTGCACGCCAATTCGGGCATTACCAGCTTTGCGCAACTGGCGGGCAAAAAGGTGGCGGCCACCACCGGCACCACAGCCGTACAAATCTTGCGCAAGTACGCCAACGACCATGATCTGCAGATCAAGCCCCTGCTGGGAAAAGACCATTTTGAGAGCTTTTTACTACTGGAATCAGGCCGTGTAGATGCCTTTGTGCTGGATGACAACCTGCTGGCCGGCGTCATCGCCAGCGCCAAAGAACCCGCCAGCTACCGCATCGTGGGCGAGGTAATTGGTGCCGAGCCCATCGCTATCCAATTCAGCCGCGCCGACCCAGCCATCAAGCAAGCGGTGGACAGCGTGCTGCGCCAGATGATGGCCAATGGCGACATGCACCGCCTGTACGCCAAGTGGTTTACTCAGCCCATTGCGCCCAACGGCACCAACCTGAACCTGCCCATGGGTAAAAGCCTGCAGCACCTGCTCAAACACCCCAGCGATGCCCCCCTGGAGCAGTTCGTGCTGCCGCAGGACTGATCTTTTAGTCGCTATATAAAAAGTAGCTGCTAGCGCCCACACACTGGGCACTAGCAGCTTTTTTTATTCAAACCTTTCCCCTATTACGTTCAAGCACAGGCGCGCCCCAATTAGATCAATAAACAGAACAATAAGTCGCAATATGAGGTATTTATCCGCATAGATGCTTTTTATAAACTGAATACATCGATCAACGAGACGCACACAAAGGTGCTAAGCACTACATCCGTTGAGCGAGTTGCCCGGCCATGGTGACCAGGTAAGACACCTCAAGGAGTTAAAAAATGAACGCACGTATCCTCTCTATTGCTTCTGTTACTGCCGCCCTGCTCATGGGTGCCGGTGTGGCGCAAGCCAATCCTTTTGAAGGCGACCAAGCCATTGCCCCGCGCACTGTGGCCACCAGTAGCTTGGGCCGCGCTGATGTGCAAGCACAACTGGCAGATGCACAAAAAAACGGCACCATGATCTTGAAGGGCGACCAGCTGCAAACCAATGCTTTTGAGCAAGGCAGCCAACTGAGCCGCGCCGATGTGGTGAAAGCTGCCCACGACGCTCTGGTTGCCGGCCACCTGCCTGAAGGTGACGGTGCTTTCGGCGAGTAAAACGCCGCCTACCGATCAGCAGCACGGCTGCTGATCGGCCCCAAATCATTGAATGAGTTTTGCCAGCCCAACGCCGTAAACAACGGCACTGCTGGCGCAAAGAGACGCTAAAAGCACCGAGCCAATTGAAGATTTGCGTTTGAGACAAGGCGCTTTGTTGCAGCGAGTACGCAAGTGCAACAAAACAAAGCGAAGGCATATCAACGGTGACGGTAGCGACTCGCAAGGAGAACACTATGTTTGCACGTAATTTTTTGGCAGTTGCAGGTTTTGCCTTGGCTGGTGTGGCCGCACAAGCTGCCACCACCGCGCCTGTAGGCAATGGATCAGACTACCCTGCCTACGCGCCCAGCACCAGCGCGCTCAGCCGTGCTGAAGTGCAGGCCCAAGTCGTACAAGCCCAGCGCGATGGCACGATGGCCATGCATGGCGACCAAGTGACAACCTATGACGGCCAGCACCAACAAAACTCTGCGGTAAGCCGCGCCCAAGTGCGTGCCGAAGCCGGCGCCGCCATGCGTGCAGGCCATTTGCGCGGTGGTGAAGGCGTGTTTGGCGAGTAACGCCATCGCCCAGCGCTCCTGCTGAAAGCGGGTACCCCTGCTTTCCAGCACAAAGCGCCCCATGGGATTAATGGGGCGCTTTGTTATTTTCATGAACCCCACTTGTCGCCACCTGCCTGGCAACGTTGGCTTTCAACCCAGTGCGTGGCACGGCGGCGTAGCCAAGTCCTCGGCGCCGTGCTCTTTATGGCCACTGCTGGCTTCAGCGGTGGCCTTTTTTGCACCGGCTATTGCTATTAATTGAGAAACAAAAATGGCCGCTCGACGGGCGCCAGCGGCCATGTCTACTCCAAGATCATCATTGCCCAAAGTTCAGCACAAAGCCCTGCTCAGTCAGCTGAACCTCGGCATTGGGGCCGCCTTGCAACCAGCCCTGCTCGTGGGCGTACTCCAGCGCCAGCTGCTGGTCTTGGGCGCTCATCTGGTGGCGATTTAGATCGCTTGTTAGCACATCCATTGCAACGTCTTCTCCCGCACGCAGGTGCTGCTCGGCTGTCAGCAGGTACAGGATTTTTCGGGCATTGGTGCGAATATCGTCTGGGCTTGTCATGGCTGAGTTCCTTGGTAGAGGACGAGGTTTACTTCTCAAAATTATCTACCGGCAGTTCTTTCACGTCGGCAATGCAACCACAGCCAATGGCATTGGCGGTGCACAAGGCCGTGCTGACTTATTGGCTGGCTCAATCTTGCGGCGGCGTCATCCGCTCAAACGCGAACACGCTCACGTTACGCAGCGCAGGTTTTAGCCCGTACCAGCAACGCCTCTGCGCCCACACACCTTGCTTGCTAAACGGGCGCTAGCGCGGCCACTGCCCTTTTGCGCTGCACACCGGCTTCACATGCTCCTACTTGGCCTTTTTCATCCAGTCCGACAACTCATCGGCGTGCTCTTGCTCCTGCTCCAGAATCTGCTCGATCAAGCGGCGCGTGGTGTGGTCCTTGTCGCCGATCAGATCGATCATCTGGGTGTAAGCCTCGATCGCAACGCGCTCGGCCACCAGGTTGGACCGGATCATCGCGTGCAGATCTAATTCGCCGTTGTAATCGGCGTGGCTGCGTTGGGTCAGGGTATCGGGGTTCAGATCAGGTTCGCCACCCAGCTGCACGATGCGGGTGCAGATGCGGTCTGCGTGGGATTGCTCTTCATTGGCATGCACCAGAAACTCATCAGCCACCGCTGGTGATTCCAGCCCCGTTGCCGTGAAGTGGTGGCGCTTGTAGCGCAGCACGCAGACCAACTCGGTTGCCAGTGCATCGTTGAGCAGCTTGATAATGTCTTCACGGTACGGTGAAGCATCAGGCAGCACCGCACCCTCATTCAGGCTTTTTTTGGCGGCATCGAGACGGGCTTGGTCCAGGGCGAGCGTAATTTTTTTAGTCTGTGGCATCGTGGGTTACTCCATTGGATTGGATTCGCTTGAAAACGTAGTGGCGTTTTCAAGCACGGCGCCCACCAAACATAGCCCGCTACCCTCGCTCTGTCTGTGAGACAAGTTCGACTGTGCGTGCCCCCCTACGGTTCAAAAACCTGAGCCGGGCTGGGAGAGGTAGAGCAACTCATCCGGCGTACTGGTACGCCCCAGCACCGCATTACGATGCGGGAAGCGGCCAAAGCGTGCTATTACCTCCTGATGGCGCCATGCATAGTCCAGCGTACCTTGCAGAAACTGCGCCAAATCCGTACTGGTGCCAGCAGCCTCGGCCAGCACCGCAAAGGCCTGTACGCTGCGCCGCTGCATGGCAGGGTCTTCCGCATGCTCGAGCGGCAGGTAGATGAAAATGCGCAGCACCTCGGGCAAGCGCAGGTCGAATCCTGAATCGATGGCGCCCAGCGCTAGCTCCAGTGCCAGCCGATCGCCAGCAAATGCCTGCGGAGTTCCTCGGTGGATATTGCGAGTGAACTGGTCCAGCAGCAGGATCAGCGCCAGCCGATCCCAGGGCTCCCGAGCCCAACCTCCGAGCCGCCCCTCCAGCGCCGCCTGTACGGAGGCTCCAAAGCACTGACTCATCTCGGCATCGAACGCCTCAGACTTGGTGAACCACTGCTGGCGCTGCAGCAGAGCCTGGGCATTGTCGGGGCGGGCAGTACCCAGCCAGAATTGAAGAATTTCGTCGGCGCCTGCTGGTGCGGGCCCGCTGTGATTGCAATGGGAAGAGTGTGGCATGCAGGGGTTATACCCTGACACCATGAAAAAAGGCCTCGCTGCAGCCACAAAACCACTTCGGCCCCCGCATGTAGCAAGGGGCCGAAGCTCAGCGCGATGTTGTAGCGAGCAGGTCTGGCGGCCATCACAGGCCGCCAGACTCGGGCCGGCTATTTTTTGGATGCCGGGAACATGGCACCCATCTGCATTGGCAGGCCATCCGCATCGGTGATACGCATCACCATCAGCTCAGGCGTGCTGTCCGGATCGGCCCCGCCGTCGCCCTCTATACCTCGGGAGGCTGCGTAGAACCCGGTAGAGAAGCGGATGACGGGGGTATCTGCCCCCCCCTGGGCAGGAGCACAGCGGAAGTTGAATGTCCGTAACTGGTTCTTGACACAGACATAGCCACTTGCACGGTCAATGACCGAATCATTGTTGTAGGGCTGGAAGTTGAATATCCGGCTCTTCATTGCACCGCTATGCGCCAGTACCACCCAAGAACCCACCAGGGAATCGATGCTGTTCTTGTCGATACCGAAATAGAAGCGCTCGATCTGAACTGGGTCCTCATTCGGGAACCGGATGGCGCCTATGGACGATGAGGCAAACTTGATATTTTCCGCATTGCCCGCATTGCCCAGATAGGTCGCGACCAGATCGCCACTGCCGAAATAACGGCCTCCCTTGTACTGATTCAGCGGAATGGCGGGCGTATTGGCTGCAGGGACCGTGGACGGATCATGCGTACCCAGCACACTGTGGAACGTGGCATTGCCCTTGCTCTCGTAGTCATAGACCGATATGAACAACGTGTGATCCGGACTGTTGATGGGCTTTTGCAGATCTACCGCCAGACCGCGACCTGGCTTGCCCGTAATTTCATTGCTCACGATCCAGGTACCTGCCTCCGGCGCATAGTCCGGCCGGTAGTAGGTGCTCAGCGTAGTTTTTCCGCCAGCAGTCTTGTACGCGGCACGTGTGATGCGGGCACCGATGATGCGGTGCTTGTCTTTCGTGCCGAACTGCACGGAGCCGACCACCTGATCCAAACTACGCTGCAAGCTCAAGGCCACACGGCCGTTTGCCTGCGTCGTGTTGCCGGAGCAGTTGAATATACGATCGGCGCCGCTGTAGTCGCAAGTGGCGAAGAATGGAGCACTCAGCGAACCATCAAAGCCGTGCACAGTGACCTTGGTACTGGCCGCATATGGCCAGGGCGCAGGAGACAGTGTCCAGTTGTAGTTCAGGCCGACCTGGTCGCCCGATCCGATATCGGCCCACCATGTACTAACAGGCTGGTTGTTCTGATCCAGCTCCACCATGGCCCAGCGATCCACATAGGCAGGATCGGCGAACATTTCCGCTGGTGTGCCCTCGTAGTCAAAGCGCTGCATGGCCTTCGCAGTCTCACCAGGGAACTGGATGGTACCCGTGGTGCGGCTGGTGAAGATCACCTGCACATTGCCCGCATTCCCTGCTTCCTTGCCATCAAGAGGGCCACTGCCGAAGTAACGGCCTTCCTGATAGGACATTAGGGGTGCGACGACCTTATTGCCGTCCATGGTGCCGATGGCGATGTGGAAGGTCGGGGCTCCAGCCGTGGTGTAGTTGTACACCTGCATCACAAACTTTCCATTCTGAACATCGATGCCCATGCCACGGCCAGGCTTGCCGTTGAGCTCTGCACTGATGATCCAATTGCCACCTTGTGGATCGATAGTGCCAGCCCCCGCACCCGATCCGTCGGACGGCGATGTCTTGGACACTTGGCGCGTATCGGTGCCAGTATTGCCTGCCGCATCGGTCTGCGATGCGGTGACTGTCACCGTCCCTGCGGGCAGCCCGCTTACCTTGACGCCGGAAACCGTCCACACGCCGTTGAGGCAAGGTACCGAGACCACTACATTTCCGATGCTCACTGTCACCGTGCCGTCCGCTGTCGTGCAAGTGCCTGAAACACTATACGACGACTGGTTCGATGCATCGATTGTGGGAGCAGTCGTGATCGAAACGGTCGGTGATGTCACGTCCTTAACCGTGGTGCGCGAGCCGCTGATGAGCGCACTATTGACAGTCTGCGATGCGGTGATCGTCACAACGCCATCAGGCAAGCTGCTGACATTGATACCGGCGACCGACCAATTGCCACCACTGCAGGTGGTCGTGGAGGTCACGCTGCCGATGGCAACGGTCACTGCCCCATCCGCCGCCGAGCAAGTGCCTGTGACTCCGCCATAGAACGACTGGTTGGATGCATTGATGGGAGGCGCAGTGGTCACCGTCACGGCAGACGCCGTGGAACTCTTTGTCGTGGTAAGCGCCCCGGTACCGGTATTACCAGCCGCATCGGTCTGTGATGCAGTCACAGTGACCGGTCCCGCAGGCAGGCCACCTACATCCACACCAGAGGTAGACCAGATCCCATTGCTGCATATCGGCGCTGGAACCACAACGATGCTACCAATGCTTACTGCCACGGTCGATCCGTTTTCCGTACAGGTACCCGACACGCCATATGCCGCCTGATTGGCCGCAGTGATTGCCGGTGCGGAGGTCACGGCCACAATGGGCGGCTTCGCATCCTTGGTTGTAGAGCGCGAGCCAGAGCCAGTCTTGTTATTAACCGTCTGCGAGGCAATCACGGTGACAGGGCCATCGCCTACGGCCGTGACATTCACTCCGGACACCGACCAGACGCCGCCATTGCAGGTGGCCTGCGCAGTGACACTGCCGATGGACACCGCTACCGGCTGACCGTTGGCCGAGCAAGTACCCGAAACACCGTAAGACGCCTGATTGGCCGCATTGATCAATGGAGCATTGCTAACCGTGACCACAGGGGCTTCACCGGGGTTAGAGCTGGTGCTCTTGTTCGTCGTTGTCGAGCCCTGCCCAGTCAGGTTGTTGACCGTTTGCGACGCAGTGACCGTAATGGTTCCGTCAGGCAGGCTGCTAACGTTGACGCCATTCGCCGCCCAATTACCGCCAACACAAGTCGCTGATGCAGGGACACCGCCGATACTGACCGTCACTGGCTGCCCCTCGGCAGAACAGGCTCCCGAGACTCCATAAGAGGACTGGTTGGCTGCAGTGATTGCAGGCGCCGTAACTGAAACCGTTGGCGCCCCTGGGTTAGAAGGGGGGCTCTTGACCGTACTCTTGCTGGCCGAGCTATTAGGGCCCACAGGAGTCTGTGAGGCAGTCACCGTGATAGCGCCCACAGGCAACGCCGAGACATTGAGCGTGCCGCTATAGGTCCCATTGCTCTGGCATGGCAGCGACTGGCTGGCACCAGCTGGGACTGTTGTGATGGCAAGATCGCTGCTACCAGGGCTGCAGGTGCCGCTGATGGGAAGCAGGTTATTAGATGCAACAGGGTTCTGCAGATCGTTAAGCGTCACCGTGGGTTGGCAATCGGCCATCGAGGCTTCAGCGTGGCCGATGACCACGTCTGCCTTGATCAGGCTAAGTACATTGATTCTCACGTGGACCGCGTTGACGGCTATGCTGGTCGGGCTGGTGATCTGCTCATTGACCGTGATGGTGGCAATGCCAAGAAGGCCCACGCTCGCATCCGTGTTCACTCCTACCGCCAGGCCAAGCCCGGCCAGTTGCCCGGAGGCATTCAAGATATCCGTACGCCCTGATGCAACTGGCTTACCCTTATCACAGGTCATTGTTGCTGTGGAAGTAATGGTCCCTGCGCCAAGATTCAGCAACGGTATGTTGACGATATTGAGGATATTGAGCAGGGAAAGGCTCAACCCATTGACCTCAGAAGTCGACGTCACGCTGTTAAGAGCCAAGGTGCTCTTCGTGGATGTCGTGATGACACCCGTGCCGACCTTCAGGATTCCGCCTGCATCGACGCCGACATTGGCGACATTGCCGGATTTATTGAAGTCTGGAAGCGCACTTCCCTGTCCGGTGTTTGCAAACTGGGTATTCAGACCCACGGTGGGGCCTAGCACACTCGCCGAGGCCTCCAGTCCATATGCCTGACCAGTGCCGGAGGAGGCCGCGAACGCCACCGCTCCCAAACCGTACGCAGTAGCCATGATGAGCCAACGGATCACCCAGCGCGCGATCCCTGTCATTCCTGCAGTAGTCATATCGCCTCCTCTTGGACTAAGGCTCCAAGAATGGACTGACAGACACCAACCAGTTTGAGAGACACGGCTGACTCGATCAACCCATCCACCTGAGACACTTCCAATCATCTATTCACAAAATATTTGCAAATAGCGCATGAAGCCTTACGTTCGTAACCCTACACCTGGCTGATCGAGCATATAAATTTATTTAATCAATCGAAACAACCAAACAAAAAGTTTATTCATTAAATGAAAATAGGTATTTTTTCAAATAACTATTAGAGAACTTATTTTGATAATTTGGCCCATCGAATGGTGCATCCGATTTTTTCCTGAAAAAACACCGAACTTAATAAAATGAAAATTGAATGAATATTAAGAATTCAATGCATTTAATCAATCATGAAATGCTTCGATACTAATTATTGTTAACAGTAACTTTTTATTTCGAGGCACTCTTGGTGCATAACGCAACCCCAGGCTGAATATGTTCATTTGCACTGCTCGAGATGAACATACTCCCGGGCTTCACCGGGCAGGCTCCTGCGTCAAGGCTCTGAAATGCAAACATGCCGACTGTACCTGCGTGCAGTCGGCATGTTTGAGCCCTCTTGAGCATCCATGAGGCCAAGCCAAGGCCCAATGCCACTGGGCGAAATACAGGCTGGTTTTGAGATTTAAATGGCAGCCGTTCTTTTCTGCGCTATCTGGTGCGTCGCCGCCTTGGGGCCACGTGGAGCACCACGTGCTGCACCATCGCGCCAACGCAAAGCCCAGCGCTCTACGGTGTAGAACGACAGTGCCGCAAATGCGGCAGACAGCGGCAGGCCTAGCAAGATCACCATCTCCCACGGCATATGGGCCCGCAGCAAGCGCACCACCGGGTAGTGCCACAGGTAGATGCCGTAGGACATCTTGCCCAGCCACACCAAGGCGGGCAGACTCAGCATCTCAAACAAAGCGCCGCGCTGTTTGCTGACGGCGATGATGATGGCAGCGGCTGCCAGCTCAACCAAGGTAAAGCCAATCAACAACGCGCCGCTGTCATCCCAAGCAAAGCCCATGATCAAAAAGGGCACCACGGGCAGCAGCCACAACAGGTATTTTTGGCGGGCGTGCAGCGCATCCATCCAGTCCGTGCGGTGGATGGACACGGCTGCCAGCGCGCAACCCAGCAACATGCCAGTGGCCCGGGTATCAAAGCGGAAGAATATCTCGTAGAACAGCTGGCCCTGCGCCACCCAATAGGCGCGCCAAACAAACATCAACACCACCAGCAACAACATGGGACGCCACAACTGCCGACGTGCCACCTGCGATAACAACAACGCCAGCAGCGGCGGCCAGACCAGGTAGAAGTGCTCCTCGACCGACAGCGACCACATGTGCAACAAGGTGTTGGGGCTGTCAAAAAAGGCGATGCCGTAATCCGCCAGATAAAGAGCAGACACCAGCACATCCTGATTTACATCGTCCAGATCGGGCCAGATCAGCGGCGCAAACACCCAGTACGCGGCCAAAAACAGCAGCAGTGCAGGAGCCAGGCGTAGAAAACGGCGCCAGTAAAAACGCCAGTAATTAAAGCGCCCGGATTGCTGGTATTCCTTGAGCAGCAGCGACGTAATCAGATAACCGCTGAGCACGAAAAAAAGATCCACCCCAAAGAAGGCGCCGTCAAACATGGGCACATGGGCATGGGACAAAAACACCAGAACGATGGCCACTGCGCGCAAACCATCAAGCGCAGGGTTGTATTTCAAACGCAATCCAGACAAAACAGCAAAACTCCATCTCAGCAACGACGTGCACCAAACCGATACCACACGTCGCCAACCCAGCCCGCATCACCAATGCCAATGCCCAAGGCTGCACTGCAAATGCAGCGCACATCCAGGTCCGGGTTCACAACAATTTTCTTAACCCTTAACGCATGCAGATGCGAGAAGGCTGACGGTGACGCTCCAACTCGTCACATGGAGAGCGGCGCCAGCATCATTCAGAAGATGCAAAAACTTGCCGCACATCCATCAACGCAAGGCCCACAGCGATAGCGGGCAAGGTGTGCAGCAAGGGCGACCATTATCGCAACACAACGCTATTGCAATTAGAAGAAAGGCTAACGCAAAAGTTCAAAAACGAATGCGCTATTTTGTTACGACAGCTTGTCATCAGAGCGGCTCTTATGCACATCGCGCCACAGCAGCATTTCCGTAATGCGCTCCGCCTTGTCGTCGTCAAACCCCAGAACTGGCGCGCGTTCGGCGGGGTTGCTCCAAGTACCAAACAACAAATCCCACACAGGCAGGCCGTAGTTTTGTGCATGGTGTTCATGCTGATGGTGCACGGTATGCATCTCAGGGCGTTGAATGATGTAGCCCAGCCAGCGCGGCGTTTTCATATCGCTGTGCAAGAACAAATCAAACGCGCCTGTCATGCCAATGGCAACGGCGGCGGCGAGTGGGCTGGCACCTAACACCCAGTAACTACTCAAGGTACTGAGCAAAACGGCAGCCGCCGTATCCATAGGGTGTGCGAAGAAAGCAGTAAGCGATTCAACCCGGCGCGCGCTGTGGTGCAGTTGGTGGAACATGCGCCACAACAAATCCGATGCATGTGTGGCCCGGTGCCACCAGTAGAAAACAAAGCTGGTCAATAAAAAGCTCAATAGTCCCACTGAGACATCCGGCCACCGATCGCCGACAGGCCACAAAGCGTTCGCACGGATGCTGTTGGCGAACGCATGGCCCACCACCAAGGTTGTGGCGAGCGTGAGCAGCCCCGTGACGGTAGACAGGATCAACCAGCGCCGGTCGCAATGGTTACGGGAAGCGGGGGCAATCACCTCACGGGTGAAAAGCGCTACGAACAGCAGCGCGAGCAAGGGGTAGGCAACGAACTCCATGTTGCCGCAGTTTAAGTGTTGCTGGGACTGCCTGTGGGTACGCCAAGGTTTCTGCCTGCCGTGCTGCCAGGGTGACAACCGCAACATGGCCTTGCGTGCTTTCCCCCATGCCAAGCGGGCCGTGCTTGCGTAGGCTGTGCGCTAAGGCCGTTTGAGATACAGATGGCGCCGCGAAGGTATCCGGCCACCCTGCGCCCACCCCATTTCATGGAGCCACGCGATTCCCGTCTAAATCTCAACATGCCTTAGCAACAAAGCATTTGCCATGACCCGTACGATCCCAGCCCTCTCGCCCCAAATCCGTTTGTACCAAGACTGGCTACACACCCAGCACGGCCTGCAGTTTGCCAATTACGAAGACATGCACCGCTGGTCGGTGGATCAGCTGGCTGATTTTTGGCACAGCATCTGGCAGTACTACGGCATGGAATCACCCACGCCCATCACGCAGATCCTGAGTGAGGATCCCATGCCCCATGCGCGCTGGTTTGACGGCGCACAAGTAAGCTTGCCTCGCCAGCTGCTGCGCCATGTGCAGGCAGCCCACAGCGCAGGCCAGCCCGCCATCATCAGCGACAACGAGGCGGGCGAGGTACGCAGCCTGAGTTGGCCGGAGCTGCAACGCCAGATTGCATCGGTAGCCGTCGCCTTAAGGGCCCTGGGTGTTGAACGCGGCGACCGCGTAGCCGCCTATATGCCCAATGTGCCCGAGACCATGGTCGCCATGCTGGCCTGCGCCAGCATTGGCGCTGTGTGGAGCGTATGTGCGCCAGACATGGGCGTGGCTGCCGTGCTGGACCGCTTCAAACAGATTGAGCCCAAGGCCTTGATCGCTGTGGACGGTGTGTACTACGGCGGCAAGCCGCTGGACCGCAGCGGTGTGGTGCAATCCTTGCTGGGTGCGCTGCCCACCGTACGGCACCGCATTATCGTGCGCAGCCCACATGCCACCGGCCAGGTGGCAGATAGCCATGACTGGGCCTGGGCAATCAACCAGGACGCGGCTGCAGTCACCGCTTTTGAGCCCGATTGGTTGCCGTTTGATCATCCGATCTGGATTGTTTATTCCAGCGGCACCACCGGCCTGCCCAAGCCCATCGTCCACGGCAGCGGCGGTATCTTGCTCGCCTTGCACGTGGCGGGCCTGCATAACGATCTGGGTGCCAGTTACAGCAACAACAACCAGGGTGAGCGCTTTCTTTGGTACAGCTCTACCGGCTGGGTGATGTGGAACATCCAGATGAGCGGCTTGCTATTTGGCACCACGCTCACCATTTTTGATGGCCACCCCGCTGGCAGCAGCAGCCAGCCCGACTGGGGGGTGCTGTGGCGCTTTGCCGCCAAGCATCGCACCACCATTTTTGGCGCGGGCGCAGCCTACTACACCAATTGCATGAAAGCCGGTCTCGACATCGCAGCCATCAGCGGCTTGCAACAAGTGCGCACCCTAGGCAGCACCGGATCGCCCTTGGCGCCTGAAGTGCAGCGCTGGGGCAGCGTACAGATAGCTGCAGCCGGAGCGGACGAGGTCTTTTGGTGCAACATCTCGGGCGGCACCGATTTTTGTGGCGCCTTCATCGGCGGCAACCGCGAACTGCCCCAAGCTCCCGGCCAGATGCAGTGCCGCTGGTTGGGCCATGCAGTTGAGGCCTGGAATGAGCAAGGCCAAGCTGTCACCGGCGAAGTGGGCGAGCTGGTATGCGTCAAGCCCATCCCATCAATGCCCTTGTATTTTTGGAACGACCCCGGCAAACAGCGCTATAGCGACAGCTACTTTGACCACTGGCCTGGCATCTGGCGCCACGGAGATTGGATTCAGATCAACGGTGACGGCAGCTGCATCATCTACGGCCGCAGCGACGCCACCATCAACCGCCAGGGCCTGCGCATGGGCACCAGCGAGATCTACAACGCCATCGAGGCCTTGCCTGAGGTGCAGGACTCCATGGTTGTGGACCTGGAATACCTAGGCAGGGACAGCTATATGCCGCTGTTTGTGGTGCTGCGCGATGGCCTGCAATTGGATGATGCGATCAAGAGCGCAATCAGCCTGGCCATACGCACCGCACTATCTCCCCGCTTTGTGCCCGACACCATTGAGCAAGTCGCTGAGGTACCGCGCACCTTAACGGGCAAGAAGCTGGAGCTACCCATCAAGAAACTGCTGCTAGGCCAGCCAGCCAGCAAGGTGCTGAACCCGGAGACCATGGCGAACCCAGGCTGTTTGTCATGGTATGAGGAGTTTGCCAAGACGCATCTGGCCCACACAAAACCCTAGTCCACAAGAGCCCGCGCCTATACGCGGGCTGTTCGCATAGGCGACAATCGCGCCCCTATGTCGCCAAC
Organism: Comamonas sp.; assembly: GCA_036646255.1. GTDB lineage: Bacteria > Pseudomonadota > Gammaproteobacteria > Burkholderiales > Burkholderiaceae_C > Comamonas. Next base: position 55,025 of record JAVXMM010000010.1, read on the forward strand.
ACCCATCTCCCTGCGCCTGGTATTCATCCTCGGCCTGCTCTCCGCCATTGGACCGTTTGCTATCGATATGTATTTGCCCGCGCTGCCGCAAATTGGCGCGAGCTTGAATGCGCCTGTGGGTGCAGTGCAAGCCAGTTTGACAGCTTTCTTTATCGCGCTGGGGGCGGGGCAGCCTTTGTTTGGGTCGCTGTCGGACCTGTGGGGGCGCAAGAAACCTTTGTACCTGGGTCTGGCCATCTTTGTGCTGGCCAGTGTGGGCTGCGCATTGGCACAAGATATCGAGACCCTGGTAGCCCTGCGTTTTGTACAGGGCCTGGGTGCAGCGGCGGGTATGGCAATACCGCGTGCGGTGGTGCGCGATTTGCATACCGGCCATGAAGCAGCTCGCATGATGTCGCTGCTGATGCTGGTGTTCAGCGTATCCCCCATTCTGGCGCCGCTAGCGGGTAGCGCGGTGATTAGCGTCGGCGGGTGGCGGCTGGTGTTCTGGCTGGTGGCCTTGGCTGCCGTGCTGGGCATGGCGGCCATGGTACGCGGCCTGCCTGAGACGCGCGATGCCGCGGCACGCCAATCCAGCAACGCGAGCGATGCACTCAAAGCCTATGCCGTGCTGCTGCGCGACTGGCATTACCTTGGATTAGTGTTTATTGGCGCCTGCGCCATGGCGGGCTTTTTTGTCTACCTGGCGGGCTCGCCCTTTGTATTGATCAATCACTACGGCCTGACAACCATGCAGTACAGCCTGGCTTTTGCGCTGAATGCAATTGCCTTTATTGGTGCCGCGCAGTTCAACGGCGCGCTGGGCCAGCGCTTTGGTTTGGTGCCCGTGGTCAAAGTGGCGGCAACGGCCAGCGGCGCGGTCATGCTGACCTTGCTGACCTACTACCTTCTGGGTGGCGAGCAGTTGGCTGTGCTGATTGGCCTGTACTTTGTGGCCAGCGCGCTGATGGGGCTGGTAATACCGACCACGTCAGTGCTTGCGCTAGAAGAACATGGCGCCATCGCCGGTACAGCGTCGGCCCTGCTCGGCACCTTGCAGATGCTGATGGGCGCCGTGGCCATGCAGGTGGTGGGCTTGTTCTCTAACGGCAAACCACTGCCCATGGTGATTGGCATGACGGCGGGCGCGCTCTGCGGCGTACTGCTGACATGGCTGACGCTGGGCGGCAACAGCAACAGCGATCGATACAACGCGCAGCAGTAACCACTGCATTTTTTCCAATAAAAAACGGGCGCTAGCGCCCGTTCAGTATAAGAATTAACTCCTAAATCAGGAGCGTAAAGTTCAATCCAGGTGCGTGAGCAAATGCTCCCAGAAGCGGGCACGCGTCTCCAGCGTCGACACCAGGATGTACTCCGTCACCGTATGTGCGCCATCGCCATCGGCACCCAGGCCGTCAAGCGATGGAACGCCCATGGCCGAGGTGAAGTTGGCATCGCTGCCGCCGCCGGTAGGAGGTGCTTCTTCCAAGTCAAAACCGGCTTCTTTGGCCGATTGCTGCACGCGTGCCAGCAATGCGGCAGCCTTGGCGTCTTTCACCATCGGAGGGCGGTTCACCTCCACATTAATGTCCAACGACATGCCCTCACCCACCGGGCGCAAAGCCCTCATCTTGCCCACCAGTTCATCAGCAGCAGCCAAATCGGGCAGGCGGAAATCGACAACGCACTTGCAGAACGCAGGGATGGTGTTGGTAGCCGTGCCGCCTTCCACCTTGCCAACACTCACGGTCACGCCGCGCTCGTAATTGGTCATGGCCTCTAGTGCCAATATCTGGTGGGCCATTTCACGGATCGCGCTGCGGCCCTTGTCGTGCGCCACACCGGCGTGCGATGCCAATCCCTTCACACCCAGGCGCAACATGCCAGTGCCCTTGCGCGCTGTCACGCAGCGGCCACCATTGGCGCGTGCAGGTTCGGCCACCAGGCAGTATTTGGCGTTGCTGGCAAAGGCCTCAATATGCTTGCGCGATGCGTGGCTACCCACTTCCTCATCGGGCACCACCAGCAAATCCAGCGGCAGCGGCGTGCTACCGGGGGTGGCTGCGGCACCCATGGCCGTCAGCGCCAAATACACGCCTGCCTTCATATCGTACCCACCGGGGCCGTACAGGCGGTCGCCTTCAATGCGGATCGGATTGTCGTTCAGCATGCCAATAGGGTGCACCGTATCCAGATGGCCCAAGATCAGCAGGCCCTGGCGCGTATCACCGGCGGCGCGGTTGGTGACATGCAGCAATGGCAATGCGGGGCCGTCACCTACTCGGGTTTCAATCACATTGGCCGTAAGGCCCAGGGATGCGGCCTGCGCACGCATCATCTCTGCCATACGGGCCAGCGCAGCCGGGTCGCTCGATGGCGACTCACAGCGCATCCACTCCGAGATGCCATCTACCAGTTGTTGGGTTGTTGCTTGCATAGTGCTTGTTCCTTGGTCTTTGTTATGGGGGCTTCAGGCGGTTACGCGGCCTGCCCAGGGCGCCAGCCACTCCGTACTGGGCATGGTGCCTTCAAGCCACCAGTGCGCGCATACATGGGACATGGCTTCGCCATCGTGGCCAATGCCTGCAACCTCGTGCAGTTGCCATGCCAAGGGCACGCCCAATTGCTGGGCCGCCGCTTGGCCTGCGGCATAGTACTTGCGCGCACGGGCAAAGCGGTGTGGGCCTTGGCGCAGTGCGGCAGGCTCGGATGGCAGATTAGGGTCGCTGGTATCAATGTCTTGATTACCCGCCAAAATCACCATCGGCGTTTGCAGCAAGCGTGCCAGTGCGTCGTCTGCAACGCCAATACCGGCCAATCCTTCCGGGAACGGCAGTGACGCATCAGGCAAGGTGTACCAACCTGGGTTGCCGGCCACCACGCCCGCAAAACCATCCGCCCCCAAAGTGCTGACCAAACGATGCACAAACTGGCCACCCGCAGAGTGGCCAAACAAGTACAACGGCTGGCTGCGCACAATACTGCTGTCGCGCAGCTGCTGCGCCAGGTTCAACACGGCTTGGTAGGCCCAGTAGGCCGTGTCCCGCACACCATTCTCTTCCGTCAAAATGCTGCCGTTGTTATAGCTCTCAACGCTTGGCCAATGCTCGTTAGAAAAGGTTGGAGCGATGATTTGCAAACCATACCTATCGGCCGCCGGCATCCAGAAATCACGGTAGTCATCACCATTACGCAAAACGCCGTGCTGCACCAGCACCACGGGCGCATCGGGCGCCACATCTTCGGGGCGGTAACAGTTGAGTGTGATGGGCAGGTACAAAGCACTGCTGCCTGCCTGCCAAGGCATTGCAAAACGACCGTGCTGCTTGTTAAAGTCTTTCAAATCTACACCCATCACTCACACCTTTTCCGTCAAATGGCAGGCTGTCACATGGCCTGTAGCCGTTTCGCGCAATACGGGCACCTCTTGCTTGCAGCGATCCATCGCGTGTGGGCAACGGGGGTGGAAGGTACAGCCCGATGGTGGGTTCAGCGGTGAAGGTATCTCACCCTTGATCGGCATAAAAACGCGCTTGCGGCGCGCTACATCGGGCACTTCGGCCAGCAGTGCCTGCGTGTAGGGGTGCTGGGCACTGGTAAAGATATCGGCCGTAGGCGCCATCTCCACAATTTTGCCCAGGTACATGATGGCTACCCGGTCCGAGATATGGCGCACCACACCCAAGTCGTGGCTGATGAAGAGATAAGTCAAGCCGCGCTGGGCGCGCAAATCCATAAACAGGTTGATCACCTGCGCCTGGATAGACACGTCCAACGCAGCCACGGGCTCATCGCACACCAAAAAATCTGGCTCCACCATCAAGGCACGAGCAATACCAATGCGCTGGCGTTGCCCGCCAGATATTTGGTGCGGCAGGCGACTGCGGTACTCGGCCGCCAGGCCCACCTCCGCTAGCGCTGCATCTACACGCGCAGGTATTTCGCCACTAGGAGCTAGCTTGTGCACCTGCAGCGCTTCGCCCAAAATTTGCGACAACTTTTGGCGCGGGTTAAGCGATGCCTGCGGATCCTGGAACACCATTTGCACACCCAAGGTGTAGGCCAGTTGCTCCTTGCCCGTCAGCGTACTGACATCCTGGCCTTGGTACAGCAGCTGGCCTTCGGTTGCGGGGTGCAAACCTGCCACCACACGCCCCAAGGTCGATTTACCGCAGCCCGACTCGCCCACCAAACCCAGGACCTCGCCCTTGGCGATCTGCAGGTTAACGCCGTTAACAGCGTGTACGGTACGGGTTTGTGCAGGCTCACGCGCCACTGCACCCACTATTTTTTGCAGCACATCAGGCTTGCTGACAAAGCGCTTGTGCACATCGCGCAGTTCAATCACAGGAGTGGTCATAGCGTCTCGGCAGATTCAGTTGCGGGCTGTGCATCCAGCGGGTGGAAGCAGCGAAATTCTCGGCCCGGTACGGTTGTCAAATCAGGCTGGTGATCGACGCAGTGCTGGGTGGCGTGCGTGCAGCGCGGCGCAAAGGCGCAACCCGGTACGCGGCCCGATAAGCTGGGCGCCATGCCATTGATCTGCGTGAGGCGCGCACCCGGAGTAGCCTGTGCGGGTAGCGAGTTCAGCAGGCCTTGCGTATAGGGGTGGCGCGGCGCATCCAGCACCTCGTTGGTCGCCCCCGTCTCCACAATGCGGCCGGCATACATGACGGCCACGCGGTCGGCCAATTCGGCAATCACGCCCAGGTCATGCGTAATCCAGATCAGTGCCGTGCCGTTGTCGCGGCAAATTTGCTGCATGCGGTAGAGGATTTGGCCTTGGATGGTCACATCAAGCGCCGTCGTCGGCTCATCGCAGATGATGAGATCGGGCTTGTTCAACATGGCAATCGCAATCGCCACGCGTTGACGCATACCGCCCGAGAACTCATGCGGGTAGCTGCGCAAACGCTTCTCAGGCGCAGGGATACCGACCATGGACAGCGCATCAATACAGCGCTTGAGCGCCTCTGCCTTGGGCAACTTCTGGTGCGCGTCAATCGCCTCCAGCATTTGCTCCTCAATGCGCAACACAGGGTTCAGAGTCATCAGCGGATCTTGGAAGATCATCGCAATGCGGTCGCCGCGCAGTTTGCGCATGGATTCTTGCGACAGATGACGCAGGTCTTGACCTTTGAAGAGGACTTGGCCTTGTGTAACCTCACCGGGCGCATCAATCATGCCGAAGATGGAAAATCCGGTCACGGATTTTCCAGAGCCGGATTCACCAACCAGCCCCAAAATCTCTCCCGGTTGCAGGTTGATGTGGATGTCGCTGACCGCAGGCCATGCACCCTCTTCGGTGTGGAACACCGTTTGCAGGTTGTTAACTTCAAGCAGGGGGGTAGACATTATTTCCTCGGATCCAGAGCTTCGCGCAGGCGATCACCAATCAGGTTGATCGACAAGATAAGGGCCAGCAGGGCCAGGCCCGGGAACATACTGATCCAGTAGTCGCCCGACATCAAGTACTGGAAACCGTTTGAGATCAGCAGACCCAGCGATGGCTCGGTAATCGGCACGCCTACGCCAAGGAACGACAAGGTCGCCTCCAGCACGATCGCGTTGGCAATCTGGATGGTGGCAAACACCATGATGGGGCCCATGCAGTTGGGCAGCAAATGGCGCGTCATGATGCGCCAGGCGGGGAAGCCCAGGTTCTTGGCCGCCTCGATGTACTCCTTCTTGCGCTCTTGCAAGGCACGGCCTCGCATGATGCGGGCGTAATGCGCCCACTGAACCAGCACAATCGCAATCACCACCTTATCGACACCACGGCCCATGATGGCTAGCAACACCAGTGCGACCAAGATCGTGGGAAATCCCAAAATAAAGTCAACGACGCGCATCAGCATGGTGTCAACCCAGCCGCCAAAATACGCGGCCAGCAAACCCACCAGGCTGCCAATCACAGTAGCCAGTGCCACCGCACTCAAGCCCACCATCAGGCTAATCCGCAGACCATGCAAGATGGCGCTCAGCATGTCGCGCCCTTGGTCGTCGGTACCCAGCCAGTAGGTCATGCCCGACGCAGCTTGCGAGCCGGGCGTGAGGCGCCCGTCCATCAAGTCCAGCGCACCCAGGTCATACGGGTTTTGCGGCGACAAAAACGGCGCCAGCAGCACGACCGCCAGCAAAACAATCAAAGCAATCACCGTGCCTTTGACCGAGGGCTTGCTGTGCAGTTTTTTGAGAATGGCACGGCGCTGCGGCGTATCAGCCAGCGGTTGTGCGCGGTGCGAGGTATCGAGTTTCATCGGATTGTCTTTGGACTGCTGCATTACTTCGACTCCTGCAATTGCACGCGCGGATCGAGTACTGCGTAGAGCAAGTCCACCACTAGGTTGATCATCACAAAGATAAAGGTCACCAGCATCACATAGGCCACCACCACTGGGCGGTCCAGCTTGTAGATGCTGTCAATCAATAGCTTGCCCATACCAGGCCAGGCAAACACGGTTTCGGTAATCGTCGAGTAGGCGATCAAGGTGCCAAACTCCATGCCGATCACGGTAACCACCGGGATCAAAATATTACGCAGGATGTGGCGCGTAAGAATGCGTTGTTCACTAATGCCTTTGGCACGGGCAAACTTCACGTACTCCTGCGTCTTGGCTTCCATCACGCCAGTCGCAGTCAGGCGCAGCACCAGGGCGATATTGCCCAGCGCCAGGTTGATGGCAGGCAGCATCACATGGCTCCAGCCATCTGCAGTAAACAGCGAAAACGGCACGCCAAACACGCTCACCGTATCGCCACGGCCCGATGACGGCAACCACTGCAGCCATACGGAAAACATCAGGATCAGCATCATGCCTTGCCAGAAGTTGGGCAGCGAAAAGCCCAGCACCGATCCGCCCATCAGCGACCGACCCACAGCTTTGTCGTTGTACAAACCAGCAATCAGGCCCAGTGGAATGCCGATGAAACAAGTCAGGCCAATGGCCACCAGCACTAGCTCAAAGGTGGCAGGGAAGCGCTGCACAATCAGCTCAATCGCCGGTATGCCGTGCACAAACGACGTGCCCATATCGCCCTGGAAAGCGCGTGTCAAAAAGCTCCAGTACTGCAGCCACACAGGCAAGTCCAGGCCCAGGCGTTTGATCATCGCCTGCCGGTCGGCATCACTCGCCTCGGCGCTCACCAACAACTCGATGGGATCGCCCACGGCATACACCGCCATGAAAACTACTAGCGATACCGCCAGCAGGACTAAACAACTTTGCACCAGACGGCGCAGGATATAGACGAGCACTTGTGCGTCCCTTGAAAAATCGGAGGCCCGCATCCCCCTCCATCAGGGTCAATGCGGGCCGTGCATCACGTCAAGAAAGATATCTGTCTCAACGTGGCATTACTGGCCTTACTTGGTGGGTTTCACTGACATGGCCAAGGTGTACTGGTCGCGACGACCTTCGTAGCTCAGCCCCTTCTTGAATGCCCACAAACTGCTCTCAAAATGCAGCGGGATAAGCGGCACGTTGTCGAGCGCGATTTGCGTGGCTTTTTGGTACTCGGCCTTGCGCTTTTCAGCATCCATGATGGACATGGCAGGCACAAACACTTTGTCAAAATCAGCGCTGCTGAATCCGCCGTAGTTGCTGGTGCCCAGGCCTTGCTCCTTGTTGGTAGATGCAACCCAGTACTGGAACAGGCCGGATGCCTCGCCGTTCTCCGATGGCCAGCCGCCAATGGCAAAGCTGAACTCACGCTTGGCGCGCTTGGGGAAGTAGATAGCAGCCGCCTGCGCATCAACCGCTGTCTTGATGCCAATACGCGTCAAATATTGCGCTACCGCTTGTGCAATCTGACCGTCGTTGATGTAGCGATCGTTGGTCGTGGTCAACGTCAGCTCAAAGCCGTTGGCGTAGCCTGCTTCAGCCAGCAGTTTTTTAGCTGCTTCAGGGTCAAACTTGATCTCGGCGGGCTTGTCCAGGCTGCCAAACATGCCGGTTGGCATGTACTGGTTGGCCACGGTGGCTTGTCCATCCATCAGGCGCTGCACGATAGCCTTGCGGTCAATCGCCATGCTGATGGCTTTGCGCACGCGCAGGTCTTGCAGCGGGTTCTTGCCGTCGGCAGCTTTCACAAATGGGCTTTGTGCGCGGCCGGAATCCGGTTGAAAAAACACCAAACGCGTCGATGGTGTCGCAGTGAAGTCGAGCTTCTTGTCTTCCTTGATGCGCGGCAGATCGCGTGCAGCAGGGCTTTCAATCACATCGTAGTCACCCGACATCAAGCCTGTCAGGCGTGGGCCTGCATTGGGCACTGGCACCATCTTCACGGTCTTCCAGTGCGGCTTGGTACCCCAATAGGCGTCGTTGCGCTCCATCTCAATACCCGTGCCTTTGACATAGGACTTGAGCTTGTACGGGCCGGTACCAATCGACAGCTTTCCGGTGTTGAAATCAGCCACTGTGGGCCAGGGCGATGTCACGCCGCAGCCCTCTTTGGGGGCGAACTTTAGCTTGTCAAACTTGGCAATACCGCTCCAGATGATGGGCAGCGAGCGGGCCAGCTCGTTAGGCATGGTGGGGATAGGGCGCTCAGACTTGATGATGACGGTGTAATCATCAGGCGTTTGCACGTCGCTGAAGTTCTGCATGGGCTCCATGTACGAACGCGAGACGTTGGTCTCGTTGTTCAGCACGCGACACATGGTAAACAGCACGTCCTTCGATGTGAATGGCTCGCCATTGGAGAACTTCACACCCTTGCGCAGCTTTAGCTCCCAGGTGTTGTCGTCCAGCGGCTTCCACGACTCAGCCAAGCCTGGAATCAGCTCCATCTTGGCGTTACGGTTGATCAGCGACTCATAGATATGGGCCGAGAACGAATCGTTCGTGGTGACCTTGTGGTAGTGCGGGTCAGCAGCCGTGGGCTCTGATGCCAGCCCGATAGTCAGCGATTGCGCTGCAACAATGCCTGCTGGTGCTGCCAATGCAGCAAAGCTTGCCAGCGACAAGGCACGGCGGCGAGTTTTCTTCATAGACACAGGTCGATCCTCCTTGGTTGAAAGCCTTCTACTGCATGGCACTCCATAGGTGCTGGCTGTAGCGGTTGGGTGAGATAGTGGAGCATGAGTGGCTGGCTTGCCATAGGTGACTTCCGCAACCCATGCGAGTGGGGCAGCCTGCTTTGCTGCCCCGTGCGCTTACTTACTTGGCAGGCTTGACCGACGTCGCCAGCGTGTACTGGTCGCGGCGGCCTTCATAGCTCAAGCCCTTTTTGTAGGCCCAAATGCTGCTCTCGAAATGCAGCGGGATCAACGGCACGTTGTCCAACGCGATCTGCGTGGCCTGCTGCAGCATTTGCTTGCGCTTGGCCGCATCCACCATCTTGGCGGCGGGGATATAGACCTTGTCAAACTCTGCGCTGCTAAAGCCACCGTAGTTGCTGGTTCCAAGACCCTTGGGCGAATCGGTCGATGTCACCCACAGCTGGAACAGACCCGATGCCTCACCATTCTCAGACGGCCATCCGCCCATGGCAAAGCTGTACTCGCGCTTGGCGCGTTTGGGAAAGTAGATGGATGCCGTCATTGCATCCACCTTGGTCTTGATGCCAATGCGCGTCAAATACTGCGCCACGGCTTGCGCAATTTGCGCATCGTTCATGTAGCGGTCGTTGGTCGACGACAAAGTCATCTCAAAGCCATTGGGGTAACCAGCTTCGGCCAGCAGCTTCTTGGCACCTTCGGGGTCAAACTTGATCTCTGGGGCTTTAGCCAAGCCGCCAAACATGCCATCGGGCATGTACTGGTAGGCTGGGGTTGCCATGCCATCCATCAAGCGCTGCACGATGGCCTTGCGGTCAATCGCCATATTGATGGCCTTGCGCACGCGCAAATCCTGTAGTGGGTTCTTGCCATCAGGCGCCGTCACAAAGGGCGACTTGTCGCGACCAGCGTCAGGCTGGAAGAACACCAGACGCGTGGATGGCGTTGCCACAAAGGCGAGCTTCTTGTCTTCTTTGATGCGCGCCAGATCGCGTGCTGCGGGGTTTTCGATCAAGTCGTAGTCACCTGACATCAAGCCCGTCAAACGCGGCCCCGCATTGGGCACGGTCACCATCTTCACCGTTTGCCAATGTGGCTTGGCGCCCCAGTATTTGTCATTACGCTCCAGCGTAATACCCGCGCCCTTGATGTAGGACTTGAGGGTGAACGGGCCCGTGCCAATAGCCATCTTGCCGTTGTTAAAGTCAGCAACGGACGGCCAAGTGCCCTTATAGCCGCAGCCTTCTTTAGGTGCAAATTTCAGTTTGTCGTGCTTGACGATGCTGCTAGAGATGATGGGCAGGTTGCGCGCAAACTCTGCGGGAATCAACGGCACGGGCTCGGCCGTCTTCACGATCACGGTGTAGGCGTCAGGCGTCTGCACATCGGTGAGCAATTTGGTCGTATCCATGTACGACTGCGACACATTGGTCTCGTTGTTAAGCGTGCGGCAAATGGTGAACAGCACGTCTTGCGAAGTAAATGGCGCGCCGTTAGAGAAACTCACATCCTTGCGCAGCTTGAACTCCCAGGTCAGGTCATCCAGGCTCTTCCACGATTCGGCCAATGAGGGCACCAGCTCCATGCTGGCCGTTCGGCCCACCAACGAGTCATAGATGTGCGCCGAGAACGAATCGTTCGTCGTCATCTTGTGATAGTGAGGGTCTGCAGCTGTAGGCTCCGACGCCAAGGCCATGGTCAAGGTCTGCGCTTGGGCTGCGCCCACCAGCGATACGCCGGCAATACATCCACCGGCCAATGCCGACATCCATTTGTTCAACACAAAATTCATCCTAGTTCATCTCTCTGATCAACCGCTATCACAGCGGCCGTAAGTGACACCGATTTCAGCATCCGCATTCTGGCCAAATGTAACTTATATTACGGTGCCATATGGCCTAGAAAAGCGGCTAATTCTTACATGGAAATTACGCGAAACCAGTCCTGAAATTTAACAAAAAAGTGAGCGTTTACCCCATGAATGCCGGGCACTAGAAAGCAATTCCACCAAGTTGATGCCTATTGGGAATGACGTGATGAGCAATTGTCAAAACAGACAATGAACCGTCCAGCTGAAATCGGCGAAAGTTACATTTAACGGCGCAAGGATCGCTCTATAGATACCGTGCGGCTTCCGAGTCTGTAGCCAAGTCCTTAAAATCCGCAGACCATGCATCGCCGCTTACTTCTCAGCTCTACTTTTTGCCTTGTCACCTGGCTTGCCGGCTGCTCGTTTGCCCCCAGCAGTTACACGCTCACGCAGGCAGATCTGCAAACCATCGTTGCGCAGTCCTTCCCGCGGCAATACCCGCTGCTGGGTTTGGTGTCTATGGAGGTAAATGCACCTACGCTGCAGCTTAAGCCCGAGATCAACCGTATCAACGCCACCATGACGGCCCAGCTCACCGGCAAGGTACTGCCGCACCGCTATGACGGCGGACTGGATCTGGACTTTGCACTGCGCTATGAGCCGAAGGACCACACCTTGCGCGCCACCCAGGTGCGTGTGAATTCCCTGATGATGACCGGGCTGCCTGAGGCGCTCTCAGTCATGCTGAACGCCTACGCTCCACGCATGGCCGAGCAAGCCATGGATGATGTCGTACTACACACTTTGCGCGCTGAAGACTTGGCCAAACTCGACAAGGCCAACCGTTTGCCTGCCACCTTTGTGGTCACCAAGGATGGCCTGCGCATCGACTTCGCAGCCAAGGACAAGACAGCACAGTAGTGCCGCGTGATTTATGCTTGCGCCATTGGCCCCGTGCCACACACCAAGGAGATGAGGACATGAGCACCCTGACCGATTTCAGCATCACCCACAAGTGGCCCGCCACGCGGCCTGATCTGCTGCAGCTGTACTCGCTGGCTACGCCCAACGGCGTCAAAGTGTCGATCATGCTGGAGGAGATAGGCCTCCCCTACGAAGTGCACCAGATCAGCTTCGACAGCAACGACCAAATGGCGCCCGAGTTTGTTGGTACCTTCCCGAACAACAAAATCCCCGCAATCATCGACCCCAATGGGCCAGGAGGCCAACCGATTGCACTGTTTGAGTCTGGCGCCATCCTGGTATATCTGGCTGAGAAAAGCGGCCAGTTGCTGCCGCAAGACCCTGCCCTGCGCTACCAAACACTGCAATGGCTGATGTTCCAGATGGGCGGTATCGGCCCCATGTTTGGTCAAGTCGGCTTCTTTAACATTTACGGCGGCAAAGACTTTGACGACAAGCGCCCGCTGATGCGCTACGTCAACGAGTCTAAGCGCTTGCTCACCGTGCTAGACAAGCACTTGGCCGGCAAAGACTGGGTCGTCGGCAGCGAATACACCATCGCCGACATGGCCATCTTCCCCTGGGTACGCAACATGATCGTGCGCTACAACGCAGAAGCGCTGATCGGTTGGGGCCAGTACCCCGAAGTCAGCCGCGTACTCAGCCACTGGCTGCAGCGCCCTGCAATACAGCGCGGCTTGCTGATACCTGCGCGCTAACTAAGACTCCACAAAAAAGCCGCCAGACGCTGCAAAGCATCTGGCGGCTTTTTAGACTGGGCTTATATGATTTGCTATAAACCCCACCTAAATCAAATGCTTGATTTAGGTGGCTGTAGTAAGCGAAAAATCTCTCACTGACAAATCAATGATTTGCGTGCTGCGTGCGATGTGCAACCTAGCAGTGGGAAAAGACAGCAAAAGCTGAGAAATTCGCCAAGGCATCTTGAAGGCGCGGGCTCCAGAGTTTATGTAGCAAAACATCACTCATAGCAATACCACGCGGGCGTAAATTAAAGATTCAGATATCGTTTATTCCATCATTTTTGCGGTGGCCGGCCAATCAAGATTAGATAGGGTGCTGTTCACTCGGAACCAGTCCCAGTGGAATATCTATTACCAATAGAAGTCATCTCTGCAATCCGTGAGAACTCTTCGAGGATTTAGAAACAGTTGCTTTACCTGTACTGCATAACCCGTGAATTGCCCATCAGCTTTACTACATAGCCACACACCAGCATCTGATTAAAAATATCTTCTGCGTGGTTTATTAAGTAATCTTGTACCTAGTTTGCAATCCAGACATCTCGTCTCCCCGGCTGGCTCACCGAACTAGGTACACACTAAAGGGTGGCCAAGACACGACTACGCCTGGGGATTCGAGGGAGATTGGTGCTTGAATCGCCTATGCAAAATACCAAGCCTTTACGCCCCAGGTGGCCAGAGGCTATCTCATCGTATTTCTGATGCCCTTGGGGCGAGCGGCACTTGACCCAGGTATATGCCCCAACTCAAGTGCCTTGCTATACGAAATTTTTCCCAAATTAATCAACTACGCAAGCCTGCGAAAAACTCAAGTTCGAGTCCAAAGCTCTACATCACTGCTAGAGATAGCGCATGCCCCTGAGCGCATCGCCAATGCAACCTGCTCTTGGTTACAAATAAAGCCTGACGCAACAATAGGTGGCATGGATTTCTTCTCTGCCTCGGATATATGCGCGAGCATAGGCGCAGGCATGATTTGAACAAGGTTTGGGTCACTCTGTCCAATTGCCTTGATACTGCGCGGCCATGTTGATCGGTCGGTCACAAAAACTTTGAGCATTGTTAGCAAACCAGCCTTGTTGGCGCGTTGAATCGTCGCCATTCTCGTCGAAAGAAGGCTGCTCGCGCCGATGTCAACCAAGTAGTCAACGGCACCCGTATCTTGCGAAATACCGTCACAGCTGTCGATATTCACAATTGCCAATTTGTCGGCTTTTGTAATCGTAGAGACAACTAGCCTCAGTTTACGTAATTCGATATTGGCAACGATTGCAACTTCTGCATCACTAGCGAGGAACGCTCCCATTTGGTCAGCACCATAAAGGGTAGCCATGACGGGATATCTGGCAAGTCTTGCGCCAAGGGAGCGGTCCATACTAGTTCCCTCTTGGATTAATGCGAAACTTCATCAGATAATCCAAGTTTTCCAGGGTTGAGCAAATTCTTGGGATCAAGCGCTTTTTTGGTCATTTGGAGCAAAGAAAATGCTGAGCCCAGCGACTCCGCCATATATGGCGCACGCAAAAGTCCGACGCCATGGTGATGACTCAGCGTGGCATTGTAACGAATTATGACTGCGTTAGCTGCATCCCAAGCTGCCCTGTACCACTCAGCACGTTTATCAACCTCGACCTCGCCTCGCAGTGAGAAGTAGAGACACGCGCCATCAACATAAGCGTGAGATTGGTGGGCTGAACCTGCAAGCGTGCCAGGTACGGAAGCAATCGCTTTGACTACTTCATCATAAATAACAGGCAGGTCGCGCCAGCAACCAGACATCTCAAGCGTATCTGCGACAAAGCCAGGGCTCTTTTTAAAGCCTTCGGCGCTTTTACCTGTGAGGTATCGCGTGTCCAGCCAGCGCTCAAGAATAACAGCACCGTCTAGCTCCACTCCAGTTTCTTTGCAGACGCGCTCACAGATGCTCATTACTGCATCAACCATCTCTGGTGCACCTTCGTCAGCAATCATCAATACATTAGTAGTTGGTCGATTGAATTGCACCCCACTTTCAAGCTCGTCATACAGGCGCAAGGCCGCAGGGTTCGCACCTTGCTGCATTATTTGCCGGCAAGCCTCCAGACCCTCTGCGAAAGTCCCAAATTCATATGCAATAGCTTTACCGTAATCAGGTAAACGATGGAGCTTGAAACGCACGCGAACAATGATTCCCAGCGTTCCTTCAGAACCAATGAAAATTTGCTGCAGATCAGAGCCAATTGCCGCACGTGGATAGCCGCCAACGGTGATAAGACGACCGTCAGCAAGGACGACATCCATGCCGTACACCATGTCTTCAATCTTGCCATAGCGCGTTGACAGCTGACCCGCGCCACGACAGGCGACCCAACCACCCACTGTACTGATGCCGAAAGAGGAAGGCCAATGACCCATGGTCATTCTGAACTTGCCTTGAATAGTCTCTTCAAACACGTCGCCAAACATTCCCGCTTCTACATTCACAACCTGGCTGACTTCGTCATAGTCAACCAACTGATTGAGATTGCAAATGTCAAGGACGATGCCACCGCGCACAGGTAGCGCCGCGCCAGTGACGTTACTACGTCCGGCGGAAACGGTCACAGGAATGGCATGCTCATTTGCAATACGCATCACGGCCTGGATCTGCTCTACCTTAGATGCGTGCACGATCACTGCATCCGGAGTCGCAGGTCGCCCGGATGTCTCAGCGACCATCGTGCGAGCCCACCAATCGCGAGTGCCTGCGATCACGGCCTCTCTCGCGGTCTCTACTTTGTCAGATACTTTTCTAAGAGCATCCACTTGTGCTGTTGTCACGATGACAGGGCTACGCTGCAGCTCCGCAGGGCCATCAAACTTAGTGATGGTGGCGGCGTAGCCTGGTGGAGTATGTGCTCCAACTACATAGTTTCGACGGTTGTATCCACGTTTGATTGCATCTTTACTCAGCATTAGATCTCTCCCATAAGAATCGATTTTTCACGTTGAACGGAATGACGATAAGCCGTCACCTGCTCGAAGATTTCGGCGTCACTCAGATGAAGTTCCGCTTTCAAAATCTCCCCTACTCTTGATGCAGCTGACGCTGAGGCGTCACGAGCCATGAGTCGCACACGCATCCGACGAGACAGTACGTCCTCAACTGTTCTCGCCATCTCATGTCGAGCCGCATACACAACTTCTGCCTCTGTATAAGGGAGGCCTTCCACAATGGGCTTTACCAGGGAAGGATTGGGTTGCAAGATATCGCTGACAAAGCGCGCTTCAGTTCCATACCGCTCCCCCAGATGCGCTGAAAGGCCTCCAGTGGCAGTAATCGCCTGGGCGTCATAGCCTGCTGCCCCAAGCAGGAAAGCCGATTTCGTCGTGCAAGCTTTTCGTCGTCCGAGCTGTTTAGCCACCGTGTCAACTGTTTGCTCTGCCATGTGGCGTGAGGTCGTTAGCTTTCCTCCAACGATGGTGACCAGTCCATCCTCTGCAACGTGTATTTCATGGTTGCGCTTCATCTCCATGGTTTTCCCGCCGGCCGGCCCCACCAGGGGACGGCAGCCAGCGATGCTTCCGACGACATCTTCCGGCTGCAAATCAGTTTTTAATGCTGAACGCGCGCCTTCTAACAAGAAATCAAGTTCTTTGCGCGTGCAATGCACATCATCAAGGCTACCCTCGTAATCCTCGTCGGTTGTTCCAAGGTAGGAAACATCTCCCCACCTGGTAATCGTGGCTCGCCTGCTACGACCGGGGACAGGAATTGTCACTGTGCAATCGTTACGAATTTTGAGCCAAGGGATGGCAACATGCACGCCCTTGGCGGGGCGAACATGCAGCCTAGCCTCTTCGCCGCTTTTACGTCCATCCCAGTCTCGCAACCAGACACCAGTGGCCATAACCACAGATTGGGCCTTGACCTTAATCTCTTTGCCGTCTGCCTGAACAACCGCACCATCCACCTTCCCGTGTTCATTCCTAGTAAGGGAGACTGCTTTGCAATGATTCGCAAGCGTTGCACCATGAAATGCAGCCGTCCGGGCAATTGTTAGCGTCAAACGCGCATCATCCACGCGGGCATCAAAGTACATGAACCCCCCCATGAGGTAGTCCTCACGGAAAGTTGGGCAGTGAGATAGCACTTCCGCTTTGGAGAGTTTTTGATGCAAGATGCCTTCGCGCCACCCCCCGGCAAAGTCATATGTCCATAGCAAACTATTGAATGCCTTGGCAAGGTTCTTATCGAAAACGCCTTCGCGTTCCATGACAGGGAATAAGAAGGGCAGACGATGTACCAAATGCCTTGCATTCCTGCGCAGACGCTGCCGCTCTAAGAGTGAATGGCGTACCAGGCCCAAATTTCCTTGCTCGATATAACGAAGCCCTCCGTGCACCATCTTTGATGATTTGGATGACGTGCCAGAAGCAAAATCGTCTTTCTCAATGAGAGCGACTCGATATCCGCGCAAGCTTGCATCAAGTGCGACATAGGATCCGGTAACACCCCCTCCAATAACGAGCAAATCAAATTTCTCGTCACCTAGCTTCGTCAGTTGTTCGGCACGCTCGAGCTTCAAAGGTTGTGTCAATGTCAGCTGTGCACTGCTCTTGCCGTATAAACCTGTAGGCCAACCCATCATGCTGCCCTCTCCGTTAGTTCCTGCCGGGTGTATTTTTTGGCATGAGCCAGCTCATCGGAAACACGGGCGTGCCAAATCGCACGTCGATTCTGCCGTTCTGCATCACTCATTCGGGGCTCAAATACTTCGTCCGTTTTTAAAGTGGCACATGCTTCTTCTAGTGAATTCCACAGGAGTCCCGAGCTCCCTGCCAAAAAAGCAATACCGCGCAGACTTGCCTTATCTGTCTCTGCAAGTCGACGTACAGGCATTCCCATCAGGTCAGCTTGAATTTGGAGCAGTGTCGAACTCCCAGCCAGTCCGCCACCAACAATGAGCTCCGACACAAACGTGTTCGATGCCTGCTGATTGGCCTCAATACACGAGGTGACGGAATGGGCGATGCCCTCCAATATTGACTTTGCTAGCTCAGCTTTAGAGGTAGCCATCGAAATACCAAGCACCGAAGCCCTCGCCGCAGGCTCCATGCCGGGAATACGAAGCCCTGTTAGAGCTGGTACAAATATCAAGTCAGGCGAAGTAGTCGCAGTGCTAGCGAGCTCACTGATTTGCTTGGGGTCACTAAACCATTCCAGCTTTTCACAAATCCAGTTCAAGGCTGAGCCAGTAGTAGGTACGTAGGTTTCAATGGCAAAGCGCGAAACACCATTTGCTCTTCTCGCCGTCATAGTCAGCGAGCTCTCATGTGCCGCGTCATGTCCTGCCAAGTCGGTGCCTGTCAGTACATCGACAAAACTACCGGTCCCATGCACACACATTGCCTGACCTCGCTCCAAGCATCCTAGCCCCACAGTTGCCGCATGCTGGTCCCCCGCGCAAGCAAGAATCGGAACTTCTATCCCGAAAAGCTCAGGGCGTGTCAGACCAAAGTCATCGGCATCCTCTTTGATTTTTGGGAGCAACTCTTGAGGAAATTCAAGTTGGTCTAGCCATGCATCCAAGTACCGATGTTCTTTCAGGACGTACGCATTACCAGAGGTCACGTTTGTAGGCGTCGTGACCATTTCCCGCGATTTTGAAATGTGCCAGAGCAGCCATGTGTCTATGGTTCCAAACGCCAGGCGCTTCTCTCGAAACGCCTGAGCGATTTTAGGCACCTCCCGAATCTTATGTTTTGCCCAAAGATACGGTGACCGGACACCTGCTGGTCGACCAGCCAATTGAATAAGCATCGAATCCCAATGAGGGGATAGCGTTGCAAGCTCCTCTCTATGCCTGGAGTCCTGCCACACCATCACGGGGGCAAGCGATTGGCCCGTGCTTTTATCCCACAGAACCGCAGAGCACCGCTGATTGGCTATGGCCAATGCAACAATATTTTTCCCTTGTGACTTGGCGCGCTCCACCGCGCTGCGACACACCCGCAGCGTTTTATCCAGCAAGTCATCTGCATCCTGCTCAACGATTCCGGGGCGGGGACATGTCACGTCCAGTGGGATGTAATCTTGTTCAGAAACAAGGCCATCTCGCCCCACCAGCGCAGCGCGCGTACCCGAAGTCCCTTCATCGATGGACAAAATGACGTCGTTGTTGGCCATAGCCGTTCTCCTTTACTGCAGGTTATCGTGCAGCCAATGGCTTAACGGCTTCGGCTTCGAATTGGGGCGCATCCGATTCGTTATCGGGGTTCACGGCACTACGTGTCGGGTCCCATTTGATAGTGAAGCAAATGACGCTGGCAATAAGAGGAACAACCGACAAAATCAAGAAAGTCGTTTCCAAACCATACTGCTGGCGGAACAAGGGAAACACCAACAGCCCCAAGGCGGCGCCCATCGCACCAAGCGCCCCAATCACACCGTTAGCTCCAGCCCGTAACTCACTGCGGAACGACAAGGTAGAAAGACTTTTCCCATTGGCTCCAGGACCACCAGAATGGAAAAGAATGAATAACGAGGGCACTGCGACAGCAACCCAGATAGGCATTTTCCCGTTGAAGAGACCCAGAATTACAAGCATCAAAAACACGAGCGCAAAGCCGAAGGCAGATGCGCGTCGCAGCCCCAGAACACGACCGATCGTGGGCGAGAGAAAGCCGCCGATGATGCCGAATATATTGAAGACCAGTGCACCGAGTGTCGCTTGCTGAAAATCTTTACCAAACAAGGAGGCACTGATGAGTGGAAGATACCAAC
The DNA here is from genome assembly GCA_036646255.1 of Comamonas sp. Classification (GTDB taxonomy): domain Bacteria; phylum Pseudomonadota; class Gammaproteobacteria; order Burkholderiales; family Burkholderiaceae_C; genus Comamonas. The sequence goes on from JAVXMM010000010.1 coordinate 74,290, forward strand.
CCACTGCAAAGTACTGAATCGACTGTGCTATCTGCACAGTGGCAGCAAGAATGGTACGAGGCAAGTAGATGCCACGGAAGATGAGCAAGACATTCGCCAGACCACGCTTAGCCTGGTTAGTGACAGCTAAACGCTCGGAAACTGCGGCTGCAACGAACGACTTCCCATAGATACGGGTCATTGCCTGCGCTGCGTCTTCTAAACGCTCTTTTCGCGCCAGCCAAGTTGGGCTTTCGATTAAGAACGAGAGTTGCAATACCAAGATGACGCAACCGAATACCGCCGTTGCAGCCACGGAGTAGCGCCACAACGAGTCACCCACGCCCCACGAGTTAAACCACAATGCAAGCACAAGGTTTGAGCAGACAGCCATGTACCACATGCCTTGCCATACGTTGAGACGACTTTTCAGTTTTGCAGGAGTGAACTCAGCCAAAACTGCCATTGCAATGGCGAAATCGATGCCATAGGCAGCGCCCACAAAGAAGCGACCAAAAAGGATGGCGGAATAATCCGGAGCAAATGTGACGAGCAGCGCACCGATGACGGCAAGAACTTTAGCAATAATGAGTGGGCGCATGCGACCCCAGCGGTCAGCCATCCATCCCCCAATAGGGTTAAAGGCGATGGAAACCCAAGATGCAAGCGATGTCATCCATGCAACTTCAGCAGGCGTCAGTTGCTGGTCTCTGGTCATCGGACCAAGACCTACACTGAGTGCTGAGTTTGAAAAGGCATCGAGGAAAAGGCCCCCAAGCGCGAGCCACCAAATAACGCCCGCTCGACCTTTAATGCCTTGGCATCCATCGATATAGGATATGACATCCTGGACACCGCGAATTTTTATTGCGCTGGTTTGCATCATTGCCTCCTTTATGTACTGCAAGAGGCTGATACAAACCAAAAAGGCGCGACGAAGCCATCTTACAGATGGTCTTCAAATCTGAACCTGTGTGCGCTGATTGTATGGCGTGAGTATGCGCAGGGGCTCAGGACAAACCATTAGTGCAGCAGAAACAGTAGCCCTTGCGAGAACAAGCTACTGCTTTGTGCAATTTGGTTGGCTTCACCGTGCCAGCGGCGAAATGACCTCGAACCGTTTTAGAGCTTGCAAACGCCGTCCACATACGCCTTGCGCCATTTGGTGAATTTAATGTCGGCAAAGAGATCAATTTTGTAGAAGGGATCCAGTGCGATAAAGGCTTTAGCCTCCTCAATTTCTTCAACGTCCACAATGTATAAACCACCGCCTTGGTCGGAGCCATCGTCATTGAGTTTTGCCCCACATGCAATCAACATCGCTTTGTTGTCTTCCAGAAACTGTAAATGCTCCATTCGATTCTCTTGGCGCATGGAAAGGCTATTTGGCTTATCAAAGGTTTCAATGATGTACGGCATAGAACTATGTGCTCAACAGTTAGAAAGGCCCGAGCGTAGCGCAATGAATAAGGGTTGACTGATGCGGAGTTGACATTACGAAAACAAGTGAATAGTAGTCCACGCCACTCCCAGGCGGGGGCCCAGCATATCGGAGGCTCTGAAGCCAATTGCCATGAGTATGCGAACAAACACTTGGACTATCAGGAGATGTAATGGATGCCTCCCTGCCTACGGGCAGCTCAAAG
>JAVXMM010000011.1:0-75600 GCA_036646255.1 Comamonas sp.
GCGAGTCGCAGCAGGTGCAGTTTGTCTCCGAAGGCCAGTTTGCCGACCTGTTCAACCCCGGTCGCCACCTGCTCACCACGCAGAATATTCCTATCCTGTCGACCTTGCGCGGCTGGAAGTACGGCTTTAATTCGCCCTTCAAGTGCGATGTTTACTACATCAATACGCGCCTTTTTACGGGCAATAAATGGGGTACCTCCAACCCCGTGATGATGCGCGACAAGGATTTTGGCGTGGTGCGGCTGCGCGCCTTTGGAACCTATGACTTCCGCATTGTCGACGCGCCCAAGTTCTTGAAGGAAGTTGCGGGTACCGACCAGAACTTCCGTATCGACGAGTTTGCGGACACCATGCGCTCGCGCATCGTCAGCATTTTTAGCGAGGCTTTGGCCAAGGCCCAGGTGCCTGTACTGGATGTGGCACAGCGCTACTCCGAGCTGGGCGATGCTCTGCTGCAGCTGATCAATCCCGCCGTCACGGATAAGTACGGCTTGGAGATCACCAGCTTCCTGCTCGAGAACGTGTCTGTGCCGCCCGAGGTGGAAGAGGCCATCGACAAGCGCTCCAGCATGACGGCGATTGGCAATCTGAACGACTATGTGAAGTACCAGATGGGCCAGGCCATGGCCAATGGCGGCGAAGGTGCAGCGGCAGCCACCATCCCCGCGACCATGGCCATGGGCTTTGGCATGGCGCAAGAGATGATGAAGGGCATGCAACAGCCTGCGGGGGCAGCTGCTGGTGCGGCGGCAGACCCGTTCTCGCCCGCCGCCGCTGCGGCAGCACAAGCGCCTGTTGTAGCTGCTGGCGGAGTGCAAGTGCTGACGCCTGAGCAAGCGGCACAGGTGCTGGGTGTGACAGTACAAGACGTGGTGACCGAGCTGGAGTCCGGTGCGCTCAAGGGTCGCAAGATTGGCAGCGCTTGGCGTATTTCGCAAGAGTCGCTGAACGAGTTTTTACGCGGCTAAGCGGCGGTGTGCGTAAGGCATTCACCGGCCTGTGCGGGTGGGTGCATTGTCGTTTTGCAATAATTTTGATAGCGGCTAGCGCCTGTCAGCAAAGCGCTAGTGGCCAATTTGATCGTGAACTCTCCCTCTCCTGCCACTGATCCATTTGAACCGCCACCGGCGGCCATGGTTGCCAAGCATGTCTGCCCGGAATGCGGCGGCAACCTGGAGTGGAATGCCAAGGCCCAGTCGCTCCAATGCCCGTATTGCGGCACCACTGTCGCGTGGACAGAGGACCAGCAAAAGCAGTTGGCAGGCGACATCGTGGAGCAAGACCTTCTCAACGCCTTGGCCAACCCCAGCAGCGGGCGTGGCTGGGGTGACGCCCGGCGCGAGTACCAGTGCCAAAACTGCCGTGCGATATCGGTCTTTGTTGATGGACGGGTAGCTGCGCGCTGCGATTTTTGTGGCTCGCCCGCCATTCAGGCGCATGAGGAGCGCAATGACGCTATCACGCCGCAAAGCCTTTTGCCGTTCAAGATCAGCGATGGTCAGGTGCGCGATTTGATTCGCAAGTGGTATGGCAGCCGCTGGTTTGCTCCAAACAAGCTCAAGAACGCGGCGCTGACCGATACGCTCAAAGGTGTTTATTTGCCGTACTGGACGTTTGACGCCCATGTGCAGGCCGAGTGGCGCGCCGATGCAGGTTACTACTACTACACCACCGAGCAGTACCGGGACAGCAATGGCAACATCAGCAGCCGCCAAGTACAGCATGTGCGCTGGCAGCCTGCTGCAGGCAATTTGCAGCACTTTTTTGATGACGAATTGGTGGCAGGCACCGTAGGTGTGCACCCGGCGCTGCTGCGCAAAGTAGAGCCCTTCCCTACGCGCAGCGATTTAAAACCGTATTCGCCCGAGTTTGTTCGTGGCTGGACGGTGGAGCGTTACCAGGTTGATCTGCGTAAAGCCGCGCAAATCAACGAAGGTGATATGGATCAACAGGTACAAGCCATGTGTGGAGCCCAGGTGCCGGGCGATACCTATCGCAATCTGCAAGTGCAGCGCGCCTACCAAGGCCGCAGCTTTAAGCATGTGCTGGTGCCCGTTTGGCTGGTGAGCTACACCTACGGGGCTAAAAGCTACCAAATTTTGGCCAATGGCTATACCGGCCAGATTGCGGGCGAGCAGCCGTACAGCTGGGTGAAGATCATGTTTGCCGTGCTGGCAGCGATTATTGTGGTGGGTATTTTCTTGTCGCTGGCGCAGGGCTGATAGCAGTCCGTGCCGTGCGCAAAATAGCCGGGCAAGCCCGGCTGGTGTGGCGTACGGCCATGGTTAGTGGCCGTTAGTGGTCGATTAGCGGCGGCGGTTGCCATCCATGTTGTCACCTACCTTGTTGCCAAAGTAAGCACCAGCTGCAGCGCCGCCAATGGTGCCCAGGGTGGAGCCGAACACTGCATCACCCAGCACACCACCCGCAACGGCGCCTACGCCAGTACCGATTTGTGCATTGGTGGGGGTGCTGCTGCAGGCCGACAGGGCAGATACAGCCAAGACGACAGATGCGGCGGTAACAGTAAAGCGCTTCATGGGGATCTCCTCAAAAATTAGGTACGCAGTAGTGGGTATTTCCAAAGCCGTGCTGGCCTCGTGCGCAGTGCGGCGACAGTTTAGTGTTGCATTGCGACGTCTGCTGCGTCATCGGTCAAGGCAAACCCTTGGTGTCAGACCAAACTGACCCCAAAGATCGTAAATACGTTCTAAACATTAAGCCTTGGGCTGTGCCTCGATATGCTGGACTAGCCGGTGTAATGCGTGTGTCACCGTCGCTTGGCGTATGGTGTGGCGGTCGCCATCAAAGTGCATGACTTCACTCAGCAACTGATCGCCGATCTGCCAGCCAAACCAGACCGTACCCACGGGCTTGCCAGGCGAGCCACCATCCGGCCCGGCTACGCCGGTAACGGCGATGCTGACTTGGGCCTGCGATTGCTGCACGGCGCCTTGAGCCATGGCGCAAGCTACAGCCTTGCTCACCGCTCCGTGCTCGGCAATCAGGGCTGCGGGCACATCCAGCATGGCGGATTTGGCGCGGTTGGAGTAGGTGACAAAGCCGCAGTCCAGCCATTGGCTGGAGCCTGGGCGCTCTGTGCAGGCACCTGCGATCAGCCCGCCGGTGCAGCTTTCAGCAGTGGCCAGCATCCAGCCCTTTTTTACCAATAGATCGGCAAGTTGCGCAACATAGGCAGGCGCGGGTAGCTCATCTTTTGATAGTAGTGCAGCGGTAGTGTTCATACAAAATGCCTCCACAACGCGATCACCAGCAGCGTGCAAAACGCTGCCACCAGGTCGTCCCACATAATGCCCCAACCTCCGCGCCAGCCAAAGCCTTTAAAGCATTGGTCGGCCCAGCGCACGGGCTGCGGTTTGACAGCATCAAAAAATCGGAACAGGGTAAAGGCGATGAGCTGGCCCCAAAAACCCGTGGGCATCAGCAGCCACAAAATGATCCAGAAGGCGACCACCTCATCCCACACAATGCTGCCTGGATCGGCCACGCCCATGTTTTTGGCGGTGGCAGTGCAGGCCCACCAGCCCAGAGGTATCGATAAAGCAATCAAGATGCCTATGGCTGCAGGTGACAACCACAGCTGCAGCACCAAATACGCTACCCAGGCCCACAGTGTGCCCACGGTGCCTGGGGCAACGGGACTTAAGCCTGAGCCAAAGCCCAAAGCCACCCAGTGCAATGGATTTTGTAGCATAAAGCGCCCACTGGCGCGGCGCGGGGCAGCGATGTTGTTTGGATTGCCCGCGCCAACAGCAGCAGGCGCGGAAGGAGGCAGTTCGCGCATGGTTGCAATGATAAGCCGTGCAGCCGCTAGCGTTCTTTGGTCTGACGCTTAGAGTCGCCAGCACAACCCTTGAAGCGTCGTTATTTCGCCTTGTCGTACTAACGTACTGCTTTCGGCTTCTCGCCTGGCTCTAACTAAAAATCTGCGGTTTGCTGCGTCGTGTGAGCCGCGCTTACTGGCTCTCGTCAACTTGCAAGTCTTGTGGGTAACGGATCTCATGTGTGGCGCTGAACTCGGCTGTCGCACCTGCTGCCAGGGCTTGCTGCCACTCCACCATGCCAGCCTGCTCATTCCAGCGCTGGGTACGCGGTTCGGGGTTGAATTGGGATTTGACGGTGATTTTGTCGTTACGCGCAACGGGTGCAGCTTCCAGTACCTGCAGCGTAATCGCGTTGCTGTGGCGGTTGGTGATGGCGTAGCGGTGCGCTACTTTGCGCTCAGTTTTGCCGCTGATAAAGCCGCCACTGCCACTGGCTTGGTCGATAGGTAGCTGGCGAACCAGTACTTGTTCGTCGCGGCCAAACGACAGGCCTTGCTGCAGTGCCTGGGCATTGCCGAAATCGAGCCGCCCATTACCGACAAAGGCGGTATCTCGGAACAGCGCCACCGGCCCAGCTGGCCACACGCCGGGCGGTGCAGCAAGGTTGGCAACCAGGTAGGCGGATTCCTCTACCGCAGGGGCACTGCGAGTCAGCAAGCTGGCGGGCAGGCTTTGGGAGCCTAGCGACAAGGTTACGCGCTCACTGCTGGCGGGCACGGTAATTTGGTAGGGTACGGCAAACTGCGTGCTGTAGGCGGTGTTGATACTGGATACATCAAGCTGCGGAAGTGGCGCGCTTTGCGTGTCCACCGTGCCATATAAGGTGACAGAGCTTTGTCGTTCCATGGCTGGTGCGACAGGCGCAGCAGCGGCAGCGACCACCGGGCGTGGCTGCTGTGTATCCAGCGTCCACGGACGGGGCAGGCGTGCCTGTGTGGTACGCCCGGGCTGGCCGGTGGACAGCAGCAGCTGCACATTGCTCCAGTCTTCGCCACTGCTTTGCACGACCAGGGCCTGGCGCTCCAGCTGCACCTGTTTTTTGGCTACATCCAGTTGGGCGCGGTAGCTGGGCTGCCAACTGGGGCCGCGTACCTGGTAGTTCAGGCGCACGGCGGCATCGGTATTGGTGGCCAGTTGCACGGTGACGCGCAGCACCTGGGCACGCAGGGCGCCGGTGCGCTCGCGCTCTATCAGCAGCGGGTTGAGCTGTTCTTCGATCAGCTCTTTTTGCCGCTGAGTTTGGTGGGCGCGAAGGGCGTTATCTCGGCTGGTAGTGCGCAGCGCATCGCTGGTGGCGCTAATCTGTTTGGCAGCGGGCACTTTGGTATCGTCGCCGGCAGGCTTGGTCAGTCCTTGCAGGTAGCTGTCTACCAAACCTGCCGCAGTCTCGTCGGCATGCAGCGCAGCCAGCTGGTCCTCCAGGCCTCGGATTTGGGTGTCTAGCGGGCTGGCGCAGGCTTTACCTGCCACGTCACGTGGCTGCAGCAGGGTTTTGTAGTCGCCAATACGCACATGGGCATCGGCGCTGACTTGCAGGCTTTCCACATCAATGGCGGCGGGCAGGCATTCAAACGTGAGCTGACGCGTGCCGGCACTGATGCGTGCCACGCGCTCCACAGAAGCCACGCCGGGGTAGAGAAGCACTTTCTGTATAGGCGCTTGCGCGCCTGATACGGTGATGGTTTTGCCCTCTGCAGCCTGCGTAGCGGGGAAGGCGGCTGCAGCGGCAGCCGTTGCGAATAGGGTGCTCAGGGCGTATCGCCAGTGGGAATTGCGTTGCATGCTAAGTCTTCTCCAAAACCAGATGGAGAACAGCTTAGCTGCCGCGCACGCCCTGCTTGTCGCAACGCTGCATCACTGCGGCTTATTTGCTGAAAGGAAATGCAACGACCGAGGGCTAGGCCGCAAAGTGGTCGAAGGAGCGCAGATCGTCTACATCCATGGCTTGCCCATGCGCATCCAGCACGCGGATGGCGCTGCCCGTGGTGATGCAGCCAATGCGTTGCACGGGGGTATCGGCAGCAAGGCTGGCGGCTTGCACGGCGGCACGTTGGGCGGCGGGCGCTGTAAAGCATAGTTCGTAGTCATCGCCGCCTGCCAACGTGCATTGTGCTAATAAATGCGAATCAAAATGTACCCTAGCGCCCGGTGAGTGTTTGTTGGCTGCTATCAATGCAGTAGTGCTTGTGTAGTCTATATCCGCGCCTACTTGGCTGGCTTGCATGATGTGCGACAGATCGCCCAGCAGGCCGTCGCTTACATCGAGCGCACTGCTGGCAATGCCGCGCAGCGCGGTGCCGAGTGCAACGCGGGGCGTGGGGCATTCCAGTCGTTGGCGGGCAGTGGTCAGTACATCCGCAGGCAGCTGGATGTGGCCCAGCAACGCCTGCAGCGCCAGGCGTGCATCGCCTAGGTGGCCGCTGACATAAATATCGTCGCCCACCTTAGCCCCGCTGCGCAGCAGGGCTTGGCCGGCGGGTACCTCGCCAAATACGGTGATGCAGATATTGAGCGGGCCTTGCGTGGTATCGCCGCCGATCAGCTCGCACCCGTGCGCATCAGCCAGTGCAAAAAGGCCTTGCGAGAAGGCGTGCAGCCAAGCTTCATCCACTTTAGGCAAGGACAGCGCTAGCGTGAAGGCGAGTGGCGTAGCGCCGCTAGCAGCCAAGTCGCTTAAATTAACGGCCAGTGCCTTGTGGCCCAAGGTGCGCGGGTCAACATCGGCAAAAAAATGGCGGCCTTCTACCAGCATATCGCTAGAGATGGCCAGTTGCATGCCTGGTGTAGGTGCCAGCAGGGCGCAGTCATCGCCCACGCCCAGTACAGCGCGCTTGGCGGGGCGTTTAAAGTAGCGTGCGATCAGGTCAAATTCACCCATAGTGGTTTATTTGGCGTCTTGCGGCTGCGGCGCATTTTTGTTGAGCTTGATGGGTAGCAAAAAGCTGAAGGGGCGTGTAAGTATCCGCTTGGCCAGTGCCTTGCCAATACGCGCACGCGCCACATTACCCACGTTTTGCGCACGCAGCGCTAGGCGAAAGGCCAGGTAAAAGCTGACCAGGATGTTAAAGCCGCCCAAAAACGGTAGTGCGGCTACCGCCAGCCAAAAGCCTTGGTGGTGCAATGATTCCCAGCCCAGCGTGGTGGCCGCCGCTGCAGCCTGGCCTGCAGCCAGGGTAACGTGGCGTATGTCCAGCGGCAGGCCAAAGAACTGTGCGATCACCGGCACCAAGCCCAGCATAAAGCCCAGCGAGATATTGGATGCAAAGCCTGACACATTGCGGCGCATAAAGGCCGCCCAACGCGCCGCCCGCGCCTTGCCCAACCAGCGCGTGATGCGCGGGTTGTACTGAATGGCGGAATCTATGCGGTTGAGCACAAACCAGTTTTCCGTCCACCCCGCGATGATGCTGGACGAAAACAGCAACACGCCGGTAAAGGCCGCATACAGCACCGATGGGCCCAGCAGGCTGAGTGAGTCCAGCGTTTTCTCGGCATAGGCTACATCGATAAAGGGCGTGCCTTTGAGGTAGAGCCAGCCCAAGGTGAGCGCCAGCGCGGTGGGGAAGACCATCAGCACATTGCCCAGCACGGCTGCTACTTGCGATCGCACCAAGTAGCTGACCTCGTCCACAAAGGCGGCCACGCCGGCTTCGGTGTCTCCCGATTCTTTGAGCTTAGCGGCCATGGCGGGGGCCGTCATCGCCGGCTGCTTGGTGGCCACGGTGAAGTGCAGCAACTGGATCAACACAAAGCTGAGCGCATAGTTGATGCCCGCCATATAGCCTGCCCAAAAGGCAGAGGCAGCCACGGCGTGCAGTGCAAACTTGACCAAGGTGGTGAATGCCATCACAAAACCACCGCCAGCCGCCTTGCGCACCATGTGGGCGTACTCGCGCTTGTCGCGGGTAATGTAGTTCTCGCCTGCCTCGGCGCTGCGCTCGGCCACTTTGGCGGCCAGCAGGGACGAGTTGGTGGCAATCAGCGCACGGATGCTTTGGCGCTCCAGCCCCACCACGACCAAGTGCGCAATCAGCTTGGTGGTAATGGTGTTGGGGTTCGCTGACAGCAGGCAATCTAGCAGCTCGCGTACGCGCAAGATGCGCATGCGCAGCTGGCGCATACGGAAGACCACACCGACCGAGACGCCGTTATCCTCAAAATGGTCATAAATGGTGGCCACGGCGGCACGGCACTCATCCAGGCTGCGGCGCACACTCTCTTCGGCCTCGGCCACATCGGCGGCCTTGGGGCTGTGGTGCAGCATGGCTTTGCGCAAGCTTTCGACATGGCTGATCAGCGAGTAAAACGGCTGCGTGTTTTGGGCGCTGCCGCTCATACGCAGGCGCAACTCGGGCGTAAAGCCGGATGCCAAAATCTGCCCGGCGCAGTAGGTAAGAGCGTTCAGCATCAGGTGCTGCCAGGGCGACAGGCGGTTGCCGTAATGCTCCATGCCTGCAATCACGCCTTCGTGCACATCGCTTTGAGCGATTTGGGTGGGCACCACCAGCGGAACTTCAATCGCTGCAAAACCGGGTGATAGCAGGGCGGCAATGCGCTCTAGCATGGGCGCATCCAAGGCTTTCAGCCACTGTGCATCAAACGGCGTGTGAAGCGCCATCGAGAACAGCACCGTCGCATCAATCGTCTCGGGTGTGGAAGGGAGTAGCTTGTTTCGCAGGCGCTCGCCCAGCTCGTTAAAAAAGGCGGTGCGCGGGGCAAAACCAAAATCTGCCAAAAGCGCTGTTAAATCTACGTTCTGCAGCAATCGTGCCCACCACAGCTGCAGCTTGACGCGTAGGGCGTCGTCAGTCTCGGCCGCACCCAGCAGCATGTCTACGCGGGCGACTGCACTTTCGACCGAGTTTTGAGAGCCGCGAATCCACGCAGCGACTTCAATAATCCACAGGTTGCGCTCGGCCAGCGGAGCGTCTGGATCCAGGCTGGCGAGTAACGCAGGCAGGCGATTAGGTTCGTGCTTACCAAACATCAATGAAGAACCCGCCCTTGCGACAGGTCATCGTCTTGGGCGGGGAACTGGGTGGCATCCAGCACAAATAGGGGGACGGGGCAGTCAAAGGTCTCGGCGTCTTCAGTAATGCAGAAGTAGGTACCCTCCATACTGCCTTGGGCGGTAGCCAAGCGGCACTGGCTTTGGTACTGGAAGGATTCGCCAGGTGCCAGCAGCGGTTGGTGGCCAACCACGCCCAGGCCCTTGACCTCTTCTAGCTTGCCGGTGGCATCCTTGATCAGCCAGTGGCGAGCAATCAACTGCGCAGGTACATCGCCGCGGTTGTGGACGGTGATGGTATAGGCGAAGTGGAAAATGCCCGCTTCGGGTGCCGAGTGCTCGGGCTGGTACTGCGGTGTCACTGACACCTCAAACTGGTACTTTGGCATATGAAACTGGAAGTTATTCCATGTCTAAATCATTCGTGATGCGAAGGGCCGAGTCGCAGACATTGCGACAGCAAGGCAAGGCGAGAATGACACTGTCATGGATGGTTTAGGCATGGAACGTTGGCAGGTGGAAATACTAACTGCGACAATAACGGGATGAGCTCCCCTTACCGAATTGCCCCCTCCATCCTCTCTGCAGACTTTGCCCGCTTGGGTGAAGAAGTGCGCTCCGTATTGGCCGCCGGTGCTGACTGGATCCATTTTGACGTGATGGACAACCATTACGTCCCGAATCTGACCTTCGGCCCCATGATCTGCGAGGCCTTGAAACCCCACGCGGTGCTACCCAACGGGCAGAAGGCACCCATCGATGTGCACCTGATGGTGCAACCCGTCGACGAACTGGCCGCCGCCTTTGCCAAGGCGGGTGCTGACTATATCAGCTTCCACCCCGACGCCTCCACCCATGTCCACCGCAGTATTCAGGCCATCAAGTCACACGGCTGTAAGGCAGGCTTGGTATTTAACCCGGCCGCATCGCTAGACGTGCTGGACTGGGTGATCGAAGATCTGGATCTGATCTTGTTGATGAGCGTGAACCCCGGCTTTGGCGGCCAAAGCTTCATCGATAGCACCCTGCGCAAGCTGGAGTTGGTGCGCAAGCGCATAGATGCCAGTGGCAAGGACATCCGCCTGGAAGTGGATGGCGGCATCAAAGAAAGCAACATCCGCGCCGCCGCTGATGCAGGAGCCGACACCTTTGTGGCTGGCAGCGCTATTTTTGGCAAGCCTGACTACAAGACGGTGATTGACAATATGCGCGGCGCCTTGGCGTAATGAGAACAAAAAGGTATCCGCCAGAAGAGACTGGCGGATACCTTTCAAGTGCGCAGGATACGCTCGTTTATTTGTTCCAGCAGGACGAATCGTAACCAGCGGCGCCGTCTGTTTTGCCATTGGCGCCACGTAGACCTGTGTTGGTCAGTGTGAAATTCCCGCATTTGTCGTTAGCCTGCGCATTTTTCGGAGTAGCTGTCAATGTAAACGTGGAGCCGTCGGAGGTGAAATTGATGGCATAACGTTCGGATGAAGTGCTCTTTAAGGTTGTGGGGAAATCTTTTTCTGGGTATTTCCCGCCGGCAGTGGCTGCGCGCTCCATCCATTGCGCTCCTTGCAGTAGCGCTGCTTTGGCTTCTGAACGGTGGCCTCGGCGTATATATTCGTTATAGCTAGGCAGGGCAATCGCGGTAAGTATGCCTAGTACGGCGACCACGATCATCAACTCGATCAGGGTAAAGCCACGCTGTGGACTTGGTAGAGATTTCTTCATAAGTGGCTTCATCATTGCAGTTGACGCCAGCTGGGGCGCAGTGATTGCTCAGGCATACGCAGCATTTTTTCTGCGCTGTCCCGGAGGCATTTTTCTCCCTTGCAAGTGCTGAGATCGAGCATCTCGGTGTCTGAACCTGCGACTTGGGAGTGAGAGCCTTTGTCGACCTCGGCACGCGAGGCGTCTTGATTGTCGCTAGCACTGTAAGAGGTATTGCTCCCCATATTGATGAGCTGGATGCTTGGGCGCTTGCCGTCCATGATGTTGAGCATGGTGCGGTATTGGCGCTCCAAGTCTACTGTTGTGGAGCCACAGCTTTCCTTGCTCACGTCAACATCTGATCCTTTGGCGGGCACCTGTGTGTACGCAACCAAAATATTGGAGTTGTCATACATTTCCAGATTTTTGAGAGATCGCTCGCCTACCGCTGGCAAGTCTATATACCAGCCGTTGTAAGTCTTGCCCCAGGTCGTTTTATCCAAGGTGTCGACTTCATTGACACGCCCTCCTTTGGCTCCAGCAATGGTGAGTTCAGCAATCTCGCGTTTTGCAAGTTTGGCGCTCGTCACACCCGTGCCTAGTGCAGCGGGTGCTGGTATGTCCTGGCAGTTGGCGGGGGCAGATGAGCCGCAATTCTTCCCCGGATGCACTTCCAGCCATTGGTTGAAACCTGATGTTGAACTTACACGGTAACGTGTGTTGTCCAAGACGGAGTAAATAGACTGCACTTTGATGTCGTTGGGGTCATCTGTGGAGACATTTCGACCTGTTCCAAAGGCTACCATCATGCCGCCGACAGCCACATCTTTCTTTTTGCCATCGGCTCCTGTCACTGTCTTCATCCGGTCATTGGCGCGCGCGGTTGGTGTCACAGTGATGGGTTGTGCATTTGGGCGGGTGGATGAACCAAGTGAAGAAGGGCCGAGCGCCGTGAACAGAGGTTTCCCGGTAAAGGCGACGCCCCAATTGCCGGAGGTTTTGCTGGTTAGGTCAAATTTCCAAAGATTGCCTAAATTGTCTCCTGCATAAGCAATATCCGCACGACCGTCGCCATTGAGGTCAATCAGACGGGGGGCTGACAAGCCGTTGTCGTTAGCGTTGCCGGTGCCAGCGGCTTCAGCGGTGACTGGGATACGGATGAGCTCCTGACCCTGGTCCAAGTATTGGATCAGTAGTACAGGCCGCTGGTTGGTGCTGTTGTAGCCATTACCCATCACGACCGCCCAACGACCGTCATTCATGCGGGTAATTTGCGTAGTACGCATTGGGTTGTTTTCGTCCAAGACCGGTTTGGCTGTGATGTAACCAATATCCTTGTCTTCGTTTGCTTCTTTGGTGCAAGCTGTTAAGCGGCTATCGGTGAGGCTTGTGCAGTCCAGTGCATCCAAGGTGCCGCGAGTGCGATCTAAACGAACGAGTGAATTTGCATTGGCCTCTGCAAAAGCCGCTGCCTTGCTACTGCTGCCGGCCGCTGGGTTGGTTGCGTCTAGTACGAAATAGCCTTTACCGCCCGCGCCTAATGTTCCCACTAGCAAAGTGCGCCAGTCGGGGATGTAAGCCTGCGTTCCGTCGGCAAGGTTTTCTACTCCGCCAATTTCTACATCACCGGTCATTGGTGAACCGTCAACAAAGTACTGATGGTTGTAGCTGGGAGATGCCAAGGATTTCAGCGAAGCGATGATTCCTCTGGGAACATAGGCCATTTTTTCGGATCCATCGGTAGCAGAGAACGCGTGCAGCATTCCATCATTGCCGCCGACATAAAGCATGGGCGTGCGAGTGGACTGTGAACGAACAAAGCTGCTATAGCCTTGCAAGGCATACGTTCCTGCAGGTGGGCCAACGTACCAAACACCTGAGTTAATGATGTCGCCTTGTCGGCTTGTGCGTACCCGGAACGGCGTGTTGGCATCCGAACCTTCAAGGCTGCGATCGCCACGGATGAAGTTCAGAATTTTTTCTCCACTACTGACGACTGGCGTAGCGGTGCTTTGTCCTAGCTTTGCTTTTTGAGCGGTGCTGAGATAGGTTTGGTCGTTGGCCCACTTGAAGGACACGCCCCCTGCTTCACCTTCCTTGCCGTTGGTCTTGGCGACCCAGTTGTCACTCCAAGAGAGGATCAGTCGATTGCTGATGCTGGGTAGAGCGTCAAGAAGCTCTCCTGTATTTTTTCCGCCCCAAACGTCGGTGGTTTTCCCATCTTTATCAACTGTTTTTGCAGTAACGTAGCCTCTCCAGGCCTTGAGTGGCTCGTAGGCGCCTGTATATGAACCGATGTCATAGCGTGATGCATTGGAGCCACTGGTCGCCGTGGAACTAACGTCTGGCATGGTTTCGGTGTTAATGCTACCAATAATAGATTCGAAGGCCTTTTTCAAGTCCTCGCCCTTTTCAACGGCGTAAAACTCCCCGCGACCATTGAGGGCTGCATGCCACATGTCATGGCCTTTATCCTTTTGATACGCGCGCCATTGGTAGGAGCCTTTTGCGTATTCAGCAAAATCTCCGTCAAACCCATAAGGCAACATGGTCGTTGGGGAATTGATTGCTCCCATGTCTGTGCCTTTTGTGTTGTAGTTCTTCTGCGGCAAGGCATCGGCACTAAATCCAATGGTGTACGTGACCAAGTGTGGCCAAGTTGCTGGGTCGTATCGTGGGTTCCAAAAACGATCGAGAGTTGTTGTGGTTTTAGTTACGCGGTTGGTAAAGGTTTCTTTTGATGGTGCTTTACGGTAGGCGGAGGAAGGCTGTACTTTTCCGTCGAGATCACTGTAGCTTTGCAGCGATGTTGACCAGCTGTAAAACGCCCAGTCAGCAATGGTGGAGAAGTCTTCCTTGTCACTGAAAATTTTGGTCTCGCTAGCGTTTGGGTCGTAGTCGGTGCCATCCGGCAGCGTGCGAGCAGTCCCGTCATAGTTGAGCGGGCTGGTATCTTGGTATTGGGCATTCCAGCCGCCGTCGGTCAGCAAAATATGATAGTTCCGGCGGCAACCAAGGTACTCAGGGCTGTTTTGGCCTGGTTTGGTTGCCCAAGGCCCGTTTTTATGCAGTTTTGCGGCCATGTACTCATGAGCGCGTTTGACCATCAAGTGAGTGGGCGTGTTCGTACATGCTTTGTAGTTCTCCATGTACTTGAGGAAATTTGCCCGATGATCTCCTTGCAGCGGACGCATGGAGTTCTTATTGGTTCCTGATTTTGCATCTAGTTCAGGCGCCCAATACTCCTTGTTCACAGCTGTGCAATTACCCATGGTTTGCCAAGCAAAGCGGATCTTTCCATCTGCCAGAATATTCGTGTCTTTGAACACGTCTATCACTGCATCTGCCAGTACTTCAGTACGAGTTTTTGTCCACTTGCCGTTGACCTTGATCATGTCTTTGGCGTTCATACTAGTGGAGTCATCCAGCGACAAGATCACGTTTGGGGCGACGTACGGTTCTTTGGTGCCAGGCGGGCCGCTGGCTAGATCCAAGGCCCAAGTGCTAGTTGGGGCGAGTGCAGAACATGCGGCCAGAGCGATCAGATGCTTGCGGAAACTAGGAGAAGTGTTGTAGGCCACAGTGCCACCTCTTTGGATATATCGTTTTATGGAGAAAATTGGGTCGTGATGAATGCTTTGGCATGAATCTAACCCTGAAATGTTTCGAACAACGCGCTCAGTCTTTGAGCTTTTGGCGCGCGTAGGTCTGTTGCAGAACCACTTTGGTGCTGGGTTTTCTGCCGTAGGCCAGTGCGGTGATGCGGTAGACCACATTGGGTAGCAAGTTCAAAGACAAGTAGTTGTTAGCCAAAACAGGGTTTCCTTTATCGTCTTCAGCAACGATCAAGCCAGAGTTTTTGCTACTTTCGTCATAGGGCAGAACTTCTATCCAGTACCACCCGCCCTTATCTGGCGCACTCTGGTCTGCCAAGATTGGATTGGCTGGGCTAGAGGAGGTGCCCAACTTTGCGCCTGTGTAGCGGCCATAGCGCGCGCCGACGGGGGGGGATCCTGAAGGAGTGCTGGTCATTTGAGCCAGAGTGAACCCCCTTGTTCCGTCGGTATTGTTCCAAAAATCTTGCTCTCGAAGGCGTTTGGTACATAGCCCATTGCGACATTTGTAAGGGGTGTTGTCCAGCTCGGCGAGCAACTTTCCAACTGCTGGTGCTTCTAGAGGAATTTGGTCTGCTGTACTTTGCCTACATACATCACCAGTGCCACTGCATGTCGAGCCATCTGCATTCTCGTTACGAATATCCAACTCGGCATCTTGTACCAGTGTTTGTGCAGCTTCAAAAGCGCGTTGGTAATCGGCATCGTTGCCAACCATCATTTCACCGAACAAAGCGGTGCGTGATGACCACAGTGCCAGCAGCATGGTTAGCATCACAAATACGATGACGACAAAAAGTGCGACGCCTCGCTGCTTGGGCTGTTGGCGAGTTGAGGTAAATACCCCGCGAGGCATGAGAAGTGCTTTCTTCATAATTTACAGCACCTTGTCCAGTAGCCCTTGGCTACGCAGCTGGTAGATATTGCGGAACACCATGTGCATGCGCTGTGCGCGCTCTGCGCCTAGGGATGCTTGGCTCATATCAATGCGAGTCGATCCATCACAATCTGTATAAGCAGTGTTTTCGGGAAGATTCATTTTTTCGTTGCCATAGAGCACCAGGCACACCTCCACACCGGTGATTTGTCCCCAGTTGGTCACGCTGGCTGCATTAACGTATTTTGTCTTGGGGGTGCCACTGCCAACGTCTGTAACTTGGAGGTAGCGCACGCGAAAGTTGGCGACGTTATCTAGCATGGCGGTGTTCTTGCCAGCGGTTCCTGTGCATTTCAATGCGGAGCCGTCGAGGGCAAACTGGCTTTGTATGCGCATATAGCTGTTATTAGCGTCTGTATCCTCATCAATGGGCCCACCTTGGCAGTCACGCGACATTGATTGATTAGCAGGATCAGCGCTTCCTTGCCTGAAAACCAGCTCTTTGTAGCGGCGGTATGCGACGTTTACCGAAGTGTTAGTGCCTTGTAGCGTGTCTGTTTTGGGTGAAAAACTACGGGCGGAATCCGTAGACTGTGCTTCCGTTTCGAATGCTACGGGCAGGGCATACCGGTCAATATCGGTGCTGGTGTTTTTGCTGGTATTCATGTTCAGGTAGAGAGAGCCTGATTGGCGCAATTGCTGCCCAATTACGCGAAACGCAAACCCTGCCTGTTGTTGCAGCACACTGGCATCGCTTACCGTGCCGGATACGCCACGCGATACCATCAGTGCACCGCCAGCGACAGCGACGACCAGCAAGCCAATGGCGATGCCCACCATCAGTTCGATCAAGCTCATTCCGCGTTGGTGGACTTGGCTTTTGAGCGCTAGGTTCTGCTGGGGTGCCTTCTGTCGTTTGGCGAACAAATTCAATGTGTACATATCAGGCTCCCGGGCAGAAGTAGCGGAGTGTGCTGCCGCCTTTGAAAGGCGCGCAGCGGCTGCTTACTGGGATGTATTGCAAATGGCAGGTGTAGCCATCGCCACAACTTACGTCACCGCCATCAGCGGCGACATTAATGCTGGCCAGGTAGTCGGCATCCTTGCTTTTTTCGTTTTCGCGCCAGCGAATCATTACGCCTAACTGGCGACGATCTGTCGCGTCGGTCTCGCCTTTGGCGATGAAGACATTGGCGTCGCCTGATGGCAGCGCAACTTGCACAAATCGCTTCCATTCGGCCAAGTCATAGGCTGCCAACTCGGATGCTGTGCAAACGACTTTGGCGCAGTTTGGCGAGGCCTCTGGCGTTGGTAGAGAGCTAGACCAGTCGCTGACATATTTGCTCATATTGGCCATGGCATTGGGGTTGACCTTCATGCGCTCGCTCAAATCTTCGATCATGCGGATGGATTGCTCTCTGCGAACAGACGTCTGGGTGTCCGACAAGGTGCGCATTTGGACTCCAATGACTCCCAAGATCCCCAGTGCAGACACGAGGAGGGCAATCAGTGATTCAAGGAGGGTGAGGCCTTGTTGGTGCCATTTTGGATTTCGTAACTTTTGTCTTTTAGGCATGATGTTGATTAGCTCCGCGCTTAGTGGCGTAGGTGTCGTAGCAAGCAGTTGCAACACATGACTAGCAACTGCCGTCGCCAGTATTCAAGCGTTTTAGTTGCCCGCTAGGCTTCAAGCAAAGTGATGCAGCTGCAGTGTTGGAGCTACTGGTACCCGCTGGCCAGAGCCGGAATGCCAGCGAGTTGCTGCCACCATTGGAAAACTGGCCCCAGCGATTGACATTGATCGTGCCACTGGTCACAGCGCTTCCACTGCTGTCATCGGTAACTTCAATTTCTACCCGGGTGGGTGCACCCGTTTGTTGCAAGGTGCTGCTGCCATCGGCGGTCGAGACGCTCCAGCCACATCCCCATTGGTGATCATCTCCCGCAGTGGTGCAGCCGTTTCCATTGCTGTTTTTGATGATCTCAATGTCTGCTGCGCGCCGGATCGCTTCAGAACGGGTGAAGTACAACGTTGATTGCAGCTCCTCCACGGCACTGCGTACGCGCCATCTCTCCATTAAGCCGTTGAAGTTAGGCGCCGCCAGTGCTGCAAGAATCGCGACAATGGCGATCACTACCAGTAACTCAATGGCGGTGAAACCAAGTTCCTGTTGACGTGAAGATGAAGTTGCAAAGAACATGGTCCGGATTTTATAAATCTGTTATCAAAGGTTTTTTTTTTTGTTAAATGAACGACGAAAGGCTTAAGGGTATCGATAAATGGATTATTAAAACAATGAAATCGATAGATTTTTTATATGATTTGTATCACGCGCGCTCATAGACAAGAAGTTAAAACCATGCGGTTTGTTCTGGGATGTACGGCAAAATTACAGTTTGATTTTTATTGGGTCTAGCAGCTTGGCATTGAGGGACTTGGTTGTATGTTTGATTTAAAAAGAGCGGTACTGCACTGCGAAGCCGTCATCGTCGACCTCGACGGCACCATGGTGGACACCATGGGCGACTTTGCGGAGGCGTTGAGCCGCATGTTGGTAGATATGCAATTGCCCGCGATTGATGCGCATGCGATTGAACCTATGGTGGGCAAGGGGTCGGAGAATTTGCTGCGATCTGTGCTGAAGCACGTGCTAGCGCAAGCAGGACGGGTGCCAGCAGCTACAGAAATTGATAATCGCTACACCGAGGCCTGGGAGCGTTACCAGCACCACTATCTGGCAATCAATGGTCGCTATTCCAGGGTGTATGACGGCGTCGAAAAGGGCTTGGGCCAGCTGCGCCAGCAGGGGCTGAAGATGGCGTGCTTGACGAACAAGCCGTTGTCGTTCGCGTTGCCGTTGCTAGAGGCAAAGGGTTTACGCGATTACTTTGACCATGTGTTTGGCGGGGATTCGTTCGAGCGTAAAAAGCCCGATCCTCTGCCTTTGCTGAAGACTTGCGAGGCCTTGGGTAGCAGGCCTGCGCAGACGCTGATGGTGGGAGACAGTAGCAACGATGCGGAGGCTGCCCACAACGCGGGCTGCCCGGTGATCCTGGTCAGTTATGGTTATAACCATGGTCAGCCGATTCGCCAGGTGCAGGCGAGCGGCTATGTAGATTCTCTGGCGGATATTGCTATCTAAATAGTAGCTTCTGGCGCTTATTTAACAAGCGCTAGAGGCACATTTTTCGCTGAGAATTTTAGTGCAATATCGCACCGAGGTTTGCGTTATTGGTTGCTGGCTATGATCGACAGTTGACTTTCGCTGTGCTGCACTCTCTACCCTCTGCGTGGAGGGTGCATAGCGCTTGGGCAAGCTGGGCTTGTCCGTCTCCATTCACCTCAGAAGGCCGGGTACGGGCAGCGCTTGCTGTCCGGGCCTTCGCATGACAAGGAATCCCCCCGATGGATGGACTGCACCTGACTGCTGACCTGTACCGCTGCCAATGTGATGCGGCTTTGCTGCTGGATGCGCAGCAACTGTCGCAACTGTGTACCACGCAAACACATGCCTCTGGCTTGACGCTTGTGGATGATCGCTGGGTCAAGTTCCCTGATTACCAAGGTCAGCCGGGTGGGGTTACCGGGATGGTGTTGCTGGCAGAGTCGCACTTGGCTATTCACACTTGGCCGGAGACCGGCAATGTCACGCTTGATGTGTATGTTTGCAACTTCTCGGACGACAACTCGGGTAAGGCGCGCCAGTTGTTGGAGTCGGTGATTGCCGCCTTTGTGCCCGAGCGCATTCAGCGCCAGCAATTGCAGCGCGGCGACATCAGCGCGGCAGGCGTAGCCGCCGAGCAATGGGTGCAAGAGAAGCTTACGCCATCCAGCGCCTTTAGTTTCAGGGCGCAACTGCTGCAGCGCCAGCAAACTCCTTTCCAACAGATGGAGCTGCTGCAGTCGCCTATGTTTGGCCGCATGTTGCGGCTGGATGGGCGTTTTATGACATCGGAGAAGGAGGAGTTCTTCTACCACGAGGCCTTGGTACACCCGGCAGCCATCTCCCATGTGGCGCCCCAACGTGCGCTGATCATTGGTGGGGGCGACGGTGGTGCGGCTGAAGAGCTGCTCAAGCACCCAAGCATCGAACGCGTGGTGATCGCTGAGTTGGATGTGCAGGTGGTGGAGGCCGCACGCCTGCACTTAAAACAAGTGCACCGCGGCGCGCTGGATGACCCGCGTGTGGAAGTGCGCATTGGCGACGGCCTGCAACTGCTGGCAGATACCAATGAGCGCTTTGATTTGGTGCTGATGGACCTGACCGACCCCGATACCCCGGCGGAGACGCTCTACACACCGCAAGCCCTGGCCAGCATGAAGCGCGTGCTGGCGCCGGGTGGTGCCGTGGTGCAGCACTTGGGTAGCCCGGTGTTCCATCCCAAGCAGGTGGCCCAGTTGGCGGCTAGCCTGCGCCAGGTGTTTGCGCATGTGCATTGCTATGGTTTGTACATACCACTGTACGGTGCGTATTGGGGGTTGGCCGTGGCATCAGATAGTCTGCAGCCAGCCGCGCTTACTGCCGCCACTGCCACGCAGCGCCTGGCCGAGCGCGGCGTGGGTGATTTGCAGTTCTACAACGGTCCGTTGCACCCAGCGCTGTTTGCACTACCCACTTACTATGGGAAATTGGTGGCGGCGCAAGCGCAAGAAAAGCCCCAAATACTCGATTTGGCTGAACAAGCCTGATTCGTTTGCTACACTGAGGCCCATGTTCATCCATCACGCAGTCATTGCAGGTTGTTCCGACCGGGGAGCTTGGCCCTGGCGTAAGCCTGCGCCATTGACTGTTTGATTGCCGCTGGGTGCCACGCCCCAGCGTGCACCCGTAGGTTGTGCCACCAGGCACAACCGCATTGATGAACTGCAGCGCACGGTACGCACACACATCCAGCGTGCGCTGCAAAAGCTGGGGACCTTCGTGATCACCGAACTCGAATTCAAAAGTCTGGCCAACCAAGGCTATAACCGTATCCCGCTCGTCGCCGAGGCCTTTGCGGATCTGGAAACACCGCTCTCTCTCTACTTAAAGCTCTGCCACACGCATGATGATGGCAAGCACAGCTTTTTGCTGGAATCCGTGGTGGGCGGCGAGCGTTTTGGCCGCTACAGCTTTATTGGTCTGCCTGCACGTAGCCTGCTGCGTGCTAGCGGCTTTGGCGTTGCTGCGAAGACCGAAGTCGTGACCGACGGCCAGGTGGTAGAGACCCACCATGGCAATCCGCTGGACTTTATTGCTGACTACCAAAAGCGCTTCAAAGTGGCGTTATCGCCCGGTTTACCCCGTTTTTGCGGCGGCCTGGCGGGCTACTTTGGCTATGACGCGGTGCGTTATATCGAGAAAAAGCTCGAGAACACCTGCCCGCCCGATGCGTTGGATACACCCGATATCTTGCTGCTGCAATGTGAGGAGGTGGCAGTTATTGACAACCTCTCGGGCAAGCTGTACTTGATCGTCTATGCCAACCCGAGCGAGGCGGAGGCCTACTCCAAAGCCAAGAAGCGTGTGCGCCAGTTGAAGGAGCAATTGCGCTACTCGGTCAGCGTGCCGCAAATCAAGGCAGGCGATAGTCACCCGGCCGAGCGCAGCTTTGCCAAGGCGGATTATTTAAAGGCGGTGAACGAGGCTAAGGAGATGATTGCCGCTGGCGATTTCATGCAGGTGCAAATCGGCCAACGTATTCACAAGCGCTATACCGAAAACCCACTCTCGCTATACCGCGCGCTGCGCTCGCTCAATCCGTCGCCCTATATGTATTACTACCACTTTGGCGATTTCCAGGTAGTGGGCGCCAGCCCTGAGATTCTGGTGCGCCAGGAGCAGGTTGCGGAAGGCCAAAAAATCACCATCCGTCCGCTGGCCGGTACTCGCCCTCGCGCAGCCAATGCTGAGGAGGACAAGGCTACCGAGCAGGAGCTGATCAACGACCCCAAAGAGCGGGCCGAGCATGTGATGTTGATCGACCTGGCACGCAACGACATTGGCCGCATCGCCAAGACTGGCAGCGTGAAGGTGACCGAGGCCTTTGCAGTGGAGCGTTACAGCCATGTGATGCACATCGTCAGCAACGTAGAAGGCATTTTGCAAGACGGCATGACCAGCATGGATGTGCTGAAGGCCACCTTCCCTGCAGGCACGCTTTCGGGTGCGCCCAAGGTGCATGCGATGGAAGTAATTGACCAGCTAGAGCCCACCAAGCGCGGTATTTACGGCGGCGCATGTGGGTACCTGAGCTTTGCCGGCGACATGGATTTGGCTATTGCCATCCGCACCGGTGTGATCAAAGACGGCATGCTGTATGTGCAGGCCGCAGCCGGCGTCGTGGCTGATTCGGTGCCCGAGCTGGAGTGGAAAGAAACCGAACACAAAGCCCGCGCACTGTTGCGTGCGGCAGAACTCGTAGAGGAAGGACTGGAATGAGCCGCGCTATCGACAAAGTACAAGACTGCAACACCATGACCGACGTGCGTCGCAATGTGAACGCGCTGGACGACATTCTGGTGCCATTGTTGGTGGAGCGCGGCGGATACATGACTCAGGCCGCCAAGGTCAAAAATAACCCAGATCTGGTGCGCGATGAAGACCGTATCGAAGCCATCGTCGCCCGCGTGCGTGAGCGCGCTGCACAAGAGGGTGGTCAGCCCGAGGTGATCGAGACTATTTACCGCGCAATGATGGAGGCTTATATCGCCTACGAACACCGCGAGCTCGCCCGCCTGCAGGCGGGTGGCAAGCCCAAGGACTAGCACCATGAAAAAACTGTTGATGGTCGACAACTACGACAGCTTTACCTACAACATCGTTCAGTACTTTGGTGAGCTGGGTGTTGAGGTGGTTGTGGTGCGCAATGACGAAACATCGCTGGATGAGATCGCCGCTCACCAACCTGATTGGCTGGTGATATCGCCCGGGCCTTGTAGCCCGGCTGAGGCGGGTATTTCAGTCGCCGCTATCCAGCACTTTGCGGGCAAGCTGCCTATCTTGGGTGTGTGCCTGGGCCACCAAGCCATTGGCGCGGCTTTTGGCGGCAACATCATCCGGGCGGTACAGCAAATGCACGGCAAGACGAGCGTCATCCGGACCACGCAGCAAGGCGTATTTGCCGATTTGCCAGAGGCGTTCACCGTCAATCGCTACCACTCGTTGGTAATTGAGCGTAGCAGCTGCCCTGATTGCCTGGAAGTGACCGCGACCAGCGAGGATGGCGAAATCCAAGGCGTGCGCCACAAAACGCTGCCCATCCAGGGTGTACAGTTCCATCCCGAAAGCATTCTGACCGAACATGGTCATGCGATGCTGAAGAACTTCTTGGAGCAGAAATAAGACCGTAACCGGAGTGCGAAGCCCTCCGGTTTTTACTTTTTTGATAGTTGCTTGCCCACATATTTAGCGACTTTTAAAGTCTTCTGTATTTACGGATGACCTGTAACGTTGGTGAGCAGCTTTAAAAACAATAGCAAGGCAATCCTCCCATGTCGATTACTCCCCAGGAAGCGCTGCAGCGCACAATTGAGCACCGCGAAATCTTTCACGACGAGATGCTGCATCTGATGCGCATGATCATGAAAGGCGAGCTCTCGCCCGTCATGGCTGCATCCATCATCACCGGCCTGCGCGTCAAGAAGGAGACGATTGGCGAGATCTCGGCTGCGGCTGAGGTGATGCGGGAGTTCTCCAACAAAGTGCATGTGGCGGACAAGACCAATTTGGTTGATATCGTTGGCACCGGCGGCGATGGCGCCAATACCTTCAACATCTCCACTTGTTCCATCTTCGTGATTGCCGCGGCAGGTGGCAAAGTCAGCAAACACGGTGGCCGCAGCGTGTCCAGCAAATCGGGAAGTGCCGATGCGATGGAGGCGTTGGGTGTCAACATCAACCTGAGCCCTGAGCAAATTGCCAAGAGCATTGCCGATGTTGGCATTGGCTTTATGTTTGCACCCAATCACCACCCGGCAATGAAGAGCGTGGCTCCCGTGCGCAAAGAGCTGGGCGTGCGTACCATTTTCAACATCCTGGGCCCACTGACCAACCCGGCGAGCGCGCCCAATATATTAATGGGCGTGTTCCACGAAGACTTGGTCGGTATCCAGGTGCGTGCTTTGCAGCGCCTGGGCGCTGAGCATGCGCTGGTGGTGTATGGCCGCGATGGGCTCGATGAAATCAGTTTAGGTGCCAGCACCGTGGTGGGAGAGCTAAAAGACGGCGTAGTGCGCGAGTACGTGATCCACCCCGAGGATTTTGGCATCGCCATGGTGGGCACCCGCGCCTTCCGGGTGGATAACCCCGAGCAATCCAAAGCCATGCTGATGGGAGTGCTGAACGGCGAAAGCGGCCCGGCGCGCGATATCGTCTGCCTGAATGCAGGCGCTGCCCTTTATGCGGCCAATGTGGCAAGCTCCATTGAAGATGGATTGCAGCGTGCGCGTGCTGCGATCGACAGTGGCGCGGCCTTGGCCAAACTCAAAGCGCTGGTGGCGTTTAGCCAGCAGCAAGCCTGAATCACAGGCTCAAAATAGGAACACCCATGTCAGATATCTTGAAACAAATTTGCGACGTTAAGCTCGAAGAAGTCGCCGCTGCTAAACAGCGTATGTCGTTCGAAGGCATGCGCCGCGATGCGGAGAGCCGCGTGGTTACGCGTGACTTTATTGGTGCGCTACGCGCCAAAATTGCCGACGGCAAAGCCGGTGTGATCGCCGAGATCAAAAAGGCCAGCCCCAGCAAGGGCGTGATTCGCGAGGATTTTGATCCGGCCGACATTGCCCAAAGTTACATGATGGGCTACAGCAACACCAAGGCGAAGGTCCACGGAAACGCCACGGCGGCTTGCTTGTCGGTGCTGACGGATCGCCAGTTCTTCCAGGGCGAGCCGGATTTTTTGAAGCAGGCCCGTGCTAGCACCTTGCTGCCGGTGCTGCGCAAAGACTTCATGGTCGATCCCTACCAAATCTACGAATCGCGCTCCATGGGCGCTGACTGCGTTTTGTTGATTGCCGCTTGCCTGGACGATGCGCAGATGGCCGATATGGAGGCGATAGCCCACAGCCTGGACATGGCCGTGCTGGTTGAAGTGCACAACGCCGCTGAGCTGGACCGGGCGCTCAAGCTCAAGACACCACTGGTGGGCATTAACAACCGCGATCTGCGCACGTTTGAGGTGTCGCTCCAGACCACCTTGGATTTGCAGAAGAACGTGCCAGCCGACCGCCTGTTGGTCACGGAATCGGGTATCCAAACCCGCGACGATGTGAAGACCATGCGCGACGCCGGTATCAATGCCTTCCTGGTGGGTGAGGCCTTTATGCGCGCCGAGGAGCCAGGCGAGGCGCTGGCCCAGCTGTTCGTGTAGAGCGACTAACGGAGCGCTTGGTGCGCCTTTGCTTCGCGTGGTCGAGCTTGAGGTGCTGCCTGTGGCTGCACGACTAGCTTCAACCGAAGATTTTCGAATTGCGAGGCTGTGTCAGCCATTTTATAGAATGCGCTATATAAAAAAGAGCTGCTAACGCCCGTCAGTCGGGCGCTAGCAGCTCTTTTTGCTTTAACTAATTAGATTCATCGGCTTTCTTGGCACGTATTTGCTGCAGCTGCTCGGTAAACCACTGCTTGCTACGTACTTCAGGCAGGCCGGGGCAACGCACCAGATAGGGCTTGCTGGACATGCTGCTTTGGCTAGCCGCTCGCTCAATGAAGGCCTCGGTATTAGGAACTAGTTTTTTCTTCAGCAAATAGTCATATTTGCCTTGCAGGTGCTGGCTGGCTTGCTTGGCGCTGTACCAACTGCCGTTACGGCTGAACTCACAGCCCGACTGCAGCAGGGCAGAGAACAGGCCGTCAATCTCGATCGCCGTCGTGGTCGGTGTGTTGCCGTATACGGGGGCTGTAGCGACCAGAGCGGCTGCCACGCAGGCCTTGCTGATTTGTAAAAATGACAGTTGCATGGGTGCATCTTGCCGTGATCTGAGGTGGCTAACTGTAAAGCTATGTTATTATTTATTGAGAATCATTCGTATTAATAAACCGTAGCCACGCCCAAACGCAAGCCTTGAGCCCAGCCAGCAGGTGATCCAACAGCTGAGGTCTCTCGTGCCACAACATACCCAGGGCGCGCGCGTGGCGTGCCGCCTTCACCGCATTGCCGCCGCAGCGGCGCTGCTTTCTACCCCTTACCCCGCCGCCTGGGCGCAAACGGCACCTCCCTCTCACGATGCCTCCGAAGCCACATTGCACGAGATAAAAGTGCAGGCCGAGCAGGACAAAACCCTGTTGCCGGGCTTGGCGCCGGGCGGCCAGGTAGGCAAGGGCGCAGGTTTGGGGCTGCTGGGCAATTTGGACACCATCAATGCGCCGTTCAACATCACTGCATTCAGCAGCGAGCTGATGGCGGACCAAAATGCATCCACTGTGGCTCAGGTGCTGGAGAACGACCCCTCGGTGCGCTTTACCACCAACACCGGGCACATCAATGAGAATTACCTGATCCGCGGCTTTGACATCAACGCCAGCGAAGTGGCGATGAACGGCCTATACGGCATTGCGCCAGACAGCAATATCCCCACCGAGATGATTGAGCGCGTAGAGCTGCTTAAAGGCCCCGGTGCATTGCTGAACGGCATGTCGCCCGGCGGCGGCGTGGGTGGCGTGGTCAACATCGTTACCAAGCGGCCCACGGCGCAGGCTTTGACACGGGTGAGCACCACCTTTACCTCAGGCTCGCAGTTGGAAGCGCATGCTGATGTATCGCGCCGCTTCGGCCCGGAGCAGCGCTTGGGCGTGCGCTTTAACGGTTTGCTGGGCAATGGCGAGACCTCGGTTGACGATCAGAAGCGCCGCCGCAACCTAGGCGCGCTGGCGCTGGATTACCAGGGTGACCGCTTCTCATTAGGCTTGGATGCTTATCGCTACAACGCTCATATGAACAACGGTAGCCCGGTGATGGTGAGCTTCGGCAAGATGAACCATTTGATTGCCGCACCCGATGGTCGCAACAACCTGTTTCGCGGTGTCAACTCGGTGGCTGAAAACGAAGGCGTGGCGCTGCGCGGTAGTGTGGATTTGAGCGAGCGCTGGCAGTTGTACGGTAGTGCAGGCCGTGCTTTGCACCACTATGAGGGCCAGCCCACGGGTACCCGCGTGGTGCTCAATGCGATTGGCGATGGTTCGGCCATTGGTCAGACCTATAACCTGGAAGGCTTTACCAATACCACGGCGTGGGAGGGCGGTGTGCGTGGCAGCTTTGAGACAGGCACGGTCAAACACCAGTTAGTGGCGTCGTACAACTTTCTGAACCAGAAGACAGGCCGCGCGCTGCCAATTGCTGTCAGTCCCAACTACCCCACCAATATCTACGACCCGGCGAACCCTATTCTGCCGCCGGGCCGCCAAAGTGTGACGCGTGAGAACGACAACGACATCAGCAGCTTTGCTTTGGCCGATACGCTGTCGTTTGCGCAGGATAAGGTGCTGCTGACCTTGGGTGCACGATACCAACGCGTGAACCAAACCATGAAGGGTTACGACGAAAAGGCGCTGACCCCTGCGCTGGGCCTGGTCGTCAAACCCTGGGGCGATGACGTATCGCTGTACGCCAACTACATCCAGGGTCTGAGCCCCGGCATTGAGGTGGGAAGCACCTATGCCAACGCCGGCCAGACTTTTGCACCCTACAAAACCAAGCAATGGGAGGCGGGTGTGAAGTGGCGCGCAGGCACGTTAACAAATACGCTGGCGCTGTTCCAGATCGAAAAACCATCGACCACGATTGATACCGACACCAACACCTTGAGCCTGGGCGGCCAGCAGCGTAACCGGGGTGTGGAGTGGAACGTGTCGGGCGAAGCGCAGCGCGGCCTGCGTATGCTGGGCGGCGTGGCGTATTTGCAGCCCAAGCTGACTAGTACGCAAGCAGGTAAGAATGACGGCAATGATGCCTTTGGTGCGGCCCGCTGGACGGCCAATCTAGGCACGGATTGGGACATCCCCGGTTTGCCGGGTGCCGCCATCAGCGGCCGCGTGGTCTACACCGGTGCGCAATGGGTCAACGCCGCCAACACCTTGCGCGCTCCCAGCTGGACGCGTGTTGACTTGGGTGCGCGCTACGCCACCACCATAGCCGGCAAAAAGACCACGCTGCGCGCCACGGTGGACAACGCCTTTGATCGCCAATACTGGGCGGGCGCATTTGCCGATAACTTCTTGACCGTGGGCGCACCGCGCACCTACCGCGTCAGCGCAACCGTGGATTTCTGAAGTGATAGCCGGTATCGCTCGCCAGACGGGTAGCAAAGGCATTTTTTATGCATATTCTGCAAGCCGTAGCTGCGTGTTGGCCGCAGCCACCGTGCTGGCCATGGCCAGCCTGCAAGGCTGTGCGATGACGGGTGCCGCGCGGGCCAGCAGCGCGGCAGCGCCAGTCACAACCTTGTCGATAGGCACGCCAGTGCAAGGCCAGCTGGCGCCTGATGCAGTGCTACGCTGGCGTGTGGATGTTCCCGCAGGCAGTGTGGTACGCGGCACGATTGATGCAACCGGCTTGCAACTGGACGTGCAAGACGCCCAAGGCCGCCATGTGCGACGCCTGCTGCGCAGTGACGCTGTGGGTGAAGGTTTTACCTGGCTGGCACAGCCGGGCGAGCACTTGGTGCTGCACGTTAGTGACCAGGCCCAAACGCCTTATGCAGATGCAAAAACAATAGCGGGTAGCGACCGGCCATCCGGCGCTAGCCCGCAAAATGGCCAATACCGTATTGTGCTGGAGCGCAGCTGGGGGCCCGGCGCTGACCAGTCCGTTACGCTGCCCAGCAAACCACTGCAAAGCCCACGCCTGCAGGCCTTGGTGCAGCAGCTGGCCGCTGGCGGAAATACCGATACGTTCTGGCGCGACATGGCGGCGCAGGGCACACCCATGGTGGAGCCGTGGAGCGAGACCGAGCGCCTCGTCACCTTTGTGTGGCGTGGTGCCCAGCACAGCGTTCGCTTGTTTGGATCGCCCAGCGGCAACCACGAATCGTTACAGCCGCTGGTGGCGGTTAGCGGGCAAAAAACCGATGTGTGGTGGGCCAGCTTTGTGATGCCACGCGATGTGCGACTGAGCTATGCGCTGGCGCCCGATGTGCCCCAGATCGACGGCACAGCCATGGAGCAGCGCCGCAGCATCATTGCCACCCTGCAGCGCGACCCGCTGAACCCGCGCACTTGGGGCGCTGGCGCGGTGGGCAAGCCGGGCGAGGCGCCTGTGGATGCCTACCAAGGTCGCTCTGTACTGCAACTGCCCGATGCGCCACCTCAGCCCTGGCTGGCCAAGCGCGCCGGTGTTATCAAGGGTGATCTGCAGCGCCACTGGCTGGTGTCTGAACCGCTAGGCAATGGCCGCGATGTGTGGGTCTACCGCCCCGCAGGCTGGCAGCAGGTACCCGCCGACCAGCGCGCGCTGCTAGTGCTGTTTGATGCGCACGCCTACCTACGCGATGTGCCCACGCCGCAGATCGTGGACAACCTGGTCGCCGACGGCCTGATCCCTCACACGGCCGTGGTATTGGTAGCCAATGCCAGCAGCGAGCTGCGCGGCATCGAGCTGCCGCCCAATCCTCAATTTGCCGATTTTATGGGGCAACAGCTGATGCCGTGGTTAACCGCGCAAGGCATCAATGTGCCTGCGGCGCGCACGGTGATCGCAGGGTCAAGCTACGGCGGTCTGGCATCCAGCTATGTGGCGCTGCAATACCCGCAGCACTTTGGCAATGTGCTGAGTCTGTCGGGGTCGTATTGGTGGGCACCCAAAGGGGAGGCACCGAATGCAATGGCGCGCTGGTGGGCTGCTGCATCCGAGCAGCCCGTGAGCTTTTACCTGGATGCCGGTTTGTACGAAAGCGCTCGTGGTGGCCAAGCCGGAATTCTGGAGACTAGCCGGGAGCTGGGTGATGTGCTGCGCAGCAAGGGCTACCGCGTCATACAGCTAGAGCACAGCACGGGCCATGATTATGTGCACTGGCAAGGCTCCATCGCCTGCGGCCTGGTGGCGCTGCTCAACCCGGGTGCCCGCATCACGCGGCAGCCGGCTTGCAAAGGGCGTTAGGGTATCACCAGCGTTGGGTAATACCGGCACCCACGGTGGTTGCTTCCACGCTTCGCTGCCAATTGCGGCGCAGGCCCAGGTCGATATCGGTTTTACTGCTGTTGTGGTAGATGGCTCCCAGCATAGCTGTGCGCAAGTTGGCTGGGGCATTGCGGTTGGGGTTGCGGTTGGCAGTAAGCTCGGCGGCAAAAGTCCAGCTGCTGCCCAGGTTGTAGAGCAGGGCGGTGCTGGCGTTCCACATCTGTTTGCGCTCGCCGGTGGTGTTGCCGTTGTAGCGCAGGCCTGCATTGATGAGCCATTGCCAGGGGCCCTGTTCTAGCTGCGACAGCAATGTGATATCGACCGTGCTGCGCCCATTGCCAAAACCCTGCTTGGCATTGCCAATGGGCAGGGTAATAGTGGGGCGCAGCCCCATGCTCCAGCCAGCGTCTTTGTCCTCCCAAAAGCGCCATTTCAGCCCTGTCGCGCTGTCGTTTATGCCGCTGTGGTGCCCGACATTGCTGGGCCGCTGCCAGCTAGTAGGCTGGCTGAAGGCGAGATCCAGCGTATCGGCTAGCCCGTAGGTCAAGGTGGTGTTGAGTTGCTGATCGATGTGGCGTACGCCATTGGGGTGGGATGTGCTGCGGTCGGTGTTCAGCTCCAGTTGCCAGCCGCCAGCGCCTTGGACGGCGGTATCATCCGTCAGTAACGGGTGAGTTGCCCAACCGGGCCTGCAGGCTATCGTGCTTAGAAGGCAAATCGCTGTCCAGCGCAAAGCGTGTTGGGTCTTCAAAACATGCGACATGGCTGCTCCGCCAAAGTGATACCGCTTATTCTAGGTGCGCAGTCTTTAAGCTGCGTGAATGCCCGTGCCCAGTATTGAACAGATCCATGACTGCTGATCCCACACAACTACAGCTTGCCAACCTGAACGACCACCATGTAGCCCCCGGCTGGCAGCCCGTGGTGGATCATTTTTTTGCCAGCGCCAAAGGCCAGGCCTTGCATGCGTATCTGACAGACAGGCTGGCGGCAGGTGCCATCGTCTTTCCCCCTGAGCCTTTGCGCGCCCTGCGACTGACTCCGCCTGAGAGCATTCGAGTGGTCATTCTGGGCCAAGATCCCTACCATGGCCGGGGCCAGGCCGAGGGGTTGGCTTTCTCCGTCGCGCCTGGCGTGCGGCTACCTCCGTCGCTGCGCAATATTTTCAAAGAGATGGAGCGCGATCTGGGCACCGCCTTTCCGCCCTTCCCCAACCCGGGCGGTAGCCTGGTCAAGTGGGCTACGCATGGAGTGCTCTTGCTCAATACCTGTTTGACGGTAGAGGAAGGGCAAGCCGCCAGCCATAGCGGCAAAGGCTGGGAGCAGTTGACCGACGCGGTGATACAGCAAGTGGCCGAGGGTGACAAACCCGTGGTCTTTATGCTGTGGGGTAACCATGCGCAATCCAAGCGTGCCTTTATCCCTCAGGATCGTGGCCATCTGGTGCTGTGCAGCAACCACCCTTCGCCACTATCGGCGTTACGCCCGCCGGTACCGTTTATTGGCAATGGGCATTTTGGGCAGGCACGGGCGTTCCACAAAAAGGCGTTGGGGTTGGGTAGCTAAATTCGGATCATTTTTCGTACCTTGGCACTGGCCCGCAAAATTTCGAGCTGAAACTAACGCTCAAGTGGCGATGACTATCCTGTAGCCCCGGTTGCTGCCAGCGGGCTATGTAGCCTTGATGTCGCCAAGGCGGTCGTCGGCGCCAGCCTGAACCTGCAGGCGGCATAGCTGCAATATGCTCCTACCCCGCCATTTGCAACCGCAGTACGAGCAGATCCAAAAATGCCTCCGCCGCTGCAGGCAAGTGACGACCGGCCAGCGTCTGCACTTCGATGTCACGCAGGTCCATGCCTGCATCGCTCAAAGGTTTGGCGACCAGGGCGCCGGTGGCTAGCATGTGGCGTACGCCGACTTCGCTGGATACGGTGGCGCCGCCGCCGTGCAGTACAAAGTTGAGCAAGGTTTTGGCGTGGTTGCTAGTAAGCACCGGCTCCAGCGGCAGGCTTTGGCGGCTGCAGGCCATGTCGATCATTTGGCGAATAGTGGTGGTGGGAGGCGGCAGCGCCAGGGGCTGGGCCACGAGCTGGGCCAAGTTCACGATGCGCTGGGCATTGAGTGGATGGCTGGGTTGCAGCACGGCTAGCACCGGCGCGCTCTGGCGGTGGGCCACGTAGATGTCTTTGACCGGCGCCATGCTAAAACACAGGCCCATATCGGCGTCCCCCGCCAGTACTTGTTGCGATACCTGCTGGGTGCTGGTTTGCTGCACCACAAAGCGCACGCCGGGGTGCAGGCGCGAAAAGGCAGCGCAGACCTGGGGCACCAGTTCGTTGGCAAAGGCGTCAGAGGTGGCGATGCGCACCGTGCCTGCGCGCAAGCCGTCTAGCGCGTTGATAGCTTCTATGGCCTGTGCAGCATCCAGGCTGATGCGGCGCGCCAGCTGCGCCAAGATGTGCCCAGCGGGCGTGGGCACCATGCCGCGCGCGTGGCGCTCAAACAGTGGGGTGCGCAGCTGCGCCTCTAAGCCACTGATCTGGCGACTGATGGCGGATGCAGCCACATGCAGCCGGGCCGACGCGCCGCTGACCGAGCCGCATTGCACTACCTCATAAAAGTAACGAAGGGCGGTGTCTTGCAGGGCGGGCAGGGCGTTCATGGTGGCCGGCGGTTTGTATCGTTGCCAAAATTGGGTTTACCATTATCTCTGCATTGCCAAATTGGCAAATATGGCTTGCCAATTTGGTGGTGGTGCAGGGGGCTGGAGGCTTTTACTATTGGGCATTCTCCGGAGCAGCTTCCGCAGCAACGCATTCAGCATCCAAGGTAGCGTCTTGGCCCGCGCCACACGCGCAGGGCCAGTGGCATGGCAAGCAACTCCGCATTTGTCTTTTTTGCATTTTTTCTGTCCATGTCACGTCCTACCACGCCTTCTCCTTTCTTTTTTAACAGCGCCGATTTGCGTGCCGCGCGTCGTCAGCGCCGTACCATCTTGGCCGGTGTGTTGGCGGCTATCGCTTTAGGAGCGGTGCCGCTTTCTGGCTGGGCGCAATCTGGCAATTGGCCGGATCACCCCATCCGTGTACTGGTGCCCTTTCCTGCCAGCGGCGCAACCGATCTGGTAGCCCGCGTGATTGCGCAAAAGGTGTCACAAGACATTGGCCAGCAACTGGTGATCGACAACAAACCTGGCGCAGGCGGCACCATTGGCACGGGTGAGGCAGTCAAAGCTCCCGCCGATGGCTACACCCTGCTGTTTACCACCAGCAGCACGCATGCGATATCGCCCCACTTGATGCCCAAGCTGGCCTACAAGGCGGACAAAGACTTCACTCCTATCGCCCATGTCGCCGATGCGGCCAGCGTGCTGCTGGTTACCCCATCGCTGCCGGTTAAAAACGTGCAAGAGCTGATCGCCTACGCCAAGGCCAACCCTGGCAAGCTCAACTACGCCAGCAGCGGCAACGGCACCATCGTGCACCTGAATGCGCTGGAGTTCTCCGCACGCGCTGGTGTGCAGATGACCCATGTGCCCTACAAAGGCACGGCGCAATCCATTAGCGATCTGGCGACTGGTCAGGTACATGTGCTGTTTGATTCCATCCCCACGGGCATGCCGCACGTGGCTAGCGGCCGCCTGCGTGCGCTGGCAGTGACGAGTGAGCAGCGTACCAAGCTGGCGCCTGATTTGCCCACGATGGTGGAGTCGGGCTTGCCTGGCTATGCCTCCGTTACCTGGTTTGGCGTATATGGCCCAGCAGGTATGAAGCCAGAACTAGCCGCCAAGATCAACGCCGCCTTCAACAAGGCCATTGCCACGCCAGAAGTGGCTGCCAGCCTGGCCAAGCTGGGCGCAGATGCGGCCAAGCCCGGCACGCCCGCGCAGTTTGGCGCCATGGTCAAGGCCGACAGCGGGCGCTGGGCCAAGATCATCAAAGACAACAACATCTCTTTAGACTAAGAAAGCCGAGACATGACGTCAACGATCAAAGATTGGGCGCTGCCCTATCCATCACACCGCTCCTCGGTGCTGGGCCGCAACGTGGTCACCACCTCCCAGCCGCTGGCTGCACAAGCCGGTCTGCGCATGCTGGCCGCAGGCGGCAATGCGGTAGATGCCGCGCTGGCTGCCGCCATGACCTTGACCGTGGTGGAGCCCACGGGCTGCGGTATTGGCAGTGACGGCTTTGCGATTGTGTGGGATGGCCAAGAGCTGCATGGTCTGAATGCATCGGGTCGCTCACCTGCAGGCTGGTCGCCCGAGTATTTTGAGAAGCTGGGCGGCGCCATCCCTGAAAAAGGCTGGAACGCGGTGACCGTGCCCGGCGCCGTATCGGCCTGGGTGGAGCTATCCAAGCGCTTTGGCAAGCTGCCGTTTGCGCAAGTAGCCCAGCCCGCTATTGACTATGCGCGCAACGGCTTTGCCGTGTCGCCCACCATCGCCAAGCTGTGGGAGCTGGGCCTGACCAAGCTGGGCGATCAGCCCGGCTTTAAAGAATGCTTTGCTCCCGAAGGCCGCGCACCCAAGGCGGGTGAGGTGTTTAAGAGCGAAGCCCATGCCAAGACGCTGGAAGACATCGCCACCACCATGGGCGAATCGTTCTACCGTGGCGAGCTGGCCAAAAAAATTGCTGCCCACAGCCAAGCCAACGGCGGCGTGATGACGGTAGAAGACCTGGCCGCCCACCAGTGCGACTGGGTGGGCACGGTGTCGCAGCCGTTTGGTGATTCGGTGATCCATGAGATCCCGCCCAATGGCCAAGGCATTGCAGCGCTAATGGCGCTGGGCATGCTGGACTCCATTGGCATTGGCGACCAGCCCATCGACAGCATTGAGACTGTGCACCTGCAGATCGAAGCGATGAAGCTGGCGCTGGCCGACCTGGCCCAGTACAACGCCGACTTTGACCATATGCGCGTCAAGCCGCAGGAAGAATTGCTGGGCAAAGCCTATCTGGCCGAGCGCGCCCAGCTCATCAACCGCGACCAAGCCAGCGCCCCCACCTACGGAGCGCCCAAAGCAGGCGGTACGGTCTACCTGTGTGCCAGCGATGAGAGTGGCATGATGGTGTCTTTTATCCAATCCAACTACATGGGCTTTGGATCGGGTGTGGTTGTTCCGGGTACGGGCATCAGCCTGCAAAACCGTGGCTTTGGCTTTGCCACCGAGGCTGGCCATGCCAACCAAGTGGCGCCAGGCAAGCGCCCCTCGCACACCATCATCCCCGCGTTTGCCATGAACGCCGACGGTACACCGCAAATGGCTTTTGGCGTGATGGGTGGCCCCATGCAATCGCAAGGCCATGTGCAAATGGCCGTGCGCGTGCTGCGTTACGGCCAGAACCCGCAAGCCGCTGCGGACGCACCGCGCTGGCGCGTAACCGGAGGCAAGGGTGTGTCGGTAGAGCTGGGTTTTGATTCGCAAGTGGTGGCCGGGTTACGTGCACTGGGCCACGAGGTGACGATTGAAGAAGGCAACGGCGTATTCGCCTTTGGCGGCGCCCAGCTGATCTTGCGTGACGGCAAGCACTACATCGCCGGATCGGACCCTCGCAAGGACGGGCAAGCGGTCGCCTTCTAAGCCCGCTGCAGCCTGGTACCCATCAGCCGCCCGCTTTGCTGCCGGGCGGCTTTTTTGTGTGCCTCACGCGGAGGCCATAAAACATGCGATAACGCCCAATGGGTGGGCGTTATTAGCTATTCTATTGATAGAGAACAGCGGATCAGCACTGCCGTTGTCGGCCTTGGGTTGACGCTGCGCACTGCCGCCCTTTACCATCATCAAGCTACTTTTTCAAAAAAGGAACTTGCTATGGCTACCTCATCCAACCCAGAGAACCGATTGGCCGACGCGGCCGACAGCATACGCCGCGCGGTGGGCCGTAGCTGGTGGGTGATCTTGTTGTTTGGCATTGCATCGGCCCTGTTTGGCGTGATGGCCCTGGTCAACCCCGTGTCCGCCGGTGCAGGCCTGACTTGGGCTATCGGTGTGCTTGCCTTGGCCGAAGGTATCGTGGGCCTGCTGGGAGCGTTCAACAAAGACGCTGCTATTAATCGCGGCTGGATGATTCTGTACGCCATCGTCTCCATTGTGTTTGGCGGCATGGCCATTGCTAACCCGGTGTCCATGGCGGCGAGCATCGTCATGGTGATGGCCATCTGGTTCATCATCTCCGGCGTGATGCGCGTGATTTTTGCCATCCGCGTGCGCAAGGAGATTGACAACGAATGGCTGCTGATCCTGGGCGGTGTGCTGGGCGTGCTCTTGGGCCTTTTGATGCTGGCAGCGCCGGTGGCGGGCATGATTGTGGGTGTGATCTGGATTGGTATCGGTGCGCTGGTATACGGCATTTTGCAGATCATTGCGGCTTTCAAGGTGCGCAAGCTGATGCAGTAAACCTTTTCCCATCCCCGTTAAAAAGCCTTGCAGATCTTGCTCTGTGAGGCTTTTTTGCTGGGGGCTTTAGATGGCCGCTGACGCTCGATTGCTGGCTACTGAGCTTGTAGTTTTGAGCTGTGTCGATGGCTGCTGCTTGCCTGGTGCGGCTTACCGGGTTTGGCCCCCGGTGGACGCCCCCACTTTCTCGTCGCCCTGCAAGAGAGGGGGCAGCTAAAGCATGGCCCGAGGTTCTCCCGCCGCTGCGCTCCCTCAAAAGCATCGCCCTGACCTGAATCCGCAAGCAGTTGCTTACCGAAGGCGGAGATCAGTGGGGTTGGGGCGGAGTTAAATGGCCGGCATGTTTGCGCCCCTGAATGAGGGCGATGATCCACTGGAGTGTTTTGGCACGTAACAGCCAGCCAGCGTGCGTTAGCAGCTCATAGAGTCATAGCAATCACCGCGACTCGCGCACCGACAACCATGCACTCAGCGCTCCACCCACCGCAATCGCCACCATCCCCAAGACTGCCCAATGGTCTGGCATATGGCCGTACATCAGCCAGCCGGCAAACAGCGCAAACGGGATCTGGCTGTAGAGGAAGGGCGAGATGGTCGCGGGCCTGGCGTGCTCATAGGCTTTGAGCAGCATCATGTGGCCGATGGAGCTGCCCACGCCCATGGCCAGCGCACCCAGCCAGAGGCCCCAGGTGCTGGGCCATTGCCAAAACCAGGGCAGGGTGGCTGTGGTCAGCACCAAGGCGAGCAGACTGGTGTAGATCTGGGTGGTCAGCGGGCGTTCGCGGCCGGCCATTTGGCTGCTGACGATTTGGTAGGCCGTGTTGGCGGCCAGTTGCAAACCGGGCCACAGCAAGGCGCCGCCGCTAAAGTTAGCGCCGCCGGGACGGATGATGACCATGGTGCCGATAAAACCCACGGCCACCAGCACCCAGCGCAGCGGGCTTACCGGCTGACGCAGCCACAGCGCGGCTACCAAGGTCATGGCCAGAGGTGTCATGGCGACGATGGCGGTGAACTCGGCCAGCGGCAAATAGCGCAGACTCATCATGGCGCAGACATTGCTGCTGCAGAACAAGGCGGCACGCATCAATTGAAAGCGCGGGCGCGTGGTGTGAAAGATCTCGCCACCATGGCGCGCCATGCCATAGCCCACAGTAAAAAGTGACTGCAATGCATAGCGCAGCCACAGCGCCATCAGCAGCGGCAAGGCCGCGCCCACGTATTTAGAGCCGGTATCGAGCAAGCAGAAAAACGCGCAGGCCGTGACGGTAAGCGCAATGCCGGTCAGCGCCGAGCCACGTCCGGGGATGCGTGGCGGTGGTGATGGCGGAATGGATGCGGGTGCCGGTGCCAGCGGCCCGGCGGCAGGGCGCGTGGGCAAAGGGCTGGTGGCTGCTGTGTTCAGATCGCCTGGGCGCAGAGCAGCAGGCGAGAGGGGGGCGGTCGGGGGTGTCACACGTGCAGGTGCACCGTGCGGCGGCCGGTCTCCTGCGGAGTCGAAGGGCTGGCGCGGTGTCGTCCTATTGTAAAAAGCCCGCGCCGCCTTGCCAGCCATTTGTTGCAAATCGGGTGCGCAGCGGGCGCTGGTGTGGGCCCTAGGTGTCGGCTGCGGGACAGTAGTGGCAGAACACCAGCCTTGTTGCATCGATGTTTTGCATTGGCTGCCGTGCCCGCGGTTTTATGCACTGTCTCAATGGGCATCAAGTTGAGGGCGCGCGCTAAAAGCCTGCAGCTGAAGCGAGGGTTTCGGCGGCTTTACACGAAGGTCTGTATAGCGCGTGTTAATATCGCAAATGAGAATGATTCGCATATGTTTTCGGCTATGTAAAACCAATGGTTTTTGCATGCTTTACCCGCTGCGCAATTTTCCATATCAAATCAACCGCTGTAGCAAGTGAAGCGGGCGCAAGAGGCTATTAAGTATGTAGCGTTAGGTCTTGGGTCAGGTGCACGGCTACCAGCTCAACGCCTGAAGGATCATCCATGCCTCGCTCTTCGCTTAGCGCCGTCAATCGTCGCCACTCCCTGCTCCAATTGGGGGCCCTGGTGACTCTGCCGTGGGCAGCAGGCGCGGCATCGGCGCAGACATTTACCGTCCAGCAATCTAATGGCACGGTGCAGATCCCGCGCAAGCCCCAAACCATTTTGGTGTACGACATGGCGGCGCTCGACTGCCTGCGCGCTCTGGGCGCCCAGGTCAAGGGTGTGCCTGAGGTCGTCAAGTTCCCGCCTGTACTGGAGCAGTACGCCAGCAAGGACTATGCCCGTATCGGCAGCCTGTTTGAGCCTGACTACGAAGCCGTAAAGGCTTTGAAGCCCGATGTCATCGTGGCTGGTGGCCGCTCGGCAGCCAAGGTGGTGGAGCTGTCCAAAATTGCGCCGACCTTGGACCTGACGGTGGATAACACCAAGCCGGTCGAAAGTGCTTTTAAACACCTGAAAATTCTGGGCCAGATGGTGGGCAACGAGGCCAAGGCCGATGTGCTGATCAGAGCCATGCAAGCCGATATCGACACACTGAAGGGCGTGACCCAGGGCAAGGGCACGGGCCTGATGATCATGACCAATGGTGGCAAGCTCAGCGCTTACGGCCCAGGGTCGCGCTTTGGCATGATTCATGACGTGTATGGCATCCCCGCAGCTAACAAAGACATCAAAGTGTCTGGCCATGGTCAAGCGATCTCGTTTGAATTTATCTTGAAGACCAATCCCGATTGGCTCTTTGTGCTGGACCGCGACGCCGCCATAGGCCGGGAAGGCGCGTCCGCCAGCCGCCTGCTGGACAACCCGCTGGTCAACGCCACCAAGGCCGCTAAGAAAAAGCAAATCGTCTATTTGAACTCGGCTAATTGGTACTTGCTGGGCAATGCCAGCCCTGGGTCGTTGCACGATGATGTGACCCAACTGATCGAGGCCTTCTCCAAAGCCGCCAAGGTGTAAAGCCGTGCGGCAGCCAGCACTCTTGCGAGCCACAGCATGACGGCCTCGGTTTTGAAGGCGCCACGCAGCGAGCGCCGTCCTTTAGCAAGGACGCGCTCGCTGGCTTTCGTGGCCGCTGCATTGGCGCTGTTGGCCGTGCTTAGCTTTGTCAGCCTGTTGGTGGGCGTGAGTGATGTGTCGGTAGGCACGATCGTGCGTCTTTTCTCGCACAGCGAAGACGACCTTGCCACCCAAGTGCTGGTAGCCAGCCGCGTACCGCGCACCCTGGCCTTGCTGCTGGCGGGCAGTGCCATGGCCGTCGCTGGCTTGCTGATGCAAATGCTGGCGCGCAACCACTATGTAGAGCCATCCACCATGGGCACGGCGGAGTCTGCGGGTATGGGCATGCTGATTGGCGTGCTGGTGTGGCCGGATATGCCCATCTTTGGCAAACTGGGTTTGGCGGCGGTGTTTGCGTTGCTGGGTACCTTTTTGTTTCTGGCGGTGCTCAGCCGTGTGCGCCTGCGCTCGGCGCTTATCGTGCCGCTGGTGGGCCTGGTGCTGTCGGGTGTGATTGAGTCGGCCACCACCTTTGTGGCCTACCGCTTTGATCTGATGCAGGCTGCGCGCTCATGGATGACGGCAGATTTCTCAGCCATTGTGCAAGGGCGCTATGAGTTGCTGTGGCTGTCGCTGGCAGTCACCATCGTCGCCATACTGGCGGCTGACCGTTTTACCGTGGCTGGCATGGGGCAAGATTTCGCCACCAGCCTGGGGCTCAACTACAAGCGCCTGGTGGCGCAGGGCGTAGCCGTGGTGTCTGTGGTGACGGCGGCGGTGATCGTGACGGTAGGTGTGATCCCATTCGTCGGCCTGATTGTGCCCAACCTGGTGCGCATGGTGGTGGGCGACAACGTGCGCAAATCCGTACTGTGGGTGGCCTGGTCTGGGGCGTTGATGGCGCTGGTTTGTGATTTGATCGGCCGCTTGGTGATTGCGCCGTATGAGGTACCGATTGGCACCGTGATGGGCGTCATCGGCAGCGCCATGTTTTTGGCTTTGTTGCTGTCGCGCCGCAAGCGCATGGGGGGCTAGGCGTGGCGCAAATATCTTCCATACGAAGAATGTCACTGACACCCGATCAACAGTCGCCGGCAGCCATTGAACAAGTAGTGAGCTCCCCCACACGCCGCCTGTGGATCTTGCTGGCACTGGCTTTGGCGGCGAGCGTGCTGTTTATGACGATCGGCGTCAAAACCGAATGGAGCTTTGTGCTGCCCTTGCGTGGTACCAAGCTGGCCACTTTGTGGACCGTGGCGTTTGCGATCGGGGTTTCGACCGTGCTGTTCCAGACGGTGACGAACAATCGCATTCTGACGCCCGCCGTCATGGGTTTTGATGCGCTCTACCAGCTGATCCAATCCGTGCTGGCCTTCACCATTGGCATGGCCGCCATGCAGATGCCCGAGCTGGCGCGCTTTGGCATGAATGTAGGGCTGATGGTGGTGCTGTCGACCGCGTTGTTTATGTGGCTGTTCCGCGGGCAGACCAGCAACTTGCACTTGTTGCTACTGGTCGGCATTGTGGCGGGCATCTTCTTTCGCAGCCTCAACAACTTTGTCTGGCGCATCATGGACCCGAACGAGTTCACCGTGCTGCAAGACCGCTTGTTTGCCAACTTCAACACCGTATCAGTCAAGCTGCTGCTGGTGTCGCTCGTGGTGATTGTGGCTGTGGGCGTGTGGGTGTGGCGTCAGCGCCATCTGCTCGATGTGCTGGCACTGGGGCGCGATGTTGCGATCAACCTGGGGGTGGATTACCAGCGCTCCGTCATGGGCGTGCTGGTGGTGATCGCAGCTCTGGTATCGGTGTCTACCGCGCTCGTTGGCCCGGTCACTTTTTTTGGACTGCTGGTCAGCAATATGGCCTACCAGTTGATGCACACACACCAGCATCGCTACACCTTGGCCGCCACCGTGCTATTGGGCGTGTTGTTGCTGGTGGGGGGGCAGATGGTGCTGGAGCGCATCTTCAGCTTTAACACCGCGCTGTCGATGGTGGTGGAGTTTTTGGGTGGGCTGACCTTTATCTACCTGTTGGTGCGCAAGACAAAGAGCTGAAATGATTGAAACGATCAACTTGCGCAAAACCCACGGCATGACGACCGTGCTGCACGATGTCAACCTGCAAATACCGCAGGGCAAACTCACCGCCATCATCGGGCCCAACGGGGCTGGCAAATCCACCGCGCTCACACTCATCAGCCGCCTGGTGCCCATCACATCGGGGCAGGTGCGCATTGAGGGGCAGGACATCAACACCACCGCAAGCGATGCACTGGCGCGCGTGATGGCCATCCTGCGCCAAGACAACCAAAGCACCCTGCGCCTGACGGTGCGTGACTTGGTGGCTTTTGGCCGATTTCCCCATTCCAAAGGGCGGCTGACGCTGGAAGACAAGACCCATGTTGACAAAGCGCTGGCCTATTTGAAGCTGGAGGAGTTAGACGGTCGCTTTCTGGACGAGTTATCTGGCGGGCAGCGCCAGCGCGCCTATATCGCCATGGTGCTGTGCCAGGACACGCGCTACATCCTGCTGGACGAGCCCCTCAACAACCTGGATATGGCCCATGCCGTGGGCATGATGCAGTTGCTGCGCCAGGCTGTGCAAGATACGGGCAAAACCGTCGTCGTAGTGCTGCACGACATCAACTTTGCCGCTAGCTATGCCGACCACATCATCGCGATGAAGGATGGCCGACTGTACTGTGAAGGCGCACCCGAACACGTGGTGCAGGACGCGGTGTTGAGCGATCTGTACGAGATACGGGTGCGTGTACACACGGTGAATGGACGGCGGTTTTGTGACTATTTCTAGGACGAGGTATAGTTATTCGCTGTGCAAATATTGATATTCTTTAATGCTCATATATGACAACCGTATAACATTAGAAAATAACCCTATACAGAGGCAGATTATTTTTACCAATGCGTATGATTTGTATCAAGTGGATACAAACTCTTTAATGAACTGGGACTGATATGCTGCCAGAATTGCTGGTAAGGGACCGCAACGCACTGATTCTGCGCTCACTCACCTTGGAGGATGGATTCACCACCTTTGGCCGGATACCAACCAGCCATATCGTGTTCGACGACATGAGCGTCAGCCGTAATCACGGAGCCTTCTACCATCGCGAGCGCTTTGGCATCCTGACTGTGGAAGACCACGGCAGCATGAACGGAACCTTCGTCAACGGCGTCCAGATCAAACGCAAAATTCTCTACAGCGGCGATATCGTCACCATCGGCGACTATGAGGTCTACATCCGCCACGGCTCCAATGAACCCAAGGGCCGCGAAGGCAGCGCCAGCGAACACCGAGCAGACTAAAGCGCGCCAAAAAACCTATGCTATGGGCATGGAGCATCCGCATCAAATCAATCCCATAGCGGCAGTACATCTGCATATCTTTGGCGCATCGGGTAGTGGTACTACCACGTTGGGTGCAGCGCTTGCCCGACAACTGGGTTGGCTGCATCTGGAGTCGGACGATTTCTACTGGCGGCAAACTGCC
This sequence comes from Comamonas sp., assembly GCA_036646255.1. Taxonomy (GTDB): domain Bacteria; phylum Pseudomonadota; class Gammaproteobacteria; order Burkholderiales; family Burkholderiaceae_C; genus Comamonas. The sequence continues at coordinate 42,035 of JAVXMM010000011.1, forward strand.
CAGCCTTTTTCCGAAGTTGTTGCGCCCGACGAGCGTGTGCAGGCCATGCAGCAACGTCTGCAAGGCGTGCATGACTGGATCATCAGCGGTGGATCACTCATGACCTGGGGCCGAGCCCTGCAGCAGGAATTTACGCACGTGGTGTTTTTGCGGCTGGACAACGCAACCCGCATGCAGCGCCTGCACCAGCGCGAACGTGATCGTTTTGGCGAAGCACTCGACAAGGATCCTGAGCGCCGCCGTATCAGCACCAAATTTTTGGACTGGGCTGCAGGCTATGAGGCTGGCGATGACACCCAGCGTAGCCTGCGGCGCCACCAGCGCTGGATCGCTGAACTAGCCTGCCCGGTGCTGCAGCTGGACACGCTGGAGCCGTTAGATGGTTTGCTGCAATCGGTACGGAAGTTTATTCAAAAATAATAGCTCTTAGCGACCGCAGGGTGGGCGCTAGGTGCGGTTTCATGAATTTGCCATTGAGCCTAACCGCGTAGCCATTGCCACACCAATAACGCGCCGCATAAACCCAGACCAGGACCTGGCAGCAAAGGCCGCCAAAAATACATACGCGCCATTGGGTGCGGGTAAAAACACAGCGCCATGCTGGCCGCAATACCGCACACCTATGGCGGCCTAAATGAAAAGGCCTTGCCTTGGCTCCAGGCTTGCAGCAGCGACAGCCGGTTGAGCAAGATCAGCAGGCTGCTCAGCGCGATGACGGTGGTAAGTAAGAAAGGCACCGCTCCATGTCACCATGAAAAAAGCTGCCTGGGCAGGCAGCTTTTTCAGGGGTGTGGGTGGCTCAGGCAGCAGTGCTGCCCGTCTTCGCCGCGCCATCTGCAGGCTCTGCCAGCTTGCGTTGCAGCAGCATCGAGTCGCCGTAGCTGAAGAAGCGGTACTGGTTCTCTACCGCGTGTTTGTACAGACCCATGATGTGCTCGTAGCCTGCAAACGCGCTGACCAGCATCATCAAACTGCTTTTGGGCAGGTGGAAATTGGTGACCAGCATGTCCACCACGCGGTAGGGGAAACCGGGGGTGATGAAGATGTCGGTGTCACCCGATAGCTGGCCGGTGCGGGCCCAGGATTCCAGCGTGCGCACGCTGGTGGTGCCTACGGCCACCACGCGGCCACCGCGCTGGCGGCAGCGCTCTAGCGCCGCCAAGGTAGCTAGCGGCACGTTGTACCACTCGCTGTGCATTTGGTGGTCTTTCAGGTTTTCGGTTTTCACGGGCTGAAAGGTGCCTGCGCCCACGTGCAGAGTCACGCTGGCGCGCTCTACGCCCTTGGCCTCTAGTGCGGCCAGTACCTTCTCGTCAAAATGCAACGCGGCGGTGGGTGCGGCTACGGCGCCGGGGTTTTTGGCAAATACGGTTTGGTAGCGTACTTCGTCTTCAGCCGCGTCCGGGTCTTGGCCGGTTTGCTGCTCGCGCTCAATATAGGGCGGCAGCGGGATGTGGCCGTGCTGCTGCATCAGCTCCCACGGTGTTTCGCCGTTGGGGCCGCTCAGGCGCAGGCGGAAGAGGGCGCCCATTTCATTGGGCCAGCGGCCCATCAGGGTGGCATCAAAACCACCGCCTTTTTTGCCACCCATCATGTGCAGCACGCCACCAATGGCGGGTTTTTTGCTGACCTTCATGTGGGCGACGACTTCATGGTCGTTCAGCACGCGCTCGATCAGCAGCTCTATCTTGCCACCGCTGGTTTTCTCACCAAAAATGCGCGCCTTGATCACCTGGGTGTCGTTGAACACTAGCAGGTCACCAGCTTGCAGCAGGTCGGGGAGGTCGTAGAAGTGGCGGTCCACCAAGTCGCCCTCGCGCGCATCCAGGAGGCGCGAGGCGCTGCGCTCGGCAGCCGGGTGTTGGGCAATCAGCTCGGTGGGGAGCTCAAAGTCGAAATCGCTCAGATGATAGGTGCGGCGCGCACCGGAAAACGCTGTCATGGTTGGCTCTGGCAGGCGGAACAGACCTGCTGCTTTGTGTCACAAACAAGGGGGCGATTGTGACAGCGAAGAAGAGGCACAGCCAACAACGCGGGCTTGTGGCTTAGCGCGGCCAGCACAAGCCTTGATGCATGGTGCCTCGCCTTGTCGTACTCTTGTACTGCTTGCGGCTTCGTGCCGCGCCTCAAACGCAAACCTGTGGTTTGCTGGCTTGTACTGGCTGCTCTTAGTGCTTTCGAGCTATTGGTTTTGTCACAAATTGGTCACAATCCGGCTTTCAGGCGGGTGGCGCTCATCCGCCAGATTTGAAAAACCGATAACAAGGAGCAAGCCCTATGGCAACTATCTTTTCCTCTTCCTTCAAGATTCGCAGCTTGTCTGCCGCTGCGCTGCTCACCGTGGTGGCCGCCAGCGCTCAGGCCCAAGGCGTGGTCAATGCGTTGTGCAGCACCGATGCGCCCTGGTGTGAGGCGGCGGCCAAAGAGTTCACCAAAAAGACCGGCATCAAGGTCAACCAGGCGCATAAGGGCACGGGCGAAATTGGCGCCCAGTTGCGTGCTGAGGCCAACAACCCCAAGACGGATATCTGGTGGGGTGGCACGGGCGATCCGTTCTTGCAAGCAGCTGAGCAGGGCTTGCTTGCGGAGTACCGCCCTGCCTATATCAACGACTTGCGCGACTGGAGCGTTCGCCAGTACGCCATGTCGGGCAATCAGGTCGGCGGGTTCTACAGCTCGGCCATCGGCTTTGGCTATAACACCGATATCTTGAAGAAGAAAAAACTGCCCGAACCCAAGTGCTGGGCCGATGTGATCAAGCCAGAATTTAAAGGCGAGGTCGAGATCTCCCACCCAGCCTCCAGCGGCACGGCCTACACGGTGATTGCGGGGCTGGTGCAATTGATGGGCGAGGACCAGGCATTTAACTACCTGAAGGCGCTGCATAAAAACACCAACACCTACACCCGCAGCGGCCAGGCGCAAGCGCCCAATGTGGCTAAGGGCGAAGTCGGCGTGGGCATTACCTTCATGTTTAATTTTGAAAAGTGGAAGGCTGATAAGTACCCGGTTAAAACCGCTGCGCCTTGCGAAGGCACGAGCTACGAGGTGGGCGGCATCGCGCTGGTGAAGGGGGCACGTAATATGGCCAATGCCAAAAAATACTACGATTGGCTGATGGGCCCCGAAGGCCAGGCGGTAGGTGCGCAAGTGGGCAGCTACCAGGTGCCCGCCAACAAGACTTTCAAGATGGACCCGCGCATCCCCACCATGGATGACGTCAAACTCATCAAGTACGATTTTGAGAAATACGGCAAATCTGCCGAGCGCAAGCGTTTGATTGACCGCTGGACCAAGGAGGTGGAAGCGCTGCCGCGTTAAGTTGGTTCAAAAGGTCAAGGTGTAAAAAAAAAGCTACTAGCGCCCAGCTAACGGGCGTTAGTAGCTATATTTTTATGAGCAATGGGGTTAATCCACCTTGCCCCAGCACTGCACTGCGCCCGCTGTGCTCAGCGCACAGGTGTGCGAGCGGCCTGCGCTGATCTGGCGCTGGCCGCAGGCCAGGCCCGTAACCGGCGTGGGCGTGCGTCGTGCGCTGCTGCCGCCTTCGCCGCGCATTAGTGGGCTGCCTAGCTGGCCGCTGCTGTTATTGCCCCAGCACAGAGCAGCGCCTGTGTGGCTGATGGCGCAGCTGTGCTCGTTGCCCGTGGCGATGGCCTGTGCGGCCAGGCTTGCAACGGGCGTAGGCTGGTGGCGATCTTGCAAAGTGCCTTCGCCAAGTTGGCCGTAGTAGTTATAGCCCCAGCATTGCACGGCGCCGTTTGCCAGCAAGGCGCAGTTGTGGCCGGGGGCGGCGGCAAGGTGCTTTACGCCCTGGGCCAGGCCCGTTACTTGGGTAGGCGCTAGGCGCGGCGTCTGGCTGCCGTCACCCACCTGGCCGTACAGGTTAAAGCCCCAGCAATAGGCGCCGCCACTGGCTGTGGTGGCGCAGGTATGGCCGTCGGCCGCAGCCACATGCGCGATGGGTGGCAGGCCACGTACGGTGATAGCCTGGGTTTGCTCCTGCTGATCGCCCGTACCCAACTGGCCGTTGCTATTGTCGCCCCAGCATTGCAGCGCACCGCCCTGTATGACGGCGCAGCTGTGCGCTGCGCCCGCACTGATCTGCAGCGCCGCACCGCCAAGCGCTGTAATACGCACCGGCGCGCTGTGCGGCTTGCGGCTGCTGTCCAATTGCGTCTGCAGGTTGGCGCCCCAGCACCAGACTTCGCCCTTGGTGGTAATGGCACAACTGTGAGAGCCGCCAGCGCTTATCGCCTTGGCGGGTGGCAGGCCGCGCACAGCCACGGGCTGGGTACGGGTACCGGTGCTGCTGTTGCCCAGTTGGTAGTAATCATTGCTGCCCCAGCATTGCACCGCGCCGCCTTGCAGCAGCGCGCAGCTGTGTTGGTCGCCCGTGGCGACTTGGCTGGCGCCGCTTTCGATGAGGGTGGTGATATCGCTGTCAGCAGCGGCGGCACTGGCGATCAAGCTTATGGCCAGCCAAGGGGCCAGGGCGGTGCGGAGCAAGGGGTACATGGCGGTCAGAATCTATTGGATGCTCTGTAAATCGTAGCTGCTAGTACCCACTGTCACGGTGCTAGAGGCTGATTTTTATAGAAGTATTGCGGATATTCAGCAGCCGACATGCTTGTTATAGTGGCCCGATGAAGTTTGCCCAACGACTGGTGGCTGCTACCTTGGCGGCTTGGTGTTTGCTGGTGTCTGGATTGGCTGCGGCCCAAAACCTGCAGGCAGATACGCTGCGCGTGGGATCGAAGCGGTTTACCGAATCCTATGTTCTCGCGCAGATCGTTGCGCAAAGCGCGCAGGCTGCAGGTGCCAAGGTGCAGGTGCGCCAAGGCCTGGGCAATACTGCTATCGTGTACGAGGCGCTGCGCAGTGGCCAGATTGACGTGTACGCCGAGTACACCGGCACCATTGCGCAAGAGATTGTCAAAGACCCATCGCATAGCTCCTTGGCTGATTTGAATAAAGCGCTAGCGCCGATGGGCCTGGCTGTGGGCGTGCCGCTGGGTTTTAACAATGGCTACGCGCTGGCCATGCGGCGCGACAAGGCAGAACAACTGGGTATACGCAGCCTGAGCGACTTGGCCCAGCATTCCGATCTGCGCTACGGCCTGTCGAACGAATTTGTTGGCCGCGCCGACGGCTGGCCCGGCTTGGCCGCCCGCTACCAACTGCACAGCAAGCCCCAAGGGCTGGACCACGGCCTAGCCTACGAAGCCATAGCGCAGCAGCAAATCGACGTGATGGATATCTACACCACGGACGCCAAAATTGACGCACTGAGCCTGCTGGTGCTGCAAGACGACCGCAACTACTTTCCGCACTACGACGCGGTGTTGCTGTACCGCGCCGATCTACCGAACAAACAGCCCGCCGCCTGGGCCGCACTGCAGCCGTTGCAAGGCCGTATCGGCGAAGCGGCCATGATCCAGATGAACGCGCAGGCCGAGCTGCATAGCCAGCCATTCGAGGTGATTGCACGCGAGTTTTTGGCGCAGGGCCCAGGCGCCAGCACTGCAGCAGTGCCGCAAGCCAAAGCCAGCTTTGGCCAGCAACTGTGGCAGCGTCTTTGGGCCGACGATTTGTGGCGCCTCACCGGCCAGCATTTGTTGCTGGTGCTGCTATCCGTAGGCGCAGCCACCTTGATTGCGGTACCACTGGGCGTGTTGCTCTTTCCCCATACGCGGCTGCGTGCGCTGGCCGTGGGCGCGGCGGGCGTGATGCAAACCATCCCATCGCTGGCGCTGCTGGCCGTGCTGATTGCGCTGCTAGGCGTGATTGGCCGCTTGCCTGCGCTGCTGGCACTCACGGCGTATTCCATCTTGCCGATCTTGAGCAACACCTGCGCAGGTTTGGCCGAGGTATCACCCGGCCTGCGCAGCGCCGGAGCGGCACTGGGCATGACGCGGCCGCAGCGCATGCGCTGGGTAGAGCTGCCCATCGCCATGCCCACGGTGATTGCCGGCATACGCACGGCCTGCGCCATTGCCATTGGCACGGCAACCATCGCCGCCTTTATCGGCGCGGGCGGTTTGGGCGAGCGCATTGTTACCGGCCTGGCGCTGAATGACAGCGCCCTGATGCTGGCTGGCGCCTTGCCCGCCGCCGCACTGGCGTTAATGAGTGAGTTGCTGTTTGAGCTGCTAGACCGCTACCTGCGCAGAAAGCGCGAGAAGCGTTGATTCAATTGGCCAAAATCTTCGCCAACGCCACCCCCATCTTGGGTGGCATTGATGAGCCTTGTCGCACATAGATCTTATAGTTGCCTATGCACACTACGTCGCCCGCATACAGTACGCTGCGGCGCATTCGCAGGCCGTTGACGAAAACGCCGTTTTTGCTGTGGAGATCCTCCACCGACAGCACGCCATGCTGGGCAGAGTGCGTGAAGGCGCCGTGCACGCGGCTGATGTCGGGTGAGGGCAGTACTACAGAGCAACTCGCATCACGTCCCACCGTGCACAAGCTGTCGCGCATGATCAGAGAGCGCAATACCTGCGCCTGGCTATTTTTGATGAGCAGTTCGGGCAACATGCGCATGCCTTTCTAACCGGGGAGTCGCTAGCAAATACGCTCCCGTTTTGTCAGTCGGTTCGATCACTCCAATTTACGGAATTTTTCCTGAAAGCGCCCTATTCATTTGGATAGGTAAGCGCCATTGAGTGGTGAACAATTGCAAGCGTTTGATGGGGGAAATACGGGGCAGGTAATTGTCGGTACACGTTGGATAACAATGAGAATAGCTGCTTAACGCCCGATTTACGGGCGCTAGCAGCTATTAAAAGCATAGTGAATAGCCCTTGCAGGCTAGTGTTTAACTACGGCGGCGCATGCCCAGCCAGCCCAGCAGGCCGGACAGCATCAACACACCCAAGGCGCCCAGGCTGGGCACGGGCGTTGGCGTGGCGCCGGCGGCTGGCACACAGCTCACCACCACGTTGTTGACATCGGCAGTAATCGTGCCGGTGCCACTGCCCACTGTGCATTGCAGGCCTGCTGGTTGAGTTTGCACGGTTACGGCATAGGGGCCAGCGACTGCATCGGCAAAGGTGAAGCTGGTGGCATTGACTGCAGGGGTAATGGTTTGCACTGGGTAGCCGCCGGATGCCAGCACCAGGCCTGCAGCGCTCAGGCCGCTGACGTTGCCACCCAGCGTAGCGCTGATTGGATCGGCATAGCTGATGGTGAGGGAGCCTGGCCCGCCGTCAAAATTGGTGGGGCCTGCCTTGGCTGCCGCAGCTTTCAGGCGGGTGGTGAGGTTTTCGGGAGGTGTTTCACCAGTGGGTACTTGGATCCTTAAACCGCCATTGCTCGCGGGGACGCAGTTGTCGCCGGTGGATCCGCCGCCGCCGCCGCCGCCAGCACTTCCAGCGGTGAGCCCCCCCACTGTGAACAATAAGCCGCCGCCGCCGCCGCCGCCCCAGCCACCGCCGCCTTCACCTGCATAGAAATCGTTATTCAAAGACGTACCTACCCCGCCTTGGCTGACGCCTTGGCCGCTGCCGCCTGCCGCACCCCATAACACCTCGAAATTGGGGCTATCAGTGGAATGATTCATCCCATTTGCGCCGCCTTGGCCGTTTGTCCCGCCCTTGCCTCCAACACTTATCTCGTTAAATAGGGGGCCCATGCCTTGACTGCCACAGCCGTCACCGCCGGATACATCAACATCATCGGCGTTGATTATGGCAATGCCACCGCCACCACCACCGCCAGCAATAATCCATTCCGAGCCGTTTTGCAGGCTGGTGGGGTGGCCTCCAAAAGCTTGGAGGGCACCTGGCTCAGGCTCTGCTTTTAGCCCGTTTCTTTCGGCGGGTGACTCGGGTATGACTAACCCTGCACCACCGCTGCCAATGGCGACCTGGAGGGTGCTGCCGGGCGTTACGAGCCAGTTGGTGACCGTCACCTGGCCGCCTGCGCCGCCGTTACCACCTACGCCACCGCCGCCACCGCCCCCTGTAGCAACCACGTTGATAGCGGTTACGCCCGCAGGTACCACCCAGCTGGTGGTGCCTGCGGCAAGGGTGATCTCGCCCGCTTGGGCTGCAAAAGGCAAGGCCAGCGCAGCGGCCAGTAAGCGAGGGCGCAGCGACAGGCGACGAATGCAATGGTGCATATAGTTCTTCTTTCTGAAGGTGGGTGAATAAGGTGGTTGCTATGATTTTTGAAGCGCTAAATGAATGTGGGTTTGCGCCTCTGGATCATTTTTAAATATTAAATTATGTTAAACATGTTAATAAACGTGTTTTATTCTGCATTCAACACTAAACCGCAGGTTTGCGCCCCATCCAAACGGATAGGTTGGTGATAAATAAACTAATGGTGGCCCTATAGATCATGCAAATCATCAATTCACCGGTCTTTTAGCCAGTGACGTGCAGGGCTGTGGTTGCCTTTTGCTGCTGCTACCGGTAGGCGCAGCCGCCTTGTCAGCCGTCGCGCTAGCCTTGATGGGTGAGTTGCGAGCCCGTCACCTGCATACAAAGCGCTAGCGGCATTGATTCAACGCATCAAAACCTTCGCCAACGTAACGCCCACCTTGGGCAGCGGTAATTTTTTTGATGGGCAGTTTGGGTGCTGCGCGCTGGCCGTTGCTGGTAGATGCATAAGCAACACGCTTTTGTTATGGCAGCCGACTAGAGCACGCCAATTTACGGGAATGCATGCCTAATGCACCCCATTTATGGGGGAGGGTAAATGTCATTGGGTGAGGATCAATTGCAAACGCTTGGGGGGTGCAAAAGAGTCAGGCGCTTGCAGGCGGATGGTTTTCATAAAAAATAGCTGCTAGTGCCCGGTTGGTGGGCGCTAGCAGCTATTAAAAGCATAGTAGATAGCCCTTGAGGGCCAGTATTTAACTACGGCGGCGCATGCCCAGCCAGCCCAGCAGGCCGGACAGCATCAACACACCCAAGGCGCCCAGGCTGGGCACGGGGGTTGGCGCGGCGCTGGCCGTTGGCACGCAGCTCACCACCACGTTGGTGACATCGGCGGTAATTGTGCCGGTGCCACTGTCCACCGTGCACTGCAGGCCTGAGGGCTGGGTTTGCACGGCTACGGCGTAAGGGCCTGCGACTGCATCCGCAAAGGCGAAGCTGGTGGCCTTGGCTGCGGGTGCCACGGTTTGCAACGGATTGCCGCCCGATACCAGCACCAGGCCAGCAGTGCTCAAACCGTTGATGCTGCCGCCCAGCGTTGCGCTGATGGGGGCAGGGTCGTCGTAGCTGATGACGATGGAGCCCGCACCTCCGTTTGAGGTGGCTGCCAGTTTGTTGGTTGGGTCAGTTACATCTTGCTTCATGAATATTGGCCTGCCGCCATTGTCAGCAGATACACATTCGTCGCCGAACCAGCCACCGCCGCCGCCGCCGCCATCGAAGGAACTGCCCGATGCGCCGCCGCCGCCGCCGCCGTAACCGCCGCCACCACCGCCACCGCCACTGCCGCCGTAGTCGTCACCGATTACTCCTAAAAATCCGCCGACACCGCCGTGGCCGCCTTCGCTAGGTCCATCGCCTGCGCCTGCGCTTGCCCAAGCGCCCAAGCCCCCTTCGCCCCCTTCGCCTCCTTTGCCATCGCCGCCGGGATTCATGTCTGGGTCAGTAGCGTCGTGTTTTGATTTAATGCCGCCCTTACCGCCTATGCCTTTACTGCCACCTTTGCCACCGCCCCCGTTGCCTGCTTTATTCTTCAAGGCTCCATTAAAGCCATCTTGGGCACAGCCATAGCCGCCGCTAACCGGTTGATTTGTAGTAATCGCTGCACCTCCGCCACCACCTGCAACTAGCAGTAGTTTGCCCAGGCGGGCGGTAGAGGCACCGCCACCACTCCCGGAGGTCACCTTTTTATTCTGGTTCTTAGGTGCTTTGGCTGCAGCGCCGCCGCCGCCCACAAACAGCTGCAACATGCTGCCGGGTGTCACCGGCCAGGTGGCGTTGACCTTGCCACCCGCACCGCCGGCGCCTATCTTGGCTGTGTGGCCACCACCGCCACCACCACCACCCGTAGCAACGATTTGAATTGACTCTACGCCAGCTGGTACCTGCCACTCCGCGGCGCCTACTGTATTAAAGGTGACTTCGCCCGCTTGTGCGGCAAACGGCAGGGCCAGCGCCAAGGCCAGCAGGCGGGGTTGCAGCGGCAGGCTGCGAAGACGGGTGTAGTGGTGCATAAAATTCCTCTTTCTAAAGCTGAATAAATAACGTAATTGCTATGATTTTTGATGTAATTCACGTCTGTGCTATTGCGGTAAAGCATCACTTCTCGTTCATAAGAACTTGTTAAATTTGTTAATAAAAGTGTGTTTTTGGTATTCAACAATGAATCCCGTATGGGTGCACCATCCATACGGATAGGTTGGCGATATATAAATGCTTGGCCTGCAGCCCCTACAGTCCATCAATCCACTGGCTTTTTAGCCAGTAATGCGCCGCGCCGTGGTAGCCTTGGCGTGGCGCTTTTGCCAGCCCCCTGTGTCTGTCGTCGTCGTGCCTGCTGACCCCAACTTTGCCCCTGTCGAACCTGCCAAGCGCAAGCCTGGCCGCCCTCGCAAAGCTGCGGCGGCTGTCGCTGAGGGCGCAAGCGGCGCTGCTGCAGCAGCGAAAGCGCCTGCCAAAAACCCGGCGCAGCAAGCGCTCGTCAAACTGGGCTTGGTGCGCGATATCGACCTGGCCCTGCATCTGCCGCTGCGCTATGAGGACGAAACCCGCATCATTCCGCTGCGCAATGCCCGCGATGGAGAGGTAGCGCAGATCGAGGCCACGGTGGTGGCCAGCGAGATACAAATACGCCCCCGCCGCCAGCTGGTGGTGCGGGTGGAGGACGAGAGCGGCGACCACTGTGAGCTGCGCTTTTTCAGCTTTTACCCATCGCACCAAAAGACTTTGGCCGTGGGCAATACGCTGCGCATTCGGGGCGAGGTCAAGGGTGGTTTTTGGGGGCGGCAAATGGTGCACCCAGCTTTTCGCATGGCGGGTGGCGAGCTGCCGCAGTCGCTCACACCCGTTTACCCCACTACCGCGGGTTTGCCGCAACCGTATTTGCGCCGCGCCGTTATTAGCGGTTTGCAGCGGGCGGATTTGGTCGAGACCTTGCCACCAGGTATCGACCTGCCTTACGCACGCTATTGGGGTGAAAACGGCCAGCAGCGTGCATTCAGCTTGCGCGATGCGCTACATTTTTTGCATAACCCAACGCCCGATGTATCCATTGCCGCGCTAGAGGATCATAGCCACCCCGCGTGGCAGCGCTTAAAGGCGGAGGAGTTGCTGGCGCAGCAGCTATCGCAGCTGACAGCCAAGCGTGAACGTGACCGGCTGCGCGCCCCGGCCCTGGTGCCGCAGCGCATGGCGGACGGTAGCCTCAACCTGCATGAGCAATTTTTGGCGGCGCTGCCGTTCTCGCTGACAGGTGCGCAGCGCCGCGTGTGCGAGGAGATTGCGCAAGACGTGGCGCGGCCCATCCCTATGCACCGGCTGCTGCAGGGCGATGTGGGTTCGGGGAAGACGATCGTGGCGGCGCTGTCCGCTGTGATCGCCATTGATGCGGGCTGGCAATGCGCGCTGATGGCGCCCACCGAGATTTTGGCCGAGCAGCATTTTGCCAAATTGGTAGGCTGGCTAGAGCCGCTTTTGGCACCGCTGGGCAAAAGGGTAGCTTGGCTGGCCGGTGCGCAGAAAAAGAAAGAGCGCACGGCCATGCTGGCCTTGGTAGAGAGTGGCGAGGCCGCGCTGGTGGTGGGCACGCATGCGGTGATCCAGGACCAGGTGCAATTCAAAAAGCTGGGCCTGGCAGTGATTGATGAACAACACCGTTTTGGCGTGGCGCAGCGGCTGGCGCTGCGACAAAAGCTGCTATCCACTGGCATGGAGCCGCACATGCTGATGATGAGTGCGACCCCGATTCCGCGCACCTTGGCGATGAGCTATTACGCGGATTTGGATGTATCGACCATTGATGAGCTGCCACCTGGCCGCACACCGGTGGTGACCAAGCTGATCAGCGACAGCCGCAAGGATGAGGTGGTAGCGCGCATTGCCGACCAAATAGCCCAAGGCCGCCAGGTGTACTGGGTGTGTCCGCTGATTGAGGAGAGCGAGGCACTGGATTTGAGCAACGCCACCGCTACCCATACTGATTTGAGTGAGGCCTTGCCCGGCGTGATGGTGGGACTGCTGCATTCGCGTATGCCAACGGCTGAGAAGAAGGCGGTGATGGAGCTGTTCACCGCCGGTGTGATGGGCGTGCTGGTATCGACCACGGTAATTGAAGTGGGTGTGGACGTGCCCAACGCCAGCCTGATGGTGATTGAGCATGCCGAGCGTTTTGGCCTGAGCCAGTTACACCAGCTGCGCGGCCGTGTAGGGCGGGGCGCAGCCGCATCGGCCTGTGTGCTGTTGTATGCGGTAGGCGACAGTGGAAAGCTGGGTGAGACGGCCAAGGAGCGCCTGCGCGCCATGGCTGAGACCAGCGATGGTTTTGAGATTGCCAGGCGCGATCTGGAGATACGCGGCCCGGGCGAGTTTTTGGGAGCTCGCCAGTCCGGCGCGCCGCTGTTGCGTTTTGCCGACTTGGAGGCCGACAAGCACTTGCTGGAATGGGCGCGTGAGCTTGCGCCCGAGATGTTGGACCGCTGGCCCGAGCTGGCGGCGGTGCATGTTTCGCGCTGGTTGGGCGGCAAGGCAGAGTATTTGAAAGCCTAAACTTCCGCGCAAGAAAACATATGCTTACAAGTACCTTGCTTGCAGGCCCGATTTATATTGGCTGGTGGATAAGGTGCCGAACGAAGGTGCGAATCATCGATTTCTTATAAATAGAGGCTTAGATCTGAAGCGCTCGCTCGCAAAATTTTTGCTGCAAGTGCATAATAGATATTTCCTATTTTGGCTGTAGGACATTAATTAACCGGTTTCAGAAGGAATCGGGTACAACTACAGCCTTGCGTCTCCCATGAATCACAACGCTAGACGGTGTGCTTTTGGGTGGAATTCACCAGCACACGCGTAGTCCATGCACAATACGCGGTTCGCATAGAAAACTGACATGACACTTACAGAGTTGAAATATATTGTTGCTGTGGCGCGAGAGAGGCACTTCGGTCGTGCGGCCGATGCGTGTTACGTGTCGCAACCCACCTTGTCGGTCGCCATTAAAAAGCTGGAAGAAGAGCTCGAGGTCAAACTGTTCGAGCGCAGCGCCTCTGAGGTGTCTGTCACCACTTTGGGCGACCAGATCGTGCGCCAGGCGCAGATCGTGCTGGACCAGGCTGCCGCCATTCGCGAAATCGCCAAGCGCGGTAAAGACCCACTGGCCGGTGTGCTGACCCTGGGGGTGATCTACACCATTGGCCCCTATCTGCTGCCCGAGCTGGTGCGCCAGTCCATCGAGCGCACGCCGCAGATGCCGTTGATGATCAACGAGAACATGACGGCCAAGTTGCTGGAGATGCTGCGCACCGGCGAGATCGACTGTGCCATCGTTGCCGAGCCCTTCCCAGACACCGGTCTGGCCATGGCGCCCTTGTACGACGAGCCCTTCTTTGCCGCTGTGCCCAGCACTCACGCACTGGCTGAGCGCGATAGCATCTCGTCGAATGAGCTGAAGAACGAAACCATGCTGCTCTTGGGTGCAGGCCATTGCTTCCGCGATCACGTACTCGAGGTCTGCCCCGAGTTCGCGCGCTACTCTAGCAACACCGAAGGTATCCGCCGTACGTTTGAGGGCTCGTCGCTCGAGACTATCAAGCACATGGTGGCTGCTGGTATGGGCGTGACTCTGGTGCCCCGCCTGTCAGTGCCCAAGGATGCGCTGGAAAAGGGTGTGCGTCGTCGTAAATCGGACGAGACCCATATCCGCTACATCCCGCTGGCTGATGACGACAACGGCGAAGCCCCTAAGCGCCGCGTGGTGCTGGTATGGCGCCGCAGCTTCACCCGTTACGAAGCCATCGCTGCCCTGCGCAACGCCATCTTTGCCTGCAACCTGCCCGGCGTGACCATGCTGCAAAGCTAATCGCTCATCAGCGGCTACAAGCACAACAAAACCCCATGCCAGGCGTGCCTGCATGGGGTTTTGTTTTGTCTGGATGCTATTCATTTAGGCGTTTTTTGCCTGCTGGTGGGCGTTAGCCGCTTAAAACTTATAAAGAAATTGTTTGTTTGCTTGTTTGCTTGTTTGCTTGTTTGCTTGTTCGTGCGTGCGTGCGTGCGCTTGACCTTGGCGCTCTCCCCGTCAGTGGGGGCGGGGCTGCTGGGCTTGGGTTTGTTTTAAGTAATCAGCAGTGCTGACTTGTGTGCATCAAACCGATGGCGGTGTGATGTGCTTATGGATGCAGGCGTTTTGTCATTAGCTTTTGCTGGCCAGGAGTTCACCCTGACTTTATATTTTGCGGACCACCTGTCTTAAGAATGGGCAGCATGCTGCACGATTCGTTCAATGCTTCTCAGGAGCGACTCCCGATTTTTCAGAGTCGGGCTTGTTTCCTCCATGCTGCTTTTGTACGCTGGCCGCATTTATTTCCGTGCAGCCACCGCGTCCTTGGTGGGCTGGTACCAGCCCGGCATTGATGCGTCGAAGCGCTTGTTCAGCCTGAACTTGTGCTGCTGGTGCCACTTCTGCTGGCCTATTTCACGAAATCTGAGGATGTTGCGCGGGGCGCAATGTGTTGCGTCCTTGGTGGTTTGGCTTGTTGTGGAGTCGTGCTGGTCTTTTATGGCACTTATACCGAGGGTGGCGTGGCGCACTGGGTAGCACCGGAGAATCGTTCGCTCACGAGGACGTTACACAGAGCGCTTTTTCGCCCCTCATTTTCTAATCGCTCTTTTGGCGCTATCCAGGGCAGTGCCATCTTGGCAGCTATTCAATGCGCATTGAGCCTCTCTTTTGCCTGCAAGTCGCGCAAAAAATCTAGCGCACTGCCTGCGTAGAGTTTCTGATTGGCACACCCGCGTTGCGCATATCCACTGTTGCAGCCAACGCGACACAATGCAGCTCTATTTTTTTTCGTTATTAATTCTCTAACATTGAACGATTTTTAGACGGGTGCTAGCCGCCATTTCAACTTGTTATTGGCTGACGCAGTCCGCCGTGCTGCCCAGTAAGATGACTGGCATGTCACACCGCCGATTTCTTTCTGCTGCGCGCTGGCGCATTGCTGCTTTATCTAACGCCATGCTGGCAGCGCCAGCCTGGGCTGTGGTGGATGAGGGCACTACCGCGCAGGTCGCACAGGGTTTAGCACTGATTGATCCGTGGATGCCTGCGTTGCTGCTGGTGTGGCTGGCGCTGGGGGCTTGGTCGTGGTGGCGCATTAGCCTTCCTTTGCGGGCCAGGCGCCAACTGCGGGTGCAGTTGGGGGCCGATGCTCCGGCTGATGTGGCACCGTCCAGAGGCTTGTTGTGGCTGGCGGCGGCTTGTGCGTTGCTGTTGGTGCTGCTGAGCTGGGTGGTGGCAGACCCGTCGCACGCAGGCCATGCGCAGCTGGTGGCCTGGGATAGGGCGGCGCAGACCTGGTCGCAGCACCATGTCAGCGCGCCCATACGCCAAATTTTGCAGCATGTGACGGACACTGGCGATGTGCTGTGGCTGGGCCTGCTGTCGTGCGGCGTGGCTCTGGTGCTGGCGGCGCGGCGGCGTTGGTTGGTGCTGCAGGCGTGGGTGTTTGCGATTGTGCTGAACGGTTTGGTGACCCGCGTGCTGAAGAACAGCTTTAACCGCGAGCGCCCCGAGGCCCTGGTGGCCTTGGTGACATCGGGCGCCAGCTACCCCAGCGGCCACACGGCGGGCGCCATCATTGTGTATGGCATGTTGTGGCTGGTGCTGCGCGGGCGCGTGTCTGCGCGCTGGCGTATGCTGGTAGGTGTGTTGCTGGCTGCCTTGGTGGCGTTGATATCAACCAGCCGTGTGCTGCTGGAGGCGCACTTTGCCAGCGATGTGCTGGCGGGCGCCTTGCTAGGCGTTGCGATCTGGAGCCTGGCTGCCTGGGCGCTGGCGCGCAGCCAAGCCATCAATTAAAACCTGCCCCATCGGATACCGCAGGCGCGCTATGCTTGGCGCCTATGTCTGCCGCTGCCCGTCCTTCGATTTCGCTGTCTGAGCGCTTTGCGCTGTATCTGGATCTGATCCGCTTTAACCGCCCTGCTGGCTGGCTGGTGTTGGTGTGGCCCACTTTGGTGGCGTTATGGGTGGCGTCCAATGGCTTCCCCGGCTGGCATTTGCTGATCGTGTTTGTGCTGGGCACGTTCTTGATGCGTAGCGCGGGCTGCTGTATCAACGACATTGCCGATCGCAAGTACGACAAACATGTCAAACGCACAGCCAACCGGCCTATCACCACGGGCAAGATTTCAGTGTTGGAGGCGGCCATGGTGGGCGTGGTGCTCACGCTCATATCGCTAGGCCTGGTGCTGACCACGCGCTGGGAGGCGGTGGCCTGGTCGGTTCCCGCAGTGCTGTTCACTATCCTCTACCCGTTTACCAAGCGGTTTTTTGCCATGCCGCAAGCCTTCCTCGGCATTGCGTTTAACTTTGGTGTACTGATAGCGTTTGCTGCTGTGCAGGGCACCGTGCCGCTGACGGCTTGGTTGTTGTGGCTGGCCAATATGTTCATGGTGCTGGCGTATGACACTGAGTACGCCATGGTTGACCGTGACGACGACCTGAAGATTGGCATGAAGACATCGGCCATCACCCTGGGGCGTTTTGATGTGCTCGCGATCATGGCGTTTTTTGCGCTGTGCCTGGGCTTGACCATTGCCGCCGTTGTTCCCTACCAGTTAGGCTGGCCCTGGTGGGCGGGTGTGGCGGCTGCCGCTGCGCAAATGCTGTGGCACTACCGCTTGATCCGGACCCGCACGCGTGAGGGTTGTTTTACGGCCTTTAGCAAAAGCCACTGGATCGGCGTGAGCCTATTCGTGGGCGTGGTGCTCGCCTATGCGGTGTGAGGCAGTCAGTGCTTGTGTGACCTGCGTATGAAAGCTGCGCATTGAAGGTAAAGCTGTTGGCTGCCTTCTACATTGCGGCCAAGCTGCACGGTTTGACATAGAGCTTTCATCGCCATCCGCGACAAAGGTGTTTTCAGTTGAATACACCTTTGTTCATGTTTACGCTCCGCTCTACCGCATCAACCCACCGCAGCCCACTGGGTCTGCCTTATTCATTGACCTTGGCCACCGCTTTGGTGCTGGGTTTGGGCAGCGTACAGGCTGGCGCCCAAACCACACTGCAAGCGGGAGATGTTGCCGTGGTGGCCTTGCGCTCAGCCACGCCGGATGCCGTGAGCTTAGTGCTGCTTCGCGATGTGGAGGCGGGCACCGAGATTCGTATGACTGACAACGGCTGGTTGTCGGCCGGTAAGCTGCGCACCGGTGAAGGGGTATGGGTGTGGACAGCATCTGTAGCGCTGAAGGCCGGTACGACTATCCATCTGTCCCAGCTGGACAAAGCCATTGCGCAAATTAAACCTGCTGTTGGCAATTTGAAGAAGTCGGGCAGTTTCGATTTTGCTGGTGGTGGCGACAGTGTGCTGCTCTACCAGGGGAGTGACACAGCACCTGTGTTTATTTTTGGACTGAACAACACGACAGGCGCGTGGGAGGCTGATGCGGCAGATACCAAAACATCAGCACTGCCACCGGGACTGGTGCCGGGCAGCTCAGCGCTGGCTTTGGTTAATAAAACGAACCAGCTGTATCAAGGCCCGCTGACTGGGACTCCAGAACAACTACGCAAAGCGATTGGCACTACGAGCAACTGGGTGGCTGATACATCGACAGTGCCTTCTGAGCCTGGTCCGTTTGAGGTGACTGGCTCCGTGGCAGTAGAAAGCGCCATTTACACCCCTTTCCCCGGATCCGACCAGGGCGGCTCGGACACTTCGGCCGCCATTGCGCTGGATGACAAGTACATGGTGGTTGGTGATGACGAAGGCAATGCACTGCGCGTGTACCCGCGCTCGGGCGGTGCGGCCGTTTCGGAGTGGAGTTTTTCTAACCTGCTGGGCATTACCAAGGAGCTGGACTTGGAGGCCGGCACGCGCATTGGTGATACCTGGTACTTTACCGGCTCGCACGGCAATAAATCCGATGGCGCTGAGGCGGATAACCGTGAGCACCTGTTTGCGGTGAAGGTGACAGGCACCGGCGCCGATACGCAGTTTAGCTTTGTGGGCAAGTACAGCGATCTGGAGACGGCGCTGAGCAACTGGGACAGTAGCAACAAGCACGGACTGGGCGCAGGCTACTTTGGCCTGCAGGCCTCGTCGGCCGACAAGGTATCGCCCGAAGCACCCAATGGCTTTTCGATTGAAGGTATGGCGGCCACTGAGGATGGCCAGTTGCTGCTGGGTTTCCGTGCACCGCAAACCAGTGCGCAGCAACGCCGCAATGCGCTGATCATCCCGATCACCAACCCTGGCCATGTGGTAGGTGGGGTTGCGCCGGTACTGGGCATGCCGATAGAGCTGAATCTGGGGGGGCGAGGCATACGCGATATTCAGCGCACCGATGACGGGAAATTCTTGATCATTGCAGGCCCGGCAGGCAAGGCTGATAGCACGGTTAGCAATAACTTTGCGTTGTTTGTGTGGGCAGGCCCTGGCACCACGGAGGTGACCCAGATTGACAACGACCTGGATGCGTTATTGAAGGATACGGGAGGCAGTTTTGAAACCCTGGTGAGCCCATCCAGCACGGCGGCGGGCACGCGCGTGCAGCTGCTGCAAGACAATGGCGATACCGTATGGCCGGGCAAGAGCAAGGTGTCTAAAGATCTGCCGGTGGCGGAGCAGCAGTTCAAAGGCAATTGGATCGTGTTGGGCAAGGCGGTGGCCGCCGACACCATGCCGCCGCAGCTTCAAAGTACGTTGCCTGCCAATAACGCGACAGAGGTGGGCAAGAACACGGCTATCAGCTTCCGCTTTAACGAGGCCATTGCCAAGGGCGCAGGCAGCATCACGGTGCTGGAAGACGGCGCAGCCTTTGCGACGGTACTGGTGGGCGATGCGCAGATCAGCATCAGCGGCGCCACGTTGAGCCTGGCGCTTACCAAGCCCTTGCAGCCCGGTAAATCCTACGAAGTACAGCTGCCTGCAGGCACCGTGCAAGACATGGCGGACAACCCGTCGACCAGTGCACAGAGCCTGAAGTTCAGCATCAGCGCGGCCACCGGGTCGACGGCGAGGCTGCTGATTTCGGAGGTCAACTCCAATGCCGACGGTGGAGACTTTTTTGAGCTATACAACTACGGAAGCACCGCGATTGACCTGAGCGGTTGGAGCTGGACGGACAGTGCTGGTAAGGATACGGGGCTGTTCCCCGCAGGCGCCGGCGTGGCGCCGGGTGGGCGTTTGGTGGTGTTGGTGGATAGCACGCCAGATATCTTCCAAACGGCTTGGGGCCTGGCAGATTCCAATCAGTTGTTGGCGGTAGCCGGGCCGGGGTTGGGTAAAGGCGATGCGGTGCTGGTGTCCGATGCCAATGGGTATTTTGTGGTGGGGATGAACTACGGTGCCGCCACGCTGACGGCCACTGATGGCAGCCAGGTAGCGCCTTCGCGCAACCCGGCGGGAGCCGCGGTGACGGGGGTCGATCACGTGGGCATTGTTTTTGGTGGCGGGGCTGCTGGTGTGTCTGCCGTGTGGGATGGGAAATCTACCAGCGATGTGCGCTACACCGCGGCCAGGCTGGGCGAGCTGGATGCCTTTGCCCAGCCTGCCAAACCTGCCAATATCGGATCGCCTGGCCAGGTGCGCGATGATTCGCCGCCGCCTGCGGAAACTATTACGCGTATTTCTGCCGTGCAAGGCTCGGGTGCCGCATCACCGCTAGTGGGGCAAAGCGCCACGGTACGCGGAGTGGTGACAGCTGTTTTGCCCGGTTTGCAAGGCTTTTACATCCAGTCGCTGACCGAAGATGATGACGGTAAGCCAGAGACATCCGAAGGCATATTTGCTTATATGGGCAGTACCGTCATCCCCGGTGCAGATGCGCTGGCGCCCGGCAAGACGGTGCAGTTCACCGCCAAAGTGTCGGAGTACAACGGTCTCACGCAGTTGAGCACGATCACAGGCTTTAAGGTGACAGGTGATGCCGCGCTGCCTGCGCCAGTGGCGTTGCAATTGCCGATCAGTGATATGGCGCTGTGGGAGCGCTACGAAGGCATGCGCGTTCGCATCAGCGCAGGTGGTGGCCCACTGGTGGTGACGGACAACTACACGCTTGGCCGCTTTGGCACGTTAACGCTCACAAGCGGCACGTTGCAGACGCAGTACACCGAGAACAATGTGCCCAGCGTAGACGGCAATAAGGCCTATTTGGCGGCCGTGCGACGCAACCAGATTATTCTGGATGACGGCAGCAGCAAATCTAACCCTGAGACGGCACTGGGCCGCAACGGCCAGCCGCTGAGTGCAAGTAATACCTTGCGTGCGGGTGACACGACTGCCGCGGTGGAAGGTATTCTGGATCAGTTTGAGGACAAGCTGGCAGGCGAGCACCAGACTAGCTACCGTGTACAACCATTGAGCACGGTGAGCTTCACAGGCGAGGCACGGCCTACTGTGGAGACCTTGCAAAATGCGGTGGGCGAGGCGAGTGTCAAAGTTGCGTCCGCCAATGTGCTGAACTACTTCACCACATTGGGTAAAACCAAGTTCAAGAATCCGCTAGGTGTTGAGCACGAAGGGCGTGGTGCGGATAGCAAGGCCGAGCTGGATCGCCAGACGGACAAAATCGTAGCCAACCTGCTGGGGCTGCAGGCCGATGTGTATGGCCTGATGGAAGTGCAAAACAACGGTTTTGCAGACATGGGTGCACTGGCTGCCTTGACCGCTGCCATGAACAAAAAGCAGGGCAGCGATGTCTTCGCCTATGTGACCGGGCCTTACAGCGCAGGCGCTGGCAAGCAGGTAGCTACGGCGGGGGGCGATGCCATCATGGTGGCCATCATTTATCGCAAGGACAAGGTCCAGCCCATTGGCAAGGCGGCTGTTCCTGATGAAGCCAAGTACGATGCCTTTAACGCTACCTATGGCAACCGTGTGCCGGTTGCTCAGACTTTTGAAGTGAGTCTGGCCGATGGTGGCACGGAGCAGTTCACTGTCGTTGTGAACCACCTCAAATCCAAGGGTAGCGTGAACGATGCAGACATTGGTGACGGCCAGGGCGCCAACAACCAAGCGCGCCTGCGCGCGGTGCAGCAACTGCAAAGTTGGTTGGATACGGTGCCGACAGAGGTCAATACCGGGCAGCAATTGTTGCTGGGCGATTTCAACGCCTACGCCAAGGAAGACCCCATCAGTTACCTGGAGGGTAAGGGCTACAAAAAGTTGGCGCCTGGGCAGTTCTCGTACAGCTTCCAAGGTCTGTGGGGGGCGCTGGACCATGTATTGGTTAGCACCAGCCTGGCCAGCAAGGTGAGCAACACGGTGAAGTGGCATATCAATGCCGAAGAGCCGCCTGCGCTGGACTACAACAGCAATTTCAAATCCCCCGCACAGCAAGCGTCTTACTATGCGCCTGATGCTTACCGATCGAGTGACCACAATCCCATCGTGCTGGGTTTGAACCTGGGCAAGAAGCCGGTGGACCCTGGTGTGCCGCAAGAGCATGTGCTGCAACTGCCATCGGGCAAATCGCTCACCGTTGTTTTCAGTAGCCCTGACCAGTGCAAGTTGGATGTCCCACCGGCCGTGGTGGATGTTAAAACTTTGGGTGCTTTGCCACAGGGAGTGACCCTGCCATTCGCGGCACTGAAATGGTCGGCCAGCGGTTGCAAGCCGGGCGGCGCTGTTAACTTGAGCGTGACTTACCCTGAGGGCTTGCCTGCCAACACCAAGTACTGGAAGTGGGGCCCTACCACCAGCAACATGCAGCCACATTGGTACAGCATCCCCGCCCAGGTGAACGGCAACGTGCTGGCTGTACAACTGGTGGATGGTGTGGATGGCGATGACGACCTGAAGGCCAATGGCACGATTGCTGACCCCGGTGGTGCTGGCTGGCAAGCAGCCGACCCAGTGGATCCAGGTAATCCTGATCCGGGCGGCCGCAAGCCTGCTCCGGTGCCTGCGCTAGACACTTATGCTTTGCTGAGTCTGGGTGGATTGCTGGCCATGGCTGCGGCTTGGGTACGCCGCCGCAAGCAGCGTTAAGGTGGTCTGCACACTTGTTAAAAACCGCTGCATCGCAGCAGTTTTTTAGCGTTGTGTATGTACTGCAGATAAAAAAGCGGCCATCAAAATGATGGCCGCTAACACTGGAGTCGCAGGAAAAAACCTTTTGATTCAATAACGCATTGAGAGCACTTTTTGAAAAAATGTCTCAAATCATGGTGTTGTGTAGTGCAGAGTTTAATCCAAAGTATCGAACACTGCATCATCCGGGCCTACAAAAGCCGGAGAACGCCAGGTGACATCTCGTAAATTGCGTGCAATTTGGTTCTCTACGCCCATCAAAACCGCAAACAAAGCCATACGAACTGGAATGCCATTATCGGTTTGGCGGAAGATCGCCAGACGCGGGTCGTGGTTCAAATCGGTGGACAAATCGTTGGCGCCAGGGCGGGCATCGCGCGGCAGAGGGTGCATGACGATGGTGTCGGGTTTGCAGACACTATCCAACAGCGATTTTTGTACTTGGAACTCGGGCGTATAGCCTTCTATGTTCTCGCCCGCAAAGCGCTCTTTCTGGATGCGCGTGGCATACACCACGTCGGCGCCCTTCAGGTCTTGCAGCGAGGTGGAGACCTCTACCACGTGGCCATTGCTGGCTGCCAGATCGATCAGGTAAGAAGGCATCTCGAGCGACGCTGGTGAGATCAGCGTGAATTTCATGCCTTTGTAGAGCGACAGCAGGCGGATCAGCGAGTGCACGGTGCGGCCATACTTCAAATCGCCCACCATGGCGATGTGGGCACCGTCCATCAGCTTGCCCAAGCGTGAGAACTCGCGCTGGATGGTGTACATGTCCAAGATCGCCTGGCTGGGGTGCTCGCCCGGGCCGTCACCGGCATTGATCACTGGGATATTGGTGGCGCGGGCAAACTCGGCGACCGAGCCTTGCTCTGGGTGGCGGATGACCAGCGCATCCACATAACCGGCCATCACGCGGCTGGTGTCATAAATTGACTCACCCTTGGCCATGGATGAGAAGGTGAAGCCGGTCGTATCCACCACGGAGCCGCCCAGGCGACTAAATGCAGCGCCAAAGCTAACGCGGGTGCGGGTGCTGGCTTCAAAAAACAGGCTACCCATAACAGCGCCTTCCAGCACGCGGCACACCTTGTGGCGGCGGGCAATGGGCTGCATCACATCGGCGATGCGGAACAGCTCTTCCAGGCTTTCGCGCTCCATCTGTGCGACGGACAGCAGTTGCGGGCGGCCATCGGCTGACATGCGCTCCGCCAGCGGGCGGTTGTGCTTTTGTGTGTCGCTGCCAGCGGCTTCGCGTGACAGGATTTCGGAGACGAACTTTTGTGCCATATCAGGCATGGCACGGGCTTCACCAGATGCCTCGGGCAGCAGCCACGTGTCTAGCGTACGGCGGCGCACGCCCAGGCGTTCGGCGAATGCGTCACGCGTCAAGTTCAAACGGCGCATCGCGTCGCGAAGAAAGTCCTGTTGGCTATCCATGCTGGGGCTCCGGTGGTGAAATCGCTGCGCATTATACGCTTTGCGTTTTTAGTTTATGTGAAATATACGCATTGCGTTTTATGCTGAGTCTCTTTTTTCCAGGATTGTGGGGGAGTCTGGTTTGGTGCAGGCGGTTTTCTAAATATCAACGTGTCTTATTTGATTGTTAGTATGTATTTTTAGTTGTTGTGGTGCACCCGAAGGTTTTTTCACTATTAACAGGAGTGGACATGGACAAGAACGTTGTTGTGATCAGTTTTGCAGAGGCCAGCAAGGCCTACCAGGCGTTGGCAGAACTCAAAGCCGCTGCTCTAGAAGGCCGTGTGGATGTAGAAACTGCCGCCGTTGTGCAGCGCGCTGAAGACGGATCGATTCAGGTCAAAGATGGTGTTAGCGATGGCGCTGCCAGCACGGGTCCGTTGGCAGGCACTCTAGTGGGGTCGCTGATCGGCATCTTGGGCGGCCCGCTGGGCGTGTTTCTTGGCGGAATGTCGGGTGCGCTGATTGGCAGCTCCGTGGCTATGGACAAGGCCATCGGCCGCCTGAGCGTGTTGGAGCAGATGATGCATGCCATGCCTGCAGGCTCAACCACCTTGATCGCTACCGTGGAAGAAGCGGCGGTGGATGTGGTGGATACGCTGGCTGCCAGCTTGGGGGGGACGGTGCTGCGTCGCCCGTTGGGCGCTGTGGTTGCCGAGATCGAAGCCCAAGCCGATGCGAAAGAAGCCGCTGTTGAGGAAGCCCGCAAGGTGTTGCGAGCCAAGCACAAGGATGAGTGGCGCGACAAGTTCGACAACTGGAAAGAGGAAATTGGTGACGGCATCGACAAGCTGCAAGCCAAGATATCGGACGCGTTCAAAAAGAGCTGATCCTGAACTGCAGGTGTAGCCCTCTTAGGGTTGCAGCACCCAAAAAAAACGCTACCCACGGTAGCGTTTTTCTATGCACAGGTTTGGACGGGTTTGTGCGCTAAACCATCGCGGCCATCACTTGCCAAACTCATCGCCCAGCTCTGTGGCACGCTTCTCCGCAGACTTCATTGCGGTGATGAAATGTGCGGCGACGTTGGCGGAGCGCAGGCTTTCTAGTGCGGCAAAGGTGGTGCCGCCCTTGCTGGTCACGCGCTCGCGCAATACGGCGGGCGACTCGCTTGATTGAGCGGCCAATTGCGATGCGCCGGTAAAGGTGCCCACGGCCAACTGGTGCGCCTGCTGCGCTGTCAAGCCCATGTCCACGCCTGCTTGCACCATGGCTTCCAAAAAGTAAAACACGTAGGCAGGGCCAGAGCCCGACAGTGCTGTTACCGCATCAAGCTGCGACTCTTGCTGTACCCAAATGAACTGACCGGTGGTGGCGATGATTTGCTCAGCTAACTGCTGCTGCGCCTTGCTGACGCCAGCGCGTGCAAACAGGGCTGTCATGCCCATGCCCACCAGCGCTGGCGTGTTGGGCATGGCGCGGATGATTTGCTCATTGCCCAGCCACTGCGCGATGCTGTCGGACCGGATGCCGGCAGCCACGCTCAAATGCAGCGCATGGCCTGTGTAGGCAGCTACGGCACAGGCGGCTTCGCTAAAGGTTTGTGGTTTGACGGCCCAGACCACCACTTGCGCTGATGCCAGCTGGGCATCGGCCGCGGGCAGGGCGGCGATACCGAACTGCTGCAGCAGCACGGCGCGTTGGGGCTCGTAAGGCTCTACAACTTGTATGCGTTCTGCCGGCACGCCTTGGCGGATCAGCCCGCCGATGATGGCGCTGGCCATATTGCCGCCGCCAATAAAAGCAATGGGGGAGAACTGGGTGAAATCAGTGGTGCTCATGGTGCAAATCTAGCAGTCAAAAAATGCGGTCAAGGTTGCTGGTCACTATAGCGGGCCCGTGCTGTGATACCTGTCTGCCGGGTAGCTACCTGTGTTTGTTAGGTGGGGTTAGCTATCAAAATTGATTGTTCATTTGTTGATAGGCGGGCGCTAAATGCTTGTTTATTATCAATCCTAACGCGCGCAGTGGCGCTCTTCCATTAGTGCGATGAACTGCGTCACCTCTGCCGGGTTGAAGTTGTTGTCGCTCACCAGCAGCAGCACGCGCTCGCCATGGGCCAGTGGTGGGCCCCAGGTCATGGCCTCGATGTTGTCCACGGTTTTCAGGCCTATCTGGGCGAAGTCCAGCACCAGGGTCTTCTCGGCGGGCTGGTGGTTCTCGGGCGTGAGTGTATCGAGCGCCAGTGTGTTAGTTGTGTGCGGGCCGTGCGTGGCAATGCGGTACAGGCGCACGCCAAAGCCTTGCCCCAGCACGTAAGAGCGCTCAAGCACCAGCAAGTGATCCGGGCCATCGGCCAAGATTTCGCTCACGCCGTTGACGGAGGCCAGTGGCAGGGTGAATGGGTCGTTCGGCAACGCATCGGGCACATAGGCGATCTGGCGCAGCGGTTGGCGCGTGGCGATGTCGTATTGCGTAAAACGCACCGGCCCACCCACCTGGCCTTTGCGCGGCAACGGGCCGTCCTGTTTGAGCGCGCCCTCCATCGCCAGCCACAGGTGGCGTGCATCGTCGCTGATGGCGATGCCCTCTAGCGTCATATTGTTGCGCGGACCGGTGTTGCTGCCGGAGAAGGCGGGTAGTTGCAGTTGCACGGGCAGGGGCCAGTCTTGCTGCCACTGGCCATCCAGAGTGGCTTGTTGCAGCGATGGCCCAAAGCCGCGCGAGAAATCGCCTTCGCTGCTCCATACCAGGCTGTGCCCGCCTGGCAGCAGGCGCAGCGCCTCAGGGTCAGGCACGGCGGTGCCTCTCGTAGCGTTACGGCGGTTGGGATAGGCGTTGCCCGCTGGCGTGCGCAGGTAATGCACTTCATCAATCTGCACTTGGTGCAGGCCGGTGGTGTCGTAGGCAATTTGGGCGCGGTAGATGCGCGCCGGGTCGTGGGCTGAGCGGTCATCGCTTACCAGGTAGTAGCTGCCGTCTTGCACCCGCCAGTCGATGCCCGACAACCCGCCCACCAAGGTGCTGCCAAATTGTTGGCCGACATCCCAGCGCACTTCGCCTAACAAACGGAATTGCTTTGTGCACTGTGCGGGGCCTGCACCGCGCTGCGTGGGTGCTGTACTGGCAGGTGGTGATTCGGTCGGCGGGTGTGCGGGTTGGCTGCACGCGGCCAGCAGCAGGGCAGATGCCAGGGGCAGGGCGGAACGTAGACGTAGTGTCACAAAAATCAAATTAGAGAGTGTGGAAGTGGGGCTGCATGCCAGCGCTGTCAAGGTGTAGGTAAATGCAAGAACTCTAAAAACCGCCAATTGTTCACAATTTCCCGGTGTTGCGCCCCTCATAGTCTTTTTATCATCACGCCAGTTACTGTCTGGCCGTCGTTGGTGGCCGCAGCAACCTTTGATAGATATAAGGAGAGTGCAATGGCAACCCAAGCACAAAAGTGGTCTGCAGAGCTTCTGGGCACATTTTGGCTAACTTTCGG
This sequence comes from Comamonas sp., assembly GCA_036646255.1. Taxonomy (GTDB): domain Bacteria; phylum Pseudomonadota; class Gammaproteobacteria; order Burkholderiales; family Burkholderiaceae_C; genus Comamonas. The sequence continues at coordinate 69,139 of JAVXMM010000011.1, forward strand.
TGGCTGCGGCAGTGCGGTGCTGGCAGCAGCCTTCCCCGAGGTGGGCATTGGCCTGCTGGGTGTGTCGCTGGCCTTTGGTTTGACGGTGCTGACTGGCGCCTACGCCTTTGGCCCGGTATCGGGTGGGCACTTTAATCCGGCTGTCTCGGTGGGCTTGGCTGTGGCGGGGCGCTTTAAGGCGTCGGAGCTGCCGGGCTACATCATTGCCCAGGTGCTGGGCGCTACCTTGGCCGCAGCATTGCTGTGGCTGATTGCGACTGGCAAGGCTGGCGTGAACGTAACCGACCTGGCCACGAACGGCTATGGTGAGCATTCGCCCGGCAAGTATTCGCTGACGGCTGCGCTGGCGATTGAGGTGGTGCTGACGGCGGTGTTCCTGCTGGTGATCCTGGGGTCGACCACCAAGAAGGCAGCTGTAGGTTTTGCGGGCATGAGCATTGGCCTGTGCCTGACCCTGATTCACCTGATCTCTATCCCGGTCACCAACACCTCGGTCAACCCGGCGCGCAGTACCGGTCCGGCTCTGTTTGGCCCGACGATTGCGCTGGAGCAACTGTGGCTGTTCTGGCTGGCGCCGATTGTGGGCGCCATCATCGGCGCGTTGATCCACCAGGCCTTGCTGGGCGGGGACGAGGACTAGGACTAGGCATTGCGCACGAGCGTATTACGCAAAAGGGATGCATCGTTGCATCCCTTTTTTTTTATGATTCAGAGCGGCTAACGCAACCCGTGATACGTCGTTGTTTCGCCTTGTAGTACGCGGGTGCCGCCTGTTGCTCCACGCCTGGCATCAACTGAAAATCTGCGATTTTCTGAGCCGTTTCAGCCGCGCTCAAACTACTAGCGCCCGTCTATAGGGCGCCGGCAGCTACTAAGTTGATAGCTTTATCAATTTAACGTGCCGTGGTTTGGCGCACAGCCTGCTCCCAGCGGGCCATCAGGGCTTGGGCGCGTGCTTTGTCTTGGGTGGGGGTAAAGCGGCGCTCGGCCTTCCACAGCGCAGATAGCTCGTCCGCACTTTGGTAAACGCCGGTAGACAGACCAGCCAAGTAGGCAGCGCCTAGTGCCGTGGTCTCTACACACGCGGGCCGCACTACGGGGATGCCCAGCAGATCCGCTTGGAACTGCATCAACAGGTTGTTGACGCAGGCGCCGCCATCTACGCGTAGCTCGGTCACGGGCTGGCCGCCGTTGGCCACTGCGTCGCGGCTCATGGCTTGCAGAAGGGCGGCACTCTGGTAGGCGATGGATTCCAGCGCGGCACGGGCGATGTGGGCAATGGTGGTTCCGCGTGTCAGCCCTGTAATGGTGCCGCGCGCATCGGCATCCCAGTACGGGGCGCCCAGGCCGGTAAAGGCGGGCACCATCATCACGCCGCCGCTATCAGGCACGCTCTCAGCCAATTGCTGTACTTGGCCACTGTGTTCAATGGCTTGCAGACCATCGCGCAGCCATTGCACCACGGCGCCGCCCACAAACACGCTGCCTTCCAGAGCAAACTGGGGCTGGTGATTGATTTGTGCGGCGCTGGTAGTGAGTAGCCCGTTCTGGGAGTGGTGGAACTGGCTGCCCGTGTGCATCAACATAAAGCAGCCGGTGCCATAGGTGTTTTTGGCCATGCCGGGCGCAAAGCAGGCTTGGCCAAACAGGGCGCTTTGCTGGTCGCCGGCCATGCCGCCAATATGGATGGGTGAACCCAGCACGTTTGCGTCGGTATTGCCAAAGTGGCTGGATGAGGGCTGCACCTCGGGCATCAGCGAGCGCGGGATATTCAGCAGCGTAAGCAGCTCTTCATCCCACTGGTTGCTGTGCACGTTGAACAGCATGGTGCGGCTGGCGTTGCTCACGTCCGTCACATGGCGCTGGCCGCCCGTCAGCTGCCAGACCAGCCAAGTATCTACAGTGCCAAAGGCCAGATCGCCACGCTCGGCAGCGGCGCGTGCGCCTTTCACGTGATCCAGCAACCATTGCAGTTTGGTGGCTGAGAAGTAGGCATCGACCAGTAGACCGGTTTTTTGCTGAATGGTGTCCGCATGGCCGTCGGCGCGCAGCTTGGCGCACGCGGGCTCGGCGCGGCGGTCTTGCCACACCAGAGCGTTATGGATGGGTTGGCCCGTTTTGCGGTTCCAGACGATGGTTGTCTCGCGCTGGTTGGTAATGCCCAGCGAGGTAATCTGGCTGGCGCTGATGCCAGCTTTTTTCAGCGCATCGCGGGCGGTGGCAAGCTGAGTACCCCAGATCTGCTGCGGGTCATGCTCGACCTGGCCGGGGCTGGGGTAGATCTGCGGTAGCTCTTGCTGGGCGATGGCGACAATGGCGCCGCGTGCATCAAACACGATGGAGCGGGAGCTGGAGGTGCCCTGGTCGAGGGCGAGCAAGTACGTCATAGCGGTTGGCCGGCAGTTGCCGGTACATAAAAACTATAAAAACAGTAGCTATCAGCGCCCGGTGGGTGGGTGCTAGCAGCCAATTTCATTCAAATCTTATTACGCCACCGTGCAGCGCACATTGGCGTCTTGCAGCAGGCGTGGGAAGGGCTCTGGCGGCGGAGCATCGGTAAACAGGCGGTCTATGCGCGACAGTGGCCCCACCTCGACCATTGCCGGGCGGCCGAACTTGCTGTGGTCGGCGGCCATCCAGACCTCACGCGCCTGCTCCATGATGGTTTGTGCCACCTTTACTTCACGGAAGTCAAAGTCGCGCAGGCTGCCATCAGATTCGATGCCTGATATACCGATCAGCGCGATATCGACACGAAACTGGCGGATGAAATCCACTGCTGCCTCGCCGATGATGCCGCGATCGCGTCCGCGCACCACGCCGCCGGCCACGATCACCTCGCATTCGCTATTGCTGCTCAGCGTGGCGGCCACGTTCAAATTGTTGGTGATGACGCGCAGACCTCGGTGTTGCAGCAGGGCGCGGGCAATGGCTTCGGTCGTGGTGCCAATGTTCAGGATCAGTGAGCAGTTGTTGGGAACCTGCGCGGCCACGGCCATGGCAATGCGGGCTTTGCCTTCGGCGTTGAGTGATTCTCGCTGGGGATGCGCCAGATTTTCCGTTGTAGAGCTGGGCACGCGTACCCCGCCGTGAAAACGCATCAGCGCGCCGCCTTCGGCTAGGCGCTGTACATCGCGGCGCACCGTTTGAAGGGTGACGCCCAGGAATAGTGCCAACTCCTCTACCGTGGCCGAGCTGCGGCGTTGCACCTCTTGCAAAAGCTTGAGCTGGCGAGGGTTAGTGTTGGATAGCTCGGTCATGGGTGGCCAAAACGAAAGGAAACGAAAACTGCCCACAATATAGTGCAAAACGCGGCTGAGGCGGCTGCATGCACCGGTCCTGCAACAGGCTGGGCGTAGCAAACGGGGTGCGCTTTGCACTTGTGGCACGATAACCATGACTGCGACGTTGTCGCACCGCTGTCACTGAACTTGGGCAGAGTGCGCTCGCAGTGCCAAGCGCCCATGCGCTGGCGTCGTAAATCGGATAATACCGAACAAAAAAGATCAAAAACGAATAAAATTAGACTTTAAAAATACAAAAACGAACTTTGTTCTGCGGCTGGCGCCTTGTAGGGTGTGCAGCAGCTTTTTAGGGAATCGGGCCAATACCATGTCTGCAAACACTACCACCACACCTTTGTCCACCCGCCGTGCCGATCTGCTGGCGCAGTTGGAGGCGGCTAACACTTTTGATCTGGCTGTGGTGGGTGGCGGTGCAACTGGCCTTGGGGTGGCGCTGGATGCAGCGGCTCGTGGCTTCAAGGTGGTGCTGCTGGAGGCGATGGACTTTGCCAAGGGTACTTCGTCGCGAGCGACCAAGCTGGTTCACGGCGGCGTACGCTATTTGGCGCAAGGCAATATCGCCTTGGTGCGAGAGGCGTTGCACGAGCGCACCACCTTGCTGCACAACGCGCCGCACATCGCCCAGCCGTTGGCTTTTGTGATGCCCTCGTACAAGCTGCTGGATACGCCGTTCTATGGCATCGGCCTCAAGATGTATGACGCGCTGGCAGGCAAGGCGGGGCTGGGATCGACCCAAATTTTGGGCGCAGGCGCCACGCGTCAATTGCTCCCCACCGTGCAGACCAAGGGTTTGAAGGGGGGCGTGAAGTACTGGGATGGTCAGTTTGACGATGCCCGCCTGGCCATGGCGTTGGCGCGTACCGCGGCCACCAAGGGTGCTTTGCTGATCAACTATTGCCCAGTGACCCAGTTGATGCAAGAAAACGGCCGCGTAGTGGGCCTGCAGTGCCGTGACGCGGAAACAGGCAAAGCCTATACCGTGCGTGCCCGCTGCGTGGTTAATGCCACTGGCCCTTGGGTTGATCAATTACGCCAGCAGGATGCTGAGCTGCAAGGCAAGCCCGTCAAACCCATGGTGGCGCCTAGTCAAGGCGTGCACTTGGTGGTGGATCGTGATTTTCTGCCTAGCGACCACGCGCTTTTGGTGCCTAAAACCGCCGATGGCCGCGTGTTGTTTGCCGTGCCATGGCTCGGAAAGGTCATTCTGGGTACTACTGATACCCCGCGTCACGACCTGGCCCGCGAACCCGTGCCGTTTAAAGAAGAGGTGGAGTTCATCCTGCGCGAAGCAGGCAACTACCTGAGCCGCCGCCCCACTATGGCCGATGTACGCAGCATGTGGGCTGGCTTGCGCCCATTGGTCAAGCCGCAAGACGACGATGGTGACAACACCAAGGGTATTAGCCGTGAACACACGGTGCTGACCAGCAAGTCTGGCATGGTGACGGTGACGGGGGGTAAATGGACGACTTACCGTGCTATGGCCGAAGACGTGCTGGATGCCTGCTTCAACGCGGGCGAATTGCCGCGCAAGCCTGGCGGTGTGACGGTGAACCTGCCCTTGGTGGGCGCGCCTGTATCAGGTCGCGCACAGCACAGCATGCACATGGCGCAGGGCATGCATTCCTACGGCAGCGAAGCGGCTATGCTAGCCGACTTGCCTGGTGCAGATGTCTGGCTGGCTGACGGTTTGAGCGAGGCTATGGTTCGCTTTGCTGCGCGTTATGAATATGCGCGTTGTGTAGAAGATGTGCTGGCCCGCCGTAGTCGCTTGCTGTTTTTGCATGCACAACTGGCCGCCAAGCTGGCGCCGCGCGTGGCTGAAATCTTGATCGAAGAATTGGGTGTTGATCCGGATGTGGCGGGCTTTTTGGTGCTTGCGCAACAGTATTCGGGTAAAAACGCCGCAAAAATTTGAGTTTACCGAGGTGAAATGGGCCGCCCACTTGACGGGCTGTGCTATATCGGTGACAATAGCAAGCTTCGCGTTTAATGCGCGAGGTTTCTGCCCAGGAGAAGCATCGTAAATGGTTGCGGTGTGGACGACGGGCCCAAGACTGACTGGCTGCTTGGCTGTCCATGAGGATTAATTCTTATTGGGCTGTCTGGTCTGCTGGTGCAAGTTGGGAATATTGAAATGATCCAGACAGAATCTCGACTCGAGGTTGCCGACAATACCGGCGCGAAGTCTGTCCAGTGCATCAAAGTACTGGGTGGTTCGCACCGTCGCTATGCGAGCGTTGGTGACATTATCAAGGTGAGCGTGAAAGAAGCTGCTCCACGTGGCCGCGTCAAAAAAGGCGAGGTTTACAGTGCTGTGGTGGTGCGTACCGCAAAGGGTATTCGCCGTCCTGACGGTTCGCTCGTCAAGTTTGATGGCAATGCAGCAGTGCTGCTGAACGCCAAGTTGGAGCCTATCGGCACCCGTATTTTTGGACCCGTGACGCGTGAACTGCGTACCGAGAAGTTCATGAAGATCGTGTCCCTGGCCCCTGAAGTTCTTTAAGGAAGCACTATGAACAAGATTCGCAAGGGCGACGAAGTTATCGTGCTGACTGGGCGCGACAAGGGTAAGCGTGGCGTTGTGACGCTGCGTGCAGATGACTCCCACCTGGTGATCGAAGGCATCAACCTGGTGAAGAAGCATGTGAAGCCAAACCCCATGAAGGGCACCAACGGCGGTATCGTGGAAAAGGCTATGCCAATCCACCAATCCAATGTGGCTATCTTCAATGCAGCGACTGGCAAGGCCGATCGCGTGGGTATCAAGGTCCAGGCTGACGGCACGCGCAACCGCGTGTTCAAGTCCAATGGCGCCGATATCAAGGCAGCCTAAGGAGTAAGAACATGGCACGACTGCAAAAACAATTCCGTGAGCAAATTGCTCCCGAACTGATGACGAAGTTCGGTTACACATCGCCAATGCAAGTCCCTCGTCTGACCAAAATCACCCTGAACATGGGTGTGAGCGAAGCCGTTGCTGACAAGAAGGTGATGGACAACGCCGTGGCTGATTTGACCAAAATTGCTGGTCAAAAGCCTGTGGTGACCAAGGCCAAGAAGGCTATCGCTGGTTTCAAGATCCGCGAAGGCCAAGCTATCGGCTGCATGGTGACCCTGCGTGGCGTTCAGATGTACGAATTCCTGGACCGTTTCG
>JAVXMM010000012.1:0-72905 GCA_036646255.1 Comamonas sp.
AAAGCTGCAAGAGCGCGTGGCCAAGCTGGCCGGCGGTGTTGCCGTGATCAAGGTGGGCGCTGCCACCGAAGTCGAAATGAAGGAAAAGAAGGCCCGCGTGGAAGACGCCCTGCACGCTACCCGCGCTGCTGTGGAAGAAGGCATCGTGGCTGGCGGCGGCGTGGCATTCCTGCGCGCTCGTCAAGCTGTGGGTGACCTCAAGACCGGCAATGCCGAGCAAGACGCCGGCATCAAGCTGATCCTGAAGGCCATCGAAGCGCCTCTGCGCGAAATCGTGGCCAACGCCGGTGGCGAGCCATCGGTGGTGGTGGATGCTGTGCTCAAGGGCACTGGCAACTACGGCTTCAACGCCGCCAACGATACCTACGGCGACATGCTGGAAATGGGTATCCTGGATCCAACCAAGGTGACCCGCACCGCACTGCAAAACGCTGCCTCCGTGGCATCGCTGCTGCTGACAACCGAGTGCATGATCGCTGAAGCCCCTAAGGCTGAAGGCGCTGGCGGCGGCATGCCTGACATGGGTGGCATGGGCGGCATGGGCGGCATGGGCATGTAATTGCCAACTGCTAGCTAGCACTGCATCAGACCTCTCGGGGTCTGATCACAAAAACCCGGCACCGCTTTGGTGGCCGGGTTTTTTCATGGCTGAGGCAAAGGCAAATCGCTATCAAATTTGATGCCATGATGCATACAGGACTAGCGCTAGAGCAGGTATCCCTATACACCTGCATTCTGAAGACTGCGTGGTTGATTGGAAGGAACATCGACCTCTAGCCACCCACGCCGCACCTCCATGAAGACTGTTCTGCGCCGCACACTCAAAGCTCTGGTGTATTTGATGGGCTTCGCCTTTCTGTTGGCGGTTGCTTTCTACGCATGGTTAGTGATTGCTAATTGGAGCGACGATCCGTTGAGCGCAGAAGCCCAGCAGGCGCTGCAGTACACACTACCGATCGAAGAACAGTTGCACGACAACGGCTTCCTCATCATTTATGGGCTGGATGCACTCTTTGGAGCAGATGACAAGGATGCCGTCACCCCCGCCATTTCACTGGGCCGACAACGCATAGCTCGCGAGCTGGAACGCCATGCCTGGGTGCAAGCAAACCCCGCCGCAACCGAAGGCATGCCGTCGCCCATTGACGGAGCCAAGGGCGAAGGCGCTCCTCTGTTATGCGCCTTGCGCTGCCCCGCTGGCGCGGCGGACTGTTTCGCCTGGTACCAACAGAAGCGTACAGACATCGAAGCGCAGATCGCCCACTACCAACCACTGCTACAGCGCGTTTACGCGGCAGCAAGTGCAAGGAAATTCAGCAATCCGTTGCCCTTTTATCTATATACCGACCTGCCACGCTATACATGGCTGGTGCGCACCCAGGAGTTGGATCTGGCATTGGCCGCCTTGCAATGGGTAGACGGTGCGCCGGAAAAGGCCGTCACCACCGTTGCACAAACGTCTTTGCTGCGCATGCGGCTGGCCGAAAGCTCTAACAGTCTGCTCACCAGCATGATTGCACTGGCTCTGCAATACCGGGAGCTGCATTGGCTCAGCAACGCTGTCAGCCGCATCACACCACAAACGCCAAAATCAGTAACGACAGCAATCAACAACATGCTCACCGCTGCAGCACCCAATTTGGGCTCAGCGATTGAGGGCGAAAAACAATTCACAGCAGGGGTATATGCATCCCTCCAAGGTGCTAGCTACAGCAACCTGGCTCTGTCGGAATGAGATGATTTGGGAGCGCCTGTGGAATCGCTTGGTTGATGTGGGCTTTTTACATGGAGAGACACTAAATACCTCCACTCAGCACCTCGAAAAAATAAACAATATCAGCCAGCTTCCAGCTCACGAACAGGCGCCTGCTTTCGCGGAGTACCAGCAACAAGCGGACGAGTTATCCAGCTCTTGTGGAGCCTCCTGGATGCGCATGCGTAATGCAGTAGGCAGCTGTGTTGCTGCTATGTCTCTGCCGGTATACCTCAGCTATTTGCAAAGAGTCTCCGACTTAGATGGCTCCCCCCGCCTGCTCCTGCTACAGCGCAAAGCCCTGGCGGAATCTATTGCTAGCGCAGACATGCCAGCGTGGCTCGAAACAACCCCGCAAGATCTGCGCAACCCCTATACCTTGCAACCGATGCAATGGGATACAGCTAGCAGTAGCCTGATATTTGAAGGCAAAGAAAAGCAGAGCCAGAACACTAATCGATCCAGCTCCTGCCGCATACGACTTTTCGGCAACCTGCCCCTAAAATAAAACGGAGCCTGAGGCCCCATTTTATTTTTCTCAGCAGCAGGATTGCTCTCAATTTTTGAGCATTTTTCACATATCAGATCTGCGCCTGCGCCACCTTTCAGTCGCAAAACTGCTTACGTAGCCATTCCCGGGCTCCTCTTCGCAGGCGCCGTGCGCTGCAGCACCGCGCCAGTGCGCGTTCCCTTGTACGTGCCGCCTTCGTACGCAACCACGCCATTGACGATCACACAGTCAATACCTGCGGCCGCCTGCATTGGTTCATCAAACGTAGCGGTATCGCGCACAGTCTGCGGGTCAAACACGGTGATATCGGCGCAGTTGCCCTCAGCCAGCACGCCGCGGCGCTCTATGCCAAAGACTTGCGCAGTCAGGCCCGTCATCTTCCACACCGCCGTCTCGAGCGGGAACAAGCCCACATCGCGGCTGTAGTGGCCAAGCACACGGGGAAAAGTGCCCCACAGGCGCGGGTGCGGGCGCTCGTTGGACGGAATGCCATCCGAGCCGATCATGGTCGGCTCAAACTTCAAAATGCGCTGCACATCGCTTTCGTCCATACTGAAGTAGATGGCGCTGGCGGGTTGCAGCCGTGCTGAGGCTTCAGCGCGCGACACTCCCCAGCCCTTGGCGATCTCGCCCAGCTCTTGGCCTTGCAGCTCAGGGTGCGGTCCGCTGGTGGCGATCAGGATCTTGCCAGGCAGACGCTCTTCCTCCAGGTGCAGCATGGTCGAGCTGGCGTGGTAAGGGTAGCAATCCAGCGACACGCACTGGCACTGCATGGCCGATTCAATCTGCGGCAGAGTTTTGACCGAGTTGCCCCAGTTCGCTTGGCCCGCCAGTTTGTGGTGGGAGATAACAACGGCGGCCTGCGCGTCTTGACCAATCTGCAAAGTCTCATCAATCGACTGCTGGCAATGCACACCTTCATCTCGCATATGGGTGACATACAGCGCGCCAAACTCAGCCAGAGGCTTGGCGACTTCGCTCACCTCTTGCGGCGTTGCAGCTGCAGCAGGTGGGTAATAGGTTCCGGTGGATAAGCCCACGGCACCCGCTGCCAGCGCCTCGCGCAGCAGCTCCTGCATCTTGGCAACCTCACCCTGGTTAGCTGCACGGCTCAAATCGGCCATGGCCAGCACACGCAGATTGGTGTGGCCCACCATGGGGATTACGTTGACCGCAGGCGGCGTGGCTTTAAGCGCTGCCAAGTACTCTTTGAAAGTCGAAAACCGCGTCTTGGCATCGCTCAGCAAATTAAGCGGTGCAGGCATGGGTGAATCGGCAAACAGCGGCGCCACACTGATGCCGCAGTTGCCGGTAACCACTGCCGTCACGCCCTGCGACACCTTGAACTCCATCTGCGGCTGCAGCAGCAGCGCTTGGTCGTCATGAGTGTGCGAATCAATGAAACCCGGCGCAACGATCTTGCCCGCTGCATCCACCACACGGCCCGCAATCGCTGTGGATAAGTCGCCCACTGCAGCAATCACGCCCGCACGGATACCCACATCCGCCTTAAAGCGCGGGCGCTTGGTTCCATCAATCACCTCGCCACCACGAATCACCACATCAAACTGTTGCTCTGCCATGCTGCAGCCTTTGCTAAAACGCTATCAATATAGAAGCTGCTAACGCCCTACTGGCGGGCGCTAGTGGCCTGTCAATCATTACTCCACCTTGGCGCCGCTCATCTTAACCACCGCGCCCCACTGCGCACGCTCAGAATCGGCCAACGCCTTGAAATCCTCGGGCGAGCCGCCCAATGGTTTGAACGCCATTTTGTCGAGCTGCGCCATGATCTCTGGCGTTTTCAGCACCTCATTCAATGCGGCGTTCAGCTTCACCACCACATCGCGCGGTGTGCCGGGCGGTGCAATCAAACCGCCCCAGGCGTTCATCACAAAGCCTTTGACGCCGGCCTCTTCCATCGTGGGTAAATCGGGGAACTGTGGCGAGCGCTCTTTGCTCGTCACTGCCAGTGCGCGAACCTTGCCCGCTTGCACCTGAGGGGCCGCAGTCACAATGTTTTCAAAGTAAAACTGCAGGCTGCCTGCGATCAAGTCGCTCATAGCCTGCGGCGAGCCTTTGTACGGAATGTGCTCTGCTGATTGCAAACCCACCGTGGTTTTAAACAGCTCTGCACCCAAGTGGCTGGTAGTGCCAATGCCGCCTGATCCGTACTGCAATGGCTTATCTGCCTTTTTGCCATAAGCCACCAGCTCTGCTGCAGTTTTGGCAGGCACTTGGTTGTTCACCAACAAGAAGCTGCTGGTGGTGCCAATACCGCCTACGGGCACCAGCGTTTGTGGGTTGTAGGGCAGCTTGCTGAACAAGAACTCATTTGTCGTCAGCGTGGCGTTATTGCCGTAAGCCAGGGTATAGCCATCCGGCACAGATGTCACCAGCGCCTGTATGCCGATATTGCCGCCCGCACCGCCCTTGTTATCAACCACCACGGGCTGGCCTAGTTTTTTAGACAGCTCGTTGCCGATCAAGCGCGTCAGGACATCGGGGCTGCCACCAGCCACGCCAGGCACGATGATCTTGATGGGCTTATCCGGATAAGCCGCTTGGACGGCAAATGCTGCCGAGCAGGCAACAGCAATCAACAGACGACGCGAAAACAAAGCAACAGCCATGGAGGTTCTCCAAAAGACAGGCATACATGCAAAAGTAATGCCATGCTAGCGAGAAATACAAAGGAATACTGTCGCGTGCGTTGACGTAAAAAAAGCCCGTTGACACTGATTGCAACGGGCTTGAACGCTATTTGTTATATAGCACTTAACGTGCCTGCGCAAAGGCCTGCGCCAGCCTATCTACGGCCTGCTCAATCTGCGCAACATCAGGCGCTGCAAATGACAAACGCATGGAATACAGGTTGGCGTTGTCAGCATAAAAAGCCTTGCCGGGGACAAAGATCACATTGGCAGCGACAGCAGCATCAAACAGTTTTTGCGGATCAATGCTTTTGTCAAACGTCATCCACACAAACATGCCGCCAGCGGGCTGCACAAATTGCACCAGATCGCCTACGCGCGCCTTCAAGCCATTGGTCAAGGCTTGCATGCGGCGCTGGTATTCGGCGCAGGCCTTGGCTACTGCCTGTGGGTAGCGGCCTGATTGCAAGTAGCTGGCGGCCACGGCTTGCGCCAGCGGCGATGTACACAGGTCATTGGTTTGCTTGGCGACCGTACAGCGGCGCAGCACAGCTGGGTCAGCCACCATCCAGCCTACCCGCAAACCAGGCGCCACCGTTTTGGACAGACTGGACAAGTACACCACAGGGTTTTCGTCATCGCCCACCTGTTGCTGCGCAGCGGCGTACACAGGTGCGGGGCGCGCCTCGGTAAAGGCTAGCTCACCGTACGGGTCGTCCTCCACCACGACGAAGCTGTATTGCAATGCAAGTTGCACCAACTGCGCCCGGCGCTCTTGCACCAGCAAGGTGCCGCAAGGGTTGGAAAAATTGGGCACGGTGTACAGCAGCTTGGGGCGATCAGCTTCGGGCAACGACGCCAGCAACTGCGCCAATGCGTCGATATTCAAGCCATCGTCATCCACTGGTGTGCTCAAAATTTTGGCGCCTGCCTGGCGCAGAGCCGCAATAGTAGCGGGGTAGGCAGGCGTTTCTACGCACACAGCATCGCCAGGCTGAACCAGCACGCGCAGCAGCAGATCAAAACCTTGCTGCGAACCGGTAGTCACCAGCACATCACCCGCCGCGCAGCGGATACCACGCGCTTGGCATTGGGCGGCCAACTGCTCACGCAAGGCGGGCGATCCCTCGGTAGCGCCGTATTGCAGCGCGGTGGCACCAGTGGTCATGGCCTGCGCTGCGGCCACAGCCAAGCCCTCTTGGTCAAACAGGCTAGGTGATGGGTAGCCACCGGCCAGCGAGATCATGCCGGGGCGACTGAGATAAGGGAAAAGCTCGCGGATAGGCGAGCCTTGGGGGTTGGCAAATGCGGGAGTGAATTGAAAAAAAGACATGGCCTTGTCTCGTTGTTTTGTCTCTGGTTGTTGTTATCCACCATGCCGCTGTTGGGCGGCATGGCTGGTGCATTAATTTTTAGCAGTACCCAAATCCACCGTCCCGCACAAATTCTGCGGATCTAGCCTGCCCCGCCAATCATCGGCCCATTGCTGTAGCAGCACGGGCGTGAAGCGATGGTAGTAGGCGATGTTGTGCGGGCCCACGCCGTGCTCTGCGCTGTAGCTGCCGCCAAAGTCTTGTACCACCATGCCGTAGATGGCATCGCGCAATCGCTGCACCACGGCGGGATCGTACTGCTCAGGCGCATCCTTGCGCCAGATGACATTGAAGTGCACGCCGCCATCAGCAATATGACCAAAGTCCACCACGGTTAAAAACGGGTAGTCCCGTGCGACTAACTCGCGGCCTTGGCGGCAGAACTCCATAATGCGCGAGCGCGGCACCGACACGTCAAACGCAATCGGCTTTCCCAAGGCACGTGCACCTTCGCTGATGCTATGGCGCAAGTGCCACAGCTCGGCCGCGTTGCCCAGGGCAGCGTTGACGATGGTCGATTCGAATTGATCTTCCAGAAAGCTGTTAAGCGCTTCTTGCAGATCCAGATTGCTGTACTTGGGCGCTGCGTTGGCCTCTAGCTCAATCAGGATGGCGAACGCTGGTGCAGCATCGGGCGCAAACGGGTTACGCAGATTGGGAACATGGTCGATAGCCGCCTGCATGGCATTGCCCGATATGCCTTCAAACGCGGCCAACCAGTCGCCCAAATCACGCTCCAGCGCTTGCAGCAACTGCATCACAGCATCATCGGATGCCGGTACCACCAAGGCAGTGGCGCGCTGTGAGGGGCGGGCATGCACCTGAATAGTGGCTTGCGTGACGATGGCGCCTGAGCCAGAAGCACCGACAAACAGCTGCTTCCAATCCACGCCCGTATTGTTTTTGCGCAGCGCGCGGCCTAGCTCTACGAGCTCGCCAGGGGGATCCATCAACACCACTTGCAGCGCCATCAGGTTGCTGCGCACATCGCCATAACGGATCAGGCGCGTGCCGCCGGTGTTGGTTGCAATCATGCCGCCTATGGATGGATTGGCACCCAGGTCGATAGGAAACCACAGGCCATGCGGCTCCAGCTTGTCGTTCAGCTCTTGCAGGGTGACGCCGGCATCTACAACAACACTGCGGTTAGCCACATCCACCTCGCACGTTGCGCGCAGACGCGACAGACTCAACACAACCTGCGTGCCCGACATATCTGGTGTGCTGGCGCCCACCATGCCGGTGTTGGCACCTTGCGGCAGCAGCGCCAAGCCCTGGGCGGCGCACAGCCGCACCACGGCTTGCACTTGCGCCACAGTGGCTGGGCGCACCACCAGCCTCGCATGGCCTTGCCCGTAGCGTGCGCCCTCTTCGTAGGCTGCCATGTCACTGCCTTGCAGCACGCCAGCTTCACCCACGATGGCGTGCAGATCGGCCAGCAAGGCGCTGTTGTCCACGCTTGCGATATTGCTCATCAAGCTACGCTTTCTGCATGGGCTTGGGCGGCCAGTGCGGTACGCACGGCGCGCAGCGAGTCGTCTTGCATGGCTTGGTACAGTGCGATTTCATCGTGCACCTTGCCTCCCAAATCGGCTTCAAATGCTTGCTGGGCTTGGTTGGCCTCGTAGTGCTTTTGCTCTTCGCCACCCAGGTTGGATTGGAAGATGCCGGCTGCGCTGACGGGCAAGAAGTCTTCATAGACGATAGGCTCAGCACGTACCACGCCTTCTTCAATCAACGTGTTGATGTCAGCATCTGCGGCCACATCAGCATCGTCGTTTTGCAGCACGTAGCGGTAGAAAGCCAGGCCTTGCTCGCGCATGGCCTGGTGCGTGTCAGGGAAGGCCGCAAACGCTGCTTGCAGTCGATCTTGGTAGTTGCCGCTGGCGCTGCCGGCATTGCCCATGCTGCGCACCTGAGCCAGTAGCTCGTCATACAGCGCACGGCCCTTACGAGTGAGAGCCACGCCTCGCTGCTCAATCTCGCCAAAGCGGGCGGTATGCGTGCCTTGGGCGCCACTGGTTTGACCAGGGAAATTCACCACTTCTTGCAGTGCTTTGAAGCTGGTCTGGCGCAGCAGGATGGGGCAATCGCGGCGGGGTGGGCCTTCGACCACGTCCTTGGCATTCATGCCGTGCTGAGGCATGCCGACTTGTGCGGCGTCGATATCCAGCGTACGTGGTGTCAAATGGTTAATGTGCGGACCCTTAAAGCAGACCACATCTGCGATCAAGCGGTGGGCTTTGTGCAGCTTGTCGTAAGTAGCAGCATCCACCGTGGCCTCGCTGTGCCAACGGAAGGTCTCCAGCGCTTCATTCACAAACTCGCTCGCCTCGGCGTCCAGCAAGCCGCCAGCAGCTTCGCATTGCGTGATCAAAGCCAGTGCACGGGCCGTAAAAATAGTGCGCTTGGCCAAAATAGCTGCAGCCTGCTCGCGCAGCGCAGCATCTTCAATCAGGTCAAGACGCAGCAGCGAGGTAAACACGCGGAAGGGGTTGCGGTTGAGCGAGGTAGTTGCCACTGGGCGGAATGCGGTGGAATGCACGGGCACTCCGGCCACCGACAAATCGTAGTAACCCACCGCCTCCATGCCCATCACGGCAAACAGGCGGCGCAGAGTGGACAACTCCTCCTTGGTACCCACACGGATAGCGCCATGGCGCTCCACATCCAAGCGCGACAGCTCATCGGCCTGCGTCATGGCACTCTTCAGTGCTGGCTGAGCTTGCAGCACGTTCACGTTCACATTAGCGACCAGATCAATCAGGCTGCCGTACTGCGGCACTTCTTGTCGGTACATATCGGACATGGCGCGGGAAAAGCGTGAACGAATCTCGTCAGGGTGCACAAAGCAAGCAGTCATCGTAAATCTCAAAATCAATAGCTAGAAAACCTTTGCTGATGCGAACCAATGGCATAAAAGCCTATTACATAAGCGCACCAGCCTATGGCTCATCATGCTAGAGATGGTGTCTGTCAAGGTCAAACGACAATAGCGCGCCAATTTGTTCCAAATACGCACAAAGTCATCGTATGGATCAAGCTGCAGCAACAAAAAACCCGGCCTAGGCCGGGTTGGTGCTGTGGGTACGCTGCAGATTACTGGTCTGCGTAAGCTTCCAAAGGCTTGTCGTTGGGTTCTTGCAGCAGCTTCTTGAGCGTGTCGCTCATAGGCAGATTCAAAGACATGCCCTTAGGCGGGATAGGCTGGATGAACCACTTGTCATAGACCTTGGCCACATCACCAGACTTCATCATCTTGGTCAGGCTGTCGTCCACGGCCTTCTTAAAGGCAGGGTCATCCTTGCGGAACAGCAGTGCGATGGGCTCGGAGCCCAACACTTCGCCCACAATCTTGAAGCCCTTAGGATTGGCCGAATTAGCGATCACACCTGCCAGCAGGTTGTCATCCAGCACAAAGGCATCAGCGCGACTGGACTCCAGCAGCATGAAGCTCTCAAAGTGATCCTTGCCCAAGGTCGTGGACAGGTTCACGTTGTTGTCTTTGCCAAACTTGCGCAGCAGTTGCACGGCTGTGGTACCTGCAGACGCAGCCACGGTCTTGCCGTCCAGCTGCTTCAGGCTGGTGATGGTGGAGTCTGCGCGCACCGCAGCACGCACCTGGCTCACATAGGTAGTCACTGCAAACGACACTTGCTTTTGGCGTGTGAGGTTGTTGGTAGTGGGGCCACAGCCAATATCCACAGTGCCGTTTTGCACCAGCGGGATGGTGTTTTGAGCCGTCAACGCCATGTATTCGATCTTGGCATCGGGCACAATTTCTTTGAGTACGCGTTCGCACAACTCAACATGGTAGCCACCAAAACTTTGGTTAGAACCAATCGCAAACGCCATGGGCGCCGAGCTTTCGCGCACGCCCATCACCACCTTGCCGCTGCTCTTGATCTTATCGAGCGTGCCTGCGCTTTGTGCGAACGCAACGCCGCTAGCGACAACGGCGGCCGCTGCCACCACCATCTTGATGCTGAATGTCATTATTAGAATCTCCTTGGAAACTACGAATATAGCAGCGCTTGGCCACCACCCAGCTTTCAGAATGTGCTGGTGCGCTTCGGGCTAAACCATCCTGATAAGCCTCCATAACAAGGCGTACATCCCCATGGTTTGCGCCAAAGCAGCAATCGTTCGAGTATTCCAGAGAGTAGCCGCTAGCAGAAACGACTATTCGGAAGCATGTGTTACCGAATTGGAAACACCGTGCTGCAGTGCAGTGTCAAGCGGCCACGGTCATTGAGGCGCCAACTTACCGACTAGGGCAATGGTCGAGGGATCAACCCCCTCCCAGTCATCACGCTCGCGACGCTCAAACAAATCCTTGGCCAATTGCTTGCCCAGCTCTACTCCCCACTGATCAAAGCTGTTGATGCCCCATAACGCACCACTGACAAAAACACGGTGCTCGTACAGAGCAATCAAGGCCCCCAGCGACGTAGGCGTGAGTTTTTCCATCAGCAAGAAGGTACTGGGTCGGTTGCCTGGGCAGTACTTGGGCCCGCGCTCCTCCACCCGTCCGACCAGCAGCGCTTGCGCCTGTGCAACCGCATTGATAACCAGGTTTTTTTGGTGGTGTGACAGGGTTTTTCCACCATCGCGCGCTGCGATAAACTCCACAGGAATCACATCGCGGCCTTGGTGAATCATCTGGAAGAAGGCATGTTGGCCATTGGTTCCAGGCTCACCCCATACCACGGGCGATGTGGAGTACGGCAGGATATGGTTGTCAGTGTCCATTCCCTTGCCATTGCTCTCCATCTCCAGCTGCTGCAAATAAGCAGACAGGCGACGCAAGCCGTGGCTGTACGGTGCCACGCAGCGCGAATTAAATCCGTGGAAATTGCGGTACCACACGTCCAGCAAACCCATGCGCACCGGTAGATTCTCAGTCAACGGCGCGGTCTTGAAGTGCACATCCATGTCGTGCGCACCTTGCAATAAGCCCAAGAAATTCTCTCGCCCCACAGCAATTGCAATTGGTAGGCCAATCACCGACCACAGCGAATAACGCCCGCCCACCCAGTCCCAAAAGCCCAAGGTGGTGTCAATCCCAAACTGCGCCGCCGCATCTGTGTTGGTAGTCAGCGCCCAAAAGTGCTTGGAGATGGACAACGGCGCCGCACGGTCGTCGCTACCGCCATGGGCAACAAACCACTCACGCGCAGAATGGGCGTTAACCATGGTCTCCAGCGTAGTGAATGACTTGGACGCTATCAAGAACAGCGTGGACTCTGGCTTGATCTGCGCCAGTACATGCCCCAACTCATGTCCATCGACGTTGGAGACAAAGTGAAAGCGCTTGCCTTCAGTACGCCAGTCTTCCAGCGCATTCACCACCATGGCTGGCCCCAAGTCCGAGCCGCCAATGCCGATGTTGACGATGTCAGTAATCTGTGGGTTGGCGCGCACCTGATCAGCAAGCGCCAGCATGACATCCAGACTGCTGTGCACATCGTTCAACGCATCGCGCACCGCTGCATTGCTGTCGGGCAACCAATCACCCAGCCCCTCGCGCGGCTGGCGCAGCAGCCAGTGCATCACCGCCCGGCCTTCGCTTTGGTTAATAGCGTCCCCCGCAAACATCGCGTCGCGGTAGCGCTCCAGATCGCACTCTTGGGCCAGCTGCAGCAACAGTTGCTGCGTTGCGGCATCCACCAGGTTTTTGGACAGGTCCGCAAATAAATGCGGCGCACTCAAGCTTAGTTGTGCGTAGCGCGCTGCGTCTTGCGCAAACGCATCGCGCATATCCAGCTGATGCCCCGTGTTATCAAAGTGCTGCTGCAATTGCTGCCAAGCAAGGGTTTGGTCGCAGCGTTTGCGCGGTAGTGGGGTTACTGGGTTCATCGCAGTGAGCCGTCTGCACAAATGACAGACGGCTTATCGTCAAAATAGGAAAATCAGGCGGCTTGCAGCAGCTTGTCCAGCTTGATAGCATCGGCCGCAAAAGCGCGAATGCCTTCGGCCAGCTTCTCGGTTGCCATCGCGTCTTCGTTCAGCGCAAAGCGGAAGCTGCTTTCGTCGTATTGCACGGCATCCAGCTGCACCGCCTTGGCTGCATCGGCAGACAAAGCCTGCGTAATAGGCGCATCGGATGCTGCCAGCTGCGCCAGCAGATCGGGCGAAATAGTCAGCAAATCGCAGCCTGCCAGTGCAATCACTTGGCCGATATTACGAAAGCTCGCACCCATCACCTCGGTTTTGATGCCGAAATGCTTGTAGTAATTAAAGATAGCTTTGACCGATTGCACGCCCGGGTCATTGGCACCGGCCATCGCGGCCTCGTTCCAACTGCTGCCGGCCTGCTTCTTGTACCAGTCGTAGATACGGCCAACAAAGGGCGAAATCAGCTGCACTTTGGCTTGGCCGCAGGCAATGGCCTGGCACTGTGCAAACAGCAAGGTCAGATTGGTGTGAATGCCTTGCTGCTCCAGTTGCTTGGCCGCTTGGATGCCTTCCCAGGTCGACGCGACCTTAATCAGCACGCGATCGATGTGCACACCCTCCGCCTGGTACATCTCAATAATGCGCTGCGCACGCGTGACGGTGGCATTGGTATCAAAGGACAGGCGTGCATCCACCTCGGTCGATACACGGCCCGGGATGATGGTCAGGATCTCGCCACCAAAGCGCACCAGCAGGCGGTCCATGATCTCGTCCAGCGGCTTACCGCGGAACTTTTGCACCGTCTCGGCCAGCAGCGGTGCGTATTCCGGCTTTTGCACGGCCTTCAAAATCAGCGACGGATTCGTCGTCGCATCTTGTGGCTTGAACTGGGCTAGCTGGTGAAAATCGCCGGTATCTGCCACCACCGTGGTCAGCGCCTTGAGTGCATTGAGTTGGTTCATGGTCCGTTCTCTCTCTGTCCCAAGGCGCGCTATGCGCCCTCAGGAGTGCTTGATTTGCACGACTGAAACGCCGTGGCTGCCTAACTTTAACCCAACTTCAGCCCCAATCGGCAGTACCAGCCCCAGATCGGACGAGACCACAAAGATCGCACCCAGCGCTGTATCAAAAGTGTATTCATACACGCTGCCCAAGTAGGCGCGCTTGGCCAGGCGGGCGCCAATGCCATCGTTGACGGGACCAATCTGCCACGCCTCTGGCCGCACGGCCACCTTGACGGCGCCGGGCACCACCGGCTGGCGCGGTGTGATGACCAAGGGCCCCAAGCTGACTTGGCCATTGGCCTGCGCCTCGCCAGAAAAAAGCATGGCCTCGCCCATAAAACCAGCCACAAACTCGGACTGTGGCGCCTCGTACAGCGCTTGCGGCGTGCCACGCTGGGCAATACGCCCCACATCCATCACGATGATCTGGTCGCTAACCGCAAGTGCCTCACTCTGGTCGTGCGTGACATAGGCCACCGTGAGCTTTAAGCGCTGCTGCAGGCTGCGGATTTCCTCGCGCATTTCTCGGCGCAGGCGCGCATCCAGATTAGATAAGGGCTCATCAAACAGCAGCACCGCAGGCTCAAGCACCAGGGCGCGTGCCAACGCCACACGCTGCTGCTGGCCGCCAGACAGCTCGCTCGGCAGGCGCTCGTCAAAATCTTTCAACCCTACATTGTGCAGCGCCTCAATTGCGCGGCGCTTGTACTCGTCCTTAGCAATGCCAGACATGCGCAGGCCGTACTGCACGTTCTCCAGCACCGTCATGTGGGGGAACAGCGCATAGCTCTGAAACATCATGCTCACATTGCGCTGTGCCGGACCCAGGGTAGTTACGTCCTGGCCATCGATAAAAATTCGGCCACCACTGGGCGACTCCAGCCCGGCAATCATGCGCAAGGTCGTCGTCTTGCCGCAGCCCGATGGGCCGAGGATGGTGGTCAGCGTGCCCTTGGCTACTTCAAAGCTAATGCCTTGCACCGCCAGCGGCGCATTGGCACTGTTGCCGTAGCGTTTGGAGACTTCTTCAAAAACAATTCCGCTCATATCAATGCCCTTGTTGCGCTGCTTTGGCCTTGCGCCTGCCCAGCGCACGCTCGCCCACCAACCACTGGATTAAACCGGTCACCACCGACATCAGCACAATCAGCACCGTGCAATACGCCAGCGCCACGCCATAGTCGCCATTGCCTACGCGGCCAATGATGTAGGTGGTGGCCAACTCGTTCTCAGCAGTGACGAGGAAGATCACCGCGCTCACCGTGGTAATGGAGCGCACAAAGCTGTAGACCAGCGCCGTCACCAAGGCGGGCTTCAACAGCGGCAGCACCACATAGCGCAGTGTCTGCACACTGCCTGCGCGCAGCATCATCGATGCTTCATCCAGCGACTTATCCAGCTGCTTGAAGGCCGCAGTGCCCGCGCGCACGCCCACCGGCAAATTACGGAACATGAAGCACAACACAATAATGAGCGAGGTGCCCGTCAACTCAAACGGCGGCACGTTAAACGCCAAGATATAACTGACCCCCAGCACCGTACCAGGGATGGCAAAGGCCAGCAGGGCCGAAAACTCGAACAGGCTTTGGCCTTTAAATTCAGTGCGCGCCAGCAACCAGGCGATCAGCAGGCCCACAGTCGCCGTCATCGGCGCCGATATGGCTGCCAGCTTGATGGTGGTGAAGAACGAGTTCCACGCGGTACCCGCCCAGACCAGGCCAAACTGACCCCACTCCAAATCAAACGCTGCACGGAAGTGATTCAAAGTCAGCGTATAGTCGCGCCCCCAGGTTTGCACAAAGCCCCCGGCAAAGGCAAACAAGTAAACCACCAGCGTGAATAACATCCACGGCACGGCAATGCTGTAGACCAAGCGCTTAATGCCTTGCGGCAGCACCATAGGTATGCCCGCGTCGCCCTTGCCCGATACCGTGGTGTAGCTCTTGCTACCCAGCACTTTGCGCTGCAGCATAAACACAGCCAATGCAAAAACCATCAAGATCCAGGCTAGCGATGCAGCGCGGCCCTGGTCGTACTGCGCTCCGACGATGGAGAAGAAAATTTCTGTCGACAGCACCGAGAACTGGCCACCCACGACGATGGGGTTACCAAAATCAGCCATGCTTTCGATAAAGCCGACGAGAAACGCGTTAGCCAAACCGGGTTTGAGCAACGGCAACGTCACCGTCATAAAGGTTTGCATGGGGCTGGCACGCAGCGTTTGTGCGGCCTCCTCCATACTAGGTGCCACGCCTTGCACCACACTGCGCATGATCATGAAAGCAATCGGCGTGAACGCAAAGGTTTGCGATACCCAGACACCAAACCAGCCGTAGAACCAGCGTGTGGGCTCTATGCCAAAGGCGTATTCCAAAAATTCGTTGACGACACCGGCTCGGCCAAACAGCAAGATCAAGCCCAGGCCCACAACAAACGGTGGCGTGATGATGGGCAACAGCGCCAGCACATTGAGCGCCTTGCTGCCGCGCTTCACAGAGCGTTCAGCCATCAGTGCCATCAAGGTACCGAGGAAGGTGGTGCTGGCCGCCGTCAGCAAACCGATGAACAAGGTGTTCCACGCCACACCGCAGCGCTTGCCATTGGTAACACAGCCCAGGCCAAAGTTGCGCTCGTTAAATACGCGCTCAAAAATCGCACCGAACAGAAAGTGGTCGTCCTCAGTAAAAAATGCGCCCGACAGCGCCTTGGTCACCGGGTAGACAATGAACAACGCCAGCAAGCTGCCGCAGCCCACCACAGCTGCCGCTACAAACAAATCACCTTTGAAGAAGCCACGCCGTGCCAGACCAAAAGCAAACAGCACCATCAGGCTGCTCAACACCACAAAGGCGCCCCAGCCAAAGCCAAACTGACGCACCTCCAGCTCGCCCCAGTGCTGGTTCATCCAGCCAAACGACCAGCCGCGCGCGCCAATGGCAAAGCCACTGAGCAGTACAACGGCAAGGCCGATGGCGCCCCCCCACAACAACACGTTGCCCTGCTGTTTGCCAGCGGGCATAAACGCTGCCACGGCTGCGATCAAGAGGCCAACGATGCCGCCCAAGAGCCAGCAGCGCCCAAACTGCAGTGCTTGCACCAGGCCATTGGCGGCTTGTTCGTCGCTAAATACCTCGGTGATTTTGCTCAAACCATTGGCATCTTGGATGGCATACCAGGGCAGCATCACATAGGCGGCCAAGCCCATCAGCACCCAAGCCCAGATTGCATAGTTGGCACCTTGGGCAGCGCGCGCAGGGCTACGCACCGGGGCTGGCATATCCGCTACTGTATTCATAGCTGCTAACGCCCGTCCAGCGGGCGCCACCTCTTGTTTTCAACTTAACGAGCGTCTTGTACTTCTTTTTCCCACTTCTGAATCAAGCGGCGGCGTTCAGCGCTGGCGCCGTATTTGGCGTAGTCGTAGTTGATCAACTTGATCTTGGCTGGATCCACCACGCGAGGGTCTTTGGGTACGCCCTTGTTGCTGGGCAGCTGGAACTGCTTGGCCGCTAAGCCAAACTGCTGGCCGCCAGGCGTTAGCGCCCATTCGTAGAATTTTTTGGCGTTGGCCGTATTGGGGCCGTGCTTGACGATGCTCATCGAGCCAATCTCGGCGCCCGTACCCTCGGCAGGCGTGATCGAATCGACCGGGAAACCTTGCACGGCCTCGGTCGTCACATCGTGTACAAAGCTGATCGACACCATGGTCTCACCACGCGCCACCGCCTTGACCGGTGCAGTGCCTGAGCGCGTATACGTGCTGATGTTTTTGTTGAGCGCGCGCAGATAGTCAAAGGCCTTGTCCTCGCCCATGATCTGCACCAAGGTTGCTATCACCGTGTAGGCCGTGCCGCTGGATGCGGGGTTGGCCATCTGAACTTCCCCCTTGTACTCAGGCTTGATCAGCTCGGCCCAGGATGCGGGCGCTTTCAGTTTCTTTTTTGCCAGTAGTTCTTTGTTAAAGCCAAAGCCCAGCGGGCCCAGGTAGACGCCGACAGTGCGGAACTTGGCATCCTCGGCCTGACGCACAGCCCAGCTGTGCAGCTCGGGCAGCAGCGGCGACTTGTATTCCAGCGTCAGCCCCATCTCGGCCGCCTGCAGGTGCGTGTCACCCGTGCCGCCAAACCACAAGTCGGTCTTGGGGTTGGCCTTCTCGGCATTCAGCTGGGCCAGCGCTTCGCCCGACCCCTTTTGCGTGATGTTGACCTTGGTGCCCGTGGTCTTGGTGTAAACCGTGGCCATGGTATTGCACCATTCGGCCTGCACCGAGCAAATCACATTCACCTGCCCTTGCGCGTGCGCACCCCAAGTTGCCCCCACCAAAGCTGCACCGATTAGCCAACGTCGCATTGCATCTCTCCTCGATTGTTTGTAGTAATACGTTTTGAATGACACATTATCGTCACCCAATAGTCATATTTAGACACCGCGCCCTCGTGACTTCCCCTAGGTACTGAAACTAAGTTACATTAACTACCGCATTGATGTTCAGGAAGTTTCATGACCTTTGATCTGGTTTTGTTTGGTGGCACAGGTGATCTGGCATGGCGCAAGCTGCTGCCTGCTTTGTTCCAGTCCTTCCGACACGGCAGCCTGCCTACAGATGGGCGCATCATCGGCGTAGGCCGCAGCGCCATGTCGAACGATGAGTACCGCGCACTGATCGCATCTCGGCTGGCCGAGGTAGAGGCCGATAAGCGCCCGAGCGATGCCGAATTTGCACAGTTCGCCCAGCTGCTGCACTACCAGCGTATGGATTTGTCACACCCCGACGATTACGTCGCGCTGCGCGATCTGCTGCAAGCGCGCCAGGCCGATACCGTGGTGATGTACCTGGCCACCGCGCCGTCGCTGTTCACTACCGTATGCGAGCAGTTGGGTGCCAGCGGACTGAACACACCACACACCCGTGTAGTGCTAGAGAAACCGCTGGGCCACGACCTGCAATCCAACATCGCCATCAACACGGCTGTGCGGCAAATTTTTAGTGAAGAGCAGATCTTCCGCATCGACCACTACCTGGGCAAGCCATCAGTACAAAACCTGCTGGCGCTACGCTTTGGTAACGCGATTTTTGAGCCCCTATGGCGGCGCGAGAATATTGCCAGCATCGAGATCACTATTGCCGAGAAGTTGGGCGTCGAAAAGCGCGGTGATTTTTACGAAACTACCGGTGCGCTGCGCGACATGGTGCAAAACCACGCCCTGCAACTGCTGTGCGCGATTGGCATGGAGCCGCCCATCAGCGCTGACGCGGACGCCATCCGCAATGAGAAGCTGAAGGTGCTGCAGTCGCTAAAGCGCTGGACACCTGAGACCGTGAGCCACGACGTAGTACGTGGCCAATACGCGGCAGGCCAGATAGCCGGCAGTAACGTGCCCGGCTACCGCCAAGAGGCCGGCGTATCGCCCAACAGCCAGACCGAAACCTTTGTCGCACTGCGCACCGAGATCAGCAACTGGCGCTGGGCAGGCGTGCCCTTTTTCATCCGCACCGGCAAACGCCTGGCAGGGCGCGAAGCATCGATTGTGGTGCACTTTCGCCAGGTGCCACACGCCATTTACCGCACGCCCCTCGGTGCAGCCAATCGTCTCGTCATCCACCTTCAACCCAAAGACGGCCTAACCCTGCACTTGATGGCTGCCGCGCAAAGCCAAAGTGATGCACGCGGCATGCAAACCCTGTCGCCCGCCGCGCTGGATCTTGATTTTGACCAGCGCTTTGGTAGCGAGCGCGTAGGCGCCTACGAGCGCTTGCTGCTCGATGTGATCGCCGGGCGCCTGAACCTGTTTGTACGCGCAGACGAGCAAGAGGCAGCATGGCAATGGGTGGAGCCCATCTTAGATAGCTGGCAACAAGCCAATGCACGCGGCGAAGCACCCCGCCCCTACGCCGCGGGTAGCTGGGGACCTGGCGCTGCCAGCGCCTTGGTAGCGCGCGATGGCCACGCCTGGATGGAGGAGTTTTGACCATGCTCGATCGCATCACTGCCTCCCTGCCATCACTGGCCCCCGCCGAGCAACGCGTAGCTCGCTTGGTGCTGGCAGATCCTCGCGCATTTGCATCGCTGCCGGTGCGTGAGCTGGCTGAGCGTTCCCATGTCAGCAAACCCACGGTGGTGCGCTTTTGCCGCAGCATGGGCTATGACGGCTTGGCGGATTTCAAACTTAAATTAGCAGGCAGCGTGAGCGAGGGCGTGCCCTTTATCCACCGCAGTGTGGATGCCGATGACAAGACCAGCGATGTCATGGTGAAGGTGGTGGATAACTCGGTCGCCGCGTTTTTGGCCTACCGTAATGCTGCCAGCACCACAGCTTTAGAAGCAGCGACCAATGCCATCGTCAGCACCTGGCAGGCAGGCAAGCGGATTGAGTTTTATGGCGTGGGCAACTCGGGCATCGTCGCACAAGACGGGCAACACAAGTTCTTTCGCCTAGGCGTCACCAGCCTCGCCAGCAGCGACGGCCATATGCAGGTGATGAGCGCCACCGTGCTAGGCCCGCTTGATTGCGCGATTGTGATCTCCAACTCTGGCCGCACACGCGATTTGATGGACGCCACCGAGATTGCCAAACGCAATGGCGCTACCACCATTGCCATTACTGCCAGCGGGTCACCACTGGCACGCGCGGCAGACATTCACCTCGCCGCCGACCATCCCGAAGGCTACGACCGCTACAGCCCCATGGTCTCGCGCCTGCTGCATTTGCTGATTCTGGATGTACTGGCCACCAGCGTGGCCCTGCGCATTGGCGAGCCGCTGCAGCCCGTGCTGCAGCAGATGAAGGACAACCTGCGCGCCAAGCGCTATACCTGATGCCCTGCTAAGCAAAGCACTAGACAAGACAATCTTTAGCGCCCGCCCACAAACGATTTGGTGCTATACAAATCTGCGGGCAAGCGCTGCAGCACCGGCAAGCCGGTGGCAGCGTCCTTGGGTTGGTTGTCAATGTAGTTCAAGAACACATCGGCATCCAGAACGCCTATATCCAGGCGGCGCGCAGCAGGCACAGCAGCCAGGGTTTTGTAGCCATCGCCGCCGTTGGCGTTAAAGCTCAGCACAAACAGGCGATAGGTTTTTGCGACATCCAGCGGGCCCCACTGTCCATTGCCGGAGTCTTTGATTTCAATACTCGACACCCGAGCACCAAGTGCCGCGCCAGCGTTGACATCAAAACGCAAGCCGCCCGTATAAGGGTAAGGGCCACTGGATCCGCCAGCGCCATAAACGGCTTCCAAGCCATCCTCCAGCATCGCTTTTACTTCAGCGCCAGTGACGCTCAGGCGGTACAGCATATTCCCGAATGGCAGCACCTGGATCGCATTGGCTGCAGTTACTTCATCCAGCAAAGGAACGCGCACACCGCCACCGCTTTGCAGCGATATATCGGCGCCTCCGTAATGCAGGTTCGCCACCTCCAGATACGCTTGCGCCACCAGCTGCTGAATATCGCCGCCTCGCACACTCACGCTGCCTTCGGCATTGCAAGCCGCACTGGAGCGGCTGTAATCCACCGAGCCTTCGCCTCCAGGAACGCGACGCGAACATAGTTCTTTTGGCGCAATGGCAACCTTGGTGACGTTAAAGCTGGCGACCTTCTCGATAAACGGCTTAAGCACGGTTTGCGCCATAGCCGATGGGGCCGTCATACGCAAAAAGCCGCTTGCGTTCACGCCATTGACAATGGCAGTGCGCTGCATGTCGCTCGCATCTTTACCTGCGATCTTGAACTGCTCACCAATCAGTACATGTGGCGTTCCCTTGCATTCGGTCACCACGCCATTTTTGTCGAACTGTACTTTCAGCTCACCCACCACCTGCGAGTACTCCCATGCTTGCACCACACACACGGGTTTGCCGACTTTATCGGTGGTGCGCGTGGGGTAAGCCCCTGCCGGGTTGCCCACACCTAAGGTCTTCATCGCGTCCGGGCCCAGCAAGGTGTGCGAATCGCCGCCCACAATCACATCAACACCGCGCAGCTTGGCGGCCAGCTCTTTGTCGTAGCCGTAGCCAATGTGGCTGAGCAGCACGATCCGCTTGACACCTTGAGCTTGCAACTTGTCTATCTCACGCTGCGCTGCGCTTGCTTCATCTTCAAACAGGGTGTCCTTATCCGGGCTGGACGATGCCTTGGTTTTTTGCGCGATCGTCAATCCCACAATACCAATCTTGTTACCGCCACGCTCAATGATGGTGGATGGCTTGATCAAATTGGGCGCGCGGCTGGGGTTGAGCGCCGAGTTGGCGCCGAACTTCACGTTAGCGCTCAACACCTCAGTCTTGCAGCTACCTGCCTTCAGGCGATCGAGAATACCTTTTAGGCCTGTGTCGCCCTTGTCAAACTCGTGGTTGCCCAGCGTATAGGCATCAAAGCACACAGTATTCATCATCGCCATATCGGCTTCACCATCGGCGCCAGCACGGTTGAAGTAGAGCGTGCCCGTGATCGCATCACCCGCATGCAGCTTCAGCACATTGCTCGATGTAGCCGCGAGCACCTCGATTGCTGCAGTGACGCGCGGAAAGCCTGCAGCGTCCACCGTTACCGCGGTAGTTTTCCCATCCACAGGCAGCTGTAATGTGACGGTCTTGCTGGCCAGGCTGGAATGGTGATCGTTGATGTGAAGGATAGTCAGCTCGTCATTCTTTTTCTCATCATCAGCTCCGCCGCCACCGCATGCCGCTACTGCTATGGCCGTTGCGCCATACATCAAGCAATGCTTTAGAGCTCTCTGCCCGCCCCAACGATTCGTTTTCACCATTACACACTCCAAGCGAAGAAAGGCTACATGCTTTGGCTATTTGATGACGCCGTGATGAAGCAACCTAAAACCACCAAGCATAAAAAAACCGACAGCGTGCTGTCGGCTTGTGTGATGAGCAGGTTTTTTATCAAGCAGCCATCACAGGGATACGCTTTTCTTCAACCGCATGACAAGCCACCTTCACGCCATCGTCATCATGCAGCACAGGGCGCTCGGTACGACAGCGGTCGTTGGCCAAAGGGCAACGCGGATTAAAGGCACAACCTGCAGGCGGGTTCAAGGGGTTAGGCACCTCGCCTTGCACTGGTGTACGCGCCTTGCCGGTGTCGTGCATTTTGGGAATAGCATCGAGCAACATACGCGTGTAGGGGTGGCGAGGGCTAGAGAACAAGGTGGCCTTGTCCGCCAGTTCCACCAAGCGCCCCAGGTACATGACGCCCACTTGGTCGCTGACATGGCGCACCACAGCTAAGTTGTGCGAGATAAACAGATAGGTCAGACCACGTTTTTTCTGCAGGTCCTTCATGATGTTGAGCACCTGTGCTTGCACCGATACATCAAGCGCCGACGTCGGCTCATCGCAAACCAAAAACTCTGGCTCGGTCGCCAATGCACGGGCAATCGAGATACGCTGACGCTGCCCACCCGAGAACTGGTGCGGGTACTTGAGCATGTCCATAGGCGCCAGGCCCACCTGCACCAACAGCTCCGCCACACGGGCTTTAAGCTGCTCGGCGTTGGTGATCAGGCCATGCTCTTTAAGCGGCTCGCCAACAATCTCCTCCACCAGCCAACGCGGGTTCAAACTCGCGTAAGGGTCTTGAAAAATCATTTGCACTCGACGACGCATTGCTCCCGCATTGGGCTGTTTAAATGCGGCGTGCGCATCTTCCCCATCAAACGTAAAAGTGCCACGCGTGGGCTCGTACAAGCCCACCAATAAGCGGGCGACCGTGCTTTTACCGCAGCCGGATTCACCCACCAAGGCCAGCGTCTTGCCCTTTTCGATGTCAAAACTCACACCATCTACTGCACGCAGCAGGCTGCGCGGCTTGCGCTCCAACACACGGTTAAGCCATGGTGCGGATACATCAAAGGTTTTTGCCAGGTCACGCGCCTGCACCAGTGGCGTGCGCTCGCCGCTTTGCTGCAATTTTTTATTGTCCATCGTTGCCATCTCGCTCATACCATTTCCTCATTCACGGCCACAGGCGACTGATAGTCTGGTGCGTGCAGCCAGCATGCTGCTTGCGTTGCGCCGGCGGCCATCAAATCTGGCCGTTGCTCCAGGCATCTATCAAAAACCTGCGTGCAACGCGGATTGAATGCACAGCCCTTGGGAATGGCATTTAAGCGCGGCATCGCACCGTCAATTTGGTTCAAGCGTTCACGGTCAGCCTCCATATCCGGGATGGATGCCATCAGGCCTCGCGTGTAAGGATGTGCTGGGTGGTTGATCACCTCATGCACCGGACCAATTTCAGCAACCCGGCCTGCGTACATTACCGCCACCCGATCACAGGTCTCGGCAATCACCCCCATGTCATGGGTAATCAGCATGACTGCAGCACCACGGGTGCGGCAAATGTTTTTCAGCAAGGTGATGATCTGCGCCTGGATCGAGACATCCAGTGCCGTGGTCGGCTCATCTGCGACGATCAGCTTTGGCTCAGCAGCCAGGGCCAGGGCAATCACCACACGCTGACGCATACCGCCGGAGAACTGGTGCGGGTAGTGATCGACACGCTCTTCCGCAGCAGGGATGCCCGTATCCTTCAGCAAATCAATCGCCCGTTGACGCGCCTGTTTATCTGACAGCTTCAAATGCGTCTGGATCGTCTCAATCAACTGGCGACCCACGGTATAAAGCGGGTTCAGCGAGGTCAATGGATCCTGAAAAATCGCACCGATACGTCGTCCACGAATGTGGCGCATTTTGTCGGCAGGCAAGTTATCGATCCGCTCGCCTTCCAGAACAATCTCACCCGATGCCACATGGCCCGGTGGCTCCAGCAACCCAATGATGGAAGCGCCAGTCAGCGACTTACCTGCGCCTGACTCACCCACCACCCCCAAAATCTCCCCCGGAGCGATGGAGAACGAGATATTGTCCAGCGCCCGCAACACACCGTGGCGACTGGGGAACTCGACCACCAAATTTTTTACTTCTAACAACGACATCGTGGTTCGTCCTTCTTCGTCTTGTGACTTGTCCATTAACGCAGGCGTGGGTTCAGCGCATCACGCAGCCAATCACCCAGCAAGTTGACCGAAAGTGCAATCAACACCAACATCAGCCCGGGGAAAATGGTGATCCACCACTCGCCGGAGAACAAGTAATCGTTACCCACGCGGATCAAGGTACCCAGCGAAGGCGAAGTCGGTGGTGCACCAACGCCCAGAAAGGACAGGGTTGCCTCTGTAATGATGGCGGTAGCCACCTGAATGGTGGCCAGCACCATGACCGGGCCCAGCACGTTGGGCAGCACATGTTTAACCATGATGCGCAGTGGCGTCACACCTGTTACGCGGGCAGCCTGCACATATTCTTTGCTGCGCTCCACCATAGTGGAGCCGCGCACAGTGCGCGCATATTGCACCCAGCCTGTCAGTGATATGGAAATAATCAAGACACCAAACGCCAGCGAGTCATTGGCATTGGGAAACAGCGCACGCCCCACACCAGCTATCAGCAGGGCCACCAAAATGGCGGGGAAGGACAGCATCACATCGCACAGGCGCATCAGCACCGAATCGATCCACCCGCCCTTAAAGCCAGCCAGCAGGCCCAGTACCACGCCTACCACCACAGACAAAGCCACCGATGCGAGGCCCACAATCAGCGAGATACGTGCCCCATACATCAGTGCCGACAAAATATCGCGACCTTGGTCGTCGGTTCCTAAAATGTATTTCCAACTCCCCTCTTCGCTCCAGACAGGTGGAATGCGTGCATCACTCAGCTCCAGCGTCGTTAAATCAAAAGGGTTATGCGGTGCCACCCAGTTGGCAAACAGTGCGCAAAACACGCAAATGACTGCAATGATGGCAGCCACAATAGCGGTGGGTGATGTGCGAAAGCTATAGCCCACATCACTATTCATCCAGCGTTTGAGTCGGTTCGTCGTCATCAGTCGTCTCTTTTCTATCTAGCAGGCGTGGCCACAGGGACGGGCCAACGCCTGCATCACCACGGTTTACTTCGTAACCGTCATCCACTTAAAGGGCATAAAGCCATCGGCCATTTGCACCAATTCCACGTTTTTGCTAACGCCCCAGTTCATGTACTGTTGATGTAACGGCAGATAGCCCACATCGTCGGCAACAATCTTGAGTGCTTCATTAATCTCAGCCGCGCGCTTGGCGGCGTCGGTGTTTGTCTGAATCTTGCTGACCAGTGCGTCCACCTTAGGGTTGCAATAGCCACCATAGTTAAACTCACCCGCACCCTTGCCCGTATCGCAGGCCATTAACGCCAACAAAGGGTTGTGCGCGTCATAGGTCGTGGGTGTCCAGCCCAAGATATAAAAGCTGGTTTCACGGCGCATGAGGCGTGGAAAGTAAGTGCCCTTGGTCTCTGCTTGCAGCTGAACCTTGACACCAATCTTGGATAAATTGGCAGCAACTGTTTGGCAAATACGACTGTCGTTGATATAACGATCATTCGAGCAATTCATGGTCAGCTCAAAACCATTCGGGTATCCTGCCTCTGCCAATAATTTCTTGGATGCAGCCAGGTCGTACGGCAAACGCTTGATAGTGTCTGTGTAGCCGTTCACACCTTTGCCAATCAAGGTGGCCAAATTGCCGGATGCGCCGCGCATCACCTGCTTGTGCAAGCCATCAATGTCAATGGCTTGGTAAAAAGCTTGGCGCACGCGCTTATCTTTTAGAGGGTTTTTACCCTTCACGCTAGAGTTCTGTAGCTCATCGCGCTTTTGATCCATGCCGAGAAAAATGGCTCGCAACTCAGGGCCCGCCACCACGCGCGTGCTTGCGGTGTTGTTGATCCGGTCGATATCCTGCACAGGCACGGGGTCGATGACATCAACCTGCCCAGAGAGCAAGGCGGCAACGCGAGTCGCGTCATTGGCAATAGGGGTGTAGACCACTTCCTGCACGTTCCCGTCGATCTTGCCCCAGTAATTGTTGTTGCGGATGAAGACAGTGCGCACATTGGGCTGGCGCTCCTTCAAGCTAAAGGGGCCGGTGCCGTTCGCCTTAAAAGACGCCGCGTTTTCAATACCTTTTCGTCGATCTACAGGGTTGACTGCGTTGTTCGCCTCCGTCCACTTCTTGCTCATGATGAACAATTGCGACACCATGCTTGGCAAGATAGGCGCAGGTTCTTTGGTCTCCACCTCAACGGTGTAGTCATCGATCTTGCGCGTTTCCTTTACCGAATTGGTATAGGTCTGTATGTTCGAACCCTCTAGCTGGGTCCGGTTAAATGAAAACACCACATCATCCGCAGTGAACGGCGTTCCATCGTGGAACTTCACATCCTGTCGCAACGTAAAGCGCCATACAGTGGGCGACGTCTGCTCCCATTTAGTAGCCAGTACAGGAGCAAGGCTTAAATCCTTGTTGCGCCCTGCAAGCGGCTCGTACATGTTGCTGACTACGCTTAGCTGCACCGTCTCATTGAACGAATGCGGATCCATCGACAAGGCATCGCCTGCATTGCCAATGCGCACCGTCTGCGCCCCAACCCCCAGACAACCCGCAGCCAGCATGGTCGCCACCAAGGTTTTATGCATCGCTTTTTCCATCGTTACCCCTAGTTGTGCACTGACAATCTACCAGCGCGTGGTCAGGCCTGATCGGCCAAAACGATTGGCATACCGCGCTCCACAATGCCTGCGTGCAAAGCCGCACCTAGCGGCAACACGTCGTCATTGAAGTCGTAACGGCTGTTATGCAGTGGAATGATGTCGTCGCTAACGGCCTGCCCCAGTCGCAGATAAGCACCTGGCTTATGCTGCAGCATGAAGGAAAAATCCTCAGCGCCCATGCTTGGATCCATATCGCGCACTACTTGCGTCTCGCCCACCAGATTGGCGGCTACATCGCCTGCAAACTGCGCTTCATCTGGCGTATTGATCGTTGCGGGATAAGAGCGCTCATACTGCAGCTGCGCAGCTACCCCAAACGCCATACCAACGGCTTGGCATAGCTCACCCAAGCGGCGCTCTACCAAGTTTTGTACATCGGGATTGAAAGTGCGGACCGTTCCCACCAAGGTGGCAATACCAGGCGTTACGCTATACGCCCCCAGATCGCCCGATTGCACGGCACAGATACTGACGACAGCACTGTCAATGGCGCGTACATTGCGCGAGACGATAGATTGGATAGCGGTAATCAAGTGCGCAGACGCCAACACCACATCATTCGTCTGGTACGGGTGTGCGCCGTGCCCGCCCTTGCCTGTCACATTGATCTGAATACGATCTGCCGCCGCCATCATGGCACCCGAGTTAATGCCAATCGTGCCTTGCCGCATGGCTGGCCAGTTGTGCATGGCGTAGACGGAGTCAACTGGGAAGCGCTCAAACAAGCCGTCCTGAATCATCTCGCGCGCGCCAGCGTAGCCTTCTTCGCCTGGCTGAAAGATCAGCACCGCAGTACCGTCAAAATTGCGCGTCTCGGCCAGATAACGGGCGGCACCTACCAGCATGGCGGTGTGGCCGTCGTGGCCGCAGGCATGCATCAGGCCTGGTTTGGCAGATTTCCAGCTGCAATTGCCATGTTCCGTAATCGGCAAGGCATCCATGTCTGCACGCAAGCCAATCATGCGGCCGCTGCCATGTTGCTTGCCGCGAATGACTCCAACCACGCCGGTTTTACCTATGCCTTGGTGGATTTCATCCACACCACACAAGCGCAGTGCTTCTGCCACGCGGGCTGCAGTATATTTTTCTTCAAAACCCAACTCTGGATTGGCGTGTAGATCGCGGCGAAATGCAGTGAGCTCTGGGTGAATATCGGCCAAATGAGCAAAGGCACGCGAGCTTGCGCTGTAGGGAAGACGCTGCATCTCAATGCCCTCCCTTTTCAGCGCGCAGGCGCGGATCGACCACAAAGTACAGCAAATCCACCACCAAGTTGATCACCACAAAGATCAACGCGATCAAGCACAGGTATGCGGCCATCACTGGAATATCGGCAAAAGTGACCGCCTGGATGAACAGCAAGCCCATGCCGGGCCACTGAAACACTGTCTCCGTAATGATGGCAAAAGCGATCAAACCACCCAGTTGAAGACCCGTGATGGTCATCACAGGAACCAAGGTATTTTTAAGTGCATGACCAAAGTAGATAGTGCGATCGGTCAGGCCCCGAGCCTTGGCGAACTTGATGTAATCAGCGCGCAGCACCTCTAGCATCTCTGCACGCACCAATCGCATGATCAGCGTGAGCTGGAAGATGGCCAAGGTCACCGCTGGCAAAATAATGTGATGCCAGCCCTTAGCGCTAAGCAAACCCGTGCTCCATGGGCCAATCTGTATCGTAGTGCCTCGGCCAAAGCTAGGAAACCAGCCCAGATGCACCGAGAAGATCAGAATCAGCAAAATACCGATCAGGAAGGTCGGAAGAGACACGCCGAGTAGCGACAAGGTCATGAACACCTGGCTCATGAAGGTGCCGCGTTTAAGCGCCGCATACACGCCCATGGGAACCCCAACGGCCAAGGCCAGCACCGCGGCCACCATAGCTAGCTCAAACGTGGCCGGGAAGCGCTCCGCAATCAAGGATGAAACCTTGGCACCTTGGCGCAAACTAATGCCAAATTCCCCTTGGGCAGCATTCAGCAAAAAATGCCAAAACTGCACGAAAAATGGTTGATCCAAACCCAGCGCCTTGCGCAACTCCGCAATCTGCTCTTGGGTGGCATCTTGCCCCAGCATGAAGGTGACGGGATCACCTACGAACTGAAACAGCATGAAGGAAATGAACGCCACGGCGACCATGACGATCACCGCCTGAATTAAACGGCGCAATATGAATGCAAACATGACTGACTCTCATCGTTACAAGCAAACCGGCATGTACCGCCTGTGTTACTTGCATAACCCGCTATCGTTTTAATAGCCCGCTACCATCATAAATGGCAGCGGGTTTTCTTCCAACGCTCTTCTCTCTATTAGTTAATCGTCACCAGTTTGATGTCCACACGGTTGTCCGCACGGTGCACCAGATCGATATTTTTCTTCATCGCCCAAGGAATGACTTGGTCATACAAAGGCAGGTGGGACACGGTATCGTTGGACAGTTGCAGACCTTCTGTCAGCATACGGGTGCGCACTGGTTGGTCGGTTTCTGTCTTCACACGGTCCACCAGGTAATCCACGCGTTCGTTGCTGTAACGACCTACGTTGTAGTTACCATCGCCGCCCTTACCAACGGTACGCACCAACGATTGCAGGCTATAGAGCGCATCGAACGTCGGCACACCCCAGCCCAGCATGTAGATGCTGGCTTCGTTGCGCTGAATCATGGGGAAATATGTGGCCATAGGCAAAGTGCGCAGCTTGGCCTTCACACCGATCTTGGCCCACATCGCGGTGACCGACTGACAAATCGCCTCATCGCTTATGTAGCGGTTGTTGGGGCAGGCAAAGTCAACCTCGAAACCATTGGGGTAACCGGCCTCTGTCAGCAGTTTTTTGGATGCTTCTTGATCAAACGGCATGCGCTTGCCAACCGCTTCCGTCCAACCGTTGACCTGGGGGGCTACCAAGGTACCAGTAGGCTTACCCAGGCCGCGCAGAATCGTCTTGGAAATGGCGTTGATATCAATCGCTTGATAGAGCGCTTGGCGCACCTTCACGTCTTTGAGTGGATTTTTGCCCTTGACGTTGGAGCCTGGCAACTCGTCGCGGTACTGGTCCATTCCAAAGAAAATGGTGCGATTCTCAAGACCTTCAAGAATCTTCAGATCAGGGCTAGAGCGCAGGCGGTTCAGATCCTGCGGGGTGGGATCCAACAGCATGTCCACTTCACCAGACAGCAGCGCCGCCATGCGGGTCGCGGCGGACTTGATCGGGGTATATGTAATGGATGTCACGTTACCTGGCATGGTGCCCCACCAGGTCGGATTCTTCTTGAGCACCATCTTCACATCGGCTTGCCACGTCTCCAAAATGAACGGGCCGGTGCCCATGGCATTGCGGTGTGCAAAATTCTCATCCGATTTCTTAATGTCCATCGGCTCGGTAGACTTGTTCTTCTCAGCCCAAGCTTTGCTCATCATGCGTAGCTCAGTCATCTGACGCAGCAGCACCGGGTTAGGCTGCACCATCATGATGTCGATCGTGCCGTCATCCACCTTCACGATCTTTTCAATACCTTGAACGAAGGGGCCGTAGTTAGACGTCTTGGCCATAGCACGCGTCAGCGAAAAAACGGCATCGTCCGCAGTGAAATCACTGCCATCCTGGAACTTCACCCCCTTACGCAAGGTAAAGCGCATTTGCTTTGGCGTCACCTCCTTCCACGATGTGGCCAGCAAAGGTTCTACCTGGAATGTTTTACTGTTATAGGCAACCAGGGTTTCGTAGACGTAGGGGTGAATGGCGTTGTGCAGGCCATTATTTTGCGCATGTATATCCCAGCTGGCCACATCAGCTTGGCTGGCCCACTTAAAAGGCTTGGCCTGGGCCACGCCAGTTGTCAGTGCGGCAGCAACCGCTATAGCAACCAGAGCAAGAGAAGGCTGTTTCATAAGTTCTCGCAGAAAAAAGAGTTCCACTATGCCGCAAGGATCTCATCTAGCGCATGGTGCTTCTCCTAGGGACGCGAGTTACCAAATGCTCCATATTTCTGCTAGATGCCATCTTGATAGACTTTGTTTTACCCAGAGCAATTATTACAACCGCCGCCCCTCGCTATCTCGCAAAACCTCTACCGCTAGAAATCACCTGCCTCACGATGCGAGCAGTCGCTAACAAAAATCATCTAAAAAGGGATTCGGCGCGTACCCCTCGAGCAAAAATCACTCTTGAATTAATAGCAACCAAGAAAAAGAATTTGAAACAGTGGCGAAATGCAGGGCTATACACGACATATTGACAACACCTATTGACCCATAGAATCGATAAAGCAGCCTCTCCAATAATTTCTCTCATAAGATTTTTGACAATAAAAAAAGCCCGTCTTACGACGGGCTTTTTGGACTTTAAATTGCTACTGGGTTACCCCAGCCGTCAATTAGAAAGCGTGACGGATACCAACGGTCAGAGCTTGTTGGTTCTTGCCAGCAGCTGGAGCAGCGATGCCCAGGCCGTTAGCACCAACGCCGAAGCTTTCCGACTTTTGGTTCTTCAGGAAAGCGTAGGTGCCGTAAACAGCGGTACGCTTGGACAGGTTATGCACATAGCCCAGAGAAATCTGGTGAGCCTTACCTTCAATGTCCTTGTTGTCATAGTAGTTGTAAGCTACGCGAGCTTCGCCAGCTGCGCCCACGGGCATCGTGGCGCCCAGGTGTGCGGATTGCAGCTTGGTCTTTTCGCCAACAGCTGGAGTACCTTGTACTTGACGAACCAGGCCGGACAGCTTGAATGCGCCGAAGTTGTAAGCAGCGCCCAGACCCAGAGATTGGGTCTTGTCGAAGGTCGCAACTGCGTTGTTCAGCTGGTCGTAACCAACACCAACGCTCAGAGGACCATTTTCGTAGCCAACCGAGCCACCGATGTAACGGTTAGCAGAGTTGTCGCCTTGCTTTTCGCCAAAGCCGTAGTTGATGCCAGCCTTGAAGCCAGACATGTTAGGCGTGTAGTACGAAACCATGTTCGACACGCGGAATGGATCGCCCAGACCTGCAGAACCGTTGCCGAAGCTGATGTTTTGGCCGATACCGACTTGACCAAACACGTCGTATGCGCTCACGGTGTTGTAAGCAGCGGTCAATTCACGGCCCAGACGCACTTCACCGAAATTGCCCATCAGGGACACGGTCGAGCGACGCTTGAATTCGAAGCCAGGACCTGCTGCGCCACCGCCAGAAGCAGTACCGGAGTCATTCTGAATAGCGCCTTCCAGCCAGAAGCCAGCCTTCAGACCGCCACCCAGATCTTCCACGCCGCGGAAGCCCAGACGGCTAGTCGCGTTGCCAGAATTGGTCAGGCCGTAGTTAGCCTTTTGACCGCTGGACTTAGCGTAGGTCACGCCAGCGTCAACAACGCCGAACAGGGTCACGGAAGATTGAGCCATTGCGGCGCCGGAAGCAGCCAGCACTGCCAAGGCAACAAGAGATTTTTTCATTGCGAGTTACTCCAAGGTTTAACAGACGGCGCTGGTACGGGGGGGTTGATGTCAGCCTCACGGTTCTGCACAACTTCTACCTGCTCCCGCGCCAACCTCCTAGTGTGGAAGTTAGCTCTATTTCAACAGACAGCAAGCGGTTGCGCAAACAAATTTCCCCACTTGAGGGCCTATTCCTTGTAAATCGTTGCTTGTGTGCAACGTTTATCCGATGTCAGCAGCCGCTGCATTTATCAAAGAATTTTGCTGCAAAACAAGGCCTTGTAAGAGCGAAGTACCTATAAACGGTGATTTCTCTATTCTAGTGGGTACCATAGGCGCCTATGCAAGACCGAATCCTTTGCGCCGCCGATACGGCGCTGCGTACCTTGTTTGCAACGCCACATGCGTGCCTACCCTCACCTGCCGCAGGCTTTGACGAGGCCGCCCTCAGCGCCGATGAAAAAAGGCTCTCTGGTGCATATATGCGCGTTAATCATGTAGGCGAAGTCTGCGCCCAGGCACTGTATACAGCCCAAGCCATGGTGACTAAGGATGAACGCCTTCGTGGCCACTTACTAGAGGCGGCACAAGAAGAGATGGACCATCTGGCGTGGACGCACCAGCGCCTGCAAGCCTTGGGCCAGCGCCCTAGCCTGCTTAACCCGTTGTGGTTTGCTGGCGCTTTTTTGATTGGCACCATAGCCGCCAAGGTGAGTGACCGCGCTAGCCTAGGCTTTGTCGAAGAGACTGAAAACCAAGTATCCGCCCACTTGCAGTCGCACCTAGAGCGCCTGCCGGAGCAAGATTTGGCATCACGCGCCGTAGTAGCGCAAATGAAGGATGACGAAGAGCGCCATGCCGAAGCAGCTGTGCACGCAGGCGCCATCCCCGTACCGGCACCTGCCAAGGCGCTCATGCAAGTAGCCGCCAAGGTGATGACAACCACGGCACACTATATTTAAGTGAGGTTTGGCGCAGGCTTTACAGCGAGAGCTGTACCAACAACAAAGCCGCCCAGCAGATGCTAGCGGCTTTTATATTTTGATAGCTACAAGCGCCCGACAGCCGGGCGCCAGAGGCCAATCTCTGTCTAATCAGGCTTCGACCAGATCAAAGCCTGTGGTGATTTCTGCCGTCTTGCCCAGCATGATGCTGGCCGAGCAGTACTTCTCATGGCTCATAGCAATGGCACGCTCCACCGCTGCAGCAGGGATGCCCTTGCCCGTCACCGTGAACTGCATGTGGATCTTGGTGAAAACCTTGGGCTCGGTCTCGGCACGCTCAGCCTTCAGGGCGACGGTGCAGTTTTTTACATCGTGGCGGCCGCGCTTCAAGATCAACACTACGTCATACGCCGTGCAGCCCCCGGTACCGGCAAGCAACAACTCCAGCGGACGGGCAGCCAGGTTTTGGCCGCCGTTGGCTGGATTAGTGGCGTCAGGCGCGCCATCCATGGTGACGACATGGCCGCTGCCGGTCTCAGCCACAAAACCCATACCCGAGCGGGCACCGCTCGCGCCAGTCCACGTTACTGTGCATTCCATTGCATATCTCCAATCAGTCGATTCAGGCGCTAGTTTGGCAGATAGATAAGCACCGCCACGTCGTATGGGCGGCCATCGCCAGCATTGTGAAAAAACATTAGTTGCGAACAATATTTTGCTGCATTGCAACAGTAATGCCGCTATACTTGGTCCATCTGCTCTTCGCTGCCCTCCCAAATAGGGGTAACGAATGTAGCACGCAAGTTGTCTCCTCCACCTCTCAAATGGTGGTTTCAAGCCCCTGATGTATGTCAGGGGCTTTTTTTCTGTCTGCGCCATCCGCATGGCACTGGCGCACACGGCAGCGGTTATAGTGTTTTGATACCCGTAGATTCCCTGATGCCCGCCGGCCCCCTTGGCAGCCACAAGCATTGCCGATCGCCAGCGCATCAGCCGGTCGCCAGGCTCATCGCTAGCCAGCGCCACACTCCGTTGTTGCCCTCATTCTGCATTCCACGCCTGCCATGCCCACCAAGACTGCTGCCGCGCTGACGCCGGCTGACTACCTGAAAAAAATCCTGACCGCACGCGTCTATGACGTGGCCATCGAGTCCGATCTGGACCCCGCCAAGAATCTGAGCCGCCGCCTACATAACAAGGTGCTGCTCAAGCGCGAAGACCAGCAGCCCGTGTTCAGCTTCAAGCTGCGTGGTGCTTATAACAAGATGGCCAATCTAACACCCGAGCAGCTCAAGGCCGGTGTGATTTGTGCATCTGCTGGCAACCATGCCCAGGGCGTGGCGCTGTCGGCTAGCCGTTTGGGCGTACGCGCTGTCATCGTCATGCCCGCCACCACGCCTCAGATCAAGGTCGATGCCGTCAAAGGCATGGGGGGCGAGGCCGTTTTGGCTGGCGAAAGCTATAACGATGCCTATGAGCACGCGCTGCAGCTGCAAAAAGAACAAGGTCTGACCTTTGTGCACCCGTTTGATGACCCCGACGTGATTGCCGGCCAAGGCACGATTGCGATGGAAATCATGCGCCAGGTGCAAAAAATTGGCTCCTCGCAGTTGAGCGCAGTGTTTGTGCCGATTGGCGGCGGTGGTTTGATCGCTGGCGTGGCCAACTACATCAAGGCTGTGCGGCCTGAGATCAAGGTCATCGGCGTGCAAATGAATGATTCCGACGCCATGGTTCAATCCGCACGGGAAGGCAAGCGCGTCGCCTTGTCTGACGTGGGCCTGTTTGCTGATGGAACAGCCGTCAAGCTGGTTGGAGAAGAGACTTTCCGCGTGGCGCATGCGCTGGTGGATGAGTACATCATCGTGGACACCGACGCCGTGTGCGCCGCTATTAAGGATGTATTTGTCGATACCCGCTCGGTGGTCGAGCCATCCGGTGCGATGGCCGTAGCTGCAATCAAACAGTACGTGTCCAAACACAAGACCAAGGGCGAGACCTATGTCGCCATTTTGAGCGGCGCCAACATGAACTTTGACCGCCTGCGCTTTGTGGCCGAGCGCGCCGATGTGGGCGAAGAGAAGGAAGCGCTGTTCGCTGTCACCATCCCCGAAGAGCGCGGCAGCTTTAAACGTTTTTGCGAGGTGGTGGGCAACCTGCCCGGCGGCGCGCGTAGCGTAACCGAGTTCAACTACCGCATCAGCGACGACCGCCGCGCCCATGTGTTTGTAGGCATATCCACCAACAGCAAGGGCGAGTCAGAGAGAATCTGTAAAAATTTCCAGAAAAACGGCTTTGAAGCGCTGGATTTAACCTTTGACGAGCTGGCCAAAGAGCACGTTCGCCATATGGTGGGCGGGCATTCGTCGCTCGCCAAAGATGAGCGCTTGCTGCGCTTTATCTTCCCCGAGCGGCCCGGCGCGCTGTTCAAGTTTTTGAGCTTGATGGCACCTAACTGGAACATCTCGCTGTTCCATTACCGCAACCAAGGTGCAGACTACGGCCGTATCTTGGTTGGCATGCAGGTACCCAAGGAGGACTCCAAAGCTTTTGAGAGATTCTTGAACAATCTGGGCTACCCGTGGATCGAAGAAACCCACAACCCGGCCTACCAGTTGTTTCTCAAAGCATCTTCATAAAATACATCTCTAGCGCCTACCCAATGGGCGCTAGCAGCTTCTTTTTTAATAGCAATCACTTCACCATGCAAGCCGTTCGCCACTTTTTGCTGGCTGTGCAGTTCTTTACCCGCATCCCCGTCACCGGCAAGCTAGCCGCCTGGGTGGGTTACAGCCCCGAGATGCTGCGTGCCAGCGCCGGGCACTTCCCCGGCGTTGGCTGGATCGTGGGGTTGGTGGCGGCAGGCATGTTGGCGGCGGTGTATTTATTACTGCCTGCAGGCAATGCTTATACACCGCTGGTGGCGGCGATCTTTAGTACCTTGGCCACTGTGCTGCTGACCGGCTGCTTTCACGAAGACGGCCTGACCGACGTGATCGACGGCCTGGGCGGCAGCTACGACCGTGAGCGTGCTCTCGACATCATGAAGGACTCGCGCATCGGTGCTTACGGCGCCATGGCCATGGTGTTGGCGGTGCTGAGCAAGGTCTCGCTGATCGCGTTGCTGGCCAGTCACAGCCTGGCGCTGGCACTGGCCGCGCTCATCGGCGCCCATGTCACCGCTCGCCTTTGGCCCATGCTGGTGGTGTGCAGCCTGCCGCATGTGGGGGACACAGCCAAATCCAAGAGCAAGCCGCTGGCCGAATTTATCAGCCACAAAGGCTTGATGGCCTGCATTATTTGGGCCGCTCCGGCAGCCGCCTTGCTGGCTTTCTGGCAAGGCTGGGCCGTATTACTGCCTGCTCTGGTTGTGAGTGCCGCCGTCGCGCTGTGGATGCGCCAATGGTTCAAGCGCCGCTTGCAAGGCTTTACGGGTGATGGCTTGGGGGCAGTTGAGCAGGTTAGCGAGATTGGATTTTATGTAGGTGTGGCGCTGTCGCTTGGGCCTCTAGGGGTATGGCTCAGCAAGGTGCTGGGATGAGCGCCCTGTGGCTACAACGCCACGCCCAGCCACTGATTGCGCCGGGCATCTGCTATGGCCGTACCAATATGGCGGCGGATGACAAAGCCACCGCAGCCGCTGCGCAAGCCGTGGCTGCCGCGTGGCAAGCAGAGGTAGGTGCAGCGGGTACGCTGTGGCATTCACCGCTACAAAGATGTGAGCTGCTAGCGCATGCTGTTCAGGCGTTAGATGCCAATTTCGCCCTAAATAATGACCCCAGACTGGCGGAGATAGATTTTGGAGCTTGGGAAGGCGTGCGCTGGGATGATATTGACCGCACCCAGGTCAACGCTTGGTCGGCTGATTTTTGGGACTACGCGCCTGGAGGCGGCGAATCACTGGCGCAGATGATGGCCCGGATAGCGCAGGCCATGCACGCTGCCCGCGCGCAGGCACTGGCCACACAGCAGCCGGTGCTATGGGTCACACATGCGGGCGTGATCCAGTGTGCGCATTGGCTGGCCACACGTGGTGATCGCCAGCCGACAGCCAAGGAGTGGCCATCAGTCAAAGTGGCGTATGGGGAGTGGATTCGGTTGCCGATGCGTTAAGAGCGGCTGTATTAATACGAACGCAGCACTATCCCCCAGCGCCCGCCGCGCTGCACCACCACCCACAGGTTCTGGTGGCGACTCAGGGTTTCGTCTTGCGCGCTACGGCGGCTGTAGTCCACCAGCAGATGGACTTTATGGGCGCTAGCCAGCACGGGTTGTATAGATTCGTAGCGGGTATGCGCCCAGCCTGTAGAACACAGCTGGTCGAAAAAGCCGACAGGATGGCTGCCCGGATGTTGCCAGACCAGCAAGTCTGCCCCGGCCCACATTTGGTGCGGAAAATGCAGATTGGCATCCATGCCTGCCAAATCATGCTGGTTGAATGCACTGGTAAAGCGCTCCAGACACTGCTTGGCCTGCGCAATAGCATCTACCACGTCGCCAGATGCCTGCACCTGCTCAATCAGCGCGGTGGCTATGGAAGCAGGCACATGGGTATTAGCGATCACGCAGCATGCCGGTGCTTTGGTCCACATTGGGGGTGGCTCCGGGGTGTGTCGGCACGACAGGCGCGCCAGTTGTGGCAGCCCCTATCGCTTTAACTGGGGGGAGTTCAATAGTAACGACGGCTGGGCCATCCACACTAGCGCCCAAGGTGACAGCGCGGGGCGCATCGCTTTGCAGGGCTTGCAACACCAAGCCTTCAGCCACCGTACTACCTACGCGGTAAACCTTGGCGGGTTTATCGTCCAGCGCAATGATGGCGGCACCGCCGCCGCTGTTTTTTCCGGCCATCACGCCCATCAGGCGCCAGCGCGTAGGCGCCACGGGCGCGGCTGCACGGGCACCGTCTTGCACACCAAACACGCGCCCCATGGCGGCGCCATCAGCCTGCACGGCCTGTGCGTTACCAGCCTGC
This sequence comes from Comamonas sp., assembly GCA_036646255.1. Taxonomy (GTDB): domain Bacteria; phylum Pseudomonadota; class Gammaproteobacteria; order Burkholderiales; family Burkholderiaceae_C; genus Comamonas. The sequence continues at coordinate 38,131 of JAVXMM010000012.1, forward strand.
GGCACAGCGGCTACTTGGCGTGGAGCCGATAGCTTCAGGCCCCAAAACACCGCCAATGCGGCAGCGCCGGCCCATAAAAAGCCAGCAGCGAGCCGAGGAGACCAAGGGTTGCGCGAGAGTGTCACCATTCGCAGATTATGATGCACACAGATGTCAATTCCGAAACTTTGGCCCAAGAGCATGATGTTTTCCCTTCGCCTTCAGCCGGCTGCACGCCGCATACAACGTAGCGTCCAGCGTGGCTTTACCCTGATCGAGCTGATGGTGGTGCTGGTCATCATCGGTGTACTAGCCGCCTTGATCGTGCCCAACGTGATCGGCGCTGCTGATGAGGCCCGCGTCACCGCCGCACGCACCGACATCACCAATGTGATGGGCGCCTTGAAGCGATACCGTCTGGACAATCAGCGTTATCCCACGGCCGAGCAGGGCCTGGCTGCGCTGATCAACCGCCCCAGCAGCGGCCCCGCGCCAATGAACTGGAAGCCGTATTTGGAAAAGCTGCCAAACGACCCTTGGGGCCACCCCTACCAGTACCTGAACCCCGGCGTGAAGGGTGAGGTGGATGTGATGAGCTTTGGCGCTGACGGCCAATCTGGCGGTGAAGGCAATAACGCCGACGTTGGCAGCTGGCAGTAATTGAATTTAGGTAATTTAGGGCGTCAGCGCCCAGCCAGCGGGCGCAATATCATCAAAAACAATAGCAACCACTTCACTACACGTACCCATGGCTTTACGCTGATGGAGTTGCTGGTGGTCATCGCCCTAATGGCTCTGGTGAGCGTGGGCGTGGTGTTTGCCATGGGCGACAACGGGCAAGACCAGTTGCAGCGCGAAGGCCAACGCCTGGCGGCGCAGCTAGAGGCCGCGCGTGCCCAATCCCGCGCCAGTGGCCAAGCAGCACGTTGGCGGGCAGACAGCACAGGCTTTGTCGTAGAAGGCTTGCAAGGCGGCTCGCGCCGCAGCGATTGGCTCAACCCGCCCGTTGCCATACGCACCAGCGGCGGTATCGTACTAGGCCCCGAGCCCCTAATTGGCCCTCAAAGCATTGCCATCAGCCACCCTCAGCGATCGCCCAACACCGTGGTAGTAGCGACTGACGGCGTGCGCCCGTTTGACCTGCAAGGCGCACCATGAGGACAAGGCAGCGCGGTTTTACCCTGATTGAAGTGCTAGTGGCGCTGGCCATTGTGGCAATCTCGCTATTGGCCGGCGGCAAGGCCATGAACGCGCTGACGCAGACCGCCGAGCGCCAAAGTGAGGTAATGCTGGCCCAGATCTGCGCCGAGAACCAGCTGGCCGCCGCTCGCCTGTCGCAGCAGCTACCAGGCCTGGGCACCACCAATGTCCCCTGCGAGCAAGCGGGCCGCCAGTACGAGGTGCATGTGGGCGTCTTTCCCACACCCAATCCGGATTTCCGCCGCATTGACGCCCATGTCTGGAGCGGCAACACTCCGCTGCTGCGTTTAACGACCATTGTGGGGCGGTATTGATGATGCGCCGCCACACCGGTTTTACCTTGATAGAGCTACTGATCGCCATCAGTATTTTGGCCGTGATGACGCTGGTAAGCTGGCGCGGCATTGACGGCATGATCCGCGCACAGCAGCAAGCCCGCGCGCACAGCGACGAGGTCATGGTGGTGCAAGCAGCACTAGCGCAATGGAATACAGACTTAAGTGCTATCGAACGTGTAGCACAAACCAAACCACTGGACTGGAATGGCCGTGTGCTGCGCATCACCCGCCGCGGCAGCGATGTAAATGAGCAAGGCCTGCGCGTCGTGGGCTGGACGGTGCGCAGCATCCAAAACCGCGACCACTGGGTGCGCTGGCAGTCGCCGCCGCTGCGCAGCGTGCAAGAGTGGCAGCAAGCGTGGGAGATGAGCGCCACGGGCCCCAGCACCAGCAGCATGCTTGACGCCAGCAACAGCGCTCTGCAGCAAACCGTGCTGATGCCGGTACGCAACTGGCAGTTGCTGTACTTTCGCGGCAATAGCTGGAGCAATCCGCAATCGAGTGAAGGCAATGCCAAGGCCGATCCGAACAACCCCACCGATGTAGCCCTGCCCGATGGCGTGCGCCTGACTTTGGAGCTACCCGCGCCGGGCGCGTTGTCCGGCACCATCACGCAAGACTGGGTGAGCCCCCTGCTGGGGGGCAATAAATCATGATGCATCCACGCCTTGTTCAGCGCGGCGCCGCTCTGCTGGCTGCCATGCTGACCGTCACCTTGGTAGCCACCATTGCCGCCAGCGCCGTGTGGCAGCAATGGCGCAATCTAGAGGTGGAAGGCGCCGAGCGCACTCGCGTGCAAGCAGCATGGCTGCTGCTGGGCGGCCTGGATTTTTCGCGCCAAATCTTGCGCCAAGATGCGCGGGTCAGCGCCGGCGCGGATTCTCTGTCCGAACCCTGGTCGGTGCCGCTAGCCGAGGCGCGCCTGTCCACCTTTTTGCAGGCCACCAATAACCAGACGAATGTGGACGACAGCACCATTGATGCAGCACAGGCGTTTTTGTCCGGGGCAATTGTGGATGCGCAGGCACGGCTCAATATCCGCAACCTGGTGAATGGCAACGCACTGGATCCAGTGGTGCTGACCCAGTTCCAGCGCCTTTTTGACCGGCTGGGCCTGCCCGGTGCCGAGCTAACGGTGCTAAGCCAGCAGGCGCTGGCAGCACTGCGCGGTGAAGACAAAGCAGCCAATGCGCCGCTGACACCCACCACCTACAAAGAGCTAGCCTGGTGGGGGCTGTCGCCCGCTACCCTGGCTACGCTAGAGCCCTATGCCACCATCCTGCCGCAAAAGAGCACACAGGTGAACATCAACACCGCATCGCCTACCGTGATCTGGGCCGCCGTTGATGGCCTGGACTTTGCCACCGCCCAGCAAATAGCGCAAATGCGCCAGAGCAATGCGTTTGAGCGCACTGCAGATCTGACGCAGCGCTTCCCCGACAACACGGCGCTGGCCAATGCCATCAACCGCCTGTCCGTATCCACCCCATATTTTGAAGTGTGGGTGCGCCTGCGCTTTGATGATCTGGTGGTGCAAGAAAAATCCTTGGTCTACCGCCAAGGTTTGAAAGTGAGCACCGTGGTCCGCGAGCGCGGCGCGGCCATGCCTAGCAGCGTAATGGGCGACGCCGCCGCTGCACTTCCCTATTGATGAAGAACGCCAGATGACAAAACTGTTGCAGTCTGGTGAACGCCAGCCCTCTACAATGCAGCGCACAACACGCTCATGAGTACCTTACTGATATCACTGCCGCTGGCCCATGGCCCGGACACCAGTCCCAGCACCGGGCCTACCGCGGCGCCCAGCTACGCCTATGCCTTGTCGCCCGACGGTGTAGCCATCAGCCAGCAAGGCACCACCACCGCAGACTTGCTGCCCCAACCTGGCCGCACGGGCGAGGTGGTGGCCGTGGTACCCGCCGCCATGTTGTCATGGCAGCGAGCCAGCTTGCCTCAAGGCGTGGGCCCGCAATCGCCACGCCTGCGCGCCGTGCTAGAGGGCGTTCTGGAAGAACATCTGCTGGACGACCCGGCCCAGCTGCACTTTGCGCTGCAGCCCGATGCTGCTCATCAAAACAGTGGCGAGCCAATCTGGGTAGCTTGCTGCCCACGCACTTGGTTGCGCGAGCACCTACAAGCGCTAGAAACCGCTGGCCGCGCTGTGGCCCGCGTGGTGCCCAGCCATGCACCAGGTGAGCCTTCCCCCGACGGTGCCCCGCTACTCATCACCGGCACGCCCGAGTGGCCGCAGGCCGTGGTGTATGGCGCAGACAGCGACACCGCCGTGCTGGTGCTTCCGCTGTCACGCGATACCGCACCGCTGCTGCCTGCTATTGACCAAGACACGCCTGTTCACGCCGAGCCCGCCGTGGTCAGCACAGCCGAGCAATTGCTGCAGCGCCCGGTACGCCTGTACGCGCCAGCCCAAAGTTTGCTGGACGCTGCCCGCAGCGACTGGGACTTGGCCCAGCTTGAGTTTGCCAACAGCGGCCGCAACCGCCTGCAACGCCGCCTGGGCAGTGGGCTAAACGGTGTCTTGCATGCACCCGCGTGGAAGCCTGCACGCTGGGGCGTGGCGGCCCTCTTGCTGATCGCCCTGGTAGGGGCCAATATCTGGGCCTACCAAGAGCGCCAGCAACTCAAGAACAAAGCGGCACTGGTGCGCAACACCCTCACCACTACCTTCCCCAAGGTGCAGGTGGTGGTGGATGCCCCTGTGCAAATGGCGCGTGAAGTTGCCAACCTACGCCAGGCATCCGGCGGCCTGACCGCCAACGATGCCGAGCCACTGCTGGCCGCTACCGGGCAGGCCCTGGCTGCCCTGCCCGCTACAGTGGTGCCCAGCCAAATCGAATACAGCGGCAACGAACTGCGCTTGCGCGGCCTGCCTACCGACAGCTTTGATGCCTTCCGCCAAAAGCTGCAAGCCCAAGGCCTGCAGGCAAATATGCAGAACGACCAATGGGTGATCCGCGCGGAGGCGCAGCCATGAAGAAGAACGCCCCCCGCCCCCCCGCAAGCGCTCGCCCCAACGCCGCCACCGCCCTGCTGCGCCAACGCTGGCAAGCGCTGGATGCGCGAGAGCGACGCAGCCTCGTACTGGCAGGCGGCGTAGTGCTCATCGCCCTGCTATGGTGGCTAGCGATTGCGCCCGTCATACAGACATGGCGCAGCGCCCCGGGCGAGCACCAGCGGCTGGACACCCAAATCGCCCGCATGCAAAGCCTACAAACCGAGGCGCGCCAGCTGCAATCGGCCACTACGTTGACCGCCTCCCAAGCGCGCCAGCAACTGGAATCCAGCATGACCCAGCAGCTGGGCGGCAGTGCCAAATTGTCCGTACTGGGCGAGCGAGCCACCGTTACGCTAACCAACGCTCCGGCCGCAGCCACGCAAGGCTGGCTGGCACAGGTGCGCGCCAACGCCCACGCCATTCCTGTCGAGCTGCGCTTGAGCGCCAATACAGGTAAAGCGGGCACAGTGCCTACCTGGTCCGGCACGATGGTGCTGCAACTGCCCGCACAGTAGACCCCTCTGATGGCTCTACGCAAACCCACTTTCGCCCTGCAACCACCCGCCAAGGCCCGCGCGCCCTGGCGCTGGGCGGCGGCAGGCGCTTGCCTGGGCGGTGCGGCAGCGCTCATCGCCTACGCTCCAGCCTACTGGCTAGCCAACGGCCTGGCCTGGGCCAGCCAAGGCCAATTGCAGCTGCGCGAGCCGCGTGGCACGGTATGGAGCGGATCAGCCCAATGGGTGCTTACAGGTGGCGCAGCCAGCCGCGACCAAATGGCCTTGCCCGGCCGCGTTGATTGGCAGCTGCGCCCCAGCTTGAAGGGCTTGGCCATGCGCTGGAATGCAGGCTGCTGCATGCGCACGCCCCTGCCTATACAAATCCAACCCCACTGGGGCGGTGTCACGGTGCGCTTGGCCACCCATGAAAGCCGTTGGCCCGCCTCCCTACTGGCGGGCCTGGGCACGCCGTGGAACACCATCCAGCCCCAAGGACAGTTGGTGCTGCGTACACAAGATTTATCGCTGGCGCTAAATGCTGGTCGCTTGCAGGTGGATGGCAATGCCGAGCTGGATGTGATGGCCGTGACCTCGCGCCTGTCCACCATCCAGCCGCTGGGCAGCTACCGCGTGCGCGTACAAGGCGGCGATATGACAACGCTGCAGCTGTCCACCTTAGACGGTGCGCTGCAGCTACAAGGCCAGGGCCAGTGGGTCGGCCAGCGTCTGCGCTTTCAGGGTGAGGCCTGGGCTGCAGAAGGGCGCGAATCAGCGCTCGCAAATCTATTGACTATGATTGGGCGGCGCAACGGTAGCCGCGTGCTGCTCTCGGTTGGTTAACACTATGATGAATCTGAACTCCCCCGTTTTTCGATTTGCTCTGCATTCAATAGCAGTTAGCGTCCTACTGGTGGGCGGTAACGGCCATATTCATGCTCAAACGGCAGTCAGCACAGCCACCGCCAGCGTGCGGCCCGGCGAGCCGGTGACGCTGAACTTTGCCAACGCCGATATCGAATCCATCGCCCGCACCATGGCCACCATCACGGGCAAAAACGTGGTGGTCGATCCGCGCGTCAAAGGCACGATGAACCTGGTAACTGACAAGGCCGTAACGCCTGGCGCTGCGTTTGAGCAGTTCCTGGCCGCGCTGCGCCTGCAAGGCTATACGGTGGTAGAGGCCGCTGGCTTGTACAAGGTAGTTCCCGAGGCCGACGCCAAGCTGCAAGGCAGCACCGTGCGCATCACCCAAGGTGGCGCTGGCGGGCAAACACCCGGCGGCGGCCAGATCGTGACGCAGATCTTCAAACTCAACTTTGAGAGCGCCAACAACCTAGTGCCCGTGCTGCGCCCGCTGATCAGCCCCAACAACACCATCAACGTCAACCCCGGCAACAACTCGCTGGTGATCACTGATTACGCCGACAACCTGCAGCGCCTGTCACGCATCATCGCGTCAATGGATGTATCCAACGCCAGTGATGTCGAGATCATGCCGCTGAAGCACGCGATTGCCTCCGACATCGTGCCCCTGCTGCAACGCCTGCTAGAAGGCGGCAGCGCCACGGGCGGCGTAGCCACTGCAGGCGCTCCCGGCCAAGCGCAGTCCGACAACAGCTACCGCACCACAGTACTGGCTGAGCCACGCACCAACAGCATCATGCTGCGCGCAGCCAACCCTGCTCGCCTATCGCAAGCCAGGAGCCTGATAGCCAAGCTGGATATGCCGTCACGCGGCGGCAACGGTACCTCTGGCAACATCCATGTGGTGTATTTGAAGAATGCCGACGCCACGGCCCTTGCCACCACCTTGCGCGCCGCGCTAGCCGGGCAAGACGGTGGAGCCAACCCAGCCACTAATTTGTCGAGCAGCAATCTGGGCAGCAGTGGTCGCTTAAGCAGTGGAGGAACCTCCATCGGCGGATCCACCAACAGCAGTGGCAGCTTGGGCACCAGCTCTGGCAACACCGGCTCTTTAGGTTCAGGTAACCGCCTCAACACAGGCACCTCGCTCAGCAGTGCAAATGAAACAGGCAGCGCTACCGGCGGCATCATTCAGGCGGATACAGCGACCAACTCGCTCATCATCACCGCCCCCGAGCCGCTGTACCGCGAAATTCGTGCCGTCATCGACCAACTAGACAGCCGCCGCGCCCAGGTACTGGTAGAGAGTCTGATCGCCGAAGTCAACGCTGAAAAGGCCGCGCAGTTTGGTGTGCAATGGCAAAGCCTGCTGGGCCAAGGCAACAACGTGGTCGGCTTGCTCGGCAGCAACTTCACCGTGGGCGGAGCCAACCTATTCAACATCGCCACAGGCATCGCCGCTGGCCAAAGCAATGGCAACTACGCGGGCGCTATCCCCAGCCCCGGTATGAATGCAGGCATTGCCATCAAACATAACGGCGATTACGTGCTGGGCGCGCTGGCCAACCTGCTGCAAGCCAGTGGCGAAGGCAACATCTTGTCGACACCCAATCTGCTGACCTTGGACAACCAGGAAGCGCAGATTCTGGTCGGCCAGAACGTGCCCTTTGTGACAGGCTCCTACGCATCCACCAATGGCACCAACACTGCCAACCCCTTCACCACGGTAGAGCGCAAAGATGTGGGCCTGACGCTACGCGTTCGCCCGCAAATTAATGCCAACGGCACGGTCAAACTCACCATTTACCAAGAGACGTCGAACGTCATCGAAGGCACCACCAAAGAAACGAACGGCCCATCAACCAGCAAGCGTTCGATCGAATCAACGGTGCTGGTAGACGACGGATCCATCATCGTCATTGGTGGTTTGCTGCAAGACCAGTATTCTGGATCCGTGCAAAAAGTGCCTTATCTGGGCGATATTCCAGGCATCGGCGCCTTGTTCCGCAGCGACAGCCGCACTCGCAAAAAAACCAATCTGATGGTCTTCCTGCGCCCAGTGGTGATGCGCGATGCAGACAGCACACGCCAGGTCAGCCTGGACCGTTATGACCTGATGCGCGGCCTGCAGATAAGCGGCCAGCCCGAGCGCAGCAATACCGTACCCATCAACGATTCGCCCGTCATGACAGCGCCGCAGCAGCAAACATCGGGCACGCCACTGGGTTACTCCGAGACCCCGGTGCTGCACAGCCCCGCACTGACCGTGACGCCGCAAGGCATGCGTTTTGAGCCTTGATCATGCGTTACCCCTTGCCTTACGCCTTTTCCCGCAGCAGCCAGTTGCTGCTGGAAGAAGATGCCGGCCAGCACCTGCTGTGGCACGGCAGTCAAGCCAATACCGCCGCCTTGTCTGAAGTGCTTCGCAAGTACCCCGTGCAGCACCTGGCCCAGTTGGCCGATACCGAGCTGGCCCAGCGCATCAGTGCCGCATATTCGCGCAGTGACTCGAACGCCGCTACAGTTATCAGCGAAGTCGAGGAAGGCACCGATTTGTCCCGCATGATGCAAGACATCCCTGCGGTAGAAGATTTACTCGAATCCGCTGGCGACGCCCCCATCATCCGCATGCTAAACGCCTTGCTGACGCAAGCGGCACGCGATGGTGCGTCGGACATCCATATTGAGCCTTATGAGCGCCACTCCAGCGTACGCTTTCGTATCGACGGTGCACTGCGCGAAGTAGTTCAGCCACACCGCGCGCTGCATGCTGCGTTGATCTCGCGCCTCAAGATCATGGCGGATTTGGACATCTCCGAAAAGCGCCTGCCGCAAGACGGCCGCATCAGCCTGCGCCTGGGCACACGCGCTATCGACGTGCGCGTCTCGACCCTGCCCAGCGCCCATGGCGAGCGCGCCGTGCTGCGCCTGCTGGACAAGAGCGAGACCAAGCTCACCCTGGGATCGGTCGGCATGCAGGGCGAAACCTTGCGCCGATTTGAAAACCTGGTCGCCCAGCCGCACGGCATTGTGCTGGTGACAGGGCCTACCGGCTCCGGCAAGACCACGACCTTGTATGCCGCGCTCAGCCAGCTCGATGCCAGCCAGGGCAACATCATGACGGTGGAAGACCCGATTGAATATGAGCTGGCAGGCGTGGGACAAACCCAGGTCAACCCCAAGATTGACCTGACCTTCGCCAAGGCCTTGCGCGCCATCCTGCGCCAAGACCCGGACATCATCATGATCGGGGAAATCCGCGATTTTGAAACCGCTCAGATCGCCATCCAGGCCTCACTAACCGGCCACCTGGTACTCGCCACTTTGCACACCAATGATGCGACCAGCGCCATCACCCGCTTGACGGATATGGGGGTAGAGCCTTTCTTGCTGTCCTCGTCACTGCTGGGTGTTCTGGCGCAGCGCTTGGTGCGACGCATTGATGACAACGACCCTAGTGGCTACCGTGGCCGCACGGGTATTTTTGAGTTGTTGGTGGTCGATGAGAAAGTGCGCGAACAAATCCACGCGCAAGCGCCCGAATCAGAGATCCGCAAAACAGCCATGGCAGCAGGTATGCACCTGATGCGCGACGATGGCGAACGCCTGGTGCGCGAAGGCGTTACCAGCGCCGAAGAAGTGATGCGGGTGACGCGCGACTGACACTGAGCGGGCGATGAACAGCGAGCTCAACGGCTATTCCAAATTTGCCACAATCGCCGCATGTTGGAATTGCTCTATACCCTCGTCGCGCCCTATGGCGGCCAGCTCTTTTTATGGATGACCGTCCTGGCCGTGCTCAGTCTGGGCGCGCTATGGCACTTCAAAGCCAAAATGCAAGCCGCACAGCTGCGCCGCATGATGCGCGTGGCCGCCTTGGTAGCACTGGCAGGCTCTTGGGTTGCCATGCAGCAAGGCGAAAGCTACCTGGCCACAGCCTTGATGGTGCTGCTGTGGGGCATCCTGGTAGGTATCACCTGCGCCCGTGAGATTGCCCGTCAACGTCAGTGAGACGCGCATTCACGCCTTCTTGGCGTTTGTTTTAGCAGACGCACGCTTTAACGCAGTGCGCTTTTTAGCTGGCTCTGCTGCACGCGGCTGCAGCACCACGCCAGACAACAATTGGTCAATACACTGCTCGGCAATTTGCTCGGGGGTGTATTCGCCACCCTCCTGGTACCAGCGCCCAATCCAGCTAAGAGCGCCCGCAATCACAAATGCGGCCATCTTCGGATCACAAGGGCGCAGCAAGCCTTGTTCCACACCCAAAGCCACTAGTTTTCTAAACTCCTGGTCAATGGCCGACTTCATGCGCCGCAACTCTTTACGGCTGTCGTCAGGCACCTGCTCGTCGCCCACGCGGATCAGGCACATGCCAAAGGGCTGCACCACAATGCCCGCGTACACCTGCATACAGGCACGCAATTGGTCCAGCGCATTGCCGCCCGCTTCGCGCGATGCCTCAATACCGTCCAGCGTCATGTGCAAGCCCTTGCGCACACACTCCAACAATATCTCATCCTTGTTTTTGACGTAGTAGTACAGCGTAGGCTTGGTCACATGCAAGCGCGCCGCAATATCGTCTAGTGACGTGGCCTGAAAGCCGCGCTCATTGAACATCTCTGCGGCCGTCGTCAACACCGCATTGCGCTTGGCTTCGCGCTGCTGCTCCCTGTCAGGCGCTGCAGCCCAGGGAGATTTTCGGTTAGCAGCCGCAGCAGGTTTGCGTGGCGTTGCGCGCGTTGTCTTTACTGCGGTCTTAGTCGTTGTTTTAGCAACCGTTGGCGCCATCGTGGTTTTCCTTACGCACCGGGAAAGTCCCGATGGTGATGAGAAGCATCTTCTTCAAAATCTACTCGCAAGTAAGGAGTCTACGTAAAAGTAGATTCCCCCCGCATCGCACAAACCCGTAGAGGAAGCCGATGGAGACAATGCACCCGGGCACGGCTACCGCGCACGCCCCTTTGCTGCAGATTGATGGAGTCACACTCACCTTTGGCGGTGTAAAAGCGCTGTCGGGCGTGGGCTTTGCCGTGCAGCCAGGCTCGATCACCGCCGTGATTGGCCCCAATGGCGCAGGTAAGACATCGCTGTTCAACACCATCTCGGGCTTTTACCGCCCGACCAGCGGAGTCATCCGTTTTAAGGGCAAGGACATCACCCGCGTGCCTGCACCTCAGCGCGCCAAACTGGGCCTGGGCCGCAGCTTTCAAAACATTGCGCTGTTTCGCGGCATGACGGTGCTGGACAACATCAAGCTGGGCCGCCACGCACACCTCAAAACCAATGTGTTCGACGCACTCTTCTACCTGGGCCGCGCCCGCAAGGAGGAGGCCGAGCTGCGCCGCGATATCGAGGAGCGCATCATCGATTTCCTGGAGATCGACCACATTCGCAATGCGCCCGTCGCAGCGCTGTCGTACGGCCTGCAAAAGCGGGTAGAAATGGCACGCGCCCTGGCCATGCAGCCGCAAATCTTGATGCTGGATGAACCCGTCGCCGGCATGAACCGCGAAGAGACTGAGGATATGGCACGTTTCATCCTCGATGTGCGCGCCGAATGGGGTGTGACCGTGCTAATGGTGGAGCATGACATGGGCATGGTGATGGATCTATCAGACCATGTGGTGGTGCTGAACTTTGGCCAGGTAATCGCACAAGGCACGCCTGCTGCGGTACAGGCTGACCCGGAAGTCGCCCGCGCCTACCTTGGCTCAGGCGATGTTGGTGATTTGCGCCGCAAGCTACAGGCCGCAGCCCAACCCGTCACTGCAGGAGCCGCATGATGGATTGGGCCTATCTGTTTGAAATCAGCCTGACCGGCATTGCTGGCGGCGGCCTGTATGCGTTAGCAGCGCTGGCTTTTGTCATGGTCTACAAGGCCACGCGCGTAGTCAATATCGCCATTGGTGAGATGCTGATGGCTGGTGGCTACCTGTTCTTCACCTTTGCCTCCATGTGGGCGCTGCCGCTCTGGCTGGCCGTCCCAGCTGCCGTGCTGGCGTGCGGCTTGCTGGGCGCGGTGATCGAGCGCACCATGATCCGCCCTCTGCTGGGCGAGCCTCCTATTTCGGTCTTCATGGTCACCGTGGGTCTGTCGTCGGTGTTGATTGGTCTGGTCGAGATGATTTGGACAGCAGACCAACGCCGTCTACCTGAATTTATGCCTACCGAACCTATCGTGATTGGCGAAGCTTTTCTCGCACCCAAAGTGTTCTGGGGGGCGGTGATTGCGGCTGTCTTTATCGCAGGCGCCTTGCTGGTATTCCGCTTCTGGCGCGGCGGTGTGGCGCTGCGCGCAACCGCCAGCGACCAGGCAGCCGCGTACTCGGTCGGCATCAATGTGCCGCGCGTGTTCTCGCTCGCCTGGGTGGCATCGGCCATGCTGGCAGCGATCTCGGGGATCATCGTTGGCTCCATCGGCGGCATCTCATCCAGCATGGGGGTGTTTGGCTTGTCAGTACTCGTCGTGGTGATCGTGGGCGGGCTCGACAGCGTACTCGGCGCCTTGGTGGGCGGCATTTTGATTGGCTTGGTCGAAGCACTGGCTGGCGCCTACCTGGGTGGCGAGTACAAGCTGCTGGCCACCTTCGTCGTGCTGGTGATCATCCTGATGATCCGACCCTATGGCCTGTTTGGCACCCACGAAATCGAAAGGCTCTAGCCATGCGCATCGGAACCCTCAAAGAAAGCTACATTGCCGATGCCGCGCTGTTTGATTCGCGCACGCAAAAAATCTGGCTAGGCATTGCGGCTGCGCTGCTGCTGCTCTTCCCATTCATGGCCAGCGATTACTGGATGTACTTGGCCTGCCTGGTCGCCATCAATGTCGCCAGCGCCACAGGCCTTAATATTCTGACGGGCTACACCGGCTTGGTCAGTCTGGGCCAGGCCGCCTTTATGGGCCTGGGTGCCTACACGGTGGCCATCATGCAAACGCGCTGGGGCACGCCGTTTGCGCTCAACCTGCTCGCGGGCGGCGCAGTCGCCATGCTGGGCGGCATCATCGTGGGCATTCCGTCACTGCGCGTCAAAGGCCTGTACCTGGCGATCGCCACCATTGCGGCCTCCTTCATCGCGCACTTTTTGTTTGCCAACCTCAAAATCACCGGTGGCACGGCGGGCTTGTCCATGCAGCCTGCCCGCATTTTTGGCGTGGATCTGGATACCTCGTTTCGTCTGTATTGGCTCATCGTGCCAGTGATGGTGCTCATGCTGCTAGGTGCGGCCAACCTCTTTAGAACCCGTATTGGCCGCGCCTTTATTGCTATCCGCGACCGCGATATCTCGGCCGAGGTACTGGGCATTCCGCTCTTGCGCTACAAGTTGCTGTCGTTTGGCTTGTCGTCGTTTTACGCAGGCGTGGCGGGCGGCCTCTGGGCCTACTTCTTTCGCGTAGTCACGCCCGAGAGCTTTCCGCTCACCATGTCCATCTTCTTTCTGGCCGCCATCATCGTCGGCGGCATGGGCTCCATCCTGGGTGGCATCTTGGGCGCCGTGTTCATGACCATGGTGCCCGAGGTGCTCAAGCTCATCGTGGACTTGCTGCCCGGCGGTGCTGAGCTGACCGTGTTTTTATCACCCGTGCGCCTGATCATTTTTGGCGCACTGATCATAGGTTTTCTGGTGTTCGAGCCACTAGGGCTCGCAGAAATATGGCGCCGCGTGCGCCGGTTCTTCCACCTGTGGCCTTTCCGCAATTGAGTTATCCCGGCCACTGCTTTACTCAACCACAAAAGACCTCAGGAGACACACATGGAACAACAAACCACCAACTTCAAGCGCCGCAGCATGGTGCTGGGCGCCGCAGCTGCCGGTGCTGCCGCACTCACACAACCGCTCAGCGTTCTGGCGCAAAGCAATGAGGACATCGTCATTGGCGGCTCCATCCCCATGACGGGCGTGTTCGCCTTTGCGGGCGTGGGCATCAACGCGGGTATTCAGGATTACGTCAAGATCATCAACGACGCGGGCGGCATCAAGGGCCGCAAGATCAAGTACGTGCCAGAGGACACGGGCTACAAGGTCGATGTCTCAGTCGCCACTTATAAAAAACTAACCAGCCAGAACAAGATCAACCTGTACTACGGCGATAGCACCGGCTTTGCCAAAACCATCAACCCAGAGCTGGATCGCAACGGCCAGATCATGATGGCAGGAGCCTCGTTCGCGTCCGAGCTGAACGACCCCAAGAAATTCCCCAACCAATTCCTCGTCGGCCCCGATTACACCGAGATGTTTGGCATCTTGCTCAAACACATCGCCAAAGAGAAGCCAGGCGCCAAGGTTGCCTTTGTCTATTCTGACTCCGAGTTTGGCCGCGACCCTATTGAAGCCAGCGAAGCTGCTGCCAAAAAGCTGGGCCTCTCGGTGCCCATCAAGATCATGACGCCTGCAGGCAGCGTGGATGTGTCTACCGAAGTGATCAAGCTGCGCCGCGCAGCACCCGACTACACCATCTTCCACGGCTACATCCTCGCGCCCATCCCCGAGTTCATCAACCAGGGCAAGCAGCAAGGTATGAAGAGTAAGTGGATGGGTACCTTCTGGACCATGGACAGCTCCACCGTGATGAAGATGGGCGAGGCAGGCGATGGCTTCATGGGCGTGATGCCCTTCCGCTACTACTACGACACCGAGAAAGCGCCCATGCTCGAGAAGATCCGCAGCATGCGCCCTGAGTACCAGAGCACGGCCTATGTGCAAGGCTTTCTCGCCGCCATGCTGTTCCTCGAATCGGCCAAGCGCTGCCTCGATGGCGGCAAGCCTTTGTCGGGCCCCAACCTCAAAGCAGCGCTCAACACACTCAAAGACTTTGACACCGGCGGCTTGATTGGTGTGCCTATCACCATCTCGGGCAACTCCATCCCGGTGGGCCGCGTCTACCGGGCCGATATGAAAGCACAAAAAATGGTGGCCGCATCCGACTGGATCAAGCTTTAAAGCCACTCTCTATTTGATAGCTGGTAGCGCCTGCCGCGCGAGCGTTTCAGATCAATTTCTTTTGAAACGCTTATCTAGCGGGCGCCAGTAGCTATCAAAAATAAATGTATCCACGCTAACACCATGACCACTGCGCCCGCCGACTACGTGCTCGAAGTCAACAACATCGAGGTCATCTACAACAAGGTGGTGCAGGCCCTGCGCGGCCTGTCGCTAGCCGTTCCGCGTGGCCAGATTGTGGCGCTGCTGGGCAGCAATGGCGCGGGCAAAAGCACCACGCTCAAAGCCATATCAGGGCTGCTCACGCTGGAAAACGGCGAGCTTGAATCCGGCACCGTGCGCTTTAACGGCAACAGCACCGCAGGCGCTGCACCGCAACAACTGGTGCGCCAAGGCCTGTCGCATGTGATGGAAGGGCGCCGCGTTTTTGAAGACCTAACGGTAGAAGAGAATCTGGTCGCATCCACCTACGCACTCACCGGCCGCAGCAACGCCGCCAGACCTGATTTTGATCTGGTCTACAGCTATTTTCCGCGCTTGCATGAGCGGCGCAAAGGCTTGGCCGGGTACTTGTCGGGCGGCGAGCAGCAAATGCTGGCCATTGGCCGCGCGCTGATTGCCCAGCCCGAACTGATCTTGCTCGACGAGCCATCGCTCGGCCTTTCGCCCAAGCTCACCGAAGACATCTTCAGCATCATCGCCCGCATCAATGTAGAGCGTGGCACCAGCATGCTGTTGGTAGAGCAAAACGCCACCGTCGCCCTCGCCGTAGCCCATCAAGGCTACATCATGGAGAACGGCAAGATCGTGATCGACGGCACGGCAGAACGCCTAGCCAACGACCCGGATGTACGCGAGTTCTACCTGGGTATGGGCGGCGGCGGCGAGGCCAAAAGTTTTAAAGACATCAAACACTACAAGCGCCGTAAACGCTGGTTGTCATGAGCACTCTCCCCGAACTCACCCTGCCGCAGTTGCTGCGCGAGCGCGCCCGTACTGATGCCATGCGCATCGCCATTCGGCAAAAAGATTTTGGTATTTGGAAGCCCTTTACCTGGGCGCAGTACTACCAGCGAGCCAGCCACTTTGGCCAAGGCCTAGCAGCACTTGGCTTGGGCGCAGGCAGCCATGTGGGCGTTATTGCCGAGAACCGCATTGAATGGGTGCTGACGCAAATGGGCGCAGGCCTGATTGGCGCCATCACCGTCGGCGTCTACTCCACCAGCCCAGCGCCAGAAGTGGCCTATGTGGTGGGCCACGCTGACATGGATGTAATCGTTTGCGAAGACCAGGAGCAAACTGACAAGGTGCTGGAGACGCTGGAGCAATTGCCCCGCTTGCGCAAAATAATCGTGATGGAAACCAAAGGCCTGCGCAGCTTTGCACCTGAGGTGCGCGCGCTGATTTCGACCTTTGACGAAATTGAGCAACTGGGTGCTGCAAGCAATCAGCAAGCCGTGGTGGATGCCGCGCTGGCCGCACAAAGCCTGGATGATATTGGCCTGATGATTTACACATCAGGCTCCACAGGCAAGCCCAAGGGCGCGATGATTTCATGGCGCAATATGCGCGGTGTGGCGCCGGGCATTATTGAGCGCATGCAGCTTACCCGGGAGACCTCGCACCTGTCCTACTTGCCGCTGTGCCATGTGGCCGAGCAAATGCTGACCACCTTCTGCCCCATCTACTTGGGCTCACAGGTCAACTTTGGGGAATCGATACGTACGGTGCAAGAAGACTTGCGCGAAGTAGCACCCAGCATGTTCCTGGGTGTGCCGCGCATTTGGGAGAAACTGCACGCAGCCATCACCATCAAGATGATGGAGACCGGCGGCCTGCGCCGCAAGCTTTACGACAAAGCCTATGCCGCTTGCCAGCCGCTGGCTGAGAAGCCGCGCAAAAACTGGAGTCTGGGTGACAAGCTGCGCTTTGGCGTTAGTTACTGGCTGGTGTTCCGCGCACTGCAGAACTTTATTGGCCTGCGCGATGTCAAGGTCGCCTTGACTGGTGCAGCGCCTATTCCACCTGATGTGGTGCGCTACTTTCGCGTGCTGGGCGTACCACTGATCGAGGTCTATGGGTTGACCGAATCCTGTGGCATGGTCACCGGCCACTTGTTGGACCAAGTGATCGTTGGCACCGTAGGCCCTGTCACACAGGGCGTGCAGTACCGCGTTGCCGAGAATGGCGAGTTCCAGATCAAGGGCGAGATGGTGTTTGTGGGCTATTACAAAAACGACGAAGCTACCGCGCAGACCTTGCAGGATGGCTGGTTGCACACCGGCGATGTGGTACGCGAAGAGCAAGGCCAGATCAAGATTGTTGATCGACTCAAGGACATCATGATCACCGCAGGTGGCAAGAACCTGACGCCGTCCGAGATCGAGAACACCATGAAGGGCAGCCCTTACATCAAGGAGTGCATCATCGTCGCCGAAGGCCGCAAGTTCGTGGGCGCGCTGGTGATGCTGGATTTTGACACCGTAGGCAAATGGGCCGAGGCGCAGCGCATCCCGTTCACGCACTTCCGCTCGCTGGTAGAGACACCACAGGTGCGTAGCTTGATCGACAGCGAAATCAACAACGGCAACGCGCGTCTGGCCCAGGTCTCGCAGATCCGCAAGTTCCATCTGTTGACCAAGGAACTAGACCACGATGACGGCGAAGTGACCGCCACCATGAAGGTGCGGCGCAGCAGCATCTACAAAACCTACGCGGCCGAGATTGAGGCCTTGTACCAGTAGCACACGGTGATTTCAATGATTTAGGCTGCTAGCGCCTATCTATTGGGCATTAGCCACTACAAATTCAATAGCATATGAGCAACACACCGCTGATCGTCAGCCGCCAAAGCGCCATCGTCACTTTGCAGTTCAACCGGCCCGATGCGCTGAACGCACTGGACGTACCCATGGCCAAGGCCCTGCTGGCAGCCGTGCGCGATATTGCCACCGACCGCAGCGTGCGCACCGTGGTGATGAAGGGCGCAGGCAAGGCTTTTATGGCTGGCGGCGATTTGGCCACCTTGCAAGCCAACCCAGTGCAAGGCGCAGCTGATTTGCTGTGCGCGTTGAACGAGGTAGCCGCACTGCTGGCCCAGATCAATGCACCCGTCATTGCGCAGGCCCATGGCGTGGCGGCGGGCGGCGGCATGTCACTGATGCTGCTGGCGGACTTCATCATCGCCGCTGAAGACACGCGCTTTAACCTGGCGTACATCAACATTGGCACCAGCTGCGATGTGGGCGCATCGTGGTCGCTGCCGCGCCTGGTGGGCCTGCGCCATGCGCTAGAGATTGCCATGCTGGGCGATACCTTGAGCACCAACGATGCCTTGCGCATGGGCCTGATCAACCGCGTGGTGCCTGCCACCGAGCTGGACACCAGCGTGCAGCAACTGGCCGAGCGCCTGGCCAATGGGCCTACCACGGCGCTAGGCCATATGCGCCGCCTGATGCGCGCCAGTTTTGACCGCGATCTGCCCACACAGCTGGCGGCTGAGGCATCGGCTTTTAACGCCTGCGCCCACACGGCAGATTTACCCGAAGGCATTGCCGCTTTCTACGCCAAGCGCAAGCCCCAGTTCACCGGTCAATAAGTACGGCTAACACAAGCCAGCAAGCAGCCGGTTTGCGTTTGAGGCAAAGCAAGGCGCGACATCGCATGCGGCATATACGAACGACCAGGCGAAGCAACGATGTATCAAGGTTTCTGTTAACCGCTCAAAGTTAGAGGATTACGACGATGACTACCCGCGACATCTTTATCTGCAGCACCGCCCGCACCGCCATCGGCACTTTTGGCGGCAGCTTGAAGGACGTGCCCAACAGCCAGCTGGCCACCATCGCCACCAAGGCGGCAATTGAGCGCGCAGGCATTGCACCCGATGCAGTTGGGCATGTGGTGATGGGCAATGTGATCCCCACCGACACCAAGGACGCCTACCTTGCGCGTGTGGCCGCCATCGATGCGGGCTGCCCAGTAGAGACGCCTGCTATGAACGTGAACCGCCTGTGCGGATCGGGGTTGCAAGCCATTGTGTCGGCTGCGCAGGCCATTGGTTATGGCGACTGCGATGTGGCGGTAGCAGGCGGGGCTGAATCCATGAGCCGCGGCCCCTACTTTGATTTGGCCGCCCGCTGGGGTGCGCGCATGGGCGATGCCAAAAGCATGGACTATATGCTGGGCATCTTGCACGATCCATGGCAAAAAATGCACATGGGAATCACCGCCGAAAACGTGGCTGAGCGCTACCACATCAGCCGCGAGATGCAAGATGCCCTCGCCGCAGAAAGCCAGCGCCGTGCCGCAACAGCCATTGCTGCGGGCTACTTCAAAGCGCAAATCGTGCCCGTCTATCTTGAAAGCCGCAAAGGCGTGACGGTGTTTGACACCGACGAGCATGTGCGCGGTGACACTACGGCAGCTGCGCTGGCCACGATGAAGCCTGCTTTCAAAAAAGAAGGCGGCACAGTCACCGCGGGCAACGCATCGGGCATCAACGATGGCGCTGCGGCGGTCACCCTCATCGCTGGTGACCGGTTGGCCGCGTTAGGCGCCAAGCCGCTGGCGCGTCTGGTGGGCTGGGCGCATGCGGGGGTGGAGCCTGCCTACATGGGCATTGGCCCCGTACCCGCCACGCAAAAAGTGTTGCAGCGCACTGGCATCAAGTTAGCCGACATTGCCGTGATTGAAGCCAACGAAGCCTTCGCCGCACAAGCCTGTGCCGTAATGCAAGAGCTGGGCATGGACCCTGCCAAAGTCAACCCCAATGGCTCAGGCATATCGCTGGGCCACCCGGTGGGCGCAACGGGCGCCATTATTACCACCAAAGCAATTGCCGAGCTGCAGCGCACGGGCGGCCGTTACGCACTGGTGACCATGTGCATCGGCGGCGGCCAAGGTATAGCAGCTATTTTTGAACGTGTTTGATACACCGCTATTAACCGCGATATCCACAGCCAGCAAAGGATATTTGCCTAGGCAAGAATATCTGCATGACTGAGACAAAAAGACAACCCGCCCTCTCGATGTTGGACTTGGTGGCCGTGCGCGAAGGCGGCACGGTGGCCCAGGCTTTGGACTTGGCAGTGCGCACCGCACAGCATGTGGAATCGCTGGGTTTTCAGCGCTACTGGCTGGCCGAGCACCACAATATGCCGGGCATTGCCAGCTCATCCACTGCGGTGCTGATTGGCCATATTGCGGGCGCCACACAAAAGATTCGCGTGGGCTCGGGCGGCATCATGCTTCCTAACCATGCGCCGCTGGTGGTGGCCGAGGCATTTGGCACCCTGGCCGAGCTTTACCCTGGCCGTATCGACCTGGGTTTGGGCCGCGCACCCGGCACCGATGGCATGACCATGCGCGCGTTGCGCCGCGACCGGGTCGAGACAGAAGAGGATTTCCCCCGCGATGTGATGGAGCTGCAGCGCTTGCTGGCCCCCGCACAGCCCGGCCAAAAACTGATTGCCACACCCGGTGCAGGCACCAATGTGCCCATCTGGTTGCTGGGCTCCAGCTTGTTTTCGGCACAGCTGGCCGCGCATCTGGGTCTGCCCTATGCGTTTGCATCGCATTTTGCCCCGCGCATGCTGCACCAGGCGGTGGAGTTGTACCGCGATTTGTTCAAGCCATCGGCCACACTCAGCAAGCCTTATGTCATCGTCGGCGCCCCCGTGATTGCTGCACCTACCGACGACGAAGCCGAGTATCTGGCCAGTAGCACCTACCAGCGCGTGCTGGGTATTCTGACCGGCCAGCGTGGCCTGTTGCCACGCCCGCAGCAGCACTTTATGGACACACTGAACGAAGCCGAGCGCCAAGCGATCGAAGGCTTTTTAGCCGTGGCTGCCATTGGCGGGCCAGCACATGTACAGCAGCGCATGCGCCAGCTGGCCGAATCCACCGGCGCTGATGAGCTGATGTTGGTGAGCGATGTCTACGACGGTGACCTGCGCCTGCGCTCGCTGGACATTGCAGCCCAGGCCATGCAGGCGCTTGCTACCTAAACTATGGTTTTAATAGCTGCTAGCACTCACCAGTCGAGCGATAGCAGCCTTTTTCATGTAAATCAATCCGGCAACAATGCCCGCACGCTATGCTAGCGGGTATGCCTGTCTACCACCGCTTTTTAGGGGCCGCTGCTGCCAGCGTATTGCTGGCAGCATGCATGCAGCAGCCGCCCGACGACGAACCTGCACCTGCCCCGGCAGCTAGCGCCGCGCCCGCTGCAGCCGCCGTGAACGAGGATCCTGCGCTTGCAGCGCACATGAAGACACCCGAGTTCCGCCGCGAGTACCGCACCAAACAAGAGCAATTGCAAAACGAGGCCTCTGTGCAAGAAAGCGCTGCATGGCTAGGCACCACTGGCCTCACCGACGAGCAAGAGCGTAAGCTGCCCCGCTACGTGCGCATGGAGCTGGGTCAGTCGCTGCAAGACAGCAATGCCGTACAGGCGCGAGATTTGGACTACATAGGCCACTTTGTAGAGCCCGATGGCACGGTGTACTACTGGCGCATCCCTGATCGTGCCAACGCCCACGGCGACACGCATACGGGCCCGGCCTATGCCTATATCCGCAAAGATACGGATGGGGTGTTCTACACCGACTGGGGCAACCGCACGCCACCGCTGCGCTAAGCCGCTGCCCTCCACCATGAGCCGATCCGCCCGCCTGTTGCAATTGCTGGACAGCCTGCGCCGCGCCCGGCAGCCACAAACCGGCCCGCAGCTGGCGCAAAACTTGGGCGTGAGCCTGCGCACCATTTATCGCGACATCGCCACCTTGCGCCAGCAAGGCGCAGCCATTGAGGGCGACCCCGGCATTGGTTTTGAGATGCGACCCGGCTTCTTGCTGCCACCGCTGATGTTTAACGCCGACGAGCTGGAGGCCTTGCTGCTGGGCGCACGCTGGGCCAGCTTGCAAGCCGATCCGCAACTGGCGCAAGCCGCAACCACGGCTATGGATCGCATCCGCAGCGCTCTGCCGCTGGATTTACGCATTGCAGTAGACACCAGCGGCCTGCTGGTGCCCGATATGCGCGAAGCCGCCCAGCCCGAAACTTGGCAAACCGCGCTGCGGCGCTCTATACGCAACGAGCACAAAGTAATACTGCATTACCAAGACCAGCACGGCAGCTTGACGGAGCGCCTCGTCTGGCCCTTTGCGATGGCCTACTTTGAGCGCTCCCGCGTGGTCTCGGCCTGGTGCGAACTGCGCCAAGGCTTTCGCCACTTTCGCGCTGATCGCGTGCATGCCCTGCAAGACTTGGGCGAGCGCTACCCACAAAGACGACAGGCCTTGATTCAGCGCTGGCTGGATGAAACCGGCTATACCCTTTAGCTCACACTGCTGACAAAAACTGTCAGCGCGGCTTTCTACAGTGCAGACATGGCAGCTTTCGCCATGTTGATAAAGAGATCACTGTGCCCACTAACCCCAACACCCCCCTGCGCTTCTTCTTTCACCCCCAATCGCGCGCCCGCATGGTGCGCTGGATGCTGGAGGAATGCGGCGCCAGCTACGAATCCGTGCAGCTGGAATACGGCACCACCATGAAAGCACCCACCTACCTGGCCCTCAACCCCATGGGTAAGGTACCCGCGCTCCAGCATGGCGACACGGTCATCACCGAAAGCGCGGCCATCCTTGCGTACTTGGCCGACCTCTTTCCCGAGAAGCACCTGGCCCCTGCCGCAGGCGAACCAGCGCGTGGCAGCTACTACCGCTGGCTGTTCTTCACAGCAGGCCCGGTGGAGGCGGCGATGACTGCCAAGGCCGAAGGCTGGCTGGCCCAGCAAACCGCTGAGCAAGCCCTGCGCGCCGGCTTTGGCCGCTTCGACGATGTGGTGCGCAGCCTTCAGTTGGCCGTCGCCGGCAAACGCTATGTGTGTGGTGATCACTTCAGCGCTGCCGATCTGCTGCTGGCGGGCTACATAGGCTGGGGCATGGCCGAAGGGTCTCTACCTACGCTGCCCGAGTTCAAGGCCTACGCCGAACCCCTGCTGCAACGCCCCGCATCGCTGCGCGCCGATGCCATTGATGGCCCCATGCAAGAGATGGCTGGCGCTTAGTTGGATATAGATCGCCATCTGGCGCCCATTCACTGGTCGCCAGCAGCTCCCTAATCTATAGCAATAAAGCTGCCACACAGATCAGGCACAATAGGCCAAGGCGGCCACTGGGGCCGCCTTGTTCTGTCTACCGCATGCCCGCTTTTTCGTACGAAGTTCTAGACGCCCAAGGCCAAAGCCGCAAGGGCATGATCGAGGCCGATACCGCCAAGGCCGCGCGCAACCAGTTGCGCGCACAGGCCATGGTTCCGCTGTCAGTTGAGCCCGTGGGCGACAGCGCTGATGGCAGCGATGGCCGCCCGCGCAGCCGCCGCAGCGTATTCAACGCCATGGGCCTTGCGGTGTGGACGCGCCAGCTGGCGGGTCTCATCAGCTCTGGCCTGCCGCTTGAGCGCGCCTTGACTGCGCTGATGGAAGAGATAGACAGCGAGCCCCAGCGCCAGTTGGTGGCCAGCCTGCGCGCCGAGGTGAACGGCGGCTCCACCTTCGCCAAGTCTCTAGCGCTCTACCCCAAAGATTTTTCATCCATTTACCGCGCCGTGATCGACGCAGGCGAGCACAGCGGCCATCTGGATGAGGTGCTCAGCCGACTGGCCGATGACCTGGAAGAGCGCGAGCAGCTCAAAAACAGCCTGATCGGCGCCGCACTCTACCCCGCCATCGTCACTTGCTTCGCCTTTGTGGTGGTGATGGTGCTGATGAGCTACGTAGTGCCGCAAGTCGCCGAGGTGTTTGCGGGCACCAAGCACGCGCTACCGATATTGACCCGCGTGATGCTGGGCATCAGCAACCTGATCCGCCATTGGGGCTGGCTGGTAGCGGGTGTGGCCATCATCGGTTTCGTGCTACTGCGCCTGTCGCTACGCCAGCCGGATTTTCGTCGCCGCTTTGATGCCGCATGGCTCAACCTGCCGGTGATTGGCAAGCTATCGCGCAACTACAACGCGGCGCGCTTTGCCTCCACCTTGGCCATGCTCAGCAACGCAGGCGTGCCCATTTTGAAAGCACTGCAAGCTGCTGCTGACACCGTCAGCAACCAAGCCATGCGCCAAGATGCCATTGATGCGCTCGACATGGTGCGCGAAGGCGCTCCGCTGGCATCGGCTCTTGCGCAGAAAAAGCGCTACCCCGCCCTGCTGTCCATGTTTGCCCGTCTGGGCGAGCAAACCGGCGAGCTACCGCAAATGCTGCTGCGCGTAGCCAACCAGCTGGCTGGTGATGTAAAACGCCGCGCCATGCGTCTGGCCACCATTTTGGAGCCCCTGCTGATCGTAGGCATGGGAATCGTTGTGGGCATCATCGTGATGGCAGTGCTCATGCCGATTATTCAGCTGAACCAGTTTGTGCGCTAAGAACCTGGGCTAGCCCAAGCAGCCCAGTTCACTCCGCGTGGATCTTGTTGGCCTTAACCACATCTCCCCACAGCTTGTACTGCGCGCGAGTCATCGCCTCCAACTGCTCGGGCGTGCCGCCGCCAGGCTGATCGCCGCGCTCCTGAAAGCTGCGGATCACGGCAGGTTCCTTCAGCACCGTATTGATGGCAGTGTTGAGCTTTTTCACCACCTCAGCGCGGGTACCTGGGGGGCCATACATGCCGATGAAGGAGATGATTTCGAAATCCTTCAAGCCCACTTCGGCGGGGGTGGGCACATCGGGCAACGACGCTACACGGCTGCTGCTGGTCACCATGATGGGGCGCACCTTGCCTGACTTGATATACGGATCAAACACCGAGGTGGCATCAAACATGGCCTCGATGCGGCCTGCCATCAGGTCAATCACCGCCGGGCCACTGCCTTTGTAGGGCACATGGTTCATCGCCGGGCTACCCAGGCGCTCGCGCATCAGCTCGGTGGTCACATGCACCAGCGAGCCAGCACCGGGCGTGCCATAGTCCACGCCCTTGCCAGCCTTGGCGCGCTCCTTGACCAGGGCCGCGAACTGCGCAAAGTCCTTTACTGGGGACGAGGCGGGCACTACCAGCACCAGCGGCGACTGCAACAAGATGCCCACAGGTACAAACTTGGTCGGGTCCACAATGCCCAGCGTGGGGAAGACATGGGGGGTGACCGTCATCGACCCATTGCCCACCAGCATGCGATAGCCATCGGGCGCAGAGCGCATGATGTCCGCCGAGCCCAGATTGCCGTTGACCCCGGCCTTGTTCTCGATGACCACACCCTGGCCCAGGTTGGCCGCCAGGCTGTTGCTGAGCACACGGGCGGCAAAATCGGTCTGACCACCTGGTGGAAAGCCCACCATCAAGGTCACAGGCTTGCTCGGGTAGACGGTTTGCGCCAGCGCTGGCGCGCCCATCCAGCTAGTGCCCAGGGCCAGGCCCAGAGTCAGACCTTGGGTGAGTCGGCGGCGTAGCATCGCGTGCTGCTGTGTCTTGGTCTTCATTGTTATGTCTCCTTGGTTTGAAATCAGTGTGCAGCAGGCGCTGTCGTGTCTTCTTGCGCGGCTGAGAACTTGTCCACCGCTTCCCACAGGCCGTTGATATAGACGGCGCCCAGCGCCCGGTCATAGAGGCCATAACCGGGCTTGCCGGTTTCGCCCCAGATCATGCGACCGTGGTCCGGGCGCACATAGCCTTCAAAGCCCACATCGTGGTAGGCCTTGACGATGGCTGCGATATCAAGGGAGCCGCAGCCCGAGAGGTGGGCGGTTTCTTCAAAATCGCCCTCGGGCGATACCTTCACATTACGGATATGCGCAAAGTGGATGCGGCCTCGTCCGCCGAACTCGCGCACCAGCGCCTCCACATTGTTCTGCGGGCCAGCGCCCAGCGAGCCCGAGCACAGGGTCAGGCCATTGGCGGGGCTGTCGATCAGGTCTACGATGCGTGCCAGGTCATCGCGGTTCTTGACGATGCGCGGCAGACCAAAGATGGGGCGCGGCGGGTCATCAGGGTGGATGGCCATCTTGATTCCGCATTCCTCAGCCACCGGGATAACGGCCTGCAGAAAATAGGCCAGGTTCTGCCACAGTTGCTCGGCATCCACCTGACGGTAGGCCTGCAACAGGTCTTGCAGTTCATTGCGACGGTAGCTGCTATCCCAGCCGGGCAGA
Source organism: Comamonas sp. (assembly GCA_036646255.1). Lineage (GTDB taxonomy): Bacteria > Pseudomonadota > Gammaproteobacteria > Burkholderiales > Burkholderiaceae_C > Comamonas. Next base: position 64,114 of record JAVXMM010000012.1, read on the forward strand.
GAGATGCCTTTTTCCGCATCGATGCTGTCGGCCATGCGGCTGTCAAAGGCCAGGCAGGTGGAGCCATCGGGCAGCTGTTTGGCCAGCTCAGTGCGGGTCCAGTCAAACACCGGCATGAAGTTGTAGCAGACCACCTGCACACCGGCCGCAGCCAGATGGCGCAGGGTTTGCTGGTAGTTGGCAATCAGCTGGTCGCGGCTGTCACGGCCCAGCTTGATGTCCTCGTGCACAGGCACCGACTCCACCAGCTCGAAAGACAGGCCAGCGGCCTCGATCTGCTGTTTGAGCGCCTCGATCTTGGCCCGTGGCCAGACGGCGCCGACCGGCTCGTCATAAATCGCCGAGACGATATGCGTGACCCCGGGGATCTGGCGGATATAGGCCAGCGACACCGGGTCTGAGCTGCCAAACCAACGAAACGACATCTTCATGTTCTCTGAACCTCTTGCTGCAATCAAAAATCTGGTTAGACCAATTCTACAAACTGGATAGACCATTTTTATTGATGGTTTACCACTATGCCCGGTAATTGCTACTGGGCAGGCAGCGTGCGGCTTACACTGCTGCTGGCCCTCCGGTTTTGGCGGATCGGCCTCAGAACGGAATACGCGAAAGATGCCCAACAAACTGGTCCCTGCGGCTGATGACGACAGCCGCACCACCGGTGTCAGGTCCTACCAGGACCTCGCCAGAAAAATCCTCGAAGAGACTACCGCCGACAGCGCGGTCGCCGACCAGCGCCTGCCTTCGGAGCGCACCCTGGCCGACATGTTTGGCGTCAGCCGCACCGCCGTGCGCGAAGCCATCATTGCGCTGGAGGTGCAAGGCCTGGTCGAGGTGCGTCTGGGCTCGGGCATCTACCTGCAGCCCACGGGACCGAGCCGCCTGCCGGTCTTCGATGTACCTACCGGGCCGGGCCCGCTGGAGACCCTGCGCGCGCGCGTACTGGTCGAGGCGGAGATAGCCGCAGCCGCTGCCAGCGAGCGGCGCGATGCCGACCTGGACCGCATGCTCGACGCGCTGGCCACCATGCGCCAGCAGCTGGGTGACAAGGACACCTACGACGCCGCAGACCGGCGCTTTCACCTCGCCATTGCTGAGGCCACCGGCAACCGCGTACTGCAGCACATGGTGCAAGCCATGTGGGACAACGCCCGCCAGGACCCGCGCTGGGACAAGATCGAGCAACACTTCCACTCCGAACAGCTGCGCGAAGCCAGCCTCAAGGATCACCAGGCCATCTTTGCAGCCATCGCCGAGCGCAAGCCCGAGCAGGCCCGTCAGGCGATGCAGCAGCACTTGGGACGAGTCATCTCTCAGTTCTCCCAGGCCTGGTATTAAGAGACACTAAAACGGCACTGCAAACCGAAGGCTCACGGTTGAGGCGCAGCTCAAAACCGCAAGCAGTACCCACGTACGACAAGACGAAACAACGAAGAATCAAGGGTTGAGCTAGCGGCTCTAAGCCACTGCGCTATATTGGCCCCAATTCAGCAACAAGGTCGGTCATGGGTGCCACTCTCGAAAACAAACTGGTCGTCGCCATCTCGTCTCGCGCACTGTTCGATTTTGAGGAAGAGAACCGGGTATTTGAACGTGGCAATGACCGCGCTTATGTCGATCTGCAATTGCAGCGCCTAGAGGTCCCCGCGCCACCCGGGGTCGCGTTCTCCTTGGTACGAAAGCTGCTGGCTTTTAACACCGCTGCGGAGCAGAAGGTGGAGGTGGTGATCCTTTCGCGCAATGATCCGGTAAGCGGCATGCGCGTGTTTCGCTCGTGCAAAACGCATGGGCTAGATTCGATACAGCGCGGCGTATTCACGCAGGGGCGCGATCCGTTCAGTTACTTGAAGCCGCTGGGTGCGCATTTGTTCTTATCAGCCAATGCAGTGGATGTGCAGCGAGCGCTGCAACTGGGCTTCCCCGCAGCGCGGGTTTTGACGGAATCCGCCCAAGCTCAGGATAGCAACCCCAACGAGGTACGCATTGCCTTTGACGGCGATGCGGTACTGTTCTCCGACGAGGCAGAGCGCGTATTCCAAAGTGAGGGGCTGGTCGCTTTTCAGCGCCACGAAACGGAGCACGCCACGCTGCCACTGCCCGACGGCCCATTCAAACCACTGCTGGCCGCACTGCACCGGCTGCAAAACGGCAATAACAGCCACATGCGCATTCGCACAGCGCTAGTTACCGCACGCAGTGCACCTGCCAATGAGCGCGCCATCCGCACCCTGATGGACTGGAACATTGGCGTGGATGAGGCCATGTTTTTGGGTGGATTGGCTAAGGGCGAGTTTTTGCGCGAGTTTGAGCCCGACTTCTTCTTTGACGACCAGACGGGCCATGTCAACGCCGCCGCCCAGCATGTGCCAGCAGGCCATGTGAGCAGCGGTATCGCCAACGCCTAGTTGGCCTTAAGACCAATAGTGCCGCCATAGCCCTACCAGTGGGCGCAGAAAGCTATTTATTCAATAGCAATCATCGACATCAGAACTGCTTTACCAGCCCTATTGACACCGCCCGCCCACGCAATGGCGCAGCATCTTTGATGAACGAAGTGTGAGCGTAGGCCAGCTTGTTGAACAGGTTATCGACCTTGAGGTAGACCTGCCATGGCGTGCCATCGCCTGCGCGTTGGTGGTAGCTGATGCGGCCGTTCAGCATGCCGTAACCAGGCGTTTGACTTTCAAACTCAGCCACTTTGTTTTGGCGTTGAACGAGCTGCCACTGTGCCTCTGCACGCCAGTGCTCCCACTTGCCTGCAATGCGAAAGCCCAGGCGCGCAGGAGCCAGACGCGGAATCTTGTCCCCTCCCTCGAGCCGCGCATGCACCACATCACCAGTGATGCCCACCATCCAGTTAGCATTCAGGCGCTGCTGCACCTGGCCTTCCAGCCCGGTAAAGGTCGCCGTTTTTTGGCTGTACTTCAGCAGTTGCAGGCCATCCAGCTCATCCAGCGTACGGCCGTAGATGTAGTTGTCGATGTGGTTGCGATAGAGGTTGACACTGAACGTGGTGTCGCCCGCGGTGCGCGCCAGACCAATGTCAATATTGCGCGAGCGCTCCTTGCGCAGATCTGGGTTACCGACCTCATACGTAGCGGTAGCCATGTGCAGGCCACGCGCGTACAGCTCTTCTGCCGTGGGCATACGGGCTGCAGATGTGATGTGCGCGCTGAGTTTATAGCCCGGTGCAAAGCGCCAGCTGCTGCCCAGCGACAGCGAGTTACCGCGGTGCTTGCGCGTTTTCTCATCGTCAAGCGCATAGACAGTTTGCCAGTCGTGGCGCGCAGCGGCTTCAACGCCAAAGTCACCAAAGCGCTTTTCCTCCAACAGATACAGGCCGTGGCTTTGCGTGCGAGTAGGTTGCACATAGGCTTCCTCACCCAACGCGCTAAAGCGGCGCTGCACGCTCTCAAAACCCAGCACGCCGCTGAAACCGGCAATGGGCGCATGCAGCACATCCACACGCACATCATTGGCACGGTTGCGGAAGGTCGTGGAGACGCTGCCATCCTCAATCTCGTCATGCTGGTAGCGGGTAACGCCACCGCGCACGCGAATGGTCTCTACGCCTGCAAAGGGCTTGTTCCATTCGGATCGCAGGTCATAGCGCTCGCTGTGCATATCCACCACGGGCACGCTGTGATCGTGCTCATGGTCATCGTGATCACCATGGTCGTGATCGTCATGCCCATGGCTGCCGCAGTGCAGGTGCGAGCCGTGAGGGTGGCAACCTTCAAAACTGTGGTTGTGCCCCGGCAAGCCATAACGCGCCTGGTTGCGTGAATAGGCTAGGCCGATATAACCTTGGTCGGTAATCCACGACAGTCCCACGCTGCCACCGCCGTTGCGAGCTTGGCTACCCGCCACTTTGTCGCCTGGCGTCCAGCCACTGCCTACGCGGTAGTCGTCTGCATTGCGCGCCATGCCTTCAACGTGGATAGCAAACTGCCCTGCGCCACCAGTCATCGACACCGCACCCGCAGCATCCTTGGCACCCGTACCGGCACGCAGTTCGACCTGGCCTTCATAGCCCTTTTGCGGAATAGCAGTGGGAATCTTGTTGTCCAGCACATTCACCACGCCGCCGATAGCGCCTGCACCATAAATCAAGGCCGACGGGCCGCGCAGCACCTCGATCTGCCGCGCCAGCATCGGCTCGCTGACCACGGCGTGGTCGGGGCTAATGGTGGAGGCATCCTGGATTACCGCCCCATCAGAGAGCACCTTGACACGCGCGCCGTCCATACCGCGAATGATGGGGCGGCTTGCACCTGCGCCAAAGTGCGTGGACTGGATTCCAGGCTGGCGTTCCAAGGTTTCGCCCAGATTGGCGCCACGCTCTTGCACCAGAGCATCGCCTTCTAAGACGGTGACGGGGGCGCTCATGTCGTCCACCGTACGGCCGGTGCCGCTGGCTGACACGGTGACTTCCTGTAAGGTTACCGCTGGTTTATCGGCCTGCATGTCAGTAGCCTGCGCATGCAGCTGGCTACTGGCCAGCAGCCAAGCAGCAGCGTGCGCAATGTGTGTAAGTGGCCCCAGCGCGCGCAAGCGATGTTGTTGGTGCGTTTTCATATTTCGTTCCCATGCGTGCCACGCACCGATCTAACGGTGCACAGCAGCGAAGCCGCGGCACACGCGCATCCATGCACGTGTGCCTAAGGCATACGTAAAAAATCACACAACAGCGCCCAATGCACTGCTGCATGCAAGAGAGAAAAAAGAGGAGGAACGAAATCAGCGCGGAGGCCCGCGCGCAAAGTACAGCGCCGGGCTCTGCCGCAGCAACAAAGCGTACAGAGCCGCGACCATGACCGCCGCATAGGCGACTACAGGCAGCGTCAACAACGGGCTAGCCAGTGGCTGGCCACTGGCCTGGTGGTCAAACGTCTGACAATCAAGCTTGCTGTGCGCACCAAACAAATCGGGCAATACCGTGCCGCCCTCAGCCACAGAAGTAACCTCTGCACCCGCAGCACGCGCACTGTTATGCACCTGCGCATGGATATGCCCCAGCACCGGCAGCAGTACCTGCGCCAGCACCAGCCACGCCGCCAACACGCGCACACATGCCAATACCTTGCGCCGCCAGATGGCAGACGAGGTGGTAGCAGTAGCCGCAAAGCTAGGCAAATGGCTGAACAACACGGTATTTAAATTATTAACGCAACATGATTGCGATATTACGACAAAACAACTGCTGCCTTTGCCGCAGGCATCAAAAAAGCCCGCATGCAGCGGGCTGGAGATACACAAGAGCGCAATTTACAAAAACCGCTCCAGCAATCTGCGTGATGCCTTATCGAGCTTTGTCGTGTCGGGCAGCTTGTAGTGCACGCCATCGGCCGAGGTAATCAACAGGTTTTGGCGACTACCTAGTTTGCGAATGTCCTCCTCCGCCTTAAGCGTCATATGCACAGGGCCACGGTCCGTCTCTAGCGCCCAGATACTGGGCACCGAGAAGGTGGAGACGCTGACAATGCGCTCGATCAACGGCTGGAACTCGCGCGCTGCCAGGTCTTGTTCCAGCAAAGCCCGGGCAGCGGCATCTACAGCTCCCAGATCAGGAACCCACAGCGCCTCCTTGCCGTCTTCTGCAATCAGCGATACGCCGTGAATGGGAGCAGACAGCGGAAAGGCGCGCACCGGATTGACTACGGCTTGCGTGCCATCATTTTTGCGCAGTACCAAGCGCCCGAAAGAGTTGCGTGACAACGGCAAGGGCGTGGTAGTGGCTGCAGATGCGGGAGAGTGGGGCAAATTCATGGCTTGGCTTTCCTGCACTATCAGTTGTTATCGTTGAGCGAATCGGCCTGGGTCTTGGGGATGGCCTGGATGTCGTACGTCACCCCAGCAGCGCGAGCTGTGACAACACCAGCGGCTTCAGCATCCTCTTCGGCACGGCGGGCTTGCGCCATATACAGGCGCCAGTACGCGCCCTGCTTGGCCATCAGCTCGTCGTGAGGGCCAACTTCCACTATCTCGCCGCGGTCCATTACCACCAAGCGGTCCGCCTTGCGCAAGGTGGACAAGCGGTGGGCAATCGCAATCGTGGTGCGGCCTTGTACCAGGTTGTCGAGCGCCTTCTGGATTTCCTTCTCGGTCTCGGTATCCACCGCCGAGGTAGCTTCATCCAAGATCAAAATACGCGGATCGATCAAGAGCGCACGGGCGATGGAGATACGCTGGCGCTCACCGCCGGACAGGCCTTGACCGCGCTCGCCAACCAGCGAGTCATAGCCATGCGGCAGGCGCAGGATGAACTCATGCGCATGGGCAGCACGGGCCGCGGCCACAATTTCTTCACGGGATGCACCAGGCTTGCCATAGGCTATGTTCTCGGCAATCGTGCCAAAGAACAGGAACGGCTCCTGCAGCACCAGACCGATGTTGCTGCGGTAGTCAGACACGGCAATGCGGCGCACATCCACGCCATCTAGCTGGATGGAGCCATCCGTCACGTCATAGAAGCGACTGATCAGGTTAACCAGGGTGCTCTTGCCCGAGCCACTGTGGCCGACCAAGCCAATCATCTCGCCAGGCTTGATCTGCAGGTTCAAATCCTTAATCACCGTGCGGCTGCCATAACGGAAACCCACGTTCTCCATCGTGATGGCGCCTTGCACCTTGGCAATCTTGACCGGGTTGGCCGGGTCGGGCACGTTACTCACGTGATCCAGGATGTCAAAAATACGCTTGGCGCCGGCCGCCGCCTTTTGCGTGACCGAGACAATGCGGCTCATCGAATCCAGACGCGTATAAAAGCGGCCGATATAGGCAATAAACGCGGTCAACACACCGACGGTAATAGAGCCATCCGCTACCAGATAAATACCAAACCCCCAGACGATGAGCAAGCCGATTTCGGTCAGCAGGGTGACGGTAGGCGTGAACAGTGACCAAGTCTTGTTGACGCGGTCATTCGCTTCCAAATTGACCTGGTTGGCCTCAGCAAAGCGGTCCGCCTCACGTTGCTCTTGGGCAAAGGCCTTCACCACGCGGATGCCTGGGATGGTATCGGCCAGCACATTGGTCACTTCAGACCAGACACGGTCAATCTTCTCGAAGCCGGTACGCAAGCGGTCGCGCACGGTGTGGATCATCCATGCAATGAAAGGCAGTGGCACCAAAGTGACCAGCGCTAGCCAGGGATTAATGGAGAACAAAATGGCTGATGTCATTACGATCATTAGCACATCAGTCGCAAAATCCAGCGCGTTCAGAGACAAAAAGAGGTTAATACGGTCAGTTTCGGTACCGATACGCGCCATCAGGTCGCCGGTACGCTTGCTTCCGTAAAAATCAAGCGAGAGCTTGAGCAAATGGTTATAGGTGGTAGTGCGCAGGTTGGCGCCAATGCGCTCTGACACCTTAGCCAGCACAAAAGTGCGCGCCCAGCCCAGCACCCAGGCCACCAAGGCCGAGACGAGCAAAGCGCCCAGGTAAAACATCACCAAGTTGCGATCGATCTTCTCGCCGTTCTGGAAAGGGATCAGAATCTTGTCCATCAACGGGATGGTCAAGTACGGCGCCACCAACTGCGCGGCGGTGGTCAGCAGGGTCAAAACAAAACCCAGCATCAGCTGCATTTTGTAAGGCTCGGCAAAACGCCACAGGCGCAACAACACCCAGCTAGAGGTGGGAGCGTTGTTTTGCCGTGCACAGGCGGGGCAATCCTCGCTATCGGGCGGCAGCACGGTACCGCAGACGGCGCAATAGGCGCGCTCATCCTCTACCGCCTGGTAGTTCTCACCGCGCCTCACCCGCTCGCGCTCCTGCTCAAACTTCTGCACAAGGCCTAGCACTGCGGACTGGTGTGACAAGGTCATGCGCCACAACCCCAAGCGCTGCGTAGTGTCGTGCAGCTCGAGGTTGCCTACGCCACCGTGGTCGTAAAACCGGAGGGTTAAATCCTCAGAAAGTACCCACTCACTCCACTCCTGGGAGGTAGGGTCTAGCGCTAAAAGGCGCTCGGATGTCAAGGCAACCAAGCCGTTACCAAAGCGCAAATCAGCGGTCAGGTCAACGGGAGCAAGTGCTAAAACGTTCTCTAGGTTATTGAGCTTGGCTCGCAGTTCGGTCCCTTGCGGGCCAGCAAAAAATGCTGAAGCGTCCACGGATTGGTGATTTTGCATATTGCGTTGTTTTTCCTCGCACCTGGCGGTCGCGACCGCCTACGGGGCAGCCGCCCATATTGTGGCGGAACCAAGGCCATTCCGGCCTTGTGTATCCACTCTTTAACGCATGACCCTGCATTTGGGCTGACAGCCTACCCGCCCACATAATTTGGGCGCACAATGCATTCCCATCGACTGCAGTCCCTACCGGGATTGTTACCAATGTTTACCCGCTGATTGCTATGGCGAAATTCAACGACATCCAACTCTTGCGCACCACTTTCTTGCGCGGCCCCAGCGTCTGGACCTACCGCCCCGTACTGGAAGTTTGGCTGGATCTGGGAGAGCTGGAGGACTACCCGTCCAACAAAATCCCCGGCCTCAATGAACGCCTCACCGCCTGGCTGCCCGACCTGATCGAGCACACCTGCGGCGTGGGTGAGCGTGGTGGCTTCATCCAGCGCCTGGAAGGCGGCACCTGGATGGGCCACGTGATGGAGCACGTCATCATCGAGCTACTGAACTTGGCGGGCATGCCTGCCGAGTTTGGCCAAACGCGCGAAATCTCCAAGCGCGGCGTGTACCGCATGGTGTTCCGCTGCCCTGAAGAAGCCGTGGCCCGCGTGGCGCTGGAGCATGGTCACAAGCTGCTGATGGCGGCCATCAACG
>JAVXMM010000013.1:0-71903 GCA_036646255.1 Comamonas sp.
TCCAGCGGGTGGCGGGCGTAGCGCACCACGGCCTTGCTTTCGTCCGCGCTTTTCAACTCGCACTCACGGTCGATGCTAAAACCGGCCGGTGCATCATGGCTGTGCAGCCAGGCGGCCATAGCTGCTTGCGGGCTCGTCTGCGTGTCGATCAGCGCCACGGCAAACCCGGGCGATGCCTCGACCAGCATGGTCACCACCTCGTCCGCCCTGCCCTGGCTGCTGGTGTCCAGCACCAGCAAACGCGCGCTAGGGTCTATCCAGACCCACAGACCGCCTTGCTTGGTAAAGGCCATGGGCAACAGATCCAGCTTGCACTCGTCTTTCAGCTCTTGCTTTTCCTTCTTGCCGGGTTTGCGGCCTTCCTTGGCTTCGATGTGGGCCAGCTTGTCGCCCAGTTTGCGGTTGAGCACACTGGCCGGAAGCATCTTGCTCTCGCTCATCAGGCGCATGATCCATTGCCCACCTACGGATTCGACCATCGCGCCGTGCTGCTCGCCGCGCGGAGGCACCCAGCCTACGGATTTTTCCTGCGTCGCACCACACTCTTCAAATGGCAGTTTGGCCAGGGCTGCATCCAACTGCTCCCAATCAGGTTGCCAAGCTTCAGAGATACGGTAGACGATCATGTTTTTAAACATGCGATTCCTTTGTTTTGGGGCCAACGCAGCACAGCACCTGGCCTTGAAAAACACAAGCGGCCGTTACCAGCCGCGTTCATTGATATGCATTGTGCCGCGAATCAGCACCGCACAAAACCGGATAAACCGGCCGCGCTACCGCACTCGTTACTGCGCCCTGCCGCCAGCATTGCAACGCTATTGTTTTAGATAGATAAATGCCCTATTAATGGGCGCTAGATGGCTATTTCTCTCAAAACCAATACACAGGCATTCCATAAAAAAATTGGCAATTCTTTACACAGACATACCTTGCTGGCACGGCACTCTTACATGTGAACGAGACACTGCATTCATAGCCCGCTCCCATTACTCGCAACCAACACCCTGAAGGGAAAACACTATGTCTCTCCTGCAACGCAGCGCCATTGTTAGCGCCATGCTCACTGCCCTGTCCCTGCCCGCTTTTGCGCAGTCCAATACGACAGCAGCCACCACGCCATCTGCAGACCAGATTCATGCAGCCCCAGGCAAACACCATCACCGCTCAGATCCTAAAGCGCGCGAGGCCCGCATGGAGAAACACATGCAAGCGCTCAAAACATCGCTCAAACTCAATGCCAGCCAAGAGACTGCATGGGCTGACTACACCGCCGCTATCAAGCCACAGCGCCCACCTCTTGCAGAGCGCCCTGCACATGCAAACCGCCAGGCCTTTGCCGCCATGACCACACCTGAGCGCCTTGACGCCATACAGGCAATGCACAGCAAACGCCAAGCAGCCATACAGGCCCATATGGAGCAGCGCAACCAGGCCACCAAAGCCTTCTACGCTGCCCTCTCGCCCGAGCAGCAGAAAACCTTTGATTCCGAGACCCTGAGAATGCACGACGCCCATGGCAAAGGCCGCCCACATGGTGACAAACCGTACCAAGGCAAACATCAAGGCCCAAGTTCACAACAGTCTGCTCCAGCCTTCGATAGCAAATGACACCGGCCCCTTGTCTGCCAGGTTCGGTATCCTGCAGACATATGCCTGGTGCTGCAAAAGCACTTTAAAAGCCTTCTGCCAGAGGGCTTTTCTTGCATTTAGCGCTTGCTTGCGCAACCGTACACAGGCACCACCCTTGAGACGTCGTTGCTTCGCCTTGCCGCACTCTTTTACTATCTACGGCCTCGCGCCTCGCCTCAAAGGAAAACCGGTGTCTGCTGGCTTGTGTTGGCTCCTCTAACTCTCAACTTTGGCTGACAAATGACAAGCAGAGCGGTCTGTAACATGATTTTCATGTCCTACCGAACTCTGATCTCTGCTGTTGGCATGGGTGCTCTTCTCGGCATTAGCGTAGGAGCGCACGCACAATTTGCGGATATGCGCCAACGCCCCACGTTGTACATGCAAGGAGGCGTGGCCGAACACGGCGCGAAATCCCTCGCCATAGGCTCCACACTCCCCATGCGCTGGTACAGCAACTGGAGCGGCTACCCCGTCACCGCTCATTGGGATATGAGCCTGGCTCTATGGAACGCCGAGCATGAGTACAGCGATAACAAACGCAATATCGCCGTTCTGGGCTTGACACCTACGCTGCGCTTGCACAGCAGAAGCACCTACCCCTGGTTTGTAGAAGCGGGTATTGGTGGCTATGTATCCAATCACCTATACGAGAGCCGCGACAAACGCTTCTCCACCGCCTTCAACTTCGGCTCGCACCTAGGCCTTGGTTTCTTTACCGGCCGCCAGCGTGAAAACGAATGGATGCTGCGTGTGGAACACATCTCCAACGGCGGCATCAAAAAGCCCAATCCAGGCGAAAATTTTATCCAACTGCGCTACGCCCGCCACTTTTAAACAAGCCAGTCCATCCACTCCCTAACGTCTTTGTAGCAAGCATTTTTGCCCCGCTTTGGCACGAGACAGCCTTGCCATTTCAAGCCATTTGAGGTCGGATCCCAGGTGCTGTCGCTGGGCGCATGTACAGCCTCAGCCTCAGCCTCAGCCACAGGCTAAAAGCAGCAAGCACCTGGCCTGCTCATAAAGAGACTTGTGAACCCACAAGTAAAAGCCTTTCAAACTCACCAGAACAGTGTGAGTGCATCGCCAGCAACGCATTCACTGGGATCCTGTCAGGTAGCGTGAAGAACGCGACCTGGACTGCATAGCGCCCTCAGCTCCTGTCGTGTTTGGACAGCATGCAATCCCATACCCCCATACATGCAAGACGGATGCAACGACAGAAAAGCGCTGATCAACAAATAGCAAATCTCTATACCGAGGTGTGCAGAAATGCACAGAAGAGTGATTCATTGAATCAGACTTCGTGAACTGCAGCAACTTATCCACAGCAAAAAGCCGCCTTCGTTTAACTGGGGATGATCTTACCTCGTTCGGAAGGGTTGTTTAACAAAGGGAATGAATGCCATTAAAGCCAGCTCAGAGATTTTCTCATAATGCGGTATTTCCCACTTTGTGAAACTTTGGAGAGCTGATTTGTTGTTTTTCTTTTATTTCTTTTAAAAGAATAGTAGGTAGTAGTAGAAGGCTGGTTTTTTTGTGAACAAGTTAATTAAGTCCAAATTTATCAAGTCATTAGATGCATGCCAAATATGTTGACTAGGGCCTGCTGCTGCTGTCACGCAAATGTGGACAAAATTCGATTGAGCTATTTTTCTGTGGATAACATCGTTTTCAACAAAAGATATCCACAGAGATCTTAGAGCGCCATAAAAATGCAAGATGTTGAAAACAATAAAATTTTTAGAAAACAACGAATCATTGATCAATATCTTGGGCGAGTAGTGATCAGGTGAGTGTTAGTTATGGATCGGCCCATGGTCTGTCTTGCTGCCCTCCTGCCGTTCTTATTAACAATAGACAGCCGTAGCGGATTCGTTGATGCTCTTGTTGATAAGTAATATTTTTCATAAAAATCATATGTTTAGAACATCTTTGAGTTGGTGGAAAGTACTTCAAACGGTGTGGGTTATTGCTGGATAACTTTAATCAGATGGTTCAATTTGTGAATAAGCTTGGTCTTGTGCATGAGTTGTCAGCATACTTATCCACATTAAAGTAGGAGCTTGCTTCTCGAACATCGGCTTCGGGCGTGATGCAGTGCGACTGCTCATGAGGCGACAACACGGGGCCGCTGTTGCGCTTGGACATGGGTGTAGAGCAAAAGATTTCCCGGCCATCTTGGATTGGTAGTGATACGGGCGGGCGTTGCTCTTGGCGCTTCGCGCAGGCTCGCGGTGATGGCCTGGGAGGTGGCGTTGACCGAATAAAGGACTGGTCTTCAGTGCACGGTTAACGAGGGAGGGGCGACTGCAGAGTCTGGATTCGGCAGCGCGTAGAGGCGATGAACTTAAAAAGTACGCTACATCGCAAAAGCGCTACAGCCCACATTCATCTGCGCAACGCAGCGTGATTCACCAAAACAAGCCCTCCTTGTCATTCCGCTGTGCCTATGCGTTGACTGGTGTTGCTTGAAAACTCCGAGGCGTTTGTGTGCGCAGAGAACTGCTGTTGTGCATCACAAGGTTCTGTGGGTTGACCCGTCGTACATCTATCAATTGGCGGAAGGATTGATTTGGCTTGCTTGTGTAGCAGTGATTGACGTTAAAGCGATGCGAGGCCGTTCTGAGCCTGGGTTCAAAACGCTACTTATGAAACATTCGAATTTCATACAGTGAAAAATGTTGAATCAATTGAAGCTGTTTATTCAAAACGGTTGCTGAATTTTTCAAAACCTATGAAAATTTTGAAGCTTAAAAATTCAGCAAAATTTGCGGAGAGAATGCTTGGCTTTTCAACAAACTATTCACAGACATTCTATGTATAACTATGAGAATACCGCTCCTGGACTCAGGCGGCTTGAAAGCAAGTTGCCAGTTTATGCACAGGTTCTAAAAAAGTCAAAGAACATACCTCCTCTATGAAAGTAATAGTTATCCACAGAATTTTGGGAATTTACGAAATTTCGTACGCATGCATAAAAATAAAAACTTATACACAAGACATATGCCAATGGCTAGCGAAAAACGGATTGAGTGAAAAATCACCTTCATGAGTCACTTGATTGAGTGGTTTTCTTGCAAAAAATTGATCATAAGTATTTGTTTTTAAATATTTTCTAAAGTTATCAACAATTTCATTGGCGTAAGTTCTTTAAAACATCCAAGCATTCTCATGCTATTTAAGTATTTGTTTTATATGTGATATGTGTCTGTTGATAACTTTGGGGAAAAAATCTTGTTTATTTCAGCAATGTTCTTTAAATTGCTCAAATATGACGATAAATAAATTTAAATATGGTCTAAAGGTGATAGATGGTGACTCCTGATGGCTGTTGATATCCTTGTTGATATTTTGAAAATTTAGCCTATGGATTTTTTTGTTTATAAGATGTGCATATCTTTAAAATGAATCGCGTAGTATTCATACAGGGAGGGGCCTTGCGCGCACAGCAGACCTCATGTGTAGTTGTGGATCCTGGATGCCTTGTACGTTGCTTTGGCGGGGCGCTACTTGGGTGGTGAGCTTCCGAGTGCGCGCCAGTGTGGTGAGTGATGCCTTGTTTGTGCAGTGCATTGACTGTTCAGTCAGGGCGGTGATTGCGCGGTTTGTGGCCAAGCCTGCCTGTCCGGGTTGGTGTGCGATGGGCTGGCGAGAGCGAGGCTGATGGCATAGCCTGTCTTGCACGCGAGCTAGCTGGTTGATGTGGCAAGCGGCGCTAGCTAATGCGGCAGCTTTGGCCAGGCTTGACCGGGATGTCCACAGGCTTTGCGCTGCGGCCTAGCGTGGCTGGTACCGCCGCAGTGGCGATACTTTCGATGTTGACGTGATATTTATGACTGCAGGGGCATTTAGAGCGGCTAACACGGCTCAGAAAATCGCGGATTTCGGTTGAGGCTAGGCCTAGAGCCGCAGGCAGTACCAGCGTACTGGCAGGAACAGCGACGATGCCTCAAGGATTGTGTTCGCCGCTCTCATTGCTACTGCCGACAGCTGCTAACACCTGCTTGTCGCGTGATAGGCAAAGAAAAAGCACTGCATTTGCAGTGCTTTGTTGGCAGGCCCGCAGGTCGCGGGCTCGGCTGAGGTCAGGCTTCGTCGTCTTCAGTGGCTGCGCGAATGGTTTCGCGGTTGCCTTTGTCGCGCATCTTGGCAATATCAGTTTCCAGTGCGCGGTGCAGTTTCTCCAGAGCCGCGTTAAAGGCTTCACCGACTTTTTCGGCCTCTGCATTGACGGCCAGCGGCTGGCGGCCAGTGGCACGGGTTTCCATCACGCAGCGCTTGCCTTTACCTCCGTTACGCAAGGCGTCTACATCGGTCAAGTAGACCTCGACCCGGGTCACATGTTCGCGAAATCGGGACAACTTGTTTTGTACCTCGTCCTGCGCCCAATGCGCAAGGGAATCGCCACCTTGAACATTGTCACCAGCGTGCAGTTGTACTTGCATGGATGTGCTCCTTTCTCGATCGTGCCGAGGTTAGCCCCAGCTGTAGTAACCGATGCCGCCAAGCAGCGTGCCTGTCAGCACCGCAAAGAACGTGAATACGTTGCAAACATCCTAACTCGCAAAAGCATCGCGTTGGCGCGTCACCATGCAATATGCGTGAAAGCCCTGAGAAATCTCAAATGTCCTACAGATGCTGTGCGTTGGCTTGTGTGTTGCGGAATTGGGCTGAAGACAGGCGGTACAACACATGCGGGCGCAGTGGGTGGTCCGCAGGTAGGGCGGGGTGGTCAAAATTGCCATCCTCATCGCGCACCATGCCCAGGCGCTGCATGACGGATTGCGAGCGTTGATTGGTTTGCGTGGTGAAGGCCACAATCTCGGGCAGTTGTAGGGTATCGAATCCGGTGGAGAGTGCTGCAATGGCTGCTTCTGTCGCAAAACCCTGGCCCCAAGCGGGGCGGGCCAGGCGCCAGGCAATCTCCACACAGGGTAAAAACGGCAAATTGTCTTGCGGAATATGCAAGCCGACAAAGCCGATAAAGCGCTGGTCGGCCTGCCGCTCCACTGCCCATATGCCCCAGCCGCGCTCGGCAATCAGGGCTTCGCATTTATCGGCCATGGCATCGCTTTGGCTGCGGTTGAGTGGCGCGGGGAAGTAGCGCATCACCTCCGGGTCGGCCGCCATGGTGGCGAAAGCATCCCGGTCTTGCGGCAGCCATTGACGCAACTGCAGGCGGGCGGTTCGGGGTGCGAGGAGGACAGGTGGCATAGATCGCAGATTTTGTTTGAGATTGCAGGATGCGGTGTGTAGACCTTTTCTGGAGAAACTCACGGCCGGCTCGCATTCGCATTCGGCGTTGATACTATGAAAAAAGAGCTGTTAGCACCCGCTGGATAGGTGCTAACAGCTCTTTTTAACTAAACCCATGGCACGCAAGCGCAACAAAATTGCTGCTCGCCAGCCCTGCCATCAATGTTGGTGGCCGTGGGCGCCGTGTACGTGGCGGTGGGTGATTTCTTCTTCGGTGGCGGCGCGCACATCGACTACTTTTCCGCTAAAGCGCAGGGCTTGTCCGGCCAGTGGGTGGTTGCCGTCCAGGTGCACTTCGGGGCCCTTGATCTTGACTACGTTATAGGCTTGGGGCTCGCCCTTGTCATTGGCGCCGCGTAGCTGGCCACCGACCTTCACGCCAGGGGGGAATTCGCCCTTGGGGATTACGCGCACCAGGCTTTCGTCGCGTACACCAAAGGCGTCTTCCACGGCCAGATCGACGGTGGCGGCGTAGCCCTTGGCTTGCCCTTCAAAAGCGGCTTCCACCTTGGGGAAGATATTTTCATAGCCGCCGTGCAGGTAGGCGAGGGTACCGCTGTCCAGTGGCTTGCCCTTTGCGTCGGTGACTTTGTATTGCAGGGTGACGGCGGTGTCTTTGGTGATGTTCATGTTGGTGTCATGCAGTCTGGCAAAACTGTAAGTGTAGAGGCTGGGCAGGGCCTGGCAGCGCGCGTGCGGGCAAATTCCCGAGCGGCAGGCGTACAAGTCGTCCTGATTTCCTGAGGAGAGCCTCATACCCCAAGGCGCAAGGCGATTGGGGTATGAGGGGGTGATCACAACGATGGTGCCACTGCAATCAATGATGGAGTGGGTGTGCCCGCACAACATGTCTTAGCAGTTAGCAGGCAAGGCGGTCTACATCACCGACGCGGCCGCGGGCCTGGGCAAAGGCGATTGTCGATCTGCACGCGAAAGAAGGCGTTCAGGTGTTGGTTGCCGGCTTGTGAAGCAAGAGGCTGCCGAAACTGCGGCCCAGCATATCCAGTCCAAGGGCGGGTAAGCCATGGGGGGCGGTGGATGCGTGTCATGAAGCGCAGGTGAATGCATTGACAGAGACGGCTGGCCCGTAGTTTGACGACATGGATGTTTGGGGAGGCACTGCAGGTATCCAGATCGCCAAACCGGTGTGAGACTTTTGCTTAAGCGAACGCCAGAAGATGCCGGTCATCCAGTTCGATGCTGCGTTTTGGACACGCGTTCCTGTATCAAACACCTGTATGCGCAAGGGCGCTGTGGCAGCACTATTAACCCTGGCTGGGTTCACTTCAAATAGAACGTCCAAGCTAAACGCGCCGTATGTAACGGCTATGCATGGCTTGGCAGGACTGGCTAAGATTGTGGCAAAGGAGGGCGGCCGACAAGGTGTGCGCGCCAATATGATCTGCCCCGGCTATGTGCGTACGCCGCTAGCCAACACGCACAGCCCCGAGCAGGCGAATGAGTAGGGCATGGCCGGGGACAGTGTGATCAAGGACGTTGCTGGCCGAGACCGACATCGGGACAGAGACCGAGGATGGCGAGTTCGCCAACATGGTTGATGTGACACCGTTTTGTCGCCTTTCTCATCAATACGTTCACGGGCCAAATGCTGGTGAGTAGCCACGGCTGGCTGAGGTAGTAAGGGCGGCGTATACGGCTCTGGATATCTTGTTCCGCGGACTGCCTGTGGGCTCCCGCCCAGTCAATCGCAAATCTTCGGTTTACGGGGGCGTGTTACTCGTAACAAGCCTTGATCGATCCGGCGGGCCAAGTTGGCAAGCTGCGTGGTAACGATGTAGCGGGAGTTCATTAAATATGCTTTGGCGCCCATGAGGTGTGGATCTTTAGCTATCAAAATTGCTGGATTTTGGAAGCTCGTAGCAAGCCCTGGTTACATCAAATACATCGCCTGCGTTACCCTGGTGCGCTCGGGGCGGCGCTTGTGCCGCACAATCGCTGCCTTGCTCTGCTGATTCACCCTCTTGGCGATGCCTTTTTTGACTGCACTGAAATCCCTCTTTGGCCGCATGGCCCTGGCCCTGGCTGCGTGGTTCAGCCGCCTTCGCACATGGCTGGCTGCGCGTAGCAAAAAACAGTGGCTGCTGGCTGTGCTGGCGCTGCCGGTGTTATTGCTGCTGTATGTGTTGCTGTTGATACCGTTGACGCCGTCGATTGGCGACATCCAAAAAGCGAAAGTGGAGGCCCCCACGCAGCTGATGTCGGCCGACGGCAAAGTGCTGGCGCAGTACAAACGTGCCAACCGTGAATGGGTAGCGCTGAAAGACATTTCACCCCATGTGATTGATGCACTGATCGCTACCGAAGATCACCGTTTTTACCAGCACGGCGGCATGGACTGGCGCCGCACCGGCAGCTCGGTCGTCCATACCTTGATGGGCCGTCCACAAGGTGGCTCCACCATCACCCAGCAGCTGGCGCGCAATATGTTCCCCGAGGAGATTGGTCGTTCAAGATCACTCAACCGCAAGCTGAAAGAGGCAGTAACCGCGTACAAGATTGAATCGGCCTACACCAAGGACGAGATTCTGGAGACATATCTCAACACCGTGCCATTCCTCTACAACGCCTTTGGTATTGAGATGGCGGCACGCACTTATTTCGACAAACCGGCCAGCAAGCTCAATGTGATCGAGGCAGCCACCTTGGTGGGCATGCTCAAAGGCACCAGCTACTACAACCCCGTACAGAACCCCGAACGTTCGCAATCGCGTCGCAACACCGTGCTGGCGCAGATGAACAAGCATGACAAGCTCAGCGACAAGGATTTTGAAGCCCTGAAAAAGCGCCCCATCAAGCTGGATTTTGAGCGCCAGGACGAGGCCATTGGTATGGCGCCGCACTTTGCACAGGCATTGCGCAAGTGGTTGATTGATTGGGCAGATGCCAACGACTACAACATCTACGCGGATGGCTTGGTGGTACAGACCACCATCGATTCGCGCATGCAGCAATGGGCCAACCAGGCCGTGGCCCGCCATGGCCGCCAACTGCAGGTTACCGCCAACGGCCTATGGGGCCCGCGCAGCCAGTGGCAGGCCAAGAGCCCGCTGGTGCAAAGCTTTGTACGCGAAAGCAAGGATTACCGCCAGGCCGTAGAAGCCGGCGAGGACAAAGAAGAGGTGCTGAAGCGCCTGCTGGCCGATGGCGACTTTATGGCCAACCTGCGGCAAGACAAGGTACGCGTGCAAATGGGCTTTATGGCCATGGACCCGCGCAATGCCCATGTGCTGGCCTGGGTGGGCAGCCGCGATTTTGCGATCGACCCATATGACCATGTATCGCAAGCACGCCGCCAGCCCGGCTCCACCTTCAAGCCCTTTGTGTATGGCGCGGCCTTGCTCAATGGCGCCCTTCCTACCGATCAGCTGATGGACGAGGCGGTCGACATTGTCTTGCCCGGTGGCCAGCATTGGCGCCCCACCGACGGCGGCCCGCCCTCCAACCAGCCCATGACGCTGGCGGATGGCTTGGCGTACTCCAAAAACACCATCACCGCGCAGGTGATGGCCAAGGTAGGCCCGGCCAAGGTGGCCAAGCTGGCTCGGGCCTTGGGCGTGCGCGACAGCAAGCTGGAGGAGGTAATGTCACTGGCACTGGGCACCAGCCCCGTCACCCTGCAAGAGATGGTGACGGCGTATTCCACCCTGGCCAATGGCGGCGGCTACCGCGCGCCCATCATGGTCACTCGCATCACAGATCGAAGCGGTAAGGTGCTGGTGGAGTTTGAGCCACCTGAGGCTGAGCTGGCGCTGGACAACGGCGTGGACTTTGCGCTGGTGGACATGATGCGCGGCGTTATTACCAAGGGCACAGGCAAAGGCGTGGCGCGCTATGGCGTAACGGGCGACTGGGCCGGCAAAACAGGCACCACGCAAGACAATGCCGACGGCTGGTTCATGCTGATGCACCCTGATTGGGTGGGCGGCGCCTGGGTGGGTTTTAACGACAGCCGTGTGCAGCTGAATGACTACTGGGGCCAGGGCGCGCACAGCGCCTTACCCGTGGTGGCCGAGGTGGCTGCCGCCGCGCAGCGCACCAAGCTGATCAACGCGCAAGCACGGTTTGAGATGCCGAACGAGAACAACACCTTTGTGCAGCGCCTGCGTAGCTGGCTGCTAGGTTTTGGTGGCAACAAAGAGCCGATTGACCCGTTCGAGCAACCGCCCGCCGTACAAGGCCGGCCGGAGGGTGCAGGCCAACTCCCCCCTGTGGTGGATGACCCCGAGGCACGCCCCATCGGGACACCGCCGCAGCCCGATTACGGCACACGTGGCCCTAGCGGGGATGGTGACTACCCTGTCTTTAATGGCGAAGTGGTGCCCGCGCCCACGCAGCGCACGCCAGAGCCACCACGCCCCCAACCCGGCATTGTGTTGCCAGGTCCCGCAGCCGGCCCGGGTGCATCTACCTACCCGCAATCAGGCGGCGGCGCTGGCCCGCAAGGCAACCCAGCGCCTATCGAGCGCGGCGTGGTGGTATCGCCGGTGGGCCAAGGTGCCGCCCCATCAAGTGAGGGCGATGTGGTGTGGCGCCGTGCTACGCCAACACCATCCTCGTCGTCACCCGGTGAGGCAGGCATTGCACCCAAAGAGATAGGCGTGCAGTAAGCGCTGCCCCGCTTAGGGGCTTAAGAAAAACGAGCTTGAAATGTCACGGCATCTAGCTGGCAGTGGTGTGCTATCTGGCCCGGGAGGTCGAAAAATTGAGGCTTTACGCGAAAGTCGAAGATCCGGTAGAGGTGAAATTTCTGATGCTCTTTTTCAGACACTGACAGCTCATTGCGGGTAACAAAAAAAGGCGTTTCCTTGGCAAAGCTGGTAGTTTTAACTTCGATATACATCTCTTTGCCATGCTCGTCGAAAGAGCGAACATCAAAACCTAGCCCATCGCCCAAGGTTTCTGCCACATGCTCTACTTTTTCGGCAAGCGTGTGCAGCCCTTGACGCGCTAGCCGCCATTTCTCGAACTTGACTACAAATACCTCCCCGGCTTTGCCTAAGGAGTGATTGCGAGCCTCCAGTGCTAGGTAATCACGCTTTACAGGGCTGTGGACTATGTATTCTCGCTGGCGCTCGTTGATTTGCGGCTGCCGCTTTGGTGCCTCTTGAACAATGCCCTCAAACGTAGGCATGAGCGATGTCACTGCGGGCTGGGTCACCGCGGCTTGAGTGAGCAAGTCAAATTCAGGTCGATGCTGGAGTTGGATCTCGATTTCTTGAATCAGCGACGATTGAAAATTGTCACGTGGCTGATACCCCTTGATGTTGGGGTAGCCAAGAAGGCGCAAAACGGCGCTGATGTTGCAGTGCTTGAACTCAATGGATGCTTGCGAACGCTTGCCATCTAGTTGTTCAAACAGTAGTTTGCGACAAGCACTTTTGTTGTAGTGCTGGCCAGCCAACTCTTGGCTAAGCATGTCGAGGTAACTTTGGACCGTTAGTTGTACTTCTTTAGCGCTCCAGGCGCGCTGTGGCGATGGTGTCTCCATCGCCGCATTGTGCCAGGCGGCTCAACGACCAAATCACCCTTGCCGCATCCAATGTGCCGCAGGAGTTGACTTGCCCAGACGCTGGTGTGCAGTTACTTGCGTAGCCGAGCACGGTTTTATGTTGCACAGGCGTCGAGTATTTTTCAGCAGCGTCTGCCTAAATCAATTTGATTTGTCATTTTGACGAAATGATTGGATGAATTGTCGTTTGTGTCTGCGGGTAAATCCTGATTCTTGCTGCTTGCATGAAATAGGCGCTGCATCCCCGTGGT
This sequence comes from Comamonas sp., assembly GCA_036646255.1. Taxonomy (GTDB): domain Bacteria; phylum Pseudomonadota; class Gammaproteobacteria; order Burkholderiales; family Burkholderiaceae_C; genus Comamonas. The sequence continues at coordinate 12,670 of JAVXMM010000013.1, forward strand.
GTGGGGAATTTCCTACGTAGAATGGCGGGCGATTTGGTGTGTTAAGTGCGCCAAATTATCAAAGTAGCAACCGTCATTTCGGCGAAATCAAGGTGCAATCTGCAAACAAATCGGTTTGATGGGTTGGCGCCTGGATGTGGCGGTCGCGGGGTTGGTGCAAGGCCGTAGCGGCCATGCCAACAGCCTGGTTTGTTTCGCTGTTCCGCCTGAGGTCGGCCTGTCTGTTTGGCAGGCACTGGGCTTTGGGCATCCACCGTGTTACGCATTGATGAGGAAATCTCCATGAAGGCATTGTTTCGTGTAGCGGGCGCTTGGCTTGCAGCTTCTGTGTTGATGGCAGGATCAGCGATGGCCCAAGGCCAAACGCTCAAGGTTGGCTCGACCACGGCTGGCGCGCCCTTCACCTTCCTCAACACCAAGACGCAAAAGATCGACGGCCTGATGGTGGACGTGACCCAGGCCATTGGTAAAGAGGCGGGCTTTGATGTGCAGATTGAGCCCATGCAGTTCTCTACGTTGATCGCGTCGCTGACTTCCAAGCGCATCGACATGATTGCTGCTGCCATGTCGATCACGCCCGAGCGCATGAAGGTAATCAACTTCTCGACCAAGGTCTACACCTATGGCGAAGGCATTGTCACCACCAAGGCTGACACCAAGGCCTATGTGAGCTGGGACGATATGCAGGGCAAGACCATTGGCGTACAGGTGGGCTCCTTCTTTGTGGACCCAGTGCAAAAAAGCGGCAAGTTCAAAGAGGTCAAGTTGTATGACTCGGCGGCCGACCTGATGCGCGATGCCAATGCTGGCCGCGTAGATCTGGGCCTGATCGACCACCCCATCGCCGCCTACGCCATCGCGCAAGGCAACTTCCCTAACCTGCACCTGGTCAAGAGCTACAAGCCCACTCTGATGAACAACGTGGGTATTGGCGTGCGTCGCGATGATGCAGCGCTGATGAAAAAGGTGAACGACGCTATCGACAAGCTGACTGCCAACGGCACCATCGACGGCCTGATTAAAAAGTGGGGCCTGTAAAGCAGGCAGGGCGGGCGCTGCATGGTGCCCGCTGGCGTGGCGATGAGATGGATGGTGTATGACCGAATTTTTTAGTAATGCAGCGGATTATTTCCCCATCCTGCTGCAAGGCGCCAAGCTGACGGTTCTGGTGACTTTGGGGTCGCTGGCGCTGTCTACCGTGCTGGGCCTGGTGTGGGCGGTGATGCGTGTGTCTGGCATCAAGCCCCTGGTGTGGTTTGCGACCACGGTAGTGAACGTGGTGCGTAGCATCCCCATCATCGTGATCCTGTTCTACATCTACTTTGTGCTGCCAGATACCGGCATCTCGCTGTCGGCGCTGCAGGCCAGTATTTTGGGTTTGGGCGTGGCGTACTCGGCCTACCATGCAGAGAACTTTCGCGCAGGCATTGAGGCCATCGACAAAGGCCAGATGGAAGCTGCCCAATCCATTGGCATGGGCTGGGGCTTGGCTATGCGCCGCGTGGTGCTGCCGCAGGCCGTCAAGATTGTGCTGCCGCCCTACGGCAACATCATGATCATGATGCTCAAGGACTCCTCGCAGGCCTCCACCATCACGGTGGCGGAGCTGGCGCTGCAAGGCAAGCTGATTGCTACGTCCACCTTCCAAAATGCCACCGTCTTCACCCTGGTGGCGCTGATGTACATGGTGATGTGCGTGCCGCTGATCTTGCTGGTTCGCTATCTGGAAAAGCGAAACGCCAAATGATCAAAGTTGAAAACCTGCGCAAGTCCTATGGCACGCATGAAGTGCTCAAAGGCGTGGACCTGGAAGTAACCGCGGGCGAAGTGGTCTGCATCATCGGCCCGTCGGGCTCGGGTAAATCCACCATCCTGCGTTGCATGAATGGGCTGGAGACCTACCAGTCTGGCCTGATCACCATCGATGGCGAAGAAGTGCACGCGCAATCCAAGTCCATCCAGGCCATCCGCATGGAGGCGACCATGGTGTTCCAGCGCTTTAACCTCTTCCCCCACCGCACCGTGCTGGAGAACGTGATTGAAGGCCCGGTCTACGTGAAGAAGGTGCCTCGTGACCAAGCCATTGTCCACGCCAAGCAACTACTGGAGAGCGTAGGCCTGGCCCACAAGACCGATGCCTACCCGCCGCAGTTGTCAGGCGGCCAGCAGCAGCGCGTGGCCATCGCCCGAGCTCTGGCGATGAAGCCCAAGGCCATCCTGTTTGACGAGCCGACATCTGCCCTTGACCCTGAGTTGGTAGGTGATGTGCTGAATGTGATGCGCGATCTGGCAACCAGCGGCATGACCATGGTGGTCGTCACGCACGAGATGCAATTTGCCCGCGAAGTCGCTGACCGTGTCTGTTTTATTGACGGCGGCCAGATCGTAGAGCAAGGCCCATCCAAGGAAGTGCTGAGCAATCCGCAGCACCCGCGCACGCAAGACTTTTTGCGACGCGTGTTGCATCCGATGTAATGTGCTCAAGCTAACCTGAAAGAGCATGCTTTGGCATGCTCTTTTTTTGCTCCGCTGGTGTTGTCAGATAAACCAAAATTGATAGCGGACTAATGCCTGTGGGCAGGCGCTATATGCCAAGAACTTCTTGCTCTGGTCCATTGCAGCACGGCGGAAAGCGGCCTCCTGCCTGGTGCTGAAAGCTGCTCGCCTTGAGTCAGCGGCAGCCCGCAGTTGCTTACTCCTCAATCACCTCATGCACGCCTGCGCTACCGTGCTTCCAGTAGGCGGCGGCCTTGGTCCATTTGGGATGGGCGGCGTATTGGTTGACAAGGGTGGTGCGCAGGGTTTTGGCGACGCTGGCCTCGGTAGCTACCCAGTTGTAGTAGTCGCCTGCGGGAGCGTGGATCTGGGCCAGGGCTTGCAGCAAGCCATCGGCCTGGCCGGCAGGACCGCCGTTGCGGTGTACCCAGTGCACCTGCAGCTGCGCGGCGCTGGTCAGTGCTTGCTCGTCGGCGGCGCTGTCCACATCGATCACTGCAACGGCGTGCGTATTGGCAGGCAGCTCGGCCAGGCGGCGGGTGATGGCGGGCAAGGATGCGTCATCGCCGATTAGCAGGTGGCCATCAAAAGCTGTGGGGATGATGAAGGAGCCGCGCGGGCCTGCAATACCCAGCCGCTGGCCGGGTGTGGCTTGCAATGCCCAGGCAGTGGCAGGGCCGGCCTCATGCACGGCAAAGTCGATGGTTAGCGAGTGGGTGGCAGCGTCAAAGCTGTGCGGTGTGTAGTCGCGCATGGTTTCGCGCAGCGCGGGTGGCAGGCCTTCGGTGCCGGGCGAGGGGAGTTGCAGTTGGCCGCTTGCGTCGGGGAAGAGCAGCTTTACATGGTCATCAAAGCCCAGGCTAACAAAGCCTGCCAAGTCATCGCCCTGAACGGTAATCCGCAGCATATGCGGCGTGATGCGCGTGACAGATTGCACGGTGGTCGTGCGCAACTTGATGTCGTGGCGCTCGCGGCGCGGTGCGCGAGCGGCCAAAAGATCGGCGGAAGCTACGGTAGACAGGCTGAGTTGCAGTGGCATGGTGATCTCTCATTAAGATATATTTTGATATTAAATGAGAATGATTCTTGTTATCTGGTGAGGCGCGCAATACCTGATCTGGATGAGGCTTTTGCCTGCAGTCTTTGCAAATACAGGAAGGCTGTGCACAAAGCGGCACGGCCTGGCTTCGAAAACCCATGTTGCCAGGAGCGGCGAACACGACCCAGGAAATTGACGCTGTGAGCCTGAAGCCAGCGGTGAAGCAGTAAGCAAAGCAAACGCATGACGGAGCGCAACAACGGCGCAGCAAGGGTTGTGTCAGCCACTCCAAGCAGGGGCCGATCACGCTGTGAAAGCCAGTTGATGGGTGTGCGGCCTGAACCCGCCTTTGCTCAAGCGGCGGCTACCAACCCCGCATAAAACCCCCGCGTAAAGGCCTCCTCAAACACCGAATAGCCCGACCAGTCACTGTGTGCAAAGTGCAGGCGCTGGGTGGATGGGGTGGGCAGCGCTGCCAATAGCTCTCCATTTGATAGCGCCTGACGCTTGCTGGATGGTCGCCAGTGGCCTATCTGGCTTAAAGTGGTTTGCGCACTGGGCCGGGGGATGGCCATGGCGTGGCCGTAGCGCATCACATCGATACGGGTGGCTTTCTCGTAGATGTCAGCGTGGGCGCGTGCCAGCGTGGCCAAGGTCTGGTCGCGGATGCTGTCCCAGGGTGTGTTTAACAACTGCTGGCGTGCGGCGCGCTGTGTTTGTGCTGCATTGATCCCGCCGAGCGCGCGGTAACAGGTCAGCACCGTGGGTAGTTGCTGCTGGGCATTTAGGCGCTGGTGGCCTGCATTGACATAGCCCAAACCGCCGTTTTGCACATCGTCGTACAGCACGTTGTCCCAAGCCAGCTCGGCGCCAGGGCGATCGCGCAGGGGCTCGCGAATGTGGATGTTGGTGACCGTCCACGGTGCCCAGTCCAAGGCTTTAACGGCAGTGTGCAAAAAACCAGGCGCATTTTGCACCACACGAGCTGCGATAAAGGTTGGCAGCGCGACGATGCAATGCGCGCAGTCCCAGCGCTCTAGGGCCTGCGTGGCGTTGTTAAAGCTGTGGACGGTGACGCCGCTGGGAGCCTCGGTAATTTCCAGCACCGTGTGGCCGGTGTGCAGCCAACCTGCTTGCTGTGCAGGTGCAGCCAATTGCGCGGCCAGCCAGCCATTGCCTTGCGGCCAGGTAAGCACGCTCTCGTGCTGCTCATCTGGCGCGCCGGGGGCTTGAAAACCATGGCGGCTGGCAAAGTAGTGCAGCCCTGCCCAGGCAGATACTTGGGCGCAGCCTGCGCCAAAATCGTCCAGGCAGGCGTAATCCAGGTACCAGCGCAGGTGGGCGTCGTCCAGCTGGTGTTGCACTAGCCACTTATCAAAAGTAATAGCGTCTAGCGACCGGTGGATGGGCGCTAGGCCGGTGTCTTTATCCCAGCTTCGCATCACGGGCATGGTGAAGCGCTGGCTGCGCATGGTGTCTGCAACCAGTTGGGCAAAGCGCTGGTACTGGGCCAGGGTGCTGCCAGCCATATCGTGCGTGGGCAGCAGGCCCTCTACCCATTCGCCGTGGATAAAAAGACGCTCTTGCGGGCTAAAGCACAGGTACTCGTCTTTGTACTGCCAGCGGCCCGCCATGCGCTGGCGCACACCTAGCTCTTCGAGCAGGTCTTGCACTTCGGGCGCATCGTTGCCGGGCACGGGCAGGTAGTGCGCGCCCAACGGGCAGGGCAAGCCTTCTACGCTGCCACCACGGCTGTTGCCGCCTGCGGTATCTTCCAGCTCCAGCAGGGCCACATCGCTGATACCTGCGAGCCGCAGCGACCGTGCTGCCGACAGCGCAGCCATACCGCCGCCCGCAATTACCACCTGCACCTTGTGCGTGCGGCTAGGCGTGGGTAGGGGCAGGCCTTGTTGCAAGCGGTCGCGCATGGCGTGGCCGCGATCCAAAGACTGGCCGATAAAGCCGCCGGTGATGTGTGCGACGGATTGGCTGGGTGGTACGGGCTTGCAGCCCGCCAGTGCGACGCCAGCTGCTAGTGCTGCGCCGCTTTTGAGCACCGTTCTGCGCGTGGGCTGCGCCATCAATGTGCCACCTTGCCCCACTCACGTTCGTAAGTGTGGACCAGCACCTGGTTGGAGAGGCGGTTGACTTCGGTGGGCATGCGCGCCATGTCGGGTGGAAAGTCAAACAACAGCGGCAGGCTGGGCAGGCTTAAAAAGCGCATGCCGTTTGGCAAGCTGCTGGGCAGGCTCCATGGGCGGCGGCTGGCGATCACAAAGCCCCATTCCCCAAAGCTGGGCACATGAGCGTGATAAGGCGTAGCGTTCAGACCCACCGATTCGACGGTGTTCACCACAGTCCAGAAGCTCTCACGTGCAATCAGCGGCGATGTGGTCTGGATCACTGCAAAACCGCTGGCTGATAAATGCTGCGACAGCATGGAGTAAAAGCTGTTGGTGAACAGTTTGCCGACAGCAAAGTTGGTCGGATCGGGGAAGTCTACGATGATGACGTCAAACACTTCCTCGGTCTGCTGCACCCACTGGAAGGCATCGGTGTTGATGATCTTTACCTTTGGGTTGTTCAGCGCATTGCTGTTAAGTGCCTGCATGCTGGGCACTTGCTGGAACAGCTCGGTCATTGCAGGGTCCAGCTCCACCAGGGTCACCGACTGGACCGATGGGTACTTCAGCACTTCGCGCACGGCCATGCCGTCACCGCCGCCAAGCACGGCCACTTTGCGCGGCGCGCCAAACCGGCTCATCACTGGGTGCACCAAGGCCTCGTGGTAGCGGTATTCGTCGCTTTGGGCAAACTGCAGGTTGCCGTTCAAATACAGGCGCGTGCCGCGCTTGCCTTGGGTGACCACAATGCGCTGGTAGGGCGTGCTGCGTGACAGCACAATGGGCTCCTGGTAGAAATGGTCCTCGGTCAAGGAGGTGATCTGGTCGGCACCCAGCAAACCCGCTAGCAGTGCACCAATTACGGCCACACAAGACAGCACATGCCGGCCAAAATGGCGCAGCTCATCTTTGAAGAGAAACAGCGCCCACACCGCTACCAGCGCATTCATCAGTCCAAACACCAGGCCAGTGCGGATCAACCCCAGATTGGGCACCAGCACCAGTGGGAAAGCCAGCGACACTACCAGTGCGCCCAGGTAGTCAAAGGTCAGTACTTTGGACACCAGATCGCGCAGCACTACGTTGCGCTTCAAGATGCGCATGACCAGCGGAATCTCCAGCCCCACCAAGCTGCCCACCACCATCACCGTGCCATACAGCATCCAGTGGAAGGCGCTGGGCACATACGCGTTGACCAGGGACAGCACTGCTGGCAGCGCGCCGCCCACCAGGGCGACCATCAGCTCAATGCGCAAAAAATGCGCTGGCAGCTCATTGACCAAGTAGCGCGACAACCAGCTGCCAATGCCCATGGCAAATAAATAGGTGCCGATGATGGTGGAGAACTGCAGCACCGAATCGCCCAGCAAGTACGACGCCAGCGCCGCGGCCGCCAGCTCATACAGCAGCCCGCAGGCGGCCACCACGAAGACGCTGAACAGCATCGCGATCTCTAACGGGCTGGCCTTGCGTGGCCCGCTGGTGGGGAAAGCCGCAGGGCCAAAATCCAGCGTGTCGTTAGCGTGTGTGGTGACGGGGGATGGATCGGTGGAGGACACAGAACAGGGCGGTCAAGGCGCGGTGCAGCACGGCAGGATGGCTACGCGCATGCTTGGGGTGAAATGGGTTGCTGGCGCCCTGTAAGCGGGCGCTGGCAGCTATCAAAATAGTAGTTTTATGGGCTAGCCAATGGCCGCTGCCACGATCATGCTGATGCCCAGGCACATGGCAGCAACCACCACACCCAGCGCCAAATTTTGCTTTTCAACAATCTCGTTCCACATATCGACGGGTGTGATTTTGTCAATGATGACAAAGCAAATCCAGAACACCAGCACGCCGACCAGGGCGAACAGGATGGAGCCAAAAAACGCCGCGGGGCGGAACCATTCCAAATCGAACATCTCAACTCTCCTTGTGGATGTGCGCTGGCTGAGCAGCGCAGCGTTTGCATAAATCGGTGGTGGCCATGGCCGCTATTTGTGGCTGCCGCCTGAGCTGTAGCCGCCCCATGCGCCTCCGGATGAGCGCCCGCTGCTGCACTTGCTCACATAGGTGGGGTCAGCCGCCAACCTGCGCCGCTCCTCAGCAGCGTTACAGCCTTTGGGCCATAGCCAAATGGCCAGAAAAAAGACGATCAGCAGGCCGATGATAATCGGCAGGCAACCAAATTTGGGTAGCGATATTTCGTCGCTCTTGGGCTTGAACAACGCGAGCTGGTCTGTCATGCCAAAGGCCGTGGCCACGGTCTCAGGCGCTAGCTTGCGGCCTATGGACCAGTTCACCTCGCGCCGGCTTTGCTCCAGATTCAGAAGCTGGTCATTGGTAGTGTCACGCGCAAAGTCCACGTTGTCGGTTTTGTCGCCGCGTGCCACGGGCCAGTAAAACTCGCCCAGCACATAGGTGGTTTCGGCCTGGTAACTGTACAGCCTGGTATAGAGCAGGTCTTTCCAGGTAGCGGTCTCGGCACCTGCACGGTACTTGGGTGCGCCAGTCAGCGTTTTGAGCAGGCTCCAGCCGTCACTGCTGTTGACTAAAAACTGGAAGCCCTGCTGCGCGTGGTAGAGCAGGTATTCGTCCCAGCCAAAGTACTCATCATCGTCTGCTTCCACGCCCATGCGGTGCTGGAAGCCCACTACCTGCCAAGTGCTGCCCGCAAACTTACCGCGCTTACCCAGTGCAATCAGCGGTTTGACAGGCTCATTTTGCTCCGCTGAAAGCAGCTCGCTGCCAATGCCACTCGACACATCAATGATGCTGCCGCAGCTGGGGCAGGTCAGGCTTTGCGTGGTTTGGAGTTTGATCTCTACCCGCGCAGCGCAACGTGGGCAGTTAAAGTGCCGGCCTTTTTCTTTTTTGGCAGATTTCTCTTTCAGCCCGGCGATCTTCAAATCAGGCAAGTGCACCGGCCCGCCTAGGTAGATGGACGGGGGCTGCTCGCTGTAGTCAATTGACAGCACCTGGTTGTCTTGCGTGCGCAGCTCCACCACGGTAAAGGGCTTGCCCAGCACCGGCTGGTGCGGCATCTCGCCCTCTGCCGCCATCAGCTGGGCCTGCACCACGCTGGTCACCCCATATTGCACGCCATTGATGGCAACATTCTGGCCGGGGCGCCAGCGCTGCTCTTCGGGCAGGCTACGCGCTTGTGCGGTGCTGGCGCGGCTCAATACAAACTGGCCATTGTCTTCGCTGATAGAGGCGATCTCTCCACTGTCCGTCAGCGCCTGCCAATCGTTCCAGCTGCCGGTTTCACCCTTGTATTGCAAGCGCCCCACCAACCTGAAACCTTCGGGCTTGCCGTCTTTGCCTTTGGCAAACTGGCCGGTCTGACCCAGTTTGAGTGGGCTGTAGTCGTTGAAGATCTCGGCCATCTTGCCGATGCGCTTCAAGACCTCACCTTCGCGCACGATAGAGCTTTGGCAGTACTGGCAGACCGCATAGGCCGACTGGGCGCTGGCAAATTCAACAGGCGCACCGCAACCCGGGCATGGTGCGGTGTAGCTGCGTTGCTGATCCGTTGTCATAGGCTGTGTTGTACGTTTTTTGTGCGCGGATAAAAAACGCCAGTGGTGAGGCCCCTCGCCGCACCACTGGACTGCACCGCATCATAGCGGCTCGCCTGCAGGTATTGCCGTGGGCTATGGCTTTTTTAGACACGATTCATTGGACTATGCAATTGAGAATGACTACTATTTGCAAATCACTTTGCACAACGCATCGCCTCTACATTCAGCCAGAAAGCCCGCCATGTCCTCCATCCGCCTCGCCTTACGCAATAACCGCCACACCCTGCATAAAACAGCCAGTTACTACGTGATCCACGTGACCGTGGCAGCACTGGTGGCTTACGCCGTTACCGGCAACCTGATCGCATCGCTGACCCTGAGCTTGCTGGAGCCTACGGTGCAAGCGTTTGCGTTCTTCTTTCACGAAAAGGCCTGGCAGCGCTTTAGTTTGCGCAAGCAAGCAGAACAGGGCATGGCCCATGCGTCGTGACGTCTATCCATGGGCCCTGCGTTGTTTGGCAGCATGGGCCCAAGTTTGCTGATACGAGCGCTCAGTCACTAGTCTGTTTGTAGATGGAATGCACGCCATGCCTTCACCGCGCTCCACATAGACGTGGCCCTGGCCCATCCGCTTGCAGCCATATGTTGCTTTAGCCTGAGCCACTGGTGGGCGTGATGCGCGGGTGAGGTGATTTGCAAGGCTGGGCGCACACCATGCTGGGTCGCCGTTGGTGTCCTTTTGCTGTACCAATGTGCTGTTGCGGCTGATTGAGCATGGCAACGTGTACCGCCATTGCGCCATCACGGGGGCGATCGACGCTGCCGTGTGGTTGTGGCAACTGTGGCGCATGCAAACTGGCTTGCATCCATTTTTTGCGGTGGGCGCGGCTGCAGATGTGCGACAGTAGCGCATCTGTTGTATACACAAAAAGGATGCGTCATGAACCCAAAAACCCTGCGCTGGATTAGCTTGCCCGCCTTGGTGCTGGCCTTGCAGGCCTGCGATGTGGTGGGCCCCATCAGCAGCAATGCAGTGTTGTCGGACCAGGCAATTGCCAACAAAACGGCGGATTACTTCAGCAGTACTGAGGCCCATGTGCAGGTGTTTGGCTTTGAGCGCAAGCGCGAAGCTACGCGCTACCAAGCTACCTTCCAAGGTAACCGGTACAACTGCTCCATCTATATGAACCAGGTGCGCTGCGACCCGGCCACACAATAATATTTTTGAAGAAGAAATGCCTCTGGCGGCCGCCTAGCAGGCGCTAGAAGCTATTGTTTTTGTAGCTGTGCATGTGGGTGATTGGCAGAGCAACAGGTACAAAAAGCGTCCACAGTCTTTACGCAAGGCCCAGCAAGGGTGCGGGGTTGGGGAAGATGTCCTGCCACACCTCGGCATACGCCGATTCACCGGCGCCGGGAGCATCGGCAAAATCGGGTAGCGTAATCAGGCACAGCTGCAAATGCAGATGCGGCAGCCACCAGCCGTTCTCGGCAAAGTCGCCCAGGTGGGCAAACGCGGTGCCTGCGGCAATGCGGTCACCCGGCTGCCAACGGCGTGCAGATGCATGGCTTAAATGGCCCCAGATGGTGTAGAAGTCTGGGTGTGCGTCGCCACTATGCCGTAGCACCAGCATGCCTCCATAGTCCAGTTGCATATCGCGCACTTCGGCCACCATCACCTCACCGGCCAGAGGCAGGTATAGCGGCGTGCCCGCAGGCGCAAACACATCCAGGCCCAGGTGGCAGTCGCGCATGGCACCGGGCAGGCGAGTGGATTCGTAATTGCTGCTTTGGTAGACGCAGCGCTGCTCCATCCAGTTGCCAACGCCCATGTCAAAACCTGCGGTTTGCTGCAATGCGTTGTAGGCGCTGATGGCGGCTTCGCGGTCCATGCTGGCGCTGGCTTTGGCCACGGCAGAGTCTGGCGTGCGGAAGTCGATATGGCCAGTTCGTGCGTCCGCCAGCCCAGCGATTAAGCCGCGCCAGCTGCCCGGATTGCGCGCCACCCAGGCCTCAAAAGCGGGGGCGTGCGGTACGGCTCGCTGGCCTTGCTGGTAGCGGTGGATGGCGGTGGCGATGGGGTCGATGGTCTCTGTCGTCATGGTGGTGGGCTTGCAGTACAGCGCCATGGTAGCGGCAAGCCGGGTGTACCCGGACACCGCTGCGACAGAGTGACGGTGGTTACGCTTTGCTCAGATCAAACCAGCCCGCAGGCTTGTCACCATCTAGCGCTTGCAGCAGGTTGGTGGTAGCCATCTCCGCCATGGCGTGGCGCGTCTCGTGCGTGGCAGATCCGATATGTGGCAGCGCGACCACTTTTGGGTGGGTGCGCAGCGGCGATGCAACAGGCAATGGCTCGGTGGCAAATACATCCAGGCCCGCTGCACGGATCTGGTCGGTATCGAGCGCATGCAGCAGGGCATCTTCATCGACGATCGCGCCGCGCGATCCGTTGATGACAATGGCGCTGGGCTTCATGATCTGGAACGCGGCCGCGCCCAGCAGGTGCTTGGTTTCTGGCGTGGATGGCAGTACCGACACAATAAAATCGGCCTCGCGCAGCAGTGCATCACGATCCGCAAAGCGCACATGGCCAGCCAGCGCGCCCAGATCGGCGTCGGGCACCTTGCTGCGGTTGTTGTAGACCACCGGCATGCCAAAGCCCAGCGCTGCTCGCTTGGCCAGTGCCATGCCGATGCGGCCCATGCCCAGGATGCCCAGGGTTTTGCCATGCACATCCCAGCCAAACAAATCTTCGCCAATATTGCGCTGCCATTGGCCGGTACGCACAAACATGGCCAGCTCGGGGATGCGGCGACTGGTGGCCATCAACAAGGCAAAAATGGTATCGGCCGTGGTCTCGGTCAACACGCCTGGCGTGTGGCACAGCGCAATGCCGCGCTGGTGCAGGGCGGCCAGTGGGTAGTTGTCCACACCCACCGAGATGCTGGAGATAACCTTGAGTTGAGGCGCCTCATCCAGCAGCGCATCGGTGATGGGATAGCTGGAGCCGATCAGTGCCTCAGCCAGCGGCAGTGCGGCAAAAAAGGCATCGCGCTGTGCGGGCACGCGTGGGTTGGCCACGGTCACATCGTGTGCGGCATGCAGGCGGGCAAGCTGGTCATCGGGCAGCTCGCGAAAGACTAAGACATTGCGACGTGTGGACATGGCGGGTTCCCGGTTTTAGAGCTGCTCACGCGACCCGGCAAATCGAAGATCTGCGTTTGAGACGAGGTGCGAAGCCGCAGACAGTACAAACAGTTCGACAAGGCGAAGTAACGAGGTATCAAGGTTGCGTTAGCAGCGCTTAGTAACCTGCCGCTATCAGTGCTTCGCGGGTAGGCAGGCCTTCGGAGTCTCCCAGCACCTGCACTTGCAGCGCGCCGATCCAGCAGCCGCGCTTCACGGCCTCGGGCACGGTTTTTCCATCCAGCAAGCCGCTGATCACGCCCACGGCAAAGGCGTCGCCAGCGCCCACGGTGTCCACTACTTTTTCTACCGGGCAGCCTTGCACATAGCCTGTGCCTGCATTGGCGTCGTCGTAGTACGCACCGGCTTCGCCGAGCTTGACGACGACGAGCTTGGCGCCTTGGTCGCGGTAGAACTTTGCCACGGCCTCAGGTGTCTTGTGGCCGGTCAGCAATTCGCCTTCGGCCAGGCCGGGGAAGACCCAGTCCGCGTGCGCCGCCAACGCATTGATCTCGCGGCGCATGGTGGCTTCATCCTTCCACAGCGTGGGGCGCAGGTTGGGATCGAAGGAGATGGTGCTGCTGGATGCGCGTGCGATCTCTAGCGTGCGTTTGGCGGTTGCCAGGCTGGTCTCGGATATGGCTGCAAACACGCCAGTGGCGTGCAGGTGGCGGGCGGCAGCGAGCCAAGGCTCGTCAATGTCGGCGGGCGTCATCAAGCTGGCGGCCGATCCCTTGCGGTGGTATTCCACCTGCGGGTCGCTGCCGTCGTCGCTGCGGCCTTTGATCTGGAAGCCGGTTTTTTGCGCAGCATCCAGCACCACATGTTCGCAATGCACGCCTTCGCTTTGCATTTGCTTGATGAGGTAGCGCGCCATCGAGTCAGCGCCCAAGCGGCTAGCCCAGTGGGTAGTAAAGCCCAGGCGCGACATGCCGGTGGCCACATTGATCTCGGCACCGGCGATGCGCTTAGTGAAGAACTCGGCATTCTCCAGTGGGCCGGGGCGGTCGGCAATCAGCAGCATCATGGCTTCGCCAAAGGTGGCGATGTCGAAGGTCTTGGTGGTCATGGCCGGATCTCTTGTGGCTCCATGTCCATATCGAGCAATTACTTTGTCGGCCTTGCTCGAGCTAGGCATGGAATTGGTGGTGTTAAGTTCAGTTGTTCTGTATGGCAGTGGCGTTACGCAGCACGGCCAGCTCGTGGCGGGTTACGGCATGCAGGTCGTCGCCTATCAGCGGGTACTCAATGGCGCGGGGAACGTCGCTGGGAAGCGCACGCAAAATAGCGCGCCAGGCGGCTGCAGATTCGGCCAGTGGCACCGCTACCCATTTGGTGGGCTGGCGCTGCACGCCCTTGCTGTGTACATAGCCCACGCGAGCACCAAAAATTTGCGCGGCTTGCAAAGCGCATTCGCCCAGGTAATGCCAGTTGCCCATGTCAAAGGTCATGGGTAGCGGCAGGCCAGCGGCATCGGCAGCTTCAAAAAAGCGTTGCAGGGCCTGCACCGTGCCAGCGGCCACGGTTTGGTCGTTCTCAATCAGCAAGGTGATGCCTGCGTCGGAGACGGCTTGCTTCAGGGCCGCAAACCCCTGGGCTGACTGCGCGACGGATTGCGCCGCAAAACCGCCAATTGACATCTTGAGCCATGGGGCACCCAAGGCTTTGCTAGCAGCAATCGCGTGCCGCAGCACGGCGGTGTCTAGCGTGCCATCCATGGCAAAAAGTGGCTGAGGGCAGGAATAGACCACGTCCAGCTTTTGCGCATGCACATAGGCGGCAATTGCAGGCAGCTCTTGTGCAGCGTCGATCAGCAGTTCTTCGCGCACTTCAAAGCCATCAGCGCCTGCAGCTTGTGACAGCTTGGCAAAGTACAGCTGGCCGTGGCGGCGCACTTCGGCGTTGCCGAACGAGGTGAGGGAGATCAGTGCGGGCGCACCCGCGTTGTGCAAAGACAAGGCCATGTTATTGATTAAATTGGCCGTTGACGCCCGCCAGACGGGCGCTAGCAGCTATAAAAATAGGAGTTCCGAGCGGTGCTTAATGGTTGCTCAGAATCTGCCCCAAAAACTGCTGTGTTTTGGGATGTGTAGGGTTGTCAAAGAATGCGGCGGGAGGGCCTTGTTCGATGATTTGACCGTCGGCCATGAAGATCACGCGATCGGCCACGCTGCGGGCAAAACCCATTTCATGCGTCACGCACAGCATGGTCATGCCGTCATCGGCCAGGCCGATCATGGTGTCCAGCACTTCTTTAACCATCTCGGGGTCAAGTGCCGATGTTGGCTCGTCAAACAGCATGATCTTGGGTGCCATGCACAGCGCACGTGCAATTGCCACGCGCTGTTGCTGGCCGCCCGAGAGCTGGCTAGGGTACTTGCTAGCCTGGTCGGGGATGCGAACGCGCGTCAGGTATTTCATCGCACGTTCTTCAGCCTCGGCTTTCGACAAGCCGCGCGAGCGCATGGGCGCCAGCATGCAGTTCTCCAGAATCGTCAGATGCGGGAACAGGTTGAACTGCTGGAACACCATGCCCACTTCCTTGCGGATGGTGTCAATCGCCTTGCTGTCGCCCGTCAGATCGTTGCCGTCGACTGTGATCCTGCCCTTCTGGATGGCCTCCAGCCGGTTGATACAGCGGATCATGGTCGATTTGCCGGAGCCCGAGGGCCCGCAGATGACGATACGTTCCCCGGCGCGCACGTCCAGGTTGATATCGGTCAGCACCTTGAAGTTGCCATACCATTTTTCAACGCCTTGCAGGCGGATGATGGGTTGGTCAGCAGGGGTGGTCATGTTCTAACTCCGCGGGTTCTTCAGTTCAATTCAGGCGTGGTGGCGGTGCTTAGTCCAGCTTCGGCAGATCCGCGCCCAGCCACTTTTGGTACAGCTTGTTCAGCTCGCCATTGGCGGTGTTCTTGGCGATGAACTCGTTCACCGCAGCAGCCACTTCGTCTTGGCCGGGGCGCAGGGCAACAGCCATGTTTTGCTGCAGCAGCTGGAACTTGGCTTCAAACTGGCCTGCAGGTGCACGCTTGGCGATCTGCGCGGCCACGGTGACGGAGCAACCAATGGCATCCACCTGGCCCGACAGCAGCGCTTGCATAGCCGATGCATCGTCGTCAAAGCGGCGGATTTGCGTGCCCTCAGGTGCAGCCTTGGTTACGGCTACGTCCTGGGTCGAGGCGCGGGCAACGCCCACGCGCAAGCCCTTAAGATTTTCTGGGCCCTTGATGGCTGTCTTGGTGGCGCCAAACAGGACGATAGAGGCAGCCGAGTAGGGCTTGGAGAACAGCACTTGCTTGGCGCGCTCAGGCGTGATGGCCAGCGACGCAATCAGCATGTCGACCTTGTTGGTCAGCAAGAAGGGGATACGGTTAGGGCCGGTCACGCCGATGATGTCGGCGGTCACACCCCAGTCCTTGGCCAGCAGCTTGGCCACGTCAGCATCGTAGCCATCAGGCTGGTTGCTGGTGTTCAAGATGCCGTAGGGCGGGAAGTCCACCAGCATGCCGATAGTGATCTTGCCCTTTTTCTTCAAGTCCGCCAGCGATTGGGCCGATGCGGTCAGGGGCAACAAGGCGCTGGCAGCCAGGGCAGCAGCGGCGGTGGTGAAGGTGCGACGTGAAAATTGCATGGTGATGTCTCCTGCAGGTGATAAAACAGACAAGAACGAACAAAAAATCGAAATCAGCGGGCCAAAGCCTTGGCCTGGCGCTTCTCCAGCCGGCCTGCCCACAGCGACAGCGGCCAGCACAGGATGAAGTAGATTGCGCCCACCACACCGAAGACAATCATTGGCTGGAAGGTGGCGTTGTTGATGATTTGGCCAGCGCGGGTGATCTCGGTAAAACCGATGATGGCGGCCAGCGACGTGCCCTTAATGATCTGCACCAAATAGCCCACGGTAGGCGCCACGGCGATCTTCATGGCCTGGGGCAGCACCACGGAGCGCATGCGCCAGTAGTACGACAGCGAGAGCGCCTCAGCAGCCTCCCACTGGCCACGTGGTACGGCTTGGATACAACCGCGCCAGATCTCGCCCAAAAAAGCGCCGCTGTTCAGCACCAGCGCGGCGGCAGCGGCAATCCAGGGGTTGATCTCAAAGCCCAAAATAGGCGCGCCAAAAAACACCAGGAACAGCTGCAGCAGCAGCGGTGTGCCTTGGAAGATTTGGGTAAACAAAGTGGCAACAAAGGCCGCAGGCTTGTTGTCAGATGTACGCGCCAGCGCCACTAGCAGGCCGACGATGGCACCGCCAATAAAGGCGATCACCGACAGCGCCAGGGTCCACTTGGCTGCTTCAACAATAAACCACAGTTCGGGCCAACCAAAAGTACGCATGTTTTTCTCCTAATGGTTCAGCGACGATCTGGGTAGTTCAAGAACAGCTGGTAGATGAGCTTGAACAGGGCGTTAAACGCCAGCGACAACAGCAGGTAAATGATGGCGACGACGATGTAGACCTCAAAGCTGCGGAAGGTCTCGGACTGGATATTGGCTGCGACCGATGTGAGGTCATCTGCCGAGATCACCGACACCACGGCCGAGCTCAGCATCAGCAAGATGAACTGGCTAGTGAGCGCCGGGTAGATGGTTTTGAGCGCGGGCTTCAGGATCACAAAGCGGAAGATCTCCCAACGCTTCAGATCCAGTGCCAAGCCAGCTTCAATCTGGCCTTTGGGAATGGATTCGATACCGGCTCGTATGATCTCCGTGGCATAAGCGCCCAGGTTCACCACCATGGCAACCAAAGCCGCCGTTTGTGGGGACCAGCGCAGGCCAATGGCGGGCAGGGCAAAAAAGAAGAAGAACAGCTGCACCAAAAATGGGGTGTTGCGGATCAGCTCGATATAGGCGTTGATGAAAAAACGCAGCGGTGCGGGGCCCGAGGTTTTGGCCCAGGCGCCAAAGATGGCGACCACCAGGCCCAGAGCCATGGCTAAAAAGGACAGCTGAATCGTGACCCAGGTGCCTTGCAGCAGCTGCGGCCAAGCAGCAAGCACTTGGTCAAATTGGAAGGTGTAGTTCATGACGCTGAATCGCTTTGAAACCGGTTTCAGTGCCACGGAGTGTAATGGATGGTTACTGTTGGGTTACTAGGGTTTGCCCTAGTTTGGTGCGTAACAGTATTTTTTGTATAAAAAAATCAAAGGCTTATAAATTTTGTGGAGCCGCGCACAATGATGGTGCCCGGTAACTCGACTTTTCTGGCTGGGCTTTGCAAGCCTTGAATGCGCTCAATGAGGCAATTGGCTGCAGCCTGGCCCAAAGCATCGGTGGGCTGAGCCACCGTTGTCAGGCCCGGGCCTACCAGTGCGGCCCAGTCGGTCTCATCAATGCCGATCACGCCGATCTCGCGCCCCGGCACCCAGCCAAGCGCGTGGATAGCGGTGGCCACGCGTAGGGTGGCGACGCCGTTGCTGGTCAGGATCGCAGGCGCGCGGCCCGCTAACGCAGCGGCATCGCGCCAGCTTTGCAGTTGCTGTTGCAGGTCATCGTTGTTGGTGGGCGTGCTCTCCCACACCGCGCCACGCAAATCACCATTTTTGCTATCACTCATATAGCTATAAAACGCATTTTGACGAGCGGTGCGAGAGCTTACGCCTTCAATCGGCTCCGTCACCAGAAGTACATCACCAAAGCCTTGTGCTTGCAGGTGGCCCAACGCTAGTTGCACCACGCCGGGGTTGTCCACGGTCACAAAGTCGGCGTTCAAACCGTCTAAAAAGCGATCGACCAGCACGATGGGCTTGCCGTGCAGTTGCGCGTCTTGCCAAAGCTGGGCGCTGGTGTCCACACGGTTCAAAATCATGCCGTCTAGCTGGTAGGCCGACAGCGCATGCATGGCGTCGCGCTCACGCCCGGCCTCGTTGCCCAGGTTGAACAGCACCAACAGGTAGCCTGCGGCCTGGCAAGCTTTCTCAGCGCCTTGCAGCACGGCGACGGAGAAGGGGTTGGTCACATCTGCCACGGCCAGACCGATAAGCCGGGTTTTTCCGTGCTTGAGGGCTTGCGCCATGGCGCTGGGGCGGTAGTTGAGGCTGGCAATCGCCTGCTGCACGCGCTCGCTCATCTCGGGCGCCAGGATGTCGGTACGCCCGTTCAGGTAGCGCGATACCGTGGCCTTGGAGACCTGGGCGACCAGTGCCACATCGGCAATCGTGGCGCGGGCTTTAGGGCGCAGAGAGGAGGGGCGTTGCACGGTGTCGGACACGAGGCTTCCTGGCTGA
This sequence comes from Comamonas sp., assembly GCA_036646255.1. Classification (GTDB taxonomy): domain Bacteria; phylum Pseudomonadota; class Gammaproteobacteria; order Burkholderiales; family Burkholderiaceae_C; genus Comamonas. The sequence continues at coordinate 31,256 of JAVXMM010000013.1, forward strand.
ATGGGGAGGGGCGCGCAGGTTGCACGCTACGGAAGCGATGGTAGCGCTGATCGCCCGCTATGCGTGCGCTGCATGGTTGCTAGCGCAGCTAAAAACGTCGCCTTGGTGGCTATAAAAACGACAGATCACGCTGTGGATAATTTTGTGCAATGTTCGGGCCGTTGCGCAGTCAACTCCCTAAGATCCTCCTCTGGTAGAGAAATTCACACCGGGAAGGCCTCTTCTGTGGATAAGTTAATTTTGTAGCAACTTAGTCAAGTGTTACGTGGGCTTGCAGAAGGCAGTCAATAAAAGCCTGCGCCACGCGGCTGGGCGCGGGCGATAAGCGCCACATTGCGACAAATTGGCACTGGTAGTGGAATGCATCCGGGCGTACCGCCTGCATCTGTTGGTGCGCCTCAAAACTGGCGGCGTAGTGGTCGGGTAAAAAGCCCAAAAAGCAGCCGGACAGGATCAAGGTGGCGATGGATTCCTGGTCAAAACCTGTGGCGCTGCGCGGCAGACGTACGCTGTGGCTGAGCTCCATGTTGGGTGAGTGGTAGCCCAGGCCTGCAAACGGGTAGTGGCGCAGGGCCTCCCAATCCAGATTGCTATGGTCTGTGCCCCACAAGGCGTGGCCTGGTGCGCAGTACAAACGCATGTGCTCGCCAAACAGATCGCGGTATATCAGGCTGGCCGAGCTGCGGTGCGCCGGGATGATGCCGATGTGAAAGCGCCCGTCCATCAGCCCGCGCTCAATGGCGTTGATGGAGCTGACATGCAATTGCAAGTTAACGCCCGGTGCTTGCTGGTGGAAGGCCGCAATCGCTCGGTGGATCTGTGCTTGAGGGTTGCTCACCGTTTTATCGAAAACAGCGATCTCCAGATTGCCGCCCATGCGGGCATGTATGTCGTCAATGCGGCTGCGGAACAAATCGACGCCGCCCAGCAACTGCAAAGTGGCTTCGTACACCTGGTGGCCCTCGGGCGTTAACGCAAAGCCCGCGCGTCCACGGCGGCACAACACCATGCCCAGCCGGGTTTCCAGGTCCTTCATGTGGCGGCTCAGCGTTGAAGAGCCAATGTTCAGCTCCAGCTCCGCAGCCGACATGCCGCCGCACTCCACCACGCTTTTGAACACTTGTAGCAAGCGCAGATCCATATCGCTGAGCTGGCCCAGCACAGCGCGGGCACGGGTGGATGGGGCGGTGGCGACAGATGGCGCAGGCTGGTGGGCGGGCATGCGCCAAGCTTAGCGGGTTTGCGCATGCGGGGCAGTCGCTGGCGTGGCGTGGCTATTAAAAATAGGCTCCGACGCTACGACTGACAGGCGTTAGATGCTATCAAAAGAGAAGTATCAACCACATCCATACCGCCGCCGTAGAATTACCCGCGTTGCAGCCCTTTTTGCAGAAAGCAAATGCATGCCGAGCCAAGCCGTTTTAGTGATTGACGTACAGCAGGCCCTGTGCGAAGGCCCGGGCGCAGCCTGGGATTGCGCAGGGCTCATCACCCGCATCAACATGGCCACTAGCGCGGCCCGCGCAGCAGGCCTGGCGGTGATTTGGGTGCAGCATCAAGAACCCGGTTTGGAGCACGGCAGCAAGGGCTGGCAGCTGGCTATTGGTTTGCAGATTGGTGCTGCTGACCTGCGCAGTGACAAGAGCACAGGCGACGCATTCTGGAGAACCGATTTGTTGGCGCAGCTGCAAAACCTGGGCGTGCAAGAGCTGGTGATCTGCGGCATGCATACCGAATATTGTGTAGATGTGACGACCCGCGCCGCTCTGCGCCATGGCTATCCCGTGGTTTTGCTGGAGGACGCACACACCAGCGGCGGCAACGCCGCCATCTCGGCGCAGCAAGTCATCGCTCACCACAACATCACGCTCAGCAGCACCAGCAGCTTTGGTGTGCGCGCCCGGCTCCAGACAGCGCTGCAATGGGCACAAGCAACATCAAGTTAAATGGCTTGCTAGGGCCAGATTGGCGGGCGCTTGCCGCTATCAAAATGGGATTGAATCATGTGATGGTTTGCTGGCCCATGTCAGCAAACCATCGTGGTTTTGGCGCTATGCTTTGCATATTGCTTGTACCTATACGGAATCGACCATGCTCATCGGCCTTGCTGCCAATCGCCTGCACCACCAAGCCGACAATGCGGCGCTGTTCAGCTTTTTGCGTGCCTGTGCGCAAGGCATTCGAGAGCTGAATATTGGCTTTCACGCCGTAGGCCGTACCTACGATGCGATTGCTGCCGCCGACATGCTGCAAGGCTACCAAGGCATTGTTCGCTACCCCTATGGGCGCGAAGGCGGTTTGATGAAGCTGGTGGCCGAGGTGGTGGGCATGGGAAGCCCTGAGCGCACTTTGGATGGCGCCATCTACCTGACTGATCCGGTCGATCCGTCCAGCATCTTCCCCGAGGCGCTGGCGCTGAAGCGCCAGTGCGTCATCCACAGCAAACCCTTCTTATCCACCGTAGCAAGCGCGCGCGATTGGATCGAGATGGAGCGATTGCACGCCGGCCTGCCGCGTGACCGCAATGCCGACCGCTTTCACCAGTACGAATCGCAGACCGTGGCCCTGATCGCCCACGACGCGATGAAGCCCGCCATGCTGGATTTTGCAGCGCGTAATTTTGATCTGCTGTCGCGCTACCAACGCCGCGTAGGAACGGGCACCACCGGCCAAAAATTGAATGAGTTAGCCTGGAGCAAAGGCTGGCCTGCAGACAAGCCCTGGGTAGACCGCTTCAACAGCGGCCCGCTGGGCGGTGATGCGCAAATCGCCGACCTGGTGCTCGAAGGCCGTTGCCAGCGCGCTATCTTCTTTGAAGACCCCCACGTTGCCCGACAGCACGAGGCCGACATCCAGCTGCTAGAGCGCGCCGTGACCACGGTCACGCACGACGTGGTGTGCACCACGGCGCCTCGTGTGGCGCAGCGCTGGTGTGATGCGGCGGTGCTTCGGGCCGAGTAACGACGGCTGTTGGTTGGGTTGCGACAGAGCGGTTGCTTACTGAATAAGAATGCCGCCAATTCTTCTGACAGTTTGGTCAGGCGTTTCACCATTGCTGCTGAAGGTGTGGATATCGAGATCGACACGCAGGCCATTTTCCATAAAGTAGATGTTGTAGCGTTGGTCCTGGAGCTTGCTCCCTAAGAGGCGCTTCACATCAGCCAGGCTGCTGTCTTTTGGGATGCCGTTACTTAATTTCCATTGAATGTCGTCAAACGGGGTTTGCGTTTTCATCTCGTTGGCTAATCGATAGTCCAGTAGCATCCCAGTCAGGCGTACGCCTGCCAGCTTGCCAGAATTAAACAAGAGACCTACCGAGCGGCCATACAGCACCACGGTTTGTCTGCCGTTGATGCGTGCGTATCCGGTCGCGGGCCCGAACTTGGCGATGACCTCATCCTCTGACGTGCCAAGCGGAATACCGAAGATGGTTTTTTTACTGAGGTCTATCAGGTCAGACACGTGATTCGTGCTGCTGGCGGGCAAGACTTTCGCCCGAATATCTTGGGCATACACCGGCGTAGTAAACGCCCCTGCGCCTAAGGCGATTGCAAAGCAAAGCGTGGGCAGAAATAGAGTTGTAGTTATTTTTGTGTCCAAAGCACTCTCCTGTCATTGGTCAATTGGACATGAGCACCCGGGATCTTGACACTCACCACGTTCAGCGCAACGCCATACTCTAGCAAAGCTTTGCAGCTGGCCAGCTCCAATATATGGCCACACATTTGGCCTGGAGCCAGGGCGATAGCTTCGTCGCTGCCTTCAAACCCTGTTTCGCTCACAAGCACTAGGGCGGCGTGGCCACCTCGCGGAGAAAACGTCCACTCCGTGGGGCTGGGCTAACGCATTTGAATTCGATGCTCCGACGCAAGTGCGTCGACATGAACCTTTGCAGAAAGCCATCGCCGTCTCAATACCCGGCCACACTTTGGTTGGCGCCAGCGGCCAGCTGGTGCGCTAGAGCCAAAAATGCGTGGTGATTGCTGGGTCTGCAAGCCCGGATAGCCCTCGGCTGTGGGGCAGAGGAAGAGCGCTCCGGAGCGTATGACGGTTGTGTGGTGCAGAGGGGGATAGCAACTCTCTGTCCAACAGCACTGTTATCCACATAGAGCCTTGCTTGGCTGGTGACAGCCGGGGTGCTGTACGGACTAAGCCCGCAGCATCCGCCCAAATTGCGCCGTGCTCTCATCAATCGCCTGTTGCGCACCGGCAGACCAGCGGCCCATATCAAAAAAGGCGTGGATCAGGCCGTTGTAGCGGGTGGTGGTAGTGGGCACGCCTGCGGCTTGCAGGGCGCGGCCATAGGCTTCGCCTTCGTCGCGCAGCGGGTCAAACTCGGCAGTCACGATGAGGGCGGGCGGCAGATTGGCAAAGCTAGTGGCTTGCAGGGGCGACAGGCGTGGGTCAGTCGCGTTGGTGTTGGGGCCTGCGTAGTGGCCGTAAAACCATTCCATGCTGCGCTTTTCTAGCAGGTAGCCGGTGGCGTTTTCTTCTATGGATGCGTGGCCTGCACCTAAGTGATCGACCGCTGGGTAGATGAGGAACTGCGCCTTGATGGCTTGCGCCTGCGGCATGTCGCGCAGCAGCTGGGCGACGGCGGCGCTCAGGTTGCCGCCTGCGCTGTCACCGGCAATGCCAATGCGATGGTCGCCGCCCAGTTGCGCGGCGTTGGCGATGACCCATTGCGTAGCGGCCAGTGCATCATCTACCGCGGCAGGAAAGCGGTGTTCAGGCGCCAAACGGTAATCTACCGATACGACCACAGCCTGGCTGCCTTTGCAGACAGCGCGGCACATGTTGTCGTGCGTGTCCAAGTCGCCAATCACCCAGCCGCCGCCATGGAAGTACGCCACGGTGGGGAAGGGGCCATTGCCTTCGGGCGTGTAGACGCGTGCCTTCATGGCGCCTGCGGGGCCGGGGATGTGGATGTCCTCTACTTTGGCGACGGGCACGATTTGTGCTGGCGTGCGGGTGCCGTGGGTGAAGGCCAGATAACCGTCGCGACCCTCTTGCGGCGTGCCTTCCCAACGCGGTTTGGCGTTAGCGGCTTTGACCATCTGCACAACGGCGGCGATTCCAGGTTCTAGTGGCATGGTGGTGTCCTTATTCGGTGGCCGATTAGCGGTAAATCAGCACATCTTCTTGCAAGCTGGTTTGCGGCAAAGTGTCGCGGTCATGGTCGTAATCGTGCAGATGAGTCCAAGGCTCACGGTCGCCGCTGCGGTGCATCACGTGTTGCGAGCGGGCGATGTAGCCGGGGTTGAAGTTGCCCGCATCGCACCAGGGTAGGAAGGGCATGTCGGCATCTTGCGGGCGCAAGGTAGCGGTGACTGAGCGATGGCCGCTTGCATCCAGGTGCGAGAGCATGCGGCAGACCCAGTCGCTGACCAGCTCCACGCGCAAGGTCCAGCCAAAGCGGAAATAGCCCATCACATAGGCCATATTGGGCAGGCCGTTGATCATGACGCCGCGGTAGGGAACACGCTGGCTGAAGTCCACCAACTCTCCATCTACCGTGAAGGGCACATCGTCAAACAGTTTGAGGTTAAAGCCGGTGGCGCTGACGATGATGTCGGCGGCCAAGCGCTCGCCAGATTTGAGCACAATGCCGTGCGCATCCAGGTGGTCAATCTCATCGGTTACCACCGATGCTTTGCCGTTTTTGATGGCTTCAAACATATCGCCATCAGGCACCACGGCAATGCGCTGTTGCCAAGGGCGGTAGCCGGGGTTGAAGTGTTTCTCCACATCAAATCCCTCGGGAAGGCGGGTGCGGATGTCGTCCAGCAAACGCGTGCGCAGCGCATCTGGGTCCTCGGTGCCCATGTGGGCGACTTTGGTGGATTGAGCAATGTGGGCGCGGCGCAAAATCTCATGGGTCCACTCATCGGGAATGTCTAGCTCGCGCAGCGGCTGCTCTAGCGGATGGCTGCGCGGGCGCGACAAGAAGAAGGTGGGCGAGCGTTGCAGCATGGTGACGCAGGCAGCATCAGGCGCCATGGCGGGGATCAGGGTAGCGGCTGTGGCACCCGATCCAATCACCACGACGCGTTTGTCGCGGTAGTCCAGATCTTGCGGCCATTGCTGCGGGTGGATGACTTGGCCCGCAAAGTCATCCATACCTTCCCAGCGGGGCATAAAGGGCTTGTCGTGGTCGTAATAGCCTTGGCACAGCCACAAAAACTGGGTGGTGATGGTGTGGGTGGCGCCACTGTCCAGCTGCTGCACGGTGACTGTCCATTGCTGGTCTTGCGATGACCAGTTGGCTGCCGTCATCTCTTGCTGGTAGCGGATATGGCGATCCAGTCCGTTCTCGTCGATCACGTCTGTCAAGTACTTGCGGATCTCGTCAGCAGACGCAATGGCTGCGCCGCGCCAGGGTTTGAAGCGGTAGCCGTAAGTGAACAGATCGCTGTCAGACCGTGCGCCGGGGTAGCGATGCGTCCACCAGGTGCCACCATGGCCTGCGTTGCGCTCCAGCACCGCAAAGCGGCGGCCGGGATGTTGCTGTTGCAGGTGGTAGGCCGAACCAATGCCGGATATACCTGCTCCGATGATAAGAACGTCCAGATGCTCGGTACGTGGCGAGGTGGGTGTTGCGCTGTCCTGGGGCTGCGTGGTCATGTGCAAAAGGGCTCCTGAATCGTGGTGGGCATGGGCCAGATAGGGACTCTGGCCGTGCCATTCGCTTATTCAGGATAGGTTTTGCAGCACGCCTGCCTTGTCGTTTGTGGGACAAAGGCAGGCTGCTTTCCGCTCGCAGAACGCGGCAGTCACCTATGCGCGTTGGGGCGTCAAGGTTTTGGTGTAAAGCGATGCGCCCTTCATGTCTTTCAGCACTACGGTCAGTGCCTTGGTTTTGTGGTCAACATCCAGTTGGCCAAAGAACTGGAAGCCCTCGCTGGGAGCCGAGTTGGGTTTGGGCGGAGCTTTGTGAAAGACGACGTCGAGGCCAAAGGTTTTGTCGGCATCGTTGGGGCCAAAGGCGCCTGCGTTCAGCGGGCCCGACACGAACTCCCAAAACGGATCAAAGTCCTTGAACTGTGCGCGCTCGGGGCTGTAATGGTGGGCGGCGGTGTAGTGCACATCGGCGGTCAGCCACACCACATTTTTGATCTTGGCAGCCTTAATGCCTTTGAGCAGGCGCGCCATCTCAAGCTCGCGGCCCTTGGGCGTACCGTGTTCGCCATTGGCAACTGCTTCCCACTGGGCAACGCCTTGTGCATCCTTGCCATCGGGCACAAACAGGCCAATGGGCATGTCGGCGGCAATGATCTTCCAGGTGGCCTTGCTTTGCTTCAAACCTTGCAGCAACCACTCCATTTGCGGGCGGCCCAGAAAATCGGTGTCGGCGCTTTCCGTAGTTTGTAGGTTGGTGGTATTGGGGCCGCGGTAGGTGCGCATGTCGATTACAAAAATATCGACCAGCGGGCCTTGTGGCAGGTGGCGGTAGAGGCGCTGCTGTTCGGCAGCGCCATAGGGGCGCAGCGGGGCGTATTCAAAAAAGGCGCGGCGCCCGCGTGCCTGCAGCAGTTGCACGTTTTTCTCCGTGTAGCGCGCGTCGTTCATCACGCTTTTGCTATCAGAGTAGTTGTTGGTGATCTCGTGGTCGTCCCACTGCCAAATTTGCGAGACTTCGCTGCCCAGTGCCTGCACGTTTTTGTCCAGCAGGTTGTAGCGGTAGCGGCCACGGTATTCGTTCAGCGTCTCGGCCACCTTGGCCACTTCGGGTGTGACGATGTTCTTCCACAGCGTGCCATCGGGCAACTGCACGGTTTCGGTAATGGGGCCATCGGCATAAATGGTGTCGCCGCTGTGCAAAAACACATCGGGGTTGACCTTGCGCATTTCGTCATAAATGCGCATGCCGCCTATGTCCTCATTAATGCCATAGCCCTGGCCTACGGTGTCACCGCTCCACACCAGGCGAAAGGGGCGCGTGGCCACGCCGCCCGATGCCTGTGGTGTACGAAAGTGCCCTAGCGCTGCGGGCGCGCGGGTGTTGGCGCTGCTTAAATCGTCCAGTAGCACTCGGTAGAAGATGTCTTGCCCGGCGGGCAAGCCTTGTAGATCGACGCGGCCGGTGCCATCGGTGTCGGGCAGCAAATCAGGGCCGCGCACCGTGGTGACTTTGGCAAAGTTGCTGGTGGTAGACCATTCAACTAGCATGCGCGCCTCACGGCTGGCACGGGCCCAGACGATGCCGCTGTTCGCGCGAACATCACCACTTTGCAGGCCCAGCACCAAAGGGCGGGCGTTATCTTGGGTGATGACGGCGGGCGCAGTTTGCGCGCGTAGCACAGCGGGCAACAGGCTGATGCTGGCAGCTGCAGTGGAGTTCAGCAAAAAGCGGCGGCGGGCGAGGGCGTGGTATTCGTTCATGGTGCTTGTGGGGCGCAGTAGAAAACCGCCACCATAGCCCGCATGTGTGACGTAGCGATGAAGGTGTTTTAGCCCGTTAGAGCGCAATAGGCGGTCGCTAACAGCTATGTTGTTGATAGCTGTTTTGGTAACAATGCAGTGGTGTGAACATGTCACGCTCATTACTTGCGAAAACCAGCAAGTGAGCTTTGATATGTCAATATTTGATAAAGCAAATGTGCACCCCACAATGGCACATCAACCCGGGCCATTGCGGGATTTTCGGACCATCCAAGGAGAAGACCATGAGTTTTGTGCAGATCGACGACCAGGCAGGCAGCACAGCCCTGCGCACCGATGCCGCTTGGCTGGACGCGCATTGGATGCCATTTACCGCCAACCGCAACTTCAAGGCCAAGCCGCGCATGATTGTGGGTGGCCAAGGCGCCTACTACACCGACGGCGAAGGCCGCAAGATTTTTGACGGCTTGTCGGGCCTGTGGTGCTCAGGCATCGGCCATGGCCGCAAGGAAGTGGCCGAGGCCATCGGCAAGGCCGCGCTGCAGTTGGATTACGCACCGGCCTTCCAGTTTGGCCACCCCGCATCGTTTGCACTGGCTAACAAGATCAAAGAGCACACGCCTGCAGGTCTCGATTACGTGTTCTTCACAGGATCGGGATCGGAGGCGGCTGACACCTCGCTCAAAATCGCCCGCGCCTACTGGCGTCTGAAGGGCCAAGCCAGCAAAACAGTGCTGATCGGCCGCGAAAAGGGCTACCACGGCGTGAACTACGGCGGTATCTCAGTCGGCGGTATTGGCGGCAACCGCAAGATGTTTGGCCAGGGCATTGATGCCGACCACATCCCCCACACCCAGCCACCTGCAGGTACCTTCCAAAAAGGCATGGCCGAAGAAGGCGGCCGCGCGCTGGCCGACAAGCTGCTCGATGTGATTGCCTTGCATGACGCGAGCAATGTGGCGGCGGTGATTGTGGAGCCCTTCTCGGGTTCGGCGGGTGTGGTGATCCCGCCCAAGGGCTACCTGGAGCGTATCCGCGAGATCTGCACGCAAAACAATATCTTGCTGATTTTTGATGAAGTCATCACCGGCTTTGGCCGCTGCGGCGCGTGGACGGGATCGGACGCCTTTGGCGTGGTGCCCGACATGCTGAATTTTGCCAAGCAAGTGACCAATGGCGCCCAGCCGCTGGGCGGCGTGGTGGCCACCAAGGACATCTACGATACTTTTATGGCCGCTGGTGGCCCCGAGTACATGCTGGAGTTTGCACACGGCTACACCTACTCAGCCCACCCAGTGGCCTGTGCGGCTGGCTTGGCTGTGATGGATATTCTGGAGAAAGAAGATATGCCCGCCCGCGTACAAGCGCTGGCGCCGTATTTTGAAAACGCCGTGCATAGCCTCAAGGGTGCCAAGCATGTGCTGGATATCCGCAATTACGGTTTGGCTGCGGGCTTTACCATCGCGCCACTGCCTGGTGAGCCTGCCAAGCGCCCCTATGAGATCGCTATGAAGTGCTGGGAAAAAGGTTTTTACGTGCGTTACGGTGGCGATACCATCCAGCTGGCACCGCCCTTCATCAGCGAGAAGGCCGAGATCGACCGCCTGATCAACGCCCTGGGTGACGCCCTGGCTGAAGTGAATTAAATACTATTGAAACAATAGCTGCTAGCGCCCGTACAGCGGGCGCTAGCGCTTTTTTTGACATTGAATTCAAGAGAGACTGCAATGAACCACGACAAGAACGTAACTGCCACCGTAGGCCATTTGATTGATGGAAAAATCGTGCACGACGGCGGCCGCACGCAGCCGGTGTTCAACCCTGCCACCGGTCAATCGACCACTAGCGTAGAGCTGGCCAGCAAGGCGACGGTAGAGGCCGCGATTGCATCGGCCGAGGCTGCCTTCCCCGCATGGCGCAATACGCCGCCACTCAAGCGTGCGCGGGTGATGAGCCAGTTCAAAGTACTGCTGGAGCAAAACGCCGACAAGATCGCCGCCATGATCACTGCCGAGCACGGCAAGGTATTGGCCGATGCGCATGGCGAGCTGCAGCGCGGTATTGAGAACGTGGAATACGCCAGCTACGCGCCTGAGCTGCTCAAGGGCGAGCACAGCCGCAATGTGGGCCCCAATATCGACAGCTGGAGCGAGTTCCAGGCGCTGGGCGTGACGGCGGGCATTACCCCGTTCAACTTTCCTGCCATGGTGCCGCTGTGGATGTGGCCGATGGCTGTGGCCTGTGGCAACACCTTTGTGCTGAAGCCTTCAGAGCGCGATCCGACCAGCACCTTGTTCATTGCCCAACTGGCGCAGGAAGCCGGTCTGCCGCCGGGCGTGTTGAACGTGGTGAATGGCGATAAGGAATCAGTCGATACGCTGCTGCGAGATCCGCGCGTCAAGGCAGTGAGCTTTGTCGGATCGACCCCGATTGCTGAATACATCTACACCGAAGGTTGCAAGCACGGCAAGCGCGTGCAGGCTTTGGGAGGCGCTAAAAATCACGCTGTGCTGATGCCCGATGCCGATGTGAACAACGCTGTGAACGCCTTGATGGGCGCTGCCTACGGGTCGTGCGGTGAGCGCTGCATGGCTATCCCTTTGCTGGTAGCGGTGGGTGATGAAGTGGGCGACGCCGTGATCGCGGGCCTGAAGACCGAAATCGCCAAGATGAAGGTTGGCCCCGGCACCGACAACAGCAACGACATGGGGCCGTTGGTGACGAAGCCGCACTTTGACAAAGTGAAGGCCTATGTGGACAGCGGCGTGGCCGAAGGCGCTACCTTGGTGGTAGATGGCCGCGGTGTGAAGGTGGCGGGCCATGAAGAAGGTTACTTCTTGGGCGCTTGTTTGTTTGACAACGTCAAACCCGGCATGAAGATCTATCAAGAAGAGATTTTTGGCCCGGTGTTGGGCGTGGTACGCGTTAAAACGTTGCAAGAAGCCATGCAGCTCATCAACGACCATGAGTACGGCAACGGCACCTGCATATTCACCCGCGACGGCGAGGCAGCGCGCTACTTTACCGACCACATCCAGGTTGGCATGGTGGGCGTGAACGTGCCATTGCCCGTGCCCGTGGCTTATCACTCGTTTGGCGGTTGGAAGCGCAGCCTGTTTGGCGACCTGCATGCCTACGGCCCGGATGCTGTGCGCTTCTACACCAAGCGCAAGACCATCACCCAACGCTGGCCGAGCGCTGGTGTGCGCGAAGGTGCGGTGTTTAGCTTTCCTAGCAGCCGCTAAACGCACAACATCTTACTGACAAGGCCCCGGCCCCATCACTGCGCTGCAGGTGATGGGGCCGGGGCCTTCGTTATGGTGCAAATAACAACAGCAGTCTATTTTGTTAGTAAAAACTTCTTGTATTTGATGGATTGATAGTTATTGGCGATTGCGTAGCGGCATGCTATTTCCATACAAGGAGGAAGCGATGAAGGTGTTATCAAAGTCGGCTTTACCAACGCTGATGGCATTGGCGATTACGTTTAGCCTTGCCGGCTGCGAAGGCACCAGCAGCTGCTGGTGAATGTGGGCTGATTCCCTCAGATTTAGCCACTATCGAGGGCTCGCGCAGAGCCGATTTGCTCAACGCCTTTAAGTTTGAGCAGCTTGAGAGCGAATTGGCGAAGCTGCAAAAAAAGAACCTCTCATCTGATGGGGGCGATTTACTGACGCTGCGTGACCTAGTGGATTTACAGAGAATGGGCAGTCGCTCCGAGAGTCTGGTGCGCATGTGGGTAGATCAACGTCCCCAGTCTTTTTTTCGCAAATGTTTGCGGGAATGTTTTATGAGGACAAAGCGCAAGTGGCACGGGGAAGCGGTCATGCCGGAGGCGTACGACCAGAGCAATGGCAAAACATGAGCAAATACAGTGAGCTGGCAAATGGATATCTACAGAAAGCTATCAGCCTCGATCCGCAATCTGCATTGCCTCACGCAACTTTCATCGTCTTGGCTGGGAGAGGGGAGGCGGTTGGTGGACTTACTGCGCTCCAGTGGCAGCAGGCCGCCGATCAAGTGAATCCCAAAAACATGGCAGCCCGAATCCAATCCATGAATTACTTGAGTCCTCGCTGGGGCGGCTCATTAGAAACGCTTGAAAAGATGGTGGAAGTGGCTGACAAGTCGCTGCCGAGCTCCTCCTCGCACTATCTGAAATACAACTTGGTCTTGGCCAAAGCGAGCCACTATGAGGTGATTGAGAAAAACAAGGGCAAGGCACAGGAGCTCTATAAGCAGGCACAGACTATGTGCACCAATTCAGAAACCGCACGGGCTGGCGTGTTGCGCACTTACTGAGCGTTCATTTAGCGTGAATATGCTACTGGCGCCTGCGCCGTCTCAGGGCGGTTTTATTTTTTACGGATGGCACTCAGCGGTTATTTGCCATCTGCATCATGCTGGGCTCCCTTGCTGTCGGTCATGCCTGCCGCCATGCCAGCAGCGGGGTTGACGCCGCCACCTTGGGGTTCGGTGCCTGCCGAGCTGCTGGGCGTAATGGCCGTGGCTTGAGGTAGTGGGGCGGCAGGTGGTAGTGGTGTGTGAGTGTCTGCCTTGGCGTGGGGCAGTACATCGTGGCTTTTGACAATGGGCGCGCCAAACAAGGGCTGATCGGGCATGGGTTGCACACTGGCGGCAACCGTGCCAGCTGGCGGCGCGCTGCGCATGGCAGTTTGCTGGTCGCAACCAGCAAGCCATGTGGTGCTGCCAAGTACCAAGATCCAGAACGTGCGTTGTTGTAAAGACATAAAACCCCCTGTAGGTTGGGCACCCCCGCGTTGAGGTGCATAGCCCGATTGTGTGGGTGGCAGGGGACAGGCTGTGTCAGCCTAGTGCGGAATTTTCGCCCTCGTGCAAATTTGTGAGTGCGTGCTTATTTGGCGTGAATCAGGGCCAGGTAAGCGTTGCGCGTGGCGGGTGATACGCTTTGCAGCACTTGCTCGTAAGTGGTTTGGTTGCGCAACTGCATACGGGCCGACGCCACAGCCTTGGATTTGCAGTACCAGTGGCAGGTGTGTTGCATTAAATACATCTCGGCCAGCAGCGTAAAAGCCCGCTCTTTAGGGGTACGGCCTTCCTGATTGGCAACGACTGCGGCGATACCATCGGCGTGGATGCGTATGGCGGTGCGCAGATCGAAACTGCCTTTGTCGCCCAAAAGCTTCTCTACTACGGTCGAGAATGGGTAGGTAAAGGCCTGGGTGCTGATGCGAAAGCTGGCGCCGTTGGTTGGCTCGGGCGCTGCGGCCAGCGCCTGTGCAAAGCTACCAAACTGGCTGACCAGACTGTTTTCTGTCGGCTGCTGTAGCTCCCAGATCTGCTGCTGGCGAGCGGGCTCTTTTTCGTCCAGCGCACGCATATAGCCAGCCACCAGGCGTTCCATCAGCTTTTCGATGTCGTAATCGCGCAGGTAATGCGCAAGCATCGCAATGCGCTGCTTTTGGGCCTTGGTGCGCAGCACAAAGCTCACGCCCAATATAAGAACAACCAGAAGCAGCAAATCCATGACGAGTGTGGCTGAGCTCAGCCAAAGTTAGCGCAAACACCGCTATTTTATCGGCAGCGCGCTGGAAAATAGTTTTAGCAGTCGCCGGTTTGCCAGTTGATGTGGACATTTTTTCGTAAAAAGATCGCACATGCGTTCTGAGGGGGCGCTTTGTGCGGCTATGCAGTGCACAACAAATAGTCATAACTCTTTTTCATACAAGGCGTCGGGTTTCATCCGGCAGTGAGATGAAGGCTGCGCCTACAATGGCCCGGTGCAGCGCTGTAAACACGCCTGTTGCATGGCGTGGCAGTGCACTGATGTTGCTTGCTGCGTGATGCCGGAGATCATCGCTATGACTGATAAGAATTCGACCCCCACCACGGTGGATAAACGTGCTCTGTTGCGCCAGTCCGCGCTGGAGTATCACCAGTTCCCACGCCCCGGCAAGGTGGCGATTGCCGCAACCAAGCCCATGGCTAACCAGCACGATCTGGCGCTGGCCTATTCCCCCGGAGTTGCGGCGCCTTGCGAAGAAATTGTGAAGGACCCTTCCGCAGCCTTTAAGTACACCAGCCGCGGTAATTTGGTGGCGGTGATCTCCAACGGCACAGCCGTGCTGGGCCTGGGTGATATTGGCGCGCTGGCATCCAAGCCAGTGATGGAGGGCAAGGGGGTTCTGTTTAAGAAATTTGCCGGTGTTGATTGTTTTGACATCGAAATTGATGAAAAAGACCCCCAGAAGCTGGTAGATGTGATCGCAGCTCTGGAGCCGACTTTTGGCGCCATCAATCTGGAGGATATCAAGGCCCCAGAGTGCTTTTTTGTTGAGCGCGAGTTGCGCAAGCGACTAAAGATCCCGGTTTTCCACGACGACCAGCACGGCACGGCTATCACGGTGGCGGCTGCCATGGTCAACGCGCTGAAGGTAGCTGGTAAGAAGATTGAAGAGGTCAAGTTGGTGGCATCGGGCGCGGGCGCTGCAGCCCTGGCATGCCTGAACTTGTTGCTAGAAGTGGGCCTGAAGCGCGAAAACGTCTTTGTGACGGATATTGCTGGTGTGGTCTACAAAGGCCGTACCGAGCTGATGGATGAAGATAAGGTGCTTTTCGCGCAAGATACTGAAAAGCGGACCTTGTCGCAGGTGATTGACGATGCTGATGTGTTCTTGGGCTTGTCGGCTGGTGGTGTGCTCAAGCCCGATATGGTGAAGCGCATGGCAGCGCGTCCCATCATCTTTGCCCTTGCCAACCCCAACCCCGAGATTACGCCCGAAGACGCCAAGGCCGTGCGTGATGACATCATCATGGCAACGGGCCGTTCGGATTACCCGAACCAGGTGAATAACGTGCTGTGCTTCCCCTACATCTTCCGGGGTGCGCTGGATTGCGGTGCGACGACCATCACCACCGAAATGGAGATTGCCGCTGTACATGCCATTGCTGAGTTGGCGCAGGCCGAGCAAAGCGAAGAAGTGGCCGCTGCCTACGCAGGGCAAGAGCTGACATTTGGTCCCGAATACCTGATCCCCAAGCCGTTTGATCCGCGGCTGATGATGAAGATAGCGCCTGCGGTGGCGCAAGCAGCGGCCGATGTTGGAGTGGCCGAGCGCCCGATCCTGGACATGGACGCCTACCGTGCGCACCTGCAAACCTTCGTCTATGCCTCGGGCACGGCAATGAAGCCCATCTTTGCAGCGGCCAAGCGAGCCACCAAAAAGCGGGTTGCCTATGCAGAGGGCGAGGAGGAGCGCATTCTGCGTGCCGCGCAGATCGTGGTGGACGAGCGCATTGCTCGCCCTACGCTGATTGGCCGCCCTGCCATCATTGCCCAACGCATCGAAAAATTTGGTTTGCGCCTGAAGGAAGGTGCAGACTACGATGTGGTCAACGTGGAACATGACGAGCGTTACCGTGATTTTTGGCAAACTTATCACCAGATGACGGAGCGTAAAGGCATTACGGTGCCTATTGCCAAGATCGAAATGCGCCGCCGTCTGACGCTGATTGGCTCGATGCTGCTGCACAAAGGTCAAGTTGATGGCTTGATTTGCGGCACCTGGAACAACACCGCCATCCACTTGCACTACATCGACCAGGTGATAGGTAAGCGCGCAGGTACCGGGACCTACGCTTGTATGAACGGTTTGCTGCTGCCAGACCGCCAGGTTTTCTTGGTTGATACCCACGTTAACTACGACCCTACCGCTGAGCAACTGGCCGAGATCACCATCATGGCGGCTGAGGAGTTGGTGCGTTTTGGCATTCCGCCCAAGGTGGCGCTGCTGAGCCACTCTAACTTTGGCTCTAGCAATCAGCCTAGTGCCGTCAAAATGCGCCAGACCTTGGAGCTGCTACGCGTGCAAGCGCCGTGGCTGGAGGTGGATGGCGAAATGCACGGTGATGTGGCTCTGGACCACAAGCAGCGTGCAGGCATCATGCCGAACAGCTCGCTAATTGGGAATGCCAACTTGTTGGTGCTTCCCAATATTGATGCCGCCAACATCAGCTACAACTTGCTCAAGACAGCGGCCGGCGGCAATATTGCCATTGGTCCAATCTTGCTCGGCGCTGCACAGCCTGTGCATATTTTGACACCAAGCGCCACAGTGCGCCGAATCGTCAATATGACAGCAATCGCTGTGGCAGATGCCAATTTTGCACGCTGATAGCGCTTATAGTTGATAGATGGCAACAGGGCATAAAACGCTCGCTGCCGTTTAAAAACGGAGACGCCTGCTCAATTTTTGGGCAGGCGTCTTGCATTTTGGGGGGTAATCCGTCACACTGGTCGGCTGAATTTTCGGGATTACCCGTGGTTCGAAAGGTGGTGAGTATGCTGAGCGCACTGACTTCGTTCGCTCGTCGATCTGTAATTGCCTGTGTGGCAAGTGCCAGTGTGTTGCTGGCGCCTGGTGTGGGGTATACACGTGGCGTGCTGGCCGATGCACAACTGGAGACAGTTGCGCTGGCTGATTTACCTGCCCAAGGCCGCAAAACTTATGTCTTGATTTTGGAAGGCGGCCCCTTCCCGAACGACAAGGACGGAACCGTTTTTGGTAATCGTGAGCGTATTTTGCCCCGGCAGAAACGAGGCTTTTATCGCGAATACACCGTCAGAACGCCGGGTTCTCGGGATCGTGGAGCGCGCCGCATTGTTTGTGGTGGTAAACAAGCCACGCAGCCAGATGTCTGTTACTACACCAGCGATCACTACAGCAGCTTCCGACTTATTGTGAATTAGTAGGTCAGACTAGTCCTATGTCGCTTTTCCGCAAGATATGGCTTGCGCTGAGCGATCTGGTGGATCAACAATGCCAAATGAACCCCCGCCGATGGGGCATAGTTTTAAAAGATGCTAATGGAAAGAGCTACGGAGATGGACACTCCATTTCGTCAGGTACAAGACAATCCCCTCCGATTTGTGCGCCCCAACATCGTGCAAGCGATTCGTGCGTACCGATTGGAAGATTTGCGCGATTCTGCCCAAGCTTTGGGGCAGCACTTTTTATATGCCAATCTGGCGCATGCCTTGTCCAAGGCTGATGTGCTGGAGCTGATCGGCATGCAGTTCTACTTTCCGCCGCATTACGGCAAAAACTTTGATGCGCTATACGACTGCCTGACGGATCCCTTGCACAAAAGTGGTCCGCAACCCGGTTTTGTGGTGGTGTTGGACCAAATCCCCACCGCGATGAAGTTTGACCGAGAGGCGCGTGAGCAACTGCTCGACGTCTTCCGTGACGCGGCTGAGTATTGGGCAGAGCGCAAGGTACCGTTCCGCTGCCTTTACTCGTTCCTTTAAAACAGCAGCCCAGCTTTTGCTGACGCCCATTAAAAACGCCCGGCCTAGTGCCGGGCGTTTGTATTTATGTCAGAACAGTTACGAGTGCCCATCAGTCGGGCGTTAGTAGCTATCAATTCAGGAGAGGCTGGCTGCCAGAGCCTCATACTCAGCGACAGACACTTCTTCGGCGCGGCGCTGCAGATCAAACTCGCCGCTAAACCCTTTTTCGTCTAGCCACTTGCCCAGCGTGTTGCGCAAGATCTTGCGGCGCTGGCTGAAGGCGACTTGCACCATGGTCTCCAGCAGCTTGGGGTTGAGCGTAGCGGGCTGCTCACGCGGCACCATGCGCACGACAGCGCTGTCTACTTTTGGGGGCGGGTTAAAGCTCTCGGGCGGCACAAAAAGCACGCTCTCCATCGCGTAGCGCCACTGCAGCATTACCGTCAGACGTCCGTAGTCTGACGTGGCGGGCCGCGCCACCATGCGATCGATCACCTCTTTTTGCAGCATAAAGTGCTGGTCTTGCACCACATCCACTTGTTCCAGCAAATGGAACAGGATGGGGCTGGAGATGTTGTAGGGAAGGTTTCCGGCCACACGCAACTTGGGTACGCCAAGGCGCGCAGCAATCGCGCGGAAGTCCACTTTCAGAACATCGGATTCGACGACATCCAGATCGGTCCGCTGGCGTAGGCGCACGGCCAGGTCGCGGTCCAGCTCGATTACGGTGAGCTTGCCCAGGCGCTCCACCAAGGGCTGGGTCAGTGCCATCAGGCCGGGGCCGATCTCGACCATGGGCTGGCCGGGCTGTGGGTTGATGGCATCGACGATGCTGTCGATGATGGCGCCATCGGTCAGAAAATTTTGGCCAAAACGCTTGCGGGGAATGTGTTTCATAGCAAAAGACAAAGCGGTGCGAAAGCACCGCTTGAGAAATAGGTGGGCCTACTGGCGTAGATGATGACACCGCCGCCCTGCCAAAGCGGGCGACAGGGTCATCTAGCCCAGGGGTTACTGCGGTGGCTCGCGGAACTCGACGTAGGCGCGGGCGCGGGCTTCTTGTGCCCAGGCGTCAAAAGCTTTTTCCAGCTTTTTCTCGCGCACGATGGAGCGCACCATGTCACGCTGCTCGCGCTGGTTCAGCTTGCCTTCGCGCCGCTCAATCAGCTGGATCAGGTGGATACCGAAGCGTGATGCGATGGGCTGGCTGACTTCGCCCGGTTGCAGGCTGCTGAGGGCGGCTTCAAACTCGGGCACAAACTGGCGTGGATTGGCCCAGCCTAGGTCGCCGCCAGCTTTGGCACTGCCGTCCTCAGAGTAGCGGCGGGCCAGGTCTTCAAACGTGTCTTGGTGGTCTACCACGCGGCGGCGGTAATCTTCCAGCCGTTCCACGGCTTGGGCCTCGGTCATCTTGGCACCAGGGCGCAGCAAGATGTGACGTGCATGGTTTTGGGTAACGATGGCGGGCACTTCACCGTTGCTCTTCTCAAGCATCTTCAGAATGTGGAAACCAGCGGGCGAGCGCACCGGCCCGGCAATGCCTCCCACGGGTGTGGCCTTGGTGGCGTTTACGAACAGCTCGGGATAACGGTCAGCGGGGCGCAAGCCCATGGGGCCGCCGCCTTTGCCATCGGGTACGTCCGAGAATTCGGCCACAGCGGCTTGGAAGTCCTCACCAGCACGGATCTTGTCAGCCGCCTTTTGGGCCTTGGCTTGCAGTTGTTTGACCTCGGCGTCGCTTGCGCGCTCTGGCACGGATATCAAAATGTGACCGAGGTTGATTTGTGCGGCACCATCTGCGACGCCAGCCTTGGTTTTTTCCTCACGCAGGTACTGATCCACCTCTAGATCGCTGACGCGAACTTTGGAATCGACCTCAATCTCGCGCAGCTTTTGGATGATGAGCTGCTTGCGCAGATCGGCGCGGAAGTTCGCCTCTGGAATGTCTTCGCGTGCCAAGCGGGCTTTCAGCTCGGACATGGTGAGGCTGTTTTGGCGAGCCACGTTCTCCTCGGCCTGCTGCACGGCGAAATTATCCACAGTGATGTTGCGATCGGCCGCCATTTGCAGCTGGATCTTTTGGCCAATCAGCATCTCCAGTGCTTCTCGGCGCAAGGCCTCGGGCGGCACGTTGGCTGCTTCGGCTTGGGCGCGCAAGCGGAGGGCTTGCTGCTGCACTTCTACATTGGTGATGGGCTCAGAGTTAACCACGGCGACGATGAAGTCGGCTGAGCGTGTTGCGCTCGATAAGGCGGCTGCGGTGGCCGTGGCGCTCGTGGCCGGCGCTGCTGCGCTTTTGAGCCGCATGCCGCTGGTTTTGTCGCCCGCAGCGGGCTTGATGCCTTGCGCAGGCGCTGTAGTTGCCAGCAAGGCTAGGCCGCAGGCCATGCTCCAAGAGAGAATGCGTTGTTTCATGGTGTTGGGATGCATCAATCGTAGTTGCTGAAGCGACTAGGGGCTGCAGCAGCACCGCCGCTAGGCAGTGGTTGGTAACCAGGAACGTTCTCGCGCATGCTGGCGAGTGGGTCGGCGCCCAAGGTCAGCTTGGTCAGACCGGTGAACTCCACCTGGAACAGTAGCTTGGTGTTGGACTGCACAAACGTGTTTTGCAAGCGCTGTAGCACCACACGGCTGCTCCAGCAGCAGCCTGCGTACTCCAGGCCCACGACCGAATCCACCAGCTTCTTATCGCGCACGCTGTAGTTGAGGCGGCCCACAGTGTACCAGCGGCCTTCTCCTTTAGCGCGTTTGCTGCTGCGGTCGCCAAAGAGCTGGTCAACGGGCCATTGCCAGCCAAAGTCCCACTGCTCACTGTTTTGTGCCTGGTAACGGTAGGCCACGGCCAGTGCCTTGTAGTCGCCCGGTTTGTAGCGTGCCTGCATGGTCGATCGCACTGAGCGGCCACTGTCAGGGTTGAACTGCACCGTGGTGTCAAAGCCCCACTTGGGCGTCCAGTTGATGCCTGCGCCCAGCATGATGTCTGACCAACGTTCATCGACGGGGCTGGCATTAGGCATGGTGACTTTTTGGTCCGAGAAGCGCAGGCGCTGTGCAATGCCAAAGCGTGCGGCCTCAGCGCCGGTATCTGCATCCAAAAAGCGTGTGGTGGCCCCCACGGTCAGCATGTTGTTGTCCGCAATGCGGTCGTAACCACTGAACGAGTTGGAGTTGAAAATGGTCGCAAAGCTGAAATCGTACGGCGCTGTGTCGTACACCGGGATCATGCTTTGGTCTTGGTAGGGCGTGTAGGTGTAGAAGGCACGCGGCTCCAGGGTCTGGATCAGGCTGCGGCCAAACAGATTGGTATTGCGCTCAAACACCAGGCCACTGTCCAGGCTGACGGTAGGCACGGTCACGCTTTTGCTGCTGATGGAGCCGAAGGACGAGTTGTCAAAGCTGTAGTGGCGCGTGTTGAGCATCAGCTTGGGCGTGATAAAGCCCTGAGGCGCCACAAAGGGGCGGCTCAACTCGGCCTGTAAATAGCCGCGGTCGGCGTTCGGTTGGCGCAGCAGTTGCTGATCCGCGCGAAAGCGGGTGAAGTCGGCCTCTACCGTGGCCTCCAGCCCATAGGGCAGGTTTTGCGGTGTGTAGCGGTACTGTAGCTGCGGCATGCGGTCATACGGCGGCACGATAGGCGACAGCGGATCTTGCAGGGTCTGCCACTTTTGCGCACGCAGCATCAGGCTTTGGTCGTCGCGCGACCAGCCCAAGGTGACTTCGCTATTCAGCAGGCGCTCATTGAGCTTGTAGCTATTGCTTTGGAAGTCGCGCCAGTAGTCCGAATCGCTCACGCGCTTGAGGTTCACATTCAAACCCAAGCCGCCGATGGGCGAATCCAGGCTGCCACTGTGTTGCCACAACCAGGACCAGCGGTCGCGGTCACGCAGTTTGTCGCCTGGCATATAAAGGCCAGCCAGAGTGCCTTTGTAGGTGGGCTCCAGGTAGCGGAACTCGCCTGCTAGCGCTGCACCGCGCTTGACCATGACGGTCGGTGTGATGGTGGCATCGCGGTTGGGCGCAATATTCCAGTAATAGGGCTGCGAATAGGTAAAACCGCTGTCGCTGTCCAGCGACATGGTGGGGGGCAGCAGGCCGGATTTTCGCTTCTCCGACAGCGGAAAGCTCATGCTGGGCAGCGGGATCAGCGGAACGCCCTTAAATACCAGCACCGCATTCTCGGCCACGCCCACTTCTTCAAGCGTATCAATGCTGATCTTGTCGGCGCGGATCATCCAGTCCGGCTTCCAGCTTTCTTCATCGGTACGTTGGCAGGTGGTGTAGGTGCCTGCGTGCACAACGGAACGGTCACGGTCAATAAAATCTACCTGCGAGGCCACACCATAGGCATTGTTCTCAATCAGGCGGTAATTGGCATCTTTGAAGTAGCCTTCAAACGAGTCAAGTTGCACCTGCAACTCTTTGCCCTCAAACACGCTACCCGCACGGTTGATGTGGACATTGCCATCCGCATGGGCGGTGTTCGTGGGCTCGTAAAACCGCAAGCGGTCGGCGCGGATCATGGTGTCCGCACGGCGCAGCACGGCGTTGCCGGTCACGGTGGTCATGTCCGCCGTCTGGCCCGTTAAGTTGTCGCCCTCAATAAAGACCGGCATCTTGGCGCGCTGCGCGGAATCCAGGTTTTCTTGCAGGCGAGGGCTGGCGCGAAGCACCAAGCCCGCATCGTCAGCATTTGCTGGCGCCGGTGTTTGTGCCTGGCCAATCGCGGGCGAAGCCCACAGCATGGCTACGCACAATTGGGCGATAGCGGTGGTGGTGAAGCGCGTGGGCGCAGCAGCAGTGCGCCCCTGCCTGCCATTGGCGCGGCTTACAGAGCGGAACGAAGAGGGCGCCACATCAGTCAAAGCGTGAATATCCATGGAATTTGCCACTGGCCAGCATCGATCTGCGCGCGCTGGCGGGTCTGCGCCAAGTCTGGGTGACTGGGCTTTGTAGAATCTGCATTATCCATGAGCCATTCTATTTCCCCCATGACTGACCTTACCGCTGCACCATCGGCAGTGCAAACCTCGCAATCTTTACAGGCAGTTACCTGGGCAGATCCAGTGCGTGAGGCGCAATTTTCCACCTGGCTGCAAGCCATGGCAGCGGCGCACGGCGTGCAACCCGCTAGCCTGCGTACTGCATCGGCCGATGCCAGCTTTCGCCGTTATTTGCGCATTGACGACGCCCAAGGTCAGTCGCGCATCATCATGGATGCCCCTCCGGACAAGGAAAACAGCGAGCCCTTTGTGCAAGTGCAAGCGCTTTTAGCTCAAGCTGGGCTGAATGCTCCACAGATCCTGCACTGGGAGCAAGCCCACGGTTTTATGCTGATGAGCGATCTGGGTGCCCAGACCGTGATTGAGCGCCTGAACCCCGAACAACCTGCCGCCGCCATCGACTGGTACCTGCAAGCGGTGGATATCTTGGTGGATTGGCAAAAAGCATCGCAAGAAGGCGTACTGCCGCCGTATGACGAGGCCGTGCTGCGCCGCGAGTTACAGCTCTTCCCTGACTGGTACATCACCCAGCACCGGAAGGTAGCGCTGAACGACAAACAGCAAGCCGTGCTGGCGAACGCCTTTGACGCCATCGTGGCGCAAAACCTGGCGGTACCGCGCGTCTATGTGCACCGCGACTTCATGATGCGCAACCTGATGGCGCCTTACGACGCGAGCCAGCAGTTAGGCGTGCTTGACTTTCAAGACGCACTCTACGGCCCTATCACCTACGACATCGCCAGCTTGCTGCGCGACGCCTTCATCAGCTGGGACGAAGACTTCGTGATCGACATCACTATCCGCTATTGGGAAAAGGCGCGTAAGGCTGGCCTGCTGGGAGCCAACAGCGCCAGCGGTTTTGGTGATGATTTTGGTGAGTTCTACCGCGCCGTCGAGTGGATGGGCATACAGCGGCACCTGAAAGTTGCAGGCATCTTCGCCCGCCTGACGTTGCGTGATGACAAGCCCAAATACCTGGCTGATACACCGCGCTTTATCCATTACATCCGCTCCACCGCATCGCGCTACCGCGAACTCAAGCCCCTGATGCGTTTGATCGATGAGATCGAAGGCATCCAGGAGCAAAGTGGCTGGGTGATCGGACGCGGATAATTTTAATAAAATTGGCGTTTGGCGCTCTATGGGTGGGCGCTAAACGCTATAACAATCATAGTAATCAAACAACACCGCCACCATGCCTCGCTTTTACTGCCCCGTTGAACTGCACCCCGGCGCCGAGCTGGATCTGCCTGCCGAGGCTGCGCGCCACGTGCAGGTCTTCCGCATGCAACCTGGCGAGCAGATCACCCTGTTCAATGGCGTAGCCGGTACGCCTAGTGGTGAATACACCGCCACCATCGTGCAAATGGGCCGTAGCAACGTGGCGGTGCGGTTGGACAGCCACAGCGATATTGAGCGCGAAGCAAGCGTGGCCGTGCACCTGCTGGCCGGCATTACCGCTGGCGAACGGATGGAGTGGCTAGTAGAAAAAGCCACCGAGCTTGGTGTGGCCAGCATCACCCCGCTCGAGGCTGAGCGCTCCGTTATGCGCTTAAAAGGCGATCGCGCCACCAAGCGCCAAGAGCGCTGGCAAAGCATTGCCGCTAGCGCCTGCGAGCAATGCGGCCGCAACCAGGTGCCCACCATCCATGCGCCTGTCGATCTGGCAGGCTGGGTCAAACAGCAAACCTTGGTAGGTGCACAGCGCCTGGTCCTGTCGCTGTCCGAAGGCACTCAGCCCCTGCCTGCGGCGCTGCAGCAGCGCACATCTGCCCAGCAGCCCGTTGTCTTCCTCTCCGGCCCCGAAGGCGGTTTAAGCCCCGCTGAAGAAGCACTGGCCCGTATCCAAGGCTTTGCACCCGTCACCCTGGGCCCCCGCGTACTGCGCGCGGAGACAGCACCGCTGGCGGCGCTAGGGTACATGGCGGTGCTGTAAGAGCGCTTGCATGCGCCGGGGTCTGGTGAGATACGGACGGGGCGCACGTTGACCATGAAAGAAGCTGGATACAAGGTACCCGCCGTTGCAATGCCCATGCCTTGCAACGGCGGGTAATGCGGTTGGCCGCCCTTCTCGCAGAGGCTCCTTCGCGGCCCCGGCTGCATCTCAACTATCCCTAGGCCCTCAGACCCCTGTTCTAGATTTTGTAGATTGGCAGCGCCTGATGGCGCGCCAGGGGTGCGCCTGTGCGCCGACAGCGTAAGGTCGCATTTTTTACAAAAATTATTCCCATTTATTGGGAATGGCTGGTATGGATTTTTATGAGATGAGGGTTTGCACTAGCCATTCATTACAAGGGTAAACAGACAATTCAGGCATCAAGCTTGCGTATTGCAATGCAATATTTATCCCATTGAATGGGACTTTAATGATGAATGCCCCAGAACCTGCTGTTATCGATAACGCTGCTGCCGAGATATCAGCAGCGGATCGTGTGCTGCAAGTACTGGCCGTCTTGGCCTGTGCAGACCGCTCCTTGACTGCGGGCGAACTGATGCAGAGCACGGGGCTACCCCGCAGCAGCCTGTACCGGCAACTGACACGTTTGAAACGCTTTGGCTTTGTGGCAGAAAGCGGGGGGCTGTATGCGCCTGGCCCACTCGGCTTGCAGCTTGCACGTGGTTTTGATGATGGCTCGCACTTGGTGCATGCCGCGCGTCCCATCCTGGTGCAGCTGTCGCAGCAAACCCAGGAAAGCGCAGGGCTGCTGGTAGCCGCCAATGGCCAGGCCGTGTGCTTGGATATGGTGGAGAGCCCCCTCTCGTTGCGCTGCTCATTTGCCAAGGGCAGCAGTGTGCCGCTCAAGGTGGGCGCATCTGCCAAGTGCGTGTTAGCGCATCTGCCTGCGGTACAGCGCGAGGCGTTGCTCAACCAGCATTACGGCGTTGGCACGCCAGAGCGCGAGCGAGCCGCCGCAGAACTTCAGCAACTGCGTGAGCGCGGCTACATCACCACGGTAGGTGAGGTCGACGCGGGCGTGTGGGGCGGCAGTGTGCCCGTGTTTGGCAGCGCGCGCCGTGCCGTGGCTGCGTTGACGTTGATGGCACCGCACCAGCGTGTGCTGGGCCAAGAATCGCAATTGGTGCAAGCCGCCTTGGCGGCAGCCGCCCGAATCTCCCGTGTGTTGGCTGAGTGATTGTTTGTAACTTACCCCCTTTGAAAGGACGAACCCCATGAACTTCCGTCGCACTGTTTTGAAGACCAGTCTGCTTGCCCTGACCTTGGGCGCTGCTGGCGTGTCTACTGCTTTCGCACAATCGAATGTGCTGCGCGTGGCAACTGACGCCACCTTCCCACCCATGGAGTTTGTGGAGAACGGCAAAAAGACTGGTTTTGACGTGGAACTGGTGGAGGCCGTGGCCGCCAAGATGGGCAAAAAAGTGGAGTGGGTGGATATCGACTTCAAAGGCCTGGTGCCGGGCCTGATTGCCAAGCGCTACGACATGGCGGTGTCGGCCATCTACATCACCGACGAGCGCAAGAAGGTGGTGGACTTCTCGCAAACCTACTATGCCGGAGGTTTGGTTGCCATGGTCAAGAACGGCAGCCCCATTACCAAGCTGGCCGACTTAAATGGAAAAAGAGTGTCGGTGCAGGTTGGCACCAAGTCGGTCGGTTTTTTGACCGAGCACTACCCCAAGGTGCAGCGTGTTGAGGTGGAAAAGAACCAGGAAATGTTCAACCTGGTGGATATCGGCCGTGCAGATGCTGCGGTGACCGGCAAGCCCGCTGCCTTCCAGTATGTGCGCACCCGTGGAGGTATGACAGTACTGCCCGAACAGCTGACGACAGAGGAGTACGGCATGGCGATCCGCAAGGACACGCCTGAACTGACAGCGGCTGTGAACAAGGCGCTGGACCAGCTGAAGACCGACGGCGGTTACCAAGCCATCGTCAACAAGTGGTTCCCTTCCAAGTAAAGCGCGCAAGGCGCGCAGCGGTAACTGCGCGCTGACTGGATACGACAGGATTGTTTATGGATTTGGATTTTTCTCCCGTTTGGGCGGGCATGCCAGAGTTGCTACGTGGTGCCATGGTGACTATCGAGATCACCGCTGCATCACTGCTGCTGGGTTGTGTGATGGGCTTGCTCATCGGTATTGGGCGGCTAAACCCCAAGCGCAAGTTCATCTACGGCATCTGCACGGCCTATGTGGCTGCCATCCGTGGCACACCGCTGCTGGTGCAGTTGTTTATCCTGTTTTTTGGTCTGCCGCAGTTTGGCATCATGCTGCCGGCGTTTGCTTGCGGTGTGCTGGGCTTGGGCATTTACTCTGGCGCCTATGTATCCGAGGTGGTGCGCGGCGCTATCCAGTCTATTGACAAGGGGCAGATGGAGGCGGCGCGGTCCATTGGTATGTCGTCCGGGCAGGCCATGTTGTCGGTGATCCTGCCGCAGGCCATCGTGCGCATGATTCCTCCGCTGGGTAATGAGTTCATCGCGTTGATCAAGAATTCGGCGCTGGTATCTCTGTTGACCATCCACGATGTGATGCACCAAGGCCAGAAGATCATCAGCGTCTCTTACCGTTCGCTGGAAGTGTATTTGGCGATTGCTGCAATCTATTTTGTGTTGACCGGCGTGACGACCTTGATCCTGCGCCACTTTGAAAAGCGTATGCGCGCTGGAGGAATGGTGCAATGAGTACAGCAGCCAATAACAAGGCCGAACCCATGGTGCGTATCCGTGGTCTGCGCAAAGCCTACGGTGACCATGTGGTGCTCAACGGCATAGATTTTGACGTGCAACCCCAGCAAGTGGTGGTGGTGATTGGCCCGAGTGGCTCGGGCAAGAGCACTTTTTTGCGCTGCTGCAATGGGCTGGAGGAGCCGCAAGGTGGCCGTGTTGATATCTGCGGACGCACCTTGGTCAATGAAGGCAAGATGCTGCCTGAGAAAGATCTGAACGCGTTGCGCGAAGAAGTCGGCATGGTGTTCCAGTCGTTTAACCTGTTCCCGCATCTTTCGGTGATTGATAACGTCACCCTGGGCCCGCGAAAACTACATGGCAAAAGTCGCAAGGATGCCGATGCGCTGGCGCACGATCTATTGAAAAAAGTGGGACTGAGCCACAAGGCCGATGCCATGCCGGCTAGCCTGTCCGGCGGCCAAAAACAGCGCGTGGCAATTGCTCGCGCGCTAGCCATGCGACCCAAGGTGATGTTGTTTGACGAGCCCACATCGGCGCTCGACCCCGAGCTGGTGGGCGAAGTGTTGCAGGTGATGAAGCTCCTGGCCAGCGAAGGCATGACCATGATGGTGGTGACCCACGAAATGGGCTTTGCCAAAGAGGTGGCCGATGTGGTCGTGGTGATGGATGGCGGCGGCATTATTGAAGCAGGTGACCCTGACACCATCTTCAGCAACCCCAGCAAAGAGCGCACGCGCAGCTTTTTGCAAGCCGTATTAACCAAGCAGTAAGTGAGCAAGTGATGACGGTGCACATTTTTAGCAGCGCCCGGCTGCCCGCTACGCCATGGAAGAACGGCGGCGGCACCACACAAGAAGTGGTCTGCCACCCGGCTGGCGCTGATCTGAGTAGTTTTGCTTGGCGCGTCAGCATTGCGCAAATTACGAGCAACGGGCCGTTCTCTGCTTTTCCTGGCATCGACCGGGTAATCACCTTGCTCCATGGCGATGGAGTGCAGTTGCTGGCGCAAGATGGATCGGTGAATCACCGTCTGGATCAGTCGCTGGCGCCCTTTGCTTTCTCTGGCGATGTGGCATTGGATTGCACGCTGCTCGGTGGCCCGTCGCATGACTTTAACGTGATGACACGCCGTGGTGCGGTTCAGGCCAAGGTACATATCGCTAATGCTCAGGCGGTGCAGGTGCCGTCGATCAGCGGGGTTTTGCTGGCGCGTGCAGGCAGCTGGCAAATTACAGGCTTGCCAGGCCAAGAGGGTTGCAGCCTAAGCGCAGGTGCGCAGGACGGTATGTTTTGGATCAACGCCGTTACGGGCGTAGTAGCGACGCCCGTTAGTGCTGATGCGCAGTTGATCGTTGTAGCAATCGAGGAAACCAGTTCGCGCACCTGAGCCGCAGACTGCAGAAAACCATGAACCAATCTACCTACAGCTTGTTGGCCGAGCGCGCGTTGCTGCCCGGCGGCTGGGCGCAGAGCGTATTGCTGCGCTGGGATGCGCAAGGAACACTGACATCGGTCGAGCCAAACGCAAAGGCCGCAGCCGATGTGCCGCGCACCGCAGGCCCAGTCTTGCCCGGCATGCCCAATTTACATTCACACGCCTTTCAGCGCGGCTTTGCTGGATTGTCGGAGTTTCGTGGGCAGACCCAGGACAGCTTTTGGAGCTGGCGCAGCTTGATGTACCGTTTTGCTGCACGCCTAGGTCCGCAGCATTTGGAGGCAATCGCCACCTGGCTCTACATCGAGATGCTGCAAGCTGGCTACACCAGCGTGTGCGAGTTCCAGTATCTGCACCACCAGCCTGACGGCCGTACCTATGTGCCGGATGCTGAGCTGAGCCTGGCCCTGCTGCGCGCTGCCAAAACAGCGGGCATCGGCATGACCTTGCTGCCCGTTCTGTACCAGAACAGCGGTTTTGGAGCGCAGCCACCCAATGACGGGCAAAAGCGCTTTATCCGCAGTACTGACAATATGCTGCGCCTGCTGGAGTCGCTGCAACCCGTGTGCGCCGCACAGGGCGCAGCGCTGGGCTTGGCGCCGCATTCGCTGCGCGCGGTAGCGCCGCCCGCACTCAAAGAAGCGGTGCAGGGCTTGCACGCGATAAGTGCGCAGGCGCCAGTGCACATTCATATTGCAGAGCAAACTGCCGAGGTGGATGCTTGCGTAGCTTGGAGCGGCCAGCGCCCCGTTGCCTGGTTGATGGATCACATGCCGGTGGATGCGCGCTGGTGCCTGGTGCATGCCACCCACATGGACGATGCCGAGTACGCCAGCGCCGCCACATCGGGCGCGGTAGCCGGCCTGTGCCCGATGACCGAGGCTAACCTGGGTGACGGTATTTTTGATCTGCCGCGTTGGGAGCAACATAGCGGCCGCTGGGGCATTGGATCAGACAGCCATATCTGCGTGGATGCCGCAGAAGAGCTGATGATGCTGGAGTACAGTCAACGTCTGCAGCGTCGCCAGCGCAACGTGGCTGCTAGTGCGGCCCAGCCGCATGTTGCCAGCTATATGCTATTGCAGGCAGTGCAAGGCGGTGCGCAAGCTGCAGGCCGCGCTATAGCGGGCTTGCAAGTGGGCCAGCAAGCGGATTTTTTGGCGCTGAATGCGGACCATATTGCCTTGGCTGGTTTGCCAGCCGCCGAGCAACTTGATGCCCATGTATTTGCCAGCAGCCGCACCAATGCCATTGACAGTGTGTGGGTGGCAGGCCAGCGCAATGTAGCAGGCGGCGCGCATGCGTTGCACAGCGAAGCGCAGGCTGCGTTTATTGCGGCGCGCGCCACACTAATCAAGGAAGATTGATATGTTTTTTGACACTGATCGCGAAGCGTTCGAGTTCCGCCAAGGGACTGCGCCGCTGTTGATCTCATTCCCCCACGTAGGCACCTATGTGCCGCCCGCACTGGCCGAACGCTTTACACCCGATGCCCGCCATGTGTCCGATACCGACTGGCATTTACCCATTCTCTATGCGTTTGCGCAAGAGATAGGCGCATCTACCTTGGTTGCAACACATTCGCGCTACGTGGTCGATTTGAACCGCTCACCTGATGGCGCTAGCCTTTACCCCGGCCAAAGCGTAACGGGACTGTGCCCGGTAGACACTTTTGACGATACGCCCATCTATCGCGACCAAGCGCTGGAGCCCGATGATGCCGAGATTACCCAGCGCCGCGACGCGGTGTGGAAGCCATACCACGACCAGTTAGAAGCCGAGCTGGCACGTATTAAAGCGCAGCATGGCGTGGCGGGGTTGTGGGATGCGCACTCGATCCGTTCGGTGCTGCCCCGTTTTTTTGAAGGCAAACTGCCCGACCTGAACCTGGGCACCAACAAAGGCGCAAGCTGTGGCGAAGGGTTGGGAGAGCTGCTGCTTGCAGAAGCCAAAAAGAGCGAAGTGGATGGCTTTAGCGCGGTGCTGAACGGCCGCTTTACTGGTGGCTACATCACGCGCCAGCACGGCCAGCCCCACAACAACCTGCATGCTGTGCAATTGGAGATGACGCAAAGCGCCTACATGCAAGAGGCGTTGCCGTTTGATTACCTGCCCGCCACTGCAGCCAAGATCGAGCCGCATGTGCGCCGCATGGTGGAGCGCATGCTGACCTATTTGCAAGCGCAAGTCCGCTAAGTCAATTGAGAGCTTAAATAGCTGTTGGCACCCATTCAGCAGGCGCTAACAGCTATCTTGTTTGCAGTGAATGGATGTGCCCAATGCGGGGGGGCGCTTCGGTTTATGAGGCATTGTTACGAGCGGCGAACCCAAGCCTTGATACATCGTTGCTTCGCCTTCTTGCACTCTTGTGCAGCTTGCAGCATCGTCTCAAACCCAAACCTGCGGTTTGCTGGCTTGTCTAAACGCCCTAAGTCAACGTGTTGTGCTCCACCTGCGCGCAGCCGCAAAACGCAGCAAGCTGGTTGATGGCATCCGCTAGCGACGCTGTGAACTGTGTAGTGGGCGACATGCCTGGCTCGAGGTGCATTCGTATGACATCAAAGCGGCCTGCGGCGCGGTTGGCTTTGCAGTCGATGCGGCCTACAAAGCTGCCCTGCCACAGTATGGGCAGGCAAAAATAGCCGTGCACCCTCTGATGGACAGGCACATAGCTCTCTAGTCGGTAGTGGTAGCCAAACAGTTGTAGAAGGCGCTCGCGGTGGATGACGGCGTTGTCAAAGGGTGAGAGCAGTTGCACTGCTGGGCTGGTTTTGCTGAGTCGGTCGGTTTCTAGTGCTTTGGTGCACACATAGGTGTCTGGCTGCATGGCGTTATCTAGCGCAATAAGTTTGCCGTCGTTAACCTGCTCCGCCAGCAAGTCGCGCATGGCGTTGCGCAATAGCTTGCCGCTGCGCAAATGCAGCAACTGCCCCAGGGTGACGACGCCATGGGCGCGGGTGGTAGTGGCCAACAGGTACTGCGCCATTTCTTCTGCGGATGGCTCGGCCAGGTTGGCATCTGCGGGCAGCAAATGCTCGGGCAACACGTAGCGCTTCTCCATGCCTTTGCGGTCACGGATCATCAAAGCGCCCTGCATGAAGAGTTTGTCTAGCGCCCGCCGGCCCGGGCCGTGGCCCCACCATGGGCCTGTGTTTTGCTCTTTCAGGTCGCGGGTGCGCAGCTCGCCATCGCCGCGAATCCGTGCCAGGATCTCGGCCATTAGCTTGGGATCTACATTCTTGAAATACGGGCTTTCGTCACGTCGAAAGGACTGCATGCGCGGCAAGGCAAACCGGTAGTCGCGCATGGGCAAGTATGCCGCTGCATGGAACCAGTACTCAAAAATCTGCCCGCTGCTGGTCAGCTGGTTGAGGTGCTCTAGCGCGTAGCCGGGCACGCGGCTCCATAGCACATGGTGGTGGGCACGCTCCACCACAGACAGCGTATCTATCTGCACATAGCCCAAGTGCACAATAGCGCGCAAGCTGCCCGCCAGGCCCTGACCAAACGCCTGACGGGCGCCCAATCCTTGGCGGGATAGGGCCAGTCGCCGTAGTTGCTGTGGATGGAGCATGTGGCAATGGTATGTGCTGGGGCGTTACTTGTGCGGGTGCCCGGCAAATTGCTGAGCGTCATCGCCTATGTGGAGCCAATGCGGTTTCTCTTGAACGAACTCGTGGAACAGGTTGGACAGCGGTAGCTCATCATCAAAACAACTGGCGGCGACGGGAAAGGATTCGCTGGTAGACGTCACCTCACCCAAAGCCGTACCGCAGTGCTTGCAAAAGCAGCGGTTGTATTGATACGGCGCTGCTGGCTTGAAGGTGGCAATGGCATCGCCCCCTGCAAGCAGGGTAAACGCCCCGCGTTTAACGAAGACAAAGGTGCTGGCGCCCAATTTGCGGCAGCGCGAGCAGTGGCATGTCCCCATCATCGTGGGTGGGCTGGACAGGGTGAACTGGATGGCTCCGCAGCAGCAGCTACCGTTAAGCATATTGGATCCTTTTGTAGATCTGATTACTGTATATATAAACAGTTATTTGCGCAATCAGGGTGAGTTTCTGGCGAGAGGTGACGAGCAGATTTCAGCGAACTGTTGGCAGCCTGTGTTGAAGGTTGCGGCTATCAAGCGCAGTGCTGTTTGAGACTGCTGGCCGCGCAGCAGGGCTGAAAACCGTCCGACAATACGGGGCTATGAACACCCCAAGCTACGACAACGCAGCGGCAGCGCCCGGCGCCGCTTTTTGGATCGATCTGGAACAAGCCTTGGGCGCACAAGGCTTTGTGCGCGATACTGCCATCCCCGAGAAATACTGGACCGACTGGAGCGGCATGCCACCTGTGCAGCCGCTGGCCTTGGTGCGCCCGCGCACGACCGACGAGGT
Organism: Comamonas sp.; assembly: GCA_036646255.1. GTDB lineage: Bacteria > Pseudomonadota > Gammaproteobacteria > Burkholderiales > Burkholderiaceae_C > Comamonas. The sequence continues at coordinate 64,381 of JAVXMM010000013.1, forward strand.
ATGCGCGTTGCTGCGCGTATGCCATGCGCACCGCATTGCCGTAGTGCCGCAAGGCGGTTTGACAGGGCTGGCGGGCGCAGCCGTGCCTGTGCCTGGCTGCGTGGCCCTCTCGCTAGAGCGCATGAATGCGATTGAAGACGTGAACGCGCGCACCGGTTTGATGACGGTGCAAGCCGGCGTTACGCTGCAAAGCGTGCAAGAGGCCGCGGTGGCCGCAGGCCGTGTGTTTGGGGTTGACTTGGGCGCGCGCGGCAGCTGCCAGATTGGTGGCAATGTGTCCACCAACGCAGGCGGCAACGGGGTGTTGCAAAACGGCATGATGCGCGAGCAGGTGTTGGGGCTGGAGGTTGTGCTGGCCGATGGCACCGTGCTGCCCATGCTGCGCCCCATGCTCAAGAACAACACCGGCTATGACTTGAAGCAGTTTTTCATCGGTGCCGAAGGCACCCTGGGCATCATCACCCGCGTGCTGCTGCGTCTGCGCCCTGCGCCGCAAGCCAAGGCGACCTGCATGGTTGCCATGCCTGATTTTGACAATGCGCTGGCGGTGCTGGCGCGCATGCAAAGCCGCTTTGGCAACAGCGTGGCTGCGTTTGAGCTGATGTGGAATGACTTTGTGCAGACCTCGATCCAGTGGCAAAAACTGCAGCCAGCGTTTGATGCTGAGCACCCGCTGCTGGCGCTGATTGATGTAGACGGCAAAGACGAAGCCAGCCTGCGCGAAGCGGTAGAGGAAGCGCTGGGCGAGGCCATGGAGGCCGGCGAGGTACTGGACGCGGTGATAGCCCAATCGAGCGAGCAAGCCAAGACGCTGTGGAAGCTGCGCGAAGCCCCGGCTGAGATGAACGCCAACATGCACCCGCCCGTCAACTTTGACGTGAGCCTGCCGCAAATGGACATTGGCCGTTTTGCCGCCGCCTGCCGCGCCGCCTTTGATGCGCGCTGGCCCGGTCACCACAGCTTGTTTTTCGGCCATGTGGGCGATGGCAACTTGCATGTCACCGTCGACAGCAAAACCATCAATGGTGAGGACGAGCAGCTGGAGGCTGCGCTATACGGTCTGGTGCAGCAGTTCAATGGCAGCGTGTCGGCCGAGCACGGTATTGGATTGCACAAAAAACCTTACCTGCCCTACAGCCGCACGCCACAAGAGCTGGCGGTGATGCGCTCGATCAAGGCGGCGCTCGATCCGTTCCACCTGATGAATCCTGGCAAGGTTTTTTAAGCAATAGGCGGTCAGCGTATTTTTATGAAAATGACCGCTAGCGCCCGACAAACGGGCGCTAGCGGTTTTATTTTGATAGCAAAATGGGGCGCAGCATGCGTCCCCGCTGTGACTACGCGCCGCCGCCCGCCCGCGTACCCTCAGCAACAACAAAAATCCACAACATCGCATGAACCGCTCTATTGCTTGGCTGGCCTTGTGCCAGGGCCTCTTCCTCACTAACAACGTGGTGTTTATTGCTATCAACGGCTTGGTGGGCCTGCACCTGGCGCCGTTGCCGTGGATGGCGACCCTGCCCGTGATGGGCTATGTGGTGGGCGGTGCGCTGTCTACCCCGCTGGTGGCCCAAAGCCAGCGCCAACTAGGTCGGCAGGGCTCTTTCCAGCTGGGCTTGCTGGTGGCTCTGGTGTCGGCCGCCATGTGCGCCACGGCCGCGTATTTCCAGCATTTCTGGCTGCTGTGCTTTTCTACCTTGGTGGCGGGTTACTACAGCGCCAATGGTCAGCTCTACCGCTTTGCTGCTGCTGAGCTGGTGGCGCCACCGCAACGCGAAAAAGCTATCTCGCTGGTGCTGGCGGGCGGCCTCATTGGCGCTGTATTAGGCCCGGCACTGGCCAGCCATACACGCACCCTGTTTGCCACTCCGTTTATGGGCGCGTATTTGGCGCTGATGCTGGTGGCCGTGCTGTCCATGGTCATCATGCGTTTGGTGCGCTTTGCGCCAGCGCCCACACAAGCCAGCACTGGTGCCTTGCCCCAGCGCAGCGTGGGCGAGTTGCTGCGTCAGCCGGGCTTTGCCGTCGCCACGTTTTGCGCGGCGGCCAGCTACGGCATCATGAACTTGTTGATGGCTGCTACGCCGCTGGCCATGGATGTGTGTGGCTTTGACTTTAGCGCTGCTGCAGGGGTGTTGCAGTGGCACGTGATCGGTATGTTTGCCCCCGGGTTTATCACCGGGCATTTGATCAAGCGCTTTGGCGTGCTGCCCATCATGGGTGTGGGCGTGCTCTTGAACCTGGTATGTGTGGTGATTGGCCTGTCGGGCCAGACGGTGATGCATTTCACCTGGGCGCTGGCGCTACTGGGTGTAGGTTGGAACTTTTTGTTTACCGGCGCCACCAGCCTGGCGGTGCAGAACTACCGCGCTGAGGAAAAAGACCGCGCCCAGGCCTGCATCAACTTCTTTGTCTTTGCGACGATGGCGGTGACTTCGTTCGCATCAGGCGCTCTGGTGACCAGCCAGGGCTGGAACATGCTGAACTGGGGATCGGTGCCACCACTGGTGCTGACGGGTATGGCACTGGTGTGGCTGGGGCTGCGCCGCAGATCCGCACGTTGATTTTTGATAAAAATAGCTGCTAGCACCCGATTCGCAGGCGCTGGTAGCTATGAATAAATGAGCGATTGAAATTCTTTTTGGATCAATTGTTCCAAAAGTCATTTTAAAAATAACAATTGATCTTTATACTGTGCAGCATGGCTGCCAGCGCAGGGCCGGCAGCCGCTCGTTGAGGAGAGCTCGCATGAGCCATGTCATCCATCGTTCTCTGGCCAAGGTTCCTCTCGTCGCTGTGGGCGGCAAAGGGGTGGAGTTGTTTGACAAGGCGGGCAAGGCCTATATCGATGCCAGCGGTGGTGCAGCGGTGTCGTGCCTGGGCCATGCCCACCCTGATGTGTTGGCGGCCATGCACCGCCAGATTGATCAGTTGGCCTATGCGCATACCAGCTTCTTCACCACCGAGGTGCAAGAGGCCCTGGCCGACCACCTGGTTGCCCATGCGCCCCAAGGCATGAGCGATGTGTACTTTGTATCTGGCGGCTCTGAGGCGGTCGAGGCCGCCTTGAAGATGGCGCGCCAGTATTTTGTCGAGATCGGCCAGCCCGGGCGCACGCACTACGTCGCTCGCGCCCAAAGCTACCACGGCAATACCTTGGGCGCGCTGGCCGTGGGTGGCAATGAGTGGCGCCGCAAGCAGTTTGCCCCCATCTTGATGGACGTAGGCCGCGTGGCACCGGCGTATGAGTACCGGGGCCGCCATGATAGCGAGAGCAGCGACGCCTATGTGGCGCGGCTGCTGGCCGAGGTGGATGCCAAGTTCAACGAGCTCGGGCCAGACAAAGTCATCGCCTTCGTGGCCGAGCCCGTGGTGGGCGCTACCCTGGGTGCCGTGGCGGCGCCTGCCGGTTACTGGCAAGGCCTGCGTGCGCTGTGTGATCGCTATGGCATCTTGCTGATCGCCGACGAAGTGATGTGTGGCATGGGCCGCACAGGTACGCTGCATGCGGTAGAGCAAGAAGGCATCACCCCTGATTTGATGACTATTGCCAAAGGGCTGGGCGGCGGCTACCAGCCGATTGGCGCGGTGTTGGCCACCGGCAAGATTGTGGATGCCATGCGCAAGGGCAGCGGTATGTTCCAGCACGGCCACACTTATATTGGCCACCCCATGGCAGCCGCAGCGGCGCTGGCGGTGCAGCAAGTCATCCAGCGTGACAGTTTGCTGCCCCAGGTGCTGGCGCGCGGCGCTTATCTGCAAAAGCAGTTGCATGCGCGTTTTGATGCCAATCCGTATGTGGGCGATATCCGTGGCCGCGGCCTGTTTTGGGGGGTGGAGCTGGTGCAGGACAAAGCCAACAAGGCGCCTTTTGACCCCGCCCTCAAATTGCATGCGCAGATCAAGGCGCAAGCCATGGCCAACGGTGTGCTGTGCTACCCCATGGGCGGCACGATTGACGGTAAAAACGGTGACCACATCTTGCTGGCACCGCCCTTCATCATCGGAGAGGCCGAGCTGGATCAGGTGGTAGAGCGCCTAGGCGATGCGGTAGACACCGTGCTGGCTAAAAATCATGCTGCTGTTGTTGCCTGATTGTTGATACGAGAAGAGACCGAGATGACTGCACCCAACGACCGTTTTCCCCCGCTGCCACCAGAGCAGTGGAGCGAAGAACAACGCCGCTATGCCCAGCCTATTATTGACGGCCCGCGTGGCGCGCTGATCTCGCCCTTTGTGCCGCTCATTCGTAGCCCCGAGCTGATGGACCACACACAGCGTATGGGCGAGTATTTGCGCTACCGCAGCGCCATTGGAATACGCCTGACCGAACTGGCGATCCTGGTAACCGCGCGCCAGTGGACGCAGCAGGTGGAGTGGGCGATCCACGCACCCATCGCCCTGCGTGAAGGTGTGGCGCAAACCACCATAGACGCGATTGCACAAGGCCAGCGCCCAGCAGGCATGGCTGAGGATGAAGCCGTGGTGCATGACTTTTGCATAGAACTGCACCAGCGACGCGAAGTGAGCGACGTGCTGTGGGCCAAGGCAACGGCGCTGTTTGGCGACAAAGGTGTGATGGATTTGGTCGGCATTAATGGCTATTACAGCCTGCTGTCCATGGTAATGAATGCGGCGCGCACGAGCGTGCCTGCATCTACCCAAGCGCCGCTACCTGTGCTGTAAAAGCTGCCATAGACCACTGCGGAAAAGCGCATGACCGACAATCGGGGCATGCGTTTTTTGTCTTCTGATTCCTCCTTGGCTGCCCCTGCCACTACCCAAATTCGTCCGTTGCAACTGGCCGATTTGCAAGGCCTTATGCAGGTGCAAGAGGCCTGCTATGGCTCTGAATATATGGAAGCTGTGGAAGTTTATGCAGACCGTATGGCCAGCGGCGCGCAATGCTCGTGGGTGGCGGTGCAGGGCGATCAGGTTTTGGCGTATCTGGCGGCTTATCGGTCACGCCTTGGTTGCGTGACGCCGCTGCACGGTGCGTTTGTAAACTATGTGGCGCCTGATACCTTGTACCTGCACGACATGGCCGTGCACCCCGACTGTACGGGACAAGGCCTGGCCAATGCGCTGCTGGCTGCGCTGTGGCGCGGTGCGGCAGTGTGGTCACCTGCGTATTCAGCCCTGGTGTCGGTACAAGGCTCGCAAGCCTACTGGCAGCGCAAGGGCTATGCGCCATACAGTGCCTTGGCACCTGCGGATGCAGCAGCACTGCGCAGTTATGGCGATGATGCGGTGTATATGGTGCAGCATTACCGTGCAGAGAGGATGTAGAGACGCCAGCACTACCGGGAAAATCAAAGATTTTCATTTGCGGCCAGGCGCATTTTTGCAGGCAGCTGGTTAGGGTAAAAAGACGACGTAACCACGTATCAGCGGTGAAGTTGGCGATTTTCAAGACAAAAGGCCAGCGTGCAGCTGGCCTTTTAGTTGCTGCTAAAAATAATAGCAACGAATGATTACGTTGATGGCTTACGGTTTTACCGTGCCGTCCACCGCGTTTATGCGCACTTCGACTTCTTTGCCAGCAGCGTTGATGATTTTGACGTCATAGCTAAACACGCCCAAGTGGTCGTCCAAGTCCACTTCTACGGCCTTGCCGGGTGTGTGCTTGAGAGCGGTAGCAATCGCGTCGTTGATGCTGATCTTGGCCGCGGCCAGGCGGTCGGTGTACTTCTTGGCAGCAGCGCCTTCATCCTTGCTCTCTAGCACCTGGGAGGCGTTGGTGCCGCTGAGCTTCAGCTTCTGCTCGTGGTTCTGGGCATTGATGCCTTTGAACTCAAAAACGGGCTGCTTTTTCTTCAGATCAATCTCGGCCTCGACAACCTTCAGACCGTGCTGGCCTTGTGCGGCAGCAATGGCTTGCGACAAATCCATGCTGGCCGCTTGCGTGGCAGCCAGCTTGTCGGCGGTGCTGGCGAAGGCCGTGCCTGCCATGCTTGCCAGGCCCAGAGCGATTGCCAATGCCGTGGTGTGGATAGTGCGTTGCATGTGTAATCCTTTTCGAAATCGGTTGAAAGACGCTGGGAGCACTTTGTTGGCGGAGAGCGCTACTACCGGAGTGTGCCCCAATCAAGCGCTATGCAGTTTGGGTAACATCATCGGCGACCCAAGTAGGCGGAGGCCCACTATCCCCGTACGGCAAAGTGCGACACGCCCAGCAATGCTGGCGCTGCGCCGCTAAAATACCAGCTTTGTCGCTTTCTTTCTCCTTCCTCCCATGGTCAACACACAAAATATGGCGAATGCGATTCGCGCACTCGCAATGGATGCCGTTCAACAAGCCAACTCCGGTCACCCCGGCGCGCCCATGGGCATGGCAGACATGGCAGTGGCCCTGTGGAGCAAGCACCTCAAGCACAATCCCGCCAATCCGCAGTGGATCAACCGCGACCGTTTCATTTTGTCGAACGGCCACGGCTCCATGCTGATTTACGCGCTGCTGCACCTGACCGGCTACAACCTGCCGATGGAAGAGCTCAAGAATTTCCGCAAACTGCACAGCAAGACGCCTGGCCACCCCGAAGTGGACGTGACCCCTGGCATAGAAACCACCACTGGCCCACTGGGTCAAGGCCTGACCAATTCGGTAGGTTTTGCGCTGGCAGAGAAGATGCTGGCCGCTGAGTTCAACCGCCCCGGCCACGATGTGGTGGACCACCACACCTACGTGTTCCTGGGTGATGGCTGCCTGATGGAAGGTATCAGCCACGAAGCATGCGCACTGGCTGGTGCTTGGAAGCTGAACAAGCTGATCGCCTTGTACGACGACAATGGCATCTCGATCGACGGCAAGGTGCAGCCTTGGTTCATCGACAACAGCGCCCAGCGTTTTGAAGCCTACGGCTGGAACGTGATTGGCCCGATTGACGGCCACGATGCGAAGGCCGTGAGCGATGCCATCGCCAAAGCCAAGAAGGTGGCAGACAAGCCATCGTTCATCATTTGCAAGACCCATATCGGCAAGGGCAGCCCTAACCGCCAAGACACCAGCAAGGCCCACGGCGAGCCCTTGGGCGCCGAAGAAATTGCACTGACCCGTGCAGCGCTGGGCTGGAGCTACGGCCCCTTCGAGATCCCTGCCGATGTCTACACTGCTTGGGATAACAAGGCCCTGGGCGCCAAGGCCGAAGCCGGCTGGGATGCCCAGTTTGCTGAATATGCCAAGGCCTACCCCGAGCTGGCTGCTGAGCTGAAGCGCCGCATGGCCGGTGATCTGCCTAAGAACTTTGCCCAAGTGGCGGTTGAGACGGTGGCTAACGCCCACGTCAAGGGCGAGACCGTGGCCAGCCGCAAGGCAAGCCAGCTGGCGCTGGAAGCCTTTACCGCTGCTTTGCCTGAGATGCTGGGCGGCTCGGCTGATTTGACCGGCTCCAACCTGACCAATACCAAGTCGACTCCCGCTTTCCGTGTGGACGACAAGGGCCATATCGTCAAGGATGAAGCTGGCAGCATTGGCCGCCACATCAACTACGGTGTGCGCGAGTTCGGCATGGCCGCCATCATGA
>JAVXMM010000014.1:0-71222 GCA_036646255.1 Comamonas sp.
GGCTGGTGACCGTGGCCAGGTTAAGCACCTCCGTCTGGTCTTGGCTAAGGCGGTTTACCGTAACGCTAAACGCAAATTTAGCAAAAGCGCCCTGTTCCAGGTCAGTGATCTTGCAGCTCAGCGTGCGGGTTTCTTCCGCATAGGTACAGTCCTTAGGCACAGCTCCTGTCAGCGCAAGCCCTTCAGGCAGCACGTCAGTCACGATGGCATTGCCACCTACCAAGTGCTTAGGAGGGGTCGCGATTTCCTCGTTCGTCACCGTCAGCACATAGTCGATCTGTCCACCCAGCGTGGCGACAGCAGTAGTCGAGCTTTTCACGATGGACAGATCTACGTCTTTCAATTGGTCAGGATTGAAGCCGCTGGCGGGGTCGTAGGCCGAAGTACGGTCGGTCACCTTGTTGTTGTCAGTCACGTCCTCGCCTGTAGGCAGATTTGGCAGGTATTCGCCATCAGCGCTGACGCTGGCCTCGTGGCGGATGGTGCCGTATGGCAAATCACCGTTGTTGATGGTTGTTGCATCCATCTCAAACTTGATCTCGGCAGATTCACCGGGCGCCAACCAGGGGAAGTCACAAGCCAGGCCGTCCGCGGTGAACGAGCACATGCTCAGGTCAAAGCGGTTGGTGCCACTGGGCTTGCCGTCTTTGCCAATGGAAACCACGCTCGTCACGGCTGTGCCTTTTGGCAAAAATCCAGCAGTCGAACCTGCAGCGGGGAACGTGTCCAGCATCTTCACGTTGGTAGCGTACGAAGTGGAGGCTCCACTGTTGATCACCTTGATGGTGTACTCGGTGCGGCTGCTGGCGCCACTGTTGATCGGCAGGCGATCAGCAGTGTGCTCCATGGTGATGCGTACATCCAACTGGGGCTTATCCAGGGTCACAATCTGGCTAGCCTTATTGTCCGTATTCGGATCAGTCAGCGGTATGGTTTCCTGTGTCGCCGTTTCTACCTGCACGCTGTTGGGCACCGATGCCGGATAATCAGTATTGGCCGAACGCAGGGTGTAGTTGATGGTGTGCGTGCTCACGTCAAATGCTTGGTTGGCGGGCCATGCACAGGTCAGAGTATTCTTGCCGTCTTCCACCTTCTCGCCAACGGCAATCACTCCGCCGCCAGACAGCGAACAGGTGCTGCTATTGACAATGCTGGGCTCAGTGACCCAGATCATGCCCACAGGCAGGGAGTCGACCAGTTTCACTACACGAGCCGCCGAAGGACCTTGGTTCTGCACGCCAAGGGTGTAAGTGATGGGCTGGCCAGCCAGCGCCGAAATCGGCGTGGCGGTCTTGGTAGCTTTCAAATTGGTCAGCGCCGTCAGGGTGACATCGGCATCGCCCTTATTGTTGCCATCATCATGCTCGGCCGTGTCGGGCGATTTGACCGTGGCGATGTTGGTGATCTTGCCCGTCTGGTCAGCGTCGCCCGTGGGATTCACAAACTGGCGTGCCTTGATGGTGATGGGATACACGGTATCGCCCACTGGCATGTTGTTCAAGGTGCAGGTGACCTTGACCTGGCTGTCAAGCAGATCCTTGGTGGAATATTCGCACGATCCGGTCACGCCATTCACCGAGGCGTAAGTGGCTTCCACAAAACGCTCGTTGCTATAACGCGGTGCGCCTGTCACCGGGTGAGCCGCAGAATTGACATTGGTGTTCAACAGGTTGGTGACCACATCTTCCACGACCACGGTCTGGGCAGCCTGGAAGTCCGTTGCCAACACGCCGCTGGGCAGTGGGGTAGGTACGGCGTTTTTGACGTTCAGCGTGTACACCACTTCAGCGCCTGAGGCTTCCGGGCCATATCTACTGGAGTCAGGGGTAATCGCAGCCGATTTGGCAATCGACAGATCCGCCACCTTTTCAGACAGATTAACCGTGCTTTGGCCGGATTCAAAGTATGGGTTTTTAACTGGGTGAAGGCCCGGACAGATGCGGTCTGCAGGGCAAATTGCTGTTGCCTTGTTTGTAATTGTGGCCCAATTTTCGTCATCTGGGATATGCGCTTTGACCTTGAGGTTCAAAGTTTTGGCAGCGTTTTTATCGATTTCCTGGTTCAGCGTACAAGTGACCGTTTGTTGCGTGCCGGCTGTCCATGCGACTGGGTCAGCAGAGCAGGCCCAAGGTGCCTCGGCAGCATCCTTTACATACTCCAGCTTTGCATCCAACTTGTCGGTGACGGTCACGGTGTTGGAAGCCAGCACCTTCACATCGCTTGTATTCGTGACTTTGATCGTCCAGATGAATGACGTGCCATCCTTGATAGCACCAGTCAAGGCTGACGATTTTTCAACTTTCAGGCTGGCCTTGTCGCTGATGGTGAGGTTCGCGGAGAACTGGTTATTGGCCCCCTTGTTGGCGTCGGGCTCGTTTTCCACATCCAGCGTTGCCGTGTTCGTCACCACCTTGTTGCCTGTTTGAGCGTCAATTGTGGTACCGGCAACATCTACGGCGGCGGTAAATGACAGGTCGGGCAGACTGCCATCGCTATTGACCACACCGGCAAAGTTACAGGTCAGTACCTGGCCCGCCGCGTTGCAAGACCAACCCGCATTTATTGCCGCAGTAGTGGCGGCGCCATAAGTGATGCCTGCCGGCAGCGTGTCGGTGATAGATATGGCACCCGACGGCAGCATCCCGCCTCCACTACGGCTGGCCTTCATGGTGTAGGTTACGCTCTGGGTCCCGCCACCTTTCTTGTCCAGTACCTTGGGCTCGACGGATTTGACCAGCTTCATGTCGAGCTGGGTGTTAGGGGCGAACGTGATGCCCACCTTGTCGTTATTGTTGTCGGGGTCGGCGTCAATGAAGGTGATACCACCGGTGGTTTGCCCAGCGACCGAAACGGTGGCGTCGGTATTGCCTGAGCTCTCAGTCACCGTGACCGGAATCGTCAGTGGCGGCAAATCTACGCCCTTGGCAACCCCGCCCACTGGGGCCGTGTAGGTACAGGTTTGCACTGAGGTGGGCGGACTGGAGGTGTTGTCATCGCTCTTGACGCACGACCAGACGTTGCCCGGGGACGTGGGGTCACTCTGCCAAGACGTGCCCTGGGGCAACGCAAAGCGCACCACAGCTTTTTCGCCCCCGACCATGGGGAATGCGTAGGTCGAATTAGCGTTTCTGGCCTGGATGACGTAGTCGACCACCGCACCTTGCTGCTGCGAGCTGCCATTGGTGGGGCCGGTGAATTCAACGGCTAGATCAGCGCGCTCGTAGAGAGTGATGCTCCGATCAATGCTGTCGTCGTTGTCGGGGTTTTTATCGACGTTGTCTGCCGATTTCAGCGACGCGAAGGCAGTGGTAGCCAAGCCCTTTTGGGGCAGGAAGACGTTGAAATCCACCCGTTGCAGCGCATTGGCTGACAAGGTGGGAAACGTGCAACTGATGGCCGAATTGGCGGAAACGGGCTGGTTGGCCGCAGGCTGCCCTGTGCATGCAACCCCGACCGGGGCGGTGATGCCCAGGAAAATGGCGCCTGCTGGCAATTTTTGTGTAAGCACCGCATTGCTCACGGTGCCACTATCGCCATTGATGCCGGATTCGGTGCTGAAGGTGTACTTGCCGCCCACCGGGCCATCTTGCGGATTGACCGCCTCGTTGCCGTAAAAATGAATTTGGTGGTTGACCAGCAGATCCAGCTCTGTGGCGGCCAAGGCGCTGCCGCTAGCCATACCCAACAGTGGGGCCGCCAGCAAGCTGAACAGTGAACGAGTTCTAAACAACCTAAAAGGAGGAAAAGTCAAGCGGCTTGATGTAGGGCGACACGCCGGCTCTAAGGCCGACGAGACGGCACCAGCGCTCGGGGATAAGGGGATTGACATGACGCTTAAAACCTATAGGAGGAAGGTTAGCAGCAAGTAGTTGTTGCAATAAATACATCAGACCACTTCTGCAATTTGAAACTATATGCTTCTAAAATCGGCACAAAATCGATTCTATATGAAGCAATCCACTATATATTTAGACACGTCACGCCAACAACCCTTCGACATCTATCAACAAATGCGCGCCAATTATCTATTTTTAATATAAAACCAACAAAGGGGCTTACATCCTTGTTTCCTTGGTCCTCGCAACCACGCTAACGCTCTCCAAGAGAGGCCTCGCTCGATTGTTAATTCTTGTCAAGTTCGCAGGTCTGCATCAAAAACAGACGAATACTCCGGCCACCCCAGCTTATTAAGCCGATTAAGAAAGGATGTTCAGATGTTGATTTCACGCACTTTGAAGCATTCCGTCTTCGCCTCCACTAGCATGCGCAGGTAACAGCTTCGCTATCGCCGCCAAATCACGATCTAATTTCCGGCAGGTTTGATCTACCCTCGCTGCGAAGCGCAAATACCGGCTCTTTTCGCAGAAAGGTTTCATGATTTGGTATTTGAGCTAGTAGCTCTGCAGCCCAGGGTAAATTACCAATTTAGTTGGCACTCCCCAGCGTGGCACGGGTTTACAAGATCTTCACATCAAAGCCTAGGTGCACCTTGCACTGCCGGCTGCAGCGCTCGACCTCGCCCAAGAACTTGATAGTTGTAAATGCCAACCAGTAATGACCTTTGCGGCCTGCACAGCGATACGCTGGCCCATCCAAGCTCTTTTTTTTCGGTACACCTGGCTATCTTCAAGCGCCGTCCAAGACCAGCCCGCCATTCGCAACAGCAATTGCACCAAACCAAAAATTTGGCGCGAGGGCAGAGCAAACACTGGATAGCCAAGTAGCACTGTAGAGCTACACCTGAGAAGGAGTGATTGCGTCCACGCTTACCCTCAGCCACCGCATGCCGCCGCCCTGTTCAGAGTACAAGTCGCCGTGTGCGCTGTACGCTTTCCTGTTGATGGTGTGGTAGCGGCGCTTGCCTCAGGTCGCTTCACTCATCCGCCGAGCCTACCGCAACGGCGGGAAATACCTGCGCAGCAACGCCACCCTAGGTGGCTGCGTCGGCAGTTTTCAAGCCTCCAAAAAAAGCCCCAACCACGGTTTGCGATTGGGGCTTTTCTTTTGACTGGTTAACGCTTAAACCAGCAAGGCGTTCACACGCTTGACGTAAGCGGCTGGGTCTTCGGGCATGCCGCCGTCAGCCAGCACGGCTTGGTCGAACACGATATTGGCCAGGTCGTGGAAGTGCACGCTGCCATCGAGTTTTTGAATCAGAGGGTGCTCGGGGTTCACCTCCAACACGGGCTTGGACTCAGGCGCGGCCTGACCCGCTTGTTTGAGCATGCGCGCCAATTGCATGCTCATGCCGCCGTCTTGCACCACCAAGCAGGCGGGCGAATCAACCAGGCGGCTGGTCACTCGCACGTCTTCGGCCTTGTCCTTGAGGGCCTCTTTCAACTTGGCCAGAACGGGTTTGAAGGTTTCGGCAGCCTCTTCGGCGGCTTTTTTCTCGTCGTCGTTTTGCAGCTTGCCCAGATCGACCGCTCCCTTGGCTACGGATTGCAGTGGCGTGCCGTCGAACTCATGCACGAAATTCAAGGCCCACTCGTCCACCCGGTCGGTCATCAAGAGCACTTCGATGCCCTTTTTCTTGAAGACTTCGAGCTGCGGGCTGTTCTTGGCGGCAGCCAAGGTGTCAGCAGTGATGTAGTAAATAGCGTCTTGGCCTTCTGGCATGCGTGCTTTGTAGTCAGCAAACGAGGTGAACAAGCCCTCTTGCGTGGTCGATGCAAAGCGCAGCAGCTTGGCGATGCGGTCTTTGTTGGCATGGTCTTCGCCCAGGCCTTCTTTCAGTACCGCGCCGAATTCGGCATAGAACTGGCTGTACTTGCCTTCCTTGGCCTTGTCCTCTTCGCTGACCACATCGGTCACATCACCTTCAGCGCCAGCCTCGTGTTTGTCGTGGCGTGCCAGATCTTCCAGCATCGAGAGCACACGCTTGACCGAGCCTTCACGGATCAGCTTCACATCACGCGATTCCTGCAACAGCTCGCGGCTCACGTTCAGCGGCAGGTCAGCCGAGTCGATCACACCCTTTACAAAGCGCAGGTACTGAGGCATCAGCGCTTCGGCATCGTCCATGATGAAAACGCGTTTTACATATAGCTTGATGCCTGCGTGCTTGTCGCGTTGATACAGGTCAAACGGCGCCTTCGCCGGAATGTAGAGCAGCTGTGTGTACTCGGTATTGCCTTCAACGCGGTTGTGGCTCCAAGTCAGCGGGTCTTCAAAATCATGGCTGATAGCCTTGTAGAAGTCCTTGTACTGCTCTTCTGTCACGTCCTTTTTGGCACGGGTCCACAAGGCACTGGCCTTGTTTACCGTTTCCCATTCGCCGGTTTTCACCATCTCGCCAGGCTGCTCGTTCTCGCCCTCTTTCCATTCTTCCTTTTCCATCAAGATGGGCAGGCTGATGTGGTCGGAGTACTTGGTGATCAGCGACTTGAGCTTATAGCCGTTCAAAAACTCATATGCATCCTCGCGCAGATGCAGGATGACGCTGGTGCCGCGCTGCTCGCGGGTGATCTGCTCAACCTCGAAATCGCCTGCGCCACCACTGATCCAACGCACGCCTTCACTGGCGGGCAGGCCGGCGCGGCGCGATTCGACGGTGATCTTGTCGGCCACGATAAAGCCCGAGTAAAAGCCCACGCCAAACTGACCGATTAGCTGGGAATCGGTCTTTTGGTCCCCGCTGAGCTTGTCCATGAAGGCCTTGGTTCCGCTCTTGGCGATGGTGCCCAAATGGTCAATCGCCTCTTGGGCGCTCATGCCGATGCCGGTGTCGGTGATGGTTAAGGTCTTGGCCTTGTCATCAAAGGCAATGCGCACTTCCAAATTGGGCTGATCGCCGTAGAGGCTGGAATCATTCAGCGCTTCAAAACGTAGCTTGTCGCATGCGTCCGAGGCATTAGAGACCAGTTCGCGCAGAAAAATCTCCGAGTTGGAATACAGCGAATGCGTGACCAAATGCAGCAATTGGGCCACTTCGGCCTGGAAGGAATGGGTTTGTTTCGTCATGTTGTGGTGTCTCTCTAATCAACAAATCATCGCCGCATATAGGGCCAACTCAGCCCAGTTCAAGCCCCGCGCCTCCACGTCACGGTAGCAATCAGCAACAAACGTTTCCTATTTTTTGGTTTCTCAATCAACCAAAGTTACATGTATTTTTTCTATCTATATACATATCCAATAGGCAATCTTCAATTTTCTTTACGCGGCGTAACAGAAGGATTCGTCATCCTCTGCGACACACTCGCGTTATTCATCAAAACCTCTGCATTAATAGATAAATGGTATGTAGGTTATTTCAAATGAAATCAGCTTTTTATCACGCGTAGAAGTAACGGACTTACCTATGTCAACCGCCTTGTTTGCAGAGTTGAGGAGCCTTGGCTCCAAGGCGGTGTTTTCATTGGTTTACGCAACCAGCATCAGCCCAGCCATGGCCCAGCCAGCCATCAAAGCATCGGCCGACCGTATTGAGGCACTGACACCCGCCCAAGCAGAGCAGGCACGTTTGCGCGCTCAGATAGAGGGCGCTCCCGCCGCCTATGAAGACCGCTTCATGAGCGCTGACGAAGTAACCGCCCTACGGGCAGAAGACGGGCCAGATCCCGAATCCCTGCCTGAAGGGCTGCGCACCTGGGTTGTCGAGGGCCGCATAGGCGTGGGCCAATCTGATGGATCCAGCGCAGGCAAACGACGCGCCACCGAGCTGGGCCAGCGCATTGAATACCGTCAACAAACCCTGAACTACGGCGAGTGGACGCTGCAAGCCGATGCCCGTGCTTTGCGCGGCACACAAGATGCGTGGAATGGCATTGGAGCTCTGGGTTATGCCCACGAGGCCAACAGCCAGCGCATTACCCTGCGCAATCTGGCCACCCCCATAGCACCGGGTATCTTCGTTGATACAACTTTGGGCGATACCTATAGTGAGCTGACCACAGGCTTGAGCCGTAACTACCGCCTGACACTGGGCACCAGCACGGTGCGCGGCCTTGCCACTCGCATCTACGGCAGCGATTTTGATCTGCGTGCAGGTATGGGCGAGCGTGGCGACTTGCTGGGTGGCCCCTACCCGGGTTTTGAGAAAAGCCAAGGCAGTATGGCTTGGCTAGGCGCCACGCAGCGCCTTGCAGGGCTTTGGTATGTAGCAGGCCAGGCAGAGCAAGCGAAGGATATTCCCACCCAGTACTACAGCCCGTTCAACAACGAAGGGGTGGGCCGTAAGACCACATCCAGCTGGGCTGCAGCCATGGGATACGGCGCAGATCTGCGCCAAGACGGGGACTTGCGCGCCCGGCTGACTGCCTTGGGCAGTAGCACCAGCTCATCCACCCTCAATACAAAAACCGGTGGGGCACAAGGTTTGTATCTAGAAGTGGGGGCCAAGCTGGGGCGTTTTAGGCATGAGCTGGGCGCCTATGTATCGCGGCCCAATTTGCAGTTTGGTGATTACCAGCTGCCATCAGGATCGCACGGCGCCTACTGGCGCATGGACCATAGCGCCAACCGCCTGAGCTGGGGCGGCGGACTGGACTACGAACGTACGCGCCCGAATGATCAGGACAAATCACAAGGCTCCACCCGGCTAGGCGCCAACGCCAATGTGCAATACACAATCGACCGGCGCAACACCGTTGGTGGCAGCCTGAACGCCTACCAGACCCGCTACGACAGCAACGCCAGCCCAGCAACATTGGGCACCATGCGCAGCTTGTATGCCTATAGCTACTACCAAACTCGGTTTTTTGATTTACCGCGCACGCGGCTGAGCCTGACGATGCGGCGCAACGAGCAAATCGTGCTGAATGCCGACACAGCAACCGGCCGCGAGTTGCAGTGGGAGCAGGACTGGATTGCCGCCCAGCGAGAGACCATGCGCCCCGAAGTGACCACCACCCTGGGCTGGGCTGATGACCGCAGCAGCGGCTCTACACGCCAGTACCCTACGGCGGGCGTGCAAATGCGCTACTGGGCGAGCAGCACACTCAGTTTCTCGGGCAACCTGCGCTACACCTCGCAAACCGGTGGCCTCTACACCAGCCAAGGCCTGTCAGGCACGCTTGCGGCGGAGCAAGACTTGGGCAAAGGCTGGCGTCTGGGCGTAAGTGCCGCACTCAACCAAGCCCGCGCGTCCGCCACCCCCGTCATCAACTGGGCAGGCCCGCAGCTCTACCGCAGCAACGACAAAACGGCCTACGTCTACCTGCGATGGGAAGGCAGTACCGGCCGACCCTTTGCCGTAGCCAATGGCGCGCCGGGCGTGGGCGCTGGCAGCGTAGCCGGCCGCGTGTTCTATGACGCCAACCGCGACGAACAGGCCCAAATAGGCGAAGGCGGTGTGGCTGGTGTTGAGGTAGTGCTGGACGGCCGCTACCGCGCCACCACAGACCGCGATGGTCGCTTTGCATTCCCGATGGTCGGTGTAGGCCGCCATCAACTCACCCTCACGCTCGACAGCGTGCCGTTGCCTTGGGGCGCCCCCAGCAATGCAGGGGTGAGTGTCGATGTTCCGCTGCGTGGCGAAGCCACTGCCGAGATCCCCGTGATCAAGGTGGGGGAATAACCATGCAGCAAACCACAGGCCAGCAACATGCATCGCCCCTCCACAGCATTAAAGCTGCCGGGTGCATGGTGCTGAGCCCATTTCCGCGCACCCGCGCTTTTGTACCAAGCCTTTGAATCAAAGGACCAAAAATGACAAAGAAAATCCTCTCTCCCCTCGCGCTGGGCGCTGTGCTGGCACTGACAGGCAGCAACTATGCTTTGGCTGATAGCCAATACGGCTACACCACCGGCAGCGGTAGCATCACCGCAAACGCCAACGTCAAGCTGTCCGTCTCCGTGCCCAAGCTGATCCTGCTGCGCGTAGGCTCTACCAACACCACGATTGACACTGCCAGCTGGACCAGCACGTTCAGCATTCCCGGAGTCCCCACAGCACCTGTTGCCGGCAGCGGCGCCAGCGTTGACTGGAATGGTTCACCGCCGACAGCGACCGTCACCCCTGCCAACAATACGCTGACCGTTTATGCATGGACTAACGCCAATAGCGGCACCATCAACTGCACAGCACCCGTCATGGCCCCAACTGGAGGACCCGTGAATGCCGACTTTACCGTGACTGTTACAGGAAGTCTGCCTCATCCTGGAGGTAATCTAGGTGCCTGCACTTCGACCTCGTTCAACTCCAACATAGTCGCCACGGGTACTTGGCAATACGTACTGGGAGGCACACCTGCAAACTGGAAAGCAGGCAGCTACGCCACTACCGTGACCTACACGGCCACTGGCGTCTGATGCAGATGCGCGATGCAACCACCACTGCACAGGCGAAAAAGCCTATGCGCGCACCGCTTGCGGCGGTGCTGGCGTTGCTCGCCTGTGGCATCACGGTGCCTGCCAACGCTGTGATGACCACCGTGACCGATACAGGCAGCTCCTATGCGCTATCGCTACGGGTAGGCCAAGTAACTGGAACCGATACCGTTGCGTTCAACGTAGCCGGCAACAACGTTGCCATTGCCCCGGCACCTGTAGCGGGCTCCCAAAGCATCAGTATCTGGGTCACGCCAGTGCGCCCTGTCTCTACCTCTGCCGCATCACGCCCTGTGACACTGCGGGTAGATTCATCGTCAGGGCTCACATGCCAGAGCGGTGGCTGCGGCAGCACCATCATCCCTTTCAGCAAGATCAGCTGGACAAGCAACGGCTCGGGAACTGGTGATATCCAGAACGGCAGCTTCACCGGTTCGGCCAGCCAGCAAATAGCCTCCTTTGAAGCCAATGCAACCTATTGCTCGGCCATCATTATTTTTGGCGTGTGTTTCCTCGGCACCTGGTACTACCAATCCAACGCGATGAACGCAACCGCTCTCTCCTTCACCTACGCCAACGACACCCTGTACCCAGCAGGCTTGTACAAAGGCACGGTGTACTTCACCGCTTCCATGGAGTAGATATGCTGCGCCACTACGCCCACCGCTTATCTACCGCTACGGCGCTGGCTGCAAGTGTTTTGGCCCTGTCTGCCAACGCGCAAACCATGCGCCTGGATGACTCGACCTCTCCACGCGCCCAGGTGAACGCAGACTTCCGCCAAGCGCAAATGCTGGATTCGCAAACCATCAGCCTGCCTTTTGGCCGTGTGGAATACCGGCTGGCCACCACGCCTTTTATGGGGCGCCATGCACGTATTTACTACGTGATCCCGCTCGCCATCCAAGGCCTGCGCTCACCATCAGGGCTACAAGTGCAGTG
Source organism: Comamonas sp. (assembly GCA_036646255.1). GTDB lineage: Bacteria > Pseudomonadota > Gammaproteobacteria > Burkholderiales > Burkholderiaceae_C > Comamonas. Next base: position 11,212 of record JAVXMM010000014.1, read on the forward strand.
GCACGGCAGCGGAAGCTTCCAAAGCGGCACCGGCCGCCCAGGAGACCGGGTACTGGTGTGGAACGGCGTGGTACGCGCGCCATGGATAACTGAAACTTTTGATTTAACGCTGCGCATAGACCAGCGCCAGCTGCAAATGGGCCCGGGCGGCCGTTTGGGCTTTGAGTCTTATTTCGAGATTGAGATACAGCCATGATGTCTTTTATTGCACACCCTTTCCGCTACATCGCCTCGCTGGGCCTGGGCTTGCTAGCCGTTAGCGCCCAGGCCGCGCCGTTTGAAATCGCCGTTGCGCCCTCGCGCTTTGAGCTGACTGCCAAGAGCGGCGAGCGCCTGGGCCAGTCACTCGATGTCCACAACTTGGGCAGCACCGCCACCGCCGTATCGCTGCGCACGCTAGATTGGACCTACTCACCCGAAGGCCAGATCACCTACCACGACGAGCTGCTGCCTGGCAGCTGCCGCCCCTGGGTAGCACTAGAGCGCCGCACGCTCAATGTTCCCGGCCAAAGCAAGAGCAGCTTTCGCTTTCAAATCACGCCACCCGCAGATGCACCGCGTGGTGAATGCCGCTTCATGATCGCCATCGAAGGTGCGGAGCCCTCACAACAAACCATCATCCGCAGTGGCGGGGCCAGCCTAAGCCTGCCAGTAACAGGCCGCATAGCCGTAGCCGTTTACGTGATGCTAGGCGGTGCTGCGCCTAAGCTGGAGCTACAGCAAGTCACCCTGAGCGATGTTGGCGGCAAACGCACTCCTACTGTCAGCGTGACCAACACCGGCGATGCCCATGGCAGACTAGAAGGAGCCCTTGATGCCAAAGACGCCAAAGGCCAAGTTTTTAGCTTGGCAGTAGAAGGTACGCCCGTGCTGCCGGGCCAAACGCGCACCCTGGTGCTCATGCCCAAAGCTGATGATGGCCAAAAAGCACCACAACCCGTCTACCCCATGCAAGCCAGCGGCCTACTGGATTGGGACAAGGGCAGCTTCAAAGTGAACGCGGAGTTGAAGTGAAACTACACAACGCACAGCTTGGCCCGGCAGTGCTGTTTGCGCTGATGGCCTGCTGCGCAAATAGCACGGCAGGCACAGGCTCGTCAGGCCCATCCAGCAGCCCATCACGCACAACGCCTGCAGTCGCTCTCAACTTCACCATCCAAATCGACAAGTTCATTTTCTTTCGTATTGGCGATGGCGTTTGGCCCACACCCGGCGGCACCGTATCGCAGGTCGCCTTTGCGCTGACACCCTCCATCCCCGGCATACCCACCGCACCGGCAGTGGGCAGCAACACCTTGGTTAACTGGAGCGGTGCTGCACCCAACTTCAATGTGGCTGCTAACGGTAATGTGCTGCCGGTAGAAGTGCGCAGCAACGGTGGGCAAGTCAGCCTTTTCGCCACAGTGGCATCGCCGCTTACCAGCGGCAGCAACATCATTCCCATGAGCCAGATCACGGTCACCAGCAGCGACAGCACCAACCTTCCTGCGCCACTCATCCCGGCCAGTGGCAGCGGCTCCGCTGTCAATGTGGCCGGTGGCGGCGCGGGCACCGTCAACAGCCTGGTTACCAGCCGCAACGCCAACTGGACCTTCGGCTACGCCAACAGCGCCAGCCGCTTTGCCGGCAACTACAACGGGCAAGTGACGTTTACGGCCACCACGCCGTAAGCGCTAGCCAGTCACGGGGCGCGCAATCGATGTGGATAAGTGTGTGTATGAAGGCGACCTAGACAGCGGTATTTTTTGGTTACGATGGTGTAAACACCTTTTACGCCTTTGCGACCCGCCATGTCCACATCGACCCAACGCCTAGAAAAAAGCCTGCACGCACTAAACGCCTTGGGCGAAGAAGCCCCGCGTATCTTCACCCAGCTCTACCCCGACGCCGCGCGCGAAGCCGCGCAGGCTGCCGACCAGCGCGCTGCGCGAGGGCTGTCGCTAGGCCCGCTGGATGGCAAGCTGATTTCTGTCAAAGATTTGCTGGATGTAGCCGGCCAAGTGACAACGGCCGGCGCTGCCATGCGCAAGAGCAGCCCTGCCGCTACGCAGGATGCACCCGTGGTGCAGCGCCTGCGCGCCGCAGGCGCCGTCATTGTTGGCAAAACTAATATGACGGAGTTCGCGTTCTCGGGCGTGGGCATCAATCCGCACTTTGGGACGCCGGGCAATGCGGTGGATAACGCTCGCATCCCAGGCGGCTCATCATCCGGTGCGGGGGTTAGCGTGGGCCGGGGTTTGGTGGATATCGCCATTGGCTCGGACACTGGCGGCTCGGTGCGTATCCCCGCCGCCTTCAACGGCGTGGTCGGCTTTAAACCCACACAGGCGCGGGTGCCGCGTGATGGTGCGTTTCCGCTGTCGTTCACCTTGGATTCGCTAGGCCCGCTTGCACACAGCGTGGCTGATTGCGCCGTGGCCGATTCCATCATGGCCGGCGACATGCCAGCCACCCTGCCCGCGCGCAGCGTACGCGGCCTGCGCATTGGTTTACCGCAAGGCCTACCGTGGGAGCAGTGCAGCACCGAGGTTCTGCAAAAACTAGAGCAAACTATTGATGCACTGCAGGCGCAAGGCGCTGTTTTTACCAAATTACCGTGGCAAGCGCTGATGGCTGCCCCTGCGCAATTGCAGCAAGGCGGTACCCTCATCGCAGCTGAGGCGGCCGCCATTCACCACGATGCGCTAGCCAATCAGCGCGATGCGTTTGATCCACGCGTGCTATCGCGCATGGACAAGGGCCGCAGCATCCCCGCGCCCTACTACGTCAACCTGCTACTGCAGCGCCAGCAACTGCAAACACAGATGGATACCGTTATGCAGGATGTGGATGTATTGCTGCTGCCCACCATCGCCATCACCGCGCCACACATTGCGGATTTGCTGGGTGATGACGAGGCGTTCTTTACCGCCAACGGTTTAATTTTGCGCAACACATCGATCTTCAACTTCTACGACCTGCCGGCGCTGTCACTGCCCGCCCCGCGCACCAGTGGTGAGTTGGCGGTGGGTATCATGCTGGTAGGCGCACGCATGCAAGACCGTAGCTTGCTGGCCGTGGGCGCAGCCATAGAGCAATCACTATCAAAATAAGAGCCACTAGCGCCTGGTTGACAGTCGCTAGCAGCCATTTCTATCTACATCATGGGACGCGCAAGTATTCAGTGGACTGACGAAATGATCGCTCAGCTGGGCACCGACAAAGACGCGGTGCTTGCTGAGCGCTGGGGCACGAGCGCCAAAACCGTTAACCTGAAACGCAATAGTTTGGGCATTGTCGCCTTTGGCCATGTTGCGTGGACGGAGTCCATGATCTCCGCGCTAGGCCAGCACACCGATGCCGAACTGGCCGCGTTGTGGGGCATCAGCAAGGCCAGCGTGGTGGCCAAGCGGGTGGAGTTGGATATTGCGCCACTGGATGCCAAGCGTGGCCGCAGCGCGCAGCACAGCTGGACGAATGCCGAAATTGTGCAGCTGGGCACCGCACCCGATGCCCAGGTGGCAGTGCAACTGGGCCTGTCTGCGGCTGCCGTGCGCAACGCCCGCATGGCGCGTGGCATACCTGCGGCGCGGCCCCGCAAGCCACCCCTGGTCAAAAACTAGACAGTAAAAGGCAAAAAGCCCAGCGGTGTGCTGGGCGTTTCAGGCAAGGCAAGCTCGCGGTCGGGTTTAGAACTGCTCGTTCGCGCCCAAGTAGCGCCACTGGCCCACAGGCAGGTTGCCCAGCACCACCTTGCCAATGCGGATGCGCTTGAGGCCCACCACGTGCAAGCCGACTTGCTCGCACATGCGGCGGATCTGGCGCTTCTTGCCTTCGCGCAGTACAAAGCGCAACTGCTCGGGGTTCTGCCAATCCACCTCGGCAGGCAACAACGGCTGGTCGTCCAGCGAAAGCCCGTGGCACAGCAGCGCCAGCTTGTCAGCAGGGAAGTGGCTCTGCACATCCTTGTCGACGGCACCGTAAGTCACGCGCACCAAATATTCTTTGTCCATGTCGGACTCTTCGCCAATGATTTGCTTGGCAATGCGGCCATCCTGCGTCAGCACCAAAAGGCCAACGGAGTCGATATCGAGGCGCCCGCAAGGCGCCAAACCCTTGAGCTGACTGAAGTTAAAGCGTGTCTTGCTGCGGTCCTCGCGCCAGTGGTTGGGCGGGTTCAGCAGCACCATGGCTGGCTCATGGCCGTCTTCAGCCTGGCCGCTGACGTAGCCCATGGGCTTGTGCAGCAGAATGGTGACCTGCTGGTCCTGCAAATCCTGCGCAGCCTGGTTGACCTCGATTTTGTCTGTCAGGTTGACAAGCTGGCCCATGGTGGCCACTTCGCCATTCACCAGCACCCAACCGTTTTCAATCCACGCATCGCCTTCGCGGCGCGAGCACATGCCCAAATCGGACAAGCGCTTGTTCACGCGCACCTGACCTTCAGCCTTAAGTTGCACGTTTTGCGCCTGGGCCACTGCAGTTTGCATGGTGCGCGGCGCTGCATCTGCACGCCAGACATTGCTGGGCGCAGGGCGCGGGGCCGCACCTGGGCCAAAGCTGCGGCGCTCGCCATCACGCGGGCGGTCGCCACCACGGGCAAAACCACCGTCGCCGCGTGGGCCACGGCTGTCGCGGTTGTCACGAAAATCGCCACGGGGATCGCGCGCATCGCGCTGGTCACGCGGCCCACGGCTATCGCGGGCATCTCTCGGATCACGGAAGTCCCGCTGATCGCGGCCACCACTGCGCTCATCGCGTGCGCCTGCGGGTCGGCCGGCTCCACCACCCGAGCGAGGGCGATCACCACCGCCACCCGCACGCGGTGCGCGGCCTGCATCACGCGAATCCCTTGCACCTCGCACATCCCGGGCAGCGGGGGCGGGTGCAGGTTTGCGGGTCAGGGACAGTTTTTTGCGGCCTTCACCATCGGAAGGGGCCGTCGGCGCGGCAGGAACGGGGGCATTTGACATAGCCCTCTATTGTCGCGCCAATCGCTTGTTGACTGTGCTGCACGGCCTTGGTCGCAGCTGTTACATCTTTCTGGGTTTTTTACGGTCTGCCGCTTTCATAGCGTGTACTGACTGCTCAGCGCCACCCACACCCAAGTACTGTCGCCACCAAACGCTCATCTAGCGCTGGTTCAGCGGCTCACCCACAAATGCAAGCAAATTTGGCGACTGCAACAGCCCCGGCGCATTGAACAAAAGCACCGTTTAGGATGAAAGCCCACCTATTTCAACAGGAGAAACCCATGAAATGGCCCACCACCCTGGCCCTGCTGGCATTCGCAGCTGTCGTCACCGGATGTGACCGACCTCCTTCATCAGCGCCTGCGCCCAAAGCCGCGCCTGATTCATTCATGCCTGCGCCTGGCAGCCCACAGCCCGGTAGCGCAGCCATCGGCCCGGGCAGCACGCCCAGCACCCGCACAGCGCCGCAAAACAAATCCTAGGCAAGTCTGCGAAAGTTCGCGCTTAGGGTGGGTTCACCATCAGACCCTTGCCGCGCAGCGCCTGCAAATTCAGTATGCGCAGGCCGCCATATTCAATGCGAATATCGCCCTGCTCCTGCAGCGCAGCCAGCGCCTCATTCACCCGCTGGCGCGAGAGGCCCACCAGATACGCCAGCTCTTGTTGGGTAATGCGCAGCACCTCGCTCACGCCGGGGTAGAGCACGGGATTGAACAGCGCCGCCAAGGTACGCGCCACGCGCTCCTCGGGGCGGTTTAGACGATCAATCTCGCGTGCCGCAATAAACTGCGCCAACCGCTCGTTCAGCTGGTGCATTACAAAGCGGTTAAAGCCCAGCGAATGGTCTAGCAGCCAATGAAAGGTATCGACCGGAATGCCTGCAACGATGCTTTTGCGCAGCGCCTGAATGTCGTAGCGGAACACCTCGCGCTTCAGCACCGTGCCCTCGCCAAACCAGCCGGTGCGCGGCAAGCCTGCATAGGTCATGGTGCGGCCTTCGCTGTCTTCAGCGCTCATCTTCATCAAGCCCTCCACCACACCCAACCAGTACGTTACCGGTCGGCCTACGCGGCACACATATTCGCCGGGATCCGTCTCGGTCACCAGCAGCTGGCGCACCGCGTAGTTGCGTTCATCGGGTTGCAGCACGCGCAGCCAGGGGATATCGGCCAGCTCGTTGGCATAGGGTGCGCGGCGGCGTTGGTACAAAGAGACGGCTTGGCTCATAGGCCGCAAGAATGCCCCAGCACACAGGCACTGCACAGAGGGGTTGGCCCTAGCCTTGTCGCCTTGGCAGCATCATGGGCCGCGCTACACTGGTCTGCACCACATCAAGGAGCACCATGTCTGACCTGAACACCGCGTTTGAAGCCGCCAAGAACGCATCAATGAACCTGAGCGAGCGCCCCGACAACGCCACCCTGCTCAAGCTCTACGGCCTGTACAAGCAAGGCGCTGTGGGTGATAACAACGAGCCCAAGCCTGGCTTTACCGACTTTGTCGCATCCGCCAAATGGAATGCCTGGAGCCAACTTAAAGGCTTGGCGCAGGACGACGCCAAGCAGCAGTACATTGATTTGGTGGAATCTTTGGAGTAAGCGCCAAAGCGCCGAGGCTGGCGGCTTATAGATACCGTGCGATCAGGCCCGCCAGCAAGCTGAGCACCACCGTCGTCGCAATTGGCAGCCAAATGGTTTTGCCAAAAATGGTGATCTGAAAATCCCCCGGCAGCCGCCCTAGGCCAATCTTGCGCAGCAAGTGCGAGAAGCCATTGAGTAGCAGCAGGGCCAGGAAGACGACGATAAGCCAGCGGAACATAGTTTGCAGTGTAGCGGGCTGCTCTTAGAGCGGTTTACACAATCCTGAAAATCACAGATTTTCGGTTGGGGCTAGGCGTGAAGCCATAAGCAGTACCAGCGTACGACAAGGCGAAACAACGGCGCATCATCGCTGGAGTTAGCCATTCTTAAGACCGGCTATAGACCCGCTCACCCGCCACCCATGTGGCATTCACCCGCAATGCACCAATTTCGGCAAATGGCACGGTAAAGATATCGCGGTCAAGTACGGCAAAGCTAGCCTCAAAACCCGGGGTAATTTGGCCCAGCTGTCCATCAAAAGGGGATAGCTTGGCCGCGCGGGCCGTGTACAGCAATACCGCCTGCGGCACAGTCAGTGCTTGGCTGTCCACAATGGGGGCTCCGTTATACGCACGGCGCTGCACCGCAGCTTGGATGGAAACAAAGACGTTGTCCGGGTCTGCCCAGGTAGTGGCCGGTGCATCAGACGACAGGGCCACATGCTCAATCTGGTCGTAAAAAGTTTTCAGCGCGTAGGATTGCTCAAACTCCGAATCCACCAGATTCTCGGTATAGGCTTCGTACTCAGCAAACATAAAAATGATTTGCGTGGCAACGCCCCACTGCATGGGCATGGCGTTCATCTGGGCAATTTGTGCAGGTTTGAGCAAAGTAGCGTGCTCCAGCCGCACCGAAGGCACTCCACCTGGCAGCCATGGCTGTTTGTCGGCAAAAAAGTCAATCACCAATTGCAGCGCCGCATCGCCCATGGCGTGCACCGCCATTTGCGCGCCGTTGGCGACCGACCATTCATAGGCCTGCTGCAGCGCTGCACTGGTGAGCAGCGACATGCCAAACAAGCTGCCAGTGTGTTTGTAAGCACAGCTGCACCACGCAGTTTTGCCTGAGATGGATCCATCCGCAAACAATTTGATGCCCGCAATTTTGACGCGCCCGTCCTTTTGCGCAGCTTGCAAACCCGCCAACAAATCACCCTTGCACGGCTCCCACGAGAAATACAGCGCCGCTTGCTGCACAAAGCCCGCCTTGGCAGCATCGCGGTATACATCCAGATGGTGGAAGGGCTGGGTGAACGCCATCATGTCGGTCACCGCGACGATGCCGCGCTCGCTAAAGCGCTGCGATGTGCGAGCCAGACTATTAACTGCCTGCTGGTAATCCAGCACGGCTTTAGCGCGCTGCACCACACTGTTGGCTGCCAGCTCGGTCAGCACGCCATTGGGTATGCCTTCGGCATCGCGGCCAAAATGGCCACCCATCGGGTCGGGCGTTGCTTGGGTGATGCCTGCCAGCTCCAATGCGCGGGTATTGCAGATGCCGGAATGGCAGTCCGACCGGCCTACATAGACAGGCTGCGTGGTAGATACCAAGTCCAAATCATGGCGCGTAGGCGTGCGGCCTTCTTTTAGTTTGGACTCGTCATAGCCCCAACCTTCGATCCAGTCATTCGGCCCCAGGCCCGCCTTGGGGTGTTTTTTGAGTGCGGCTATCAGCCCGGGTATGTCTTCAACCAAGGGGACGGTGCAAGGCACTGCATCCACAATCTGCGACAAGAACGTGGGGTGGGTATGCACGTCGATAAAGCCCGGCACCACAGTTTTCCCTTGCAAATCCACACGTTGGTCAGCGCTTTGCTGCCGTGCCTGCGCATCATTGCCTACCCACGTCACCTTGCCGTTGTTGATGGCGAAGGCGGTGGCGAACTCGGTTTCGCTACGGCCAGTAAATACTTTGGCGTTGGTAAACAGGCAAGAGGACATACACAAAAAAGCGGACAAGGCAGAAGAATTTGCCATTGTCCGCGATCGCGCCCCCATAGCGGGAGCTTTTTGCTATTAGTTTTGCTGGTGCAATTGATATAGGCCGGGCGCTAGCGTCCTATTTTTCTTTGGTCACCTTACACCGGGTCTGTATGCCCGGGCGCACGGTTAAGCAATTGCGTGCGGCGGTCAGCGCTCAGCGACAAGTAGCGCTCGTACTGGCGCAATATGTCGGCGATCATCTCCTCGCTGCGCAAATACTGCACGTCGTAGCCAGATCGACCATCTTCAAAAAAGGTAATGGGCTCGTACATATAACGGCGATCTTCCTCGTCCGAGCTATCGCGTACCGAGAACGCCGGTATGGGGCGGCGCACAGTGCGCACGCCATAGACAAAATCACGCAGCTGCTCCACCGGCACCGTCAAGCGGGCTTCGCCATCGGTCTCCACCCGCTCATGTACCTCAGCCAGCAGGCCACGCTTTTGCATCTCGGCGGCTACGTCCGTCATCGCAGGCACCACAGTGGCGCGCAAAAAACGCTGCACATCGGATTTGTGCGGATGGTGCACGATTTGCTCCAGACGCTTGCGCCAGTGCTGGCCGCTCCAGAAGTTGGTGGCGGGAGCCAGATCGGGTGAGTAATGGGCATGGTCAGCCGCCAGGCCACGCCACAGGCCGTAGCACAGCGCCAGCATGATGAGTGCCACGGGCAGCGCCGCTACCAAGGTGACCGCCTGCAGCGCACCCAGGCCACCAGCCAGCAGCAGCACGATGGATGTCACACCCAGCAGCACGCACCAGAACAGACGTTGCCAAACCGGCGCTTGCTCTTTGCCGCGGCTGGCGATGGAGTTAACCACCAGGGCGCCCGAATCCGCCGATGTAACAAAGAACACGCCAATCAGCAGGATGGTCAGCCACGAGACGGCCTTGGTAAGCGGCAAGTATTCATAAAAGCGGAACAGCAGCGCATCCACATTGGACGCCGTTTGCGACAGCGCGCCCGCAGCCACATGCGTGTCCACCCAAATTGCGCTATTGCCAAAGGTGGTCATCCACAGCAAATTGAAGGCCGTTGGCACCAGTAGCACGCCTAAAACGAACTCGCGCACCGTGCGGCCGCGCGAAATGCGTGCGATAAACATGCCCACAAAAGGCGACCAGGATATCCACCAGGCCCAGTACAAAATCGTCCAGCCACCGAACCAACCCGACTCACGCGTGGGCTCATAGGTGTAGGTGCGGAAGGACATGTCCACCAAACCCGACAGGTAATTGCCAATGTTCTCGCTCAGGGCTTTGAAGATATAGACCGTGGGGCCGGTAAACAGCACAAAGCACAGCAGCACCAGGGACAGCAGCAGATTGAACTCGCTCAGGCGTCGCACACCCTTGTCCACCCCTGACAGCGCCGAAATACTGGCCAGGGCCACGACGATCACGATCACAGTGATAAGAAAGCCCGAGGTGTCGGTATTCCAGCCCGTCAAGAGATGGATACCGGCGGCAATCTGGCGGGCGCCATAGCCCAAGGTGGTGGCAATGCCGGCAATAGTGCCCACCAGCGCGAAGGCGTCAACGCCATGGCCAATGGGGCCGTTGATACGGTCTTTGAGCAGCGGGTACAGGCCTGAGCGCATGGTAAGCGGCAGGTTGTAGCGAAAGCCAAAGTAAGCCAGCACCAGGCCCATGGTGCCGTATACCGCCCAGGCGTGAAAGCCCCAGTGGAAGAAGGTCGCCTGCAAGGCCTCGCTCGCAGCACGTGCTGTGCCCGGCTCTTGTGTGGGAGGGCTGACAAAGTGCTGCAGCGGCTCGCCCACGCCAAAGTACATCAGGCCAATGCCCATGCCAGCGGCAAACAGCATGGCCGACCAGGACACAAAACTGAACTCGGGCTTGGCATCGTCTGGCCCCAGGCGGATATCACCATAGCGGCTGACCGCCAAAAACACCAAGAACAGCAAGAACGCCGTGACGGCAACGATGTAGAACCAGTCAAACTGCATCACAACCCATTTTTGGGCGCCGTTGAACATGGCATCTGCCGCTTGCGGAGCCAGCGCACAGAACAGCAGCAAAGCGCCCAGCACGATCAGTGCGGGTACCACCACGGGCATGGACAAGGTCGAGCCTGTGGGTTTGCCGCTAGGCGGCTCAGGCGCCGGAGGCGCCGATGAGGGTGGTGTAGAAGTCATAAAGGCATGGTAGCGGCCCCAGCAGGTGCAAACCGACAATCACGGCAACGCGCCTCGCCCCCAATAGGCGATACAACCTATGCCGCTGGTTGCTGAGTGTGCACAGGGCTGGCGCTATAACCTGTCAGACACCAACGCGTTAAAGCCCTTAGGAAGACGAATTTCAGCGCAGCTCAAGCGCTGGCGCAACACGTAAAAAAGCGGGCAAGGCAGCAAAAGCTGCACTTGCCCGCCAACCATCACACCTCACCCCATGTGTCTATGCGCTAACGCTGTACACCCCAGCGCTTGACCGTGACGCGCTCCAACTGATGAAAGCCCAATGTCTCCACCAACAAGCCAATGATGATGACCAAGGCCAGCCCGGCAAAAACTTTGTCGGTGTACAGCTCATTGCGGCTTTGGAAGATGTACCAGCCCAATCCCCCTTTGCCTGATGAGGCACCAAACACCAGCTCAGCCGCAATCAAGGTGCGCCATGCAAAAGCCCAGCCAATCTTGAGACCCGACAAAATGGAAGGCAGCGCCGCTGGCACCAAAATTTGCAGCACATAGCGCATGCCGTGCAAGCCATAGTTGCGGCCCGCCATGCGCAAGGTATCTGGCACAGCCTGGAAGCCTGCATAGGTGTTCAGCGCCAGCGGCCACAGCACCGAATGCACCAGCACCACCAGCAGACTGCCCTTGCCCAGCCCCAGCCACAGCAGAGCCAACGGTAGCAAGGCAATAGCGGGCAGCGGATTAAACATTGCCGTCAAAGTGGTGAGCAAATCGCGCCCCCATTGGGTGGACACGGCCAGCACAGTAAACAGCAACGCGCCCACAACACCCAGCACATAGCCTTGCACCAAGATATTTAGCGAAATACCCACCTTGGCAAGCAACTCACCACTGGCCAGGTCTTGCACCAAGGTTTTGGTAGTTTGGGTAAAGGTGGGCAGCAGCAAGTCGTTGTCTTGCCACACGGCAGCCAATTGCCATAGCGTGGCCAGCACCGCCAGAATGATGGCTTTGCGCAAAACCGGGTGCTGCAGCAGGCGCCTTGCCAATGGCACGGCGCACGCTTGTATGGTGACTGGGGCAGCAAGCAGGTCGTGCTCAGCCTCGGGCCGCACCGGGGGATAGGCCTTGGCTTGCCCCTGTTGCAGCGGTGCAATGCTTGCGGTCGTCATGTCTACACTCCTTTAGGCAGCGCGGCGTAGCGCACTTTGCATGTTTTGGGCCGTTGGCGCCTGTTGGGCGGGCACAGCGCTATCACTATTGATAGCAGCCAATTCCTCATCAAACAACAAGCGATGAATGCGCTGGTGCGCAGTTTGGAAGGCAGCGCTTCCGCTACTCGCCAAATCAAAATCATGGGCATTGATCTCAGCGCGCAAGCGGCCAGGGTGGGGCGACAAGATGGCGATACGGCTGCCCACCACCAAGGCCTCTTCGATGGAGTGCGTGACAAAGACGAGGGTAAAGCGCAGCTCATCCCACAGCGCCAGCAACTCCTCTTGCATGCGGCGGCGCGTTAATGCATCCAGCGCGGCAAAGGGCTCGTCCATTAACAGCACTTGGGGGTGCATGGCCAGCGCACGGGCAATGGCTACGCGTTGCTTCATACCGCCTGATAGCTGGTGAGGGTGAACGTTGGCAAAGCGGGTCAGGCCCACTTTCTCAAGGTACCAATCGGCGCGCTCGCCCGCCTCCAGCTTGCCTGCGCTGCGCGATGCCAGCAGCGGAAACATCACGTTCTCGCGCACTGTCTTCCAGGGCGGCAGCTGGTCAAACTCCTGGAACACCATCACCCGATCGGGCCCGGGCTGACGTACGGGCTGACGTACGGGCTGGCCTGCCAGGCGGATCTCGCCTTCGCTCACCGGCACAAATCCGGCCATGGCCTTGAGCAAGGTGGATTTGCCGCAGCCCGATGCACCCAGCAGCACGAAACGCTCAGCCCCGTGCACTTGCAGGCTTACCTGGTGAGTGGCGCGCACCACTCGCTCTGGTGTGGCGTAGTCAATGCTGACGCCATCCACCTCCAGCAGCGCTCCGCCGTGCGCGACAAGCTGGGGGATGTGGCGCAGGCTGGGCACTGGCAGGCAGCTACCCAGCTCTTGCGCAGCGCTGCCGGCAAAGGGTTCGGTCGATGGCGGACTGCGCAGCAACCAATCGGCTGAGCCTGCAGCTACGTCGCCATCCTGGCCGCCGCTGTGGCGGCCGAATGCAAAATTACGCCACATATCAGCTCCCTCCGGCCACGCGTGGGTCGTCAAAAAAGTAGTCTTTGGCATTCTCGGGCCTGGTTTTTATCACGCCCACTTTGTGTAAAAACTGGCCCAGACCCACCGTGTTTTGCGGTTGCACGGTGAATTGCACTTGTGGGTTCTGGATAATTTTGAGCACCAGCGCCTTGTCCACCTTGCCACCACCGCTCTTCAAAAAGATGTCGGCAGCCTGCTCAGGGTTGGCCTTGATGAACTGTGCCGATTCGTCGAGCGCATCTACAAAGGCGCGGTAGGTTTTAGGGCTGTCATGGCGAAACTTCTCGGTCGCGTACAGCACGGTGGATGAAGCGGGGCCGCCCAGCACGTCATAGCTGTTCAGCACCACGCGGGCATTGGGGTTGCTGGCTAGCTCCAGATCCTGGAACGGCGGGTTGCCGAAGTGGGCAGTTATCTCGGTACCGCCCTTGATGATGGCCGCCGCAGCATCGGGGTGCGGCAGGGCTACTTGCAGCTTGTCGAGCCTCTGGTATTCCTTATCCCCCCACAATTTGGCCGATGCATATTGCAGCACGCGCGACTGCACCGAGACACCAACAGCTGGCGTGGCAATACGGTCCTTATCGGTAAAGTCAGCAATGGTTTTGACTTGCGGGTTGTTGCTAACCAGGTAGTACGGAAAATTACCCAGCGAAGCCACGCCTTTGACGTTTTGCTTACCCCGAGTGCGGTCCCACAAAGTAAAGAGCGGCGCCACGCCTGCGCCTGCAATATCCACATTGCCAGACAGCAGTGCATCGTTGACCGCAGGCCCGCCGGAGAACTGCAGATAATCCACCTTGATATCCACACCCTGTGCCTTGCCGTGCTTTTCGATCAGCTTTTGGTCTTGCGCCACGTTCAGCAGCAAATAGACGATTCCGTATTGCTGGGCAATGCGCAGTTGGCCTTCAGCCGCTTGGGCGTTACCCACACCAAGACCCCACAAGGTAGCGGTGGCAGCCAGCACAGCCGCAACCTGGCGCGTACTGCTTTGGTTCTGGCGGTTTGTGGTTTTCGATGCAGTCAACGCTACTTTTTTAGGAGTTGAAGTTGTTTCTGGGCGGTCGCTAACAGCCCATTTTTTGGAGAATTTCATAATGGCATTCAGGTAGGTGTTAGGTGCGACCCCGCCACCGCCGCGCACAAAACGCTACAGCGATGGGGGCGTCAATCGCAATCAGTTGCAAGAATCCAATACAGGATTCGCTAGCCGCAATGGCCGGCCCTGCTGCGCGATCGCCAACACGCGTCCGCCAAGCCCTGCGCTATCAAAAACAGTAGCTTCCAGCGCATGCTGGACAGGCGCCAGAGCCCTTTTATATACAAATGACTCATACCGGCACATCGCCTTCAATCGTGGTGCGATAGAGCTTGCGGCGCTGGCCTTCAGGCACGTTAGTAGCCAGGTGCAGCACCGATCGGTTGTCCCAAAACAGCAGATCGTGAGGCTGCCAGTGGTGGCGATAGACAAACCGCGGCTGCGTGCTGTGGGCAAACAGCTCGGCCAGCAAGGCATCGGATCGCGCAGCGGGCAAGCCCAGAATGCGGGTGGTGAAATGCTCGCTGACAAAAAGGCCTTGGCGCCCAGTCTCAGGGTGGATACGCACCACCGGGTGCACAGCTGGCTGTACCTCGGCAATTTGCGTATCACTCAGCTTGGGACGAAAGGCGTTTTGTGCGCGCAGCTCCTCGTACTTGTGCAGATAACTGTGCTCAGCCAACAGGCCCACCAGCTGCTCTTTGAGCGTGTACGGCAGCGCGTCATACGCCGCATGCTGGTCGGCAAACAAAGTGTCGCCACCAATAGCAGGCAGCTCTTGCGCATGCAAAAGCGAGCCCAGCGCAGGGCGCTCTTTGTAGGAAAGATCAGAGTGCCAGTAGCGTCCAGCATCACCCAAGCCTGTAGGCTGGCCGCCTTCAAGGATATTGGAGACAACCAAAATCTCATCGTGCTCCGCAAGCTTGAAGTTGCGCAGCACATGGCGCTGCAACGGGCCAAAGCGGCGGCTGAAGCCAATGTGTTCGGCCGGTGTAATACGCTGGTTGCGGTAAACCACCACGCTGTGATCCAAATGCGCTTGGTGCAAGCGGGCAAAGTCATCAGGCGACAAGGGCTGGGCCAAATCCAGCCCCAACACCTCTGCGCCCAAACGGCTGCTGGCGCCATCGGGCTGGTGGATGGGCCGGATTTCCAGCCGCTGGCCGGAGGCGTAATGCATGGGGCGCGATGCCGGATCCGGCGCCGGGCGGCGAAAGGAAAACGGGTTGGCGGTCAACAGATCAAACAGGGCAGACATGGCAGCGTCCTCAGCAATCAATGCTTGCACTGTAGAAGCCGAGCGCTCCATCTAAAACGAATAAAAACAGCTATCTTTCATCGAAAAATGCATATGAGGCTGACTGTCATCACCGCTTCACGCGACCCGCGCAAGATCCTCGTCTGCCGGTGCACTACGGGCCACTTGCGCGACATGGCTGCGGCGCAGCAATCACCGCTACGTCGACAACCCTGAACGTGTGTCAGGGCTCGGCACCGGCGCCCTCTTTATCTGCTGCTTGCGCGGCGCCCCACCTTCTCTGCCACACCTTATGACCAAGCTCCCCACCCTTCATACCCGATTGATCCTTGCATCCTTGGTATGCGCAGCCAGCGTGCTGTCCGGCTGCGCCAGCAGTAGTAATGCAAACGGTACTGCAGGCATTGACAACAGCAGTATTGGCAAGCCCGACTTTCGCCAACACCGCACCACCTATGGTCTGGTGTACCGCCTTCCCGCTGATGTGACAGGTATTTTGGACATGCAAGTCATGCCCGTGGTGCAGCAAGCCTTGCTCAAGCAAGGCCTGGTGGCCGAGGCCAACACATTCAACCTACCCCACGTCACCGTGGTCCATATCCACAACAGTGACCCCGCCACTCCCGAGCGCATGCTGCGCGCGCTGCCCCAGTTGCCGCCCGTGCTCAAAGGCGTACACCTGCAAAACTTCTATACCACCGAAGCAGCTAAAGGTGCTGGCAAGCCCTGGTGGCTGGATTTGGGAGTTGTGAAAAAAGGCACGGCCTTCGAAGACATGATGGCCTTTAACACCCGAGCCACCGCTGCCTTGACGCCGCTGCGCGATGGCCCGCTGCCGCGTGTAACCGGCCCTGTCTACGCCAAAATGAGCGATGCAGGCAAGGAGCTGGTGCGCACCGTAGGCGTGAGCGGCGTCAATGTAATCAAGGAGGGCAAGGAGCTGCGCACCCACAACCCGCACAACACATTGGTCTATAGCGAAGCCAGTTTTACGCCGCAAACCGAGTCAGCCATGAACCAAGTCGCCGGCCAGCTCAACAAAATCCTGCCAGGCGGCATCGTCACCACCTTTGACACGGTATCCATCGTCGAGCTGGCGTTCTCCGGCAACGTCACGCGCGAGATCTATCGCATCAATCTGCAAGATGGCAGCGTGGCCGATGTGCGCAATGGGCTGCCAGTAAAACGATAGTCCTGTTGAGATGCGAGCGGGGTCGCGAAGCTATCTTCACCTGGGTTTAACCATGAAGAGGCCACGCGATACCCGTCTATGTCTCGGCAGACTTTAGGGTATGTTCACATTCACGAGATGCGCAAAAATCAAGGCCCGTCAAGGCCGGTGAGACGAATGTGACGAACTTCACATTCAGCTTTTCGTAGCGAGTAAAGACTCGCCGATGAGCCTTGATTTGCGTGGTGGCCTCACGCCCAGCTTCAGTCACGTATTTGCGATTTGCTGGGCCGCGCGAGCCGCTCTACCTCAGATCACAGCCGGTGCATGCGGTCGCCCCGCACAAAGCCCGTTGCATCCCAAGGATCTACACCTTTGCTCAGCATGATGGCCTTGAACAGTTCGCCCATTTCATGCTCCATCATCAGCTTAGCGGCCTTGCTGCGAGCGATCACATCCAGGCCTTGCATTTGCTCAGCCAAGCCGTTGTTGATGAGGAAATGCGCTTGGCTGGTGTAGCCTAATACGTCAAAGCCCGCATCTTGCGCAGCTACGGCAATGCCGGTGAAGTTGACGTGGGCGGTGATGTCCTTCAGCCCCACGAGAACCAACGGATCCGCATCCACCTGGTGCTGGAAATGGCAGACCAAGGTGCCCATATGGCGCTGCGGGTGGTAGTACTCGCTTTCGCCAAAGCCATAGTCGATGAAAATCGCCGCACCACACGTCAGCCGGTCGCCCAAGGTGGCAATAAAGGCTTCTCCCTGCAGGTGGATTTCGGTCAGGTAGTCGGCCTCTAGCGGCAGATCGGGCTCGACAGGCGGACGCAGCTCAGTCGCTCGCTCAGACCAGCCAAACTGGATCTCGTTGCCATCTTGCGCGGAAACCACCACGCCGCGCTCCAGCCACACGCCTTTCTGGCGCAGCAGCAGTTTGACGGGCATGGCATCCAGCACCTCGTTGCCCACGATCACGCCTTGCATCTGAGCGGGCAGTTCGGCCACCCATTGGACCTTGTCGCCAAAGCAAGCCAAGCGCTCTTGCTGGCGGGCGCGCAGGGTACCTGACAAGTCTACGATGGTGTAGCGCGTGCAGCGGTCGCCCAGCGCGGTCAGCACTTGCTCAGCCAGCGCGCCAGTGCCTGCGCCAAACTCCCAAACTTCGCTGGTCTGCGTGTGGGCGAATGCGTCTTGCACCTGGGCAGCTACCAGTTGGCCAAACACGGGCGATAGCTCGGGTGCGGTGACAAAGTCGCTGCCATGCTCGGGTAGTACGCCAAACTTGGTGCGAGTGTTGGCGTAGTAGCCTAGGCCCGGTTCGTACAGCGCTAGGCGCATAAATTCATCAAAAGCCAACCAGCCGCCGGCCTGGGCAATAGCCTCAGCCACGCGGTTGGCGAGCGCAGTCGTTAAACTAGAGGGTTCTGTATTCACCCCGCTATTGTCGCTGCTTGTTGGTCACCCCTTATGACAGAGCCTACAACCACCCCACGCACCGTACTGGTCACGGGCGCTGCCAAGCGCCTGGGGCGGGCGATTGCGCTGGATTTGGCAGCCCACGGCTGGAAGGTGGCTGTGCACTACCGGGGATCAGAAAAAGACGCTATCGAAACTGCAGCTGCTTGTGCCCGCCTATCAGGCGCCAGCGGCCATTTTGATGCGGATTTTGACAACGAGGATGCGGTGCGCAAGCTGCTACCGCGGGTAGTGGCTCAGTTAGGCCCGGTGGATGCCGTCGTTAACAGTGCATCGCTTTTTGAGCACGACAGTACCGCCGATTTTGGCTATGCCGCGATGGAGCGCCATCTGCGCAGCAACGTGGGCGCGCCCATCCTGCTGGCCCAGTCTTTGCACCAGCACATGGTCAGCCGCGGTGCTACAGCACAGGGCGCAGTGGTGAATCTGCTGGACCAAAAGCTGTGGAACATGAACCCTGACTTTGTCAGCTACACGCTCAGCAAAGCAGCGCTCGAGGCCGCCAATACCATGCTGGCCCAAGCACTGGCCCCGCAGATTCGCGTAGTGGGTGTTGCACCGGGCCTGACCTTGACCAGCGACTATTTGAGTGACGAAAAGTTTGCACAGATGCACCGCTTGTCACCGCTAGGCCGCTCATCCACCCCCGAGGACATTGCTGCCACCGTGCGCTTTGCGCTGGACAACCGGTCGATCACTGGTACCACGTTGCTGGTGGATGGTGGCCAGCACCTGATGCGGTTTGACCGCGATTTTTCGATGATGTGACGGCGCCAGCGCCGCCCATCCACACTTTATGACGACATTTGACACTGGGTTGCAAACCCTGACGCTCACCGGCCTGCGCTTTGATGCCAACCTGGGCATACTTGCGCACGAGAAAGTAGCGCCGCAGCCCATCCAGGTGGACGCCGAAATCAACCTGGGCCAGCAGCCGCTGGCGCCCAGCGACGACGACATCATGCATGTGCTGGACTACCGCAAGGTACGTCAGATCATCATTGATGAATGCACCGCCCAGCACGTCAACCTGCTGGAAAGCCTGATTGGCAAAGTGGCGCAGCGCCTGATGCAGCTGCCCAATGTGCGCGGCGTACGCGTAAAAATTGCCAAGCTAGAAATTTTTGACGATTGCGAAGTCGCAATCCGCACTGAAACCGGACAATGGTGAACCTATGAACGCCCCCACCGATACCGCCCCACTGGCAGCCGCCGCTGCCAACGCCACCGATACCGCTGCCCAAGGCTGGAACTTTGACGACGAGCCTACAGCCGATGCGCAAGAGAACGCTACAGGCGAGAAGCGCCTGAAGATCCAGCGCGAGCACCATAAGCTGGAAAAGCGCCTGTGCCGCGAAGTGGCGCGTGCCATTGGCGACTACAACATGATCGAGGACGGCGACAAGGTGATGGTCTGCATGTCCGGCGGCAAGGACAGCTACACCTTGCTCGACATTCTTCTCAAGCTTCAGGCCCGTGCGCCTATCAAGTTTGGCATCGTTGCCGTCAACCTGGACCAGAAGCAGCCGGGCTTCCCCGAGCACATCCTGCCCGCATACTTTGAAAGTATCGGTGTGGACTACCACATCGAAAACCAGGACACCTACAGCGTCGTCAAGCGTGTGGTGCCTGAGGGCAAGACTACCTGCGGCCTGTGTTCACGCCTGCGCCGCGCCATTTTGTACAAGGTGGCGGGCCAGTTGGGCTGCAACAAAGTGGCTCTGGGCCACCACCGCGATGACATCGTTCAGACTTTGATGCTCAATATGTTCCACGGAGGCATCCTCAAGGCCATGCCTCCCAAGCTGGTCAGCGACAACGGTGAGCACGTGGTGATCCGCCCGCTGGCCTATGTCAACGAGAAAGACACCGCGCGCTGGGCCGAGCACCGCGAGTTCCCCATCATCCCTTGTAATCTTTGCGGCAGCCAAGAGAACCTGCAGCGCCAGCTAATTGGCGACATGCTGCGCGAATGGGACAAAAAGCACCCTGGCCGTGTGAACAATATGTTCCGCGCGCTGCAGCACGTAATCCCTACGCACTTGGCAGACAACAAGCTGTTCGACTTTAAAAGCGCCAAGCCCACAGGCGTGGCCGATGAAAACGGCGATAAGGCTTTCGACCACGACGACTTGCCCTCTATGCCAACGCTGCCGGGCATGCAAGTGGTACAACTCGGCTAAGCCTTACAAATGGCCGATGTGCTTCTGTCAACACTCGCCGACAAAACCAACCACCCCGCGCATCTATCGTGAACGAACTGCGCTGCGTTACTCGACCAGCGCAGCGCATTCTTTTTTGGGAGACGAACATGCCTTCAAACCTGCTGATCCGCCCACTGCGCGCCATGGCCTATGCACTGACCGCCACGCTGAGCCTGGCGCTGCTGGCGGGCTGCTCTGGCGTGCGCACCGTGCAAAGCGATGTGCAAAGCTACTCCACCCTCACCCAGCTGCCGTCTCCGCCCACCTATCGCCTGCAACTACTACCGTCGCAGCAAGCCCAAGGAGCGGAGTTTGAGCAGGTCGTGCAGCAAGCCCAGGCGTCGCTGGCCGGCGTGGGACTGCAGCGCGATGATGTCAATGGAGTGTTGGTAGCCCAGATAGCAGCTCAGGCCCGCTACATCCCAGATAGCTGGTTGCAACCCGGCAGTCCCTACAACCCTTATGGTGCTTACGGTGGTTTTGGCTGGGGTGCTGGCTGGGGCTGGCGCGGCGGCATGATGTGGCGTGATACCGGCCCCGCCCTGCACTACCGCGCGGTGCAACTGACCCTGCGCGACTTTGCAAGCCAGCAGGTTGTGTATGAGACCTCCGCCAAGTACGAGGATGTCTGGGTCAACGACCAAGTGATCTACCGCATTCTGTTTGATTCAGCGCTTAACGGCTTCCCCAAGCCACCGGCAGGCCCACGCACGGTCAGCGCTACCGTCGGCGCACCACCCCAACCCACGCCTGACGCCAGCTCCCCTGAGCCAGCGAACAAACCCTGAAGCCAATGCCAGAAGCGCCCATCCTTTGTATGAACGCCACCCAGATCATTGCTATCCGCCACGGAGAAACCGATTGGAATGTGGACGCCCGCCTGCAAGGCCACACGGATATACCGCTGAACAACACCGGCCTGTGGCAAGCTCAGCAAATGGCATCGGCGCTGGCTGATGAGTCTTTTGCGCATATTTATAGCAGCGATTTATCGCGCGCTTTTGTCACCGCCCAAGCCCTAGCCGACCGCAATGGCGCGCCACTAAGCCGCGATGCACGGCTGCGCGAGCGCTGCTTTGGCGACTATGAGGGCCAGCGTTTTGTCGATATAGAAGCGAGTGACCCTGTTGCCGCCCAGCGCTGGCGCAAACGAGAACCTGACTTTGCTCCCCCTGGTGGTGAATCGCTAGAAGTGCTGCAAGCTCGTATTGCACAAGCGGTTTATGCGTTGGCCAGCCAGCACCAAGGACGCCAAATCGCCTTGGTGGCACACGGCGGTGTACTCGACACCTTGTATCGCCTAGCCACACACCAGTGCCTGCAGGCACCCCGCACTTGGGAGCTGGCCAATACCAGCATCAACCGCCTGCTGTGGACCCCGGACAGTGGGCTGACCTTGGTGGGCTGGGGCGATACCAGCCATCTTCAGCAAGTTGGTCTAGACGAAGTGAGCCACTAAACACCCAAAGCACTGCAACGGACGCCCTCAACCATACATTTTCTGCAAGATTGATTCATATATTAACAATCCAACTATGCAAACCTTATCAGCCATCACTGTAGTCAATTGCCGCCACTTGTGTGCCGGATGAACTGAATTGATGTTTCTCTATTTGCCTATATTTCATCAATGACATACATTTAAGCGATCAAGTTTTGCAATTAAACGCACACATAACATTCAATTACTTTTGTTATGTGATGTGCTGCTTGATCATTGATTCCTGTGGTGCGACAACTCACCTATTGATGGTGAATACTCGCTTGGTCGATTTTTTTGACGAAAGTCTCGCCTTGTATGCAAGACGCTGAGCTGCCCCGCAAACCCCTGCCCACCCCATCGCTGCGCCAACTGAGTTGCTTCAAAGAAGTAGCAACGCATCGAAGTTTTAGCCGCGCCGCGCAAGCGCTATCCATGAGCCAACCAGCACTCTCATCAGCCATTCGAGAGCTAGAGCTGCTTTTAGGCATAACCCTGTTTGACCGCAGCACCCACCATGTCCGCCTCACCTCGGCAGGTGAAGCCGTACGCCCGCAGGTCGAGTGGATGATCAACAACTTCGTTCAGGGCGTAGAAGACCTGCAGCAGTTGCTGAAATACCAAGCCGACACAATTCGCATCGCTTGTATCCCATCCAGCACACACCTGCTCGCCCCTTGGCTGGCCGAGTGGCGGGACAACCACCCCATGGTGGACTTGAAGTTACAGGACATGCGCAATGATGATCTGCTGGCATCGGTTGCCAACGGCGGCGCAGACATTGGCTTGGGCCTGGAGTTCACCGTACCAGCAGCCATAGACACCCAGTTCGTCACCGAAGATGATGTGATGGCTGTCGTACCTGCTGGTCACCGCCTGGCCAAGCAAACCGAGTTGAAATGGACGGACCTGAGCGACGAACCCTTGGTAGTGCTGGCGCGCGGCAGCACATATGAAATGATTGCCTCGATGCTTGAGCAGCAAGGCGTTGGTATCAGCCATACCGAGACCTTGAGCTACACCGAATCCATGTATGCCTTGGTACGCAGCGGCTTACGCATAGGCCTGATATCACGCCTATACACGCACGGCCGCCTAAGTGACGGCTTGGTGACTCTGCCACTAAAGTCCCCCGAACTGTCTCGCCGCATCTCACTGATGACCCGTGCAGCGGGCAACAGCCGCCGCAGCATTGTGCAAGAGTGCTGGGATTTTTTGAGCGAAAAAATGGGCAGCACGCCCGGCGTAAAAGGCAAGCGCTAAAGCAGCCAGGTACACAGAAACGCCCACCAAACTGGTGGGCGTTTTATCATTTAGGCCGGTGCCGGTGATCCTTGCACGTCTGTGTCACCAGACGCCGCCCCCACCAACCCCAAGTGACGATACGCAGCCTGCGTAGCAATGCGCCCGCGCGGCGTACGCTGCAAAAAGCCTTGTTGAATCAAATATGGCTCAATCACATCTTCGATCGTACCCGGCTCCTCACCGATGCTGGCAGCAATGTTGTCGAGCCCCACAGGCCCGCCATCAAAACGGTGCACCACCGCCTCCAATAACTTGCGGTCCATGATGTCAAAACCTAGCGGGTCCACATCCAACATAGCAAGCGCGCGGGTGGCCAGCTCTTGGGTGATACGGCCATCGCCTTTAACATCGGCGTAATCACGCACACGGCGCAGCAAACGGTTGGCAATACGTGGGGTGCCACGCGAGCGGCGAGCAATCTCCACGCCGCCTTCATCGTCGATAGGCGTTTTCAGCAAGCCGGCACTGCGCATCACGATCTTGGTTAGCTCAGCTGTCGTATAAAACTCCAACCGCGCGACGATACCAAAACGGTCACGTAAAGGGTTGGTCAGCATGCCGGCGCGGGTGGTAGCACCCACCAAGGTGAAAGGCTGCAAATCCAGCTTGATCGAACGCGCCGCCGGTCCTTCACCAATCATGATGTCGATCTGGTAATCCTCCAACGCCGGGTAAAGAATCTCTTCCACCACGGGCGATAGCCGGTGAATCTCGTCAATAAAGAGCACGTCATTGCGCTCCAGATTGGTGAGCAACGCAGCCAAATCCTTGGGTTTCTCTAGCACCGGGCCACTGGTCTGGCGCAGATTAACTCCCAGCTCGGCGGCAATGATGTGACTCAGCGTGGTTTTACCCAGGCCAGGCGGGCCAAACAACAGCACATGGTCAAGCGCCTCATTACGCTTTTTGGCAGCGCCAATAAAAATCTCAAGCTGCTCGCGAGCCTTGACCTGGCCTACATACTCATCCAGCAGCTTGGGCCGCAGCGCACGCTCCTGCGCCTCCTCATGCGATGAGGTGGCACTGGCAGAAATCACCCGGTTATCGGGCTTGGCGGCGGGAGGGGTCTCGAAAGAATCGGTATGGATCGTCATGGTGTGAGCTAAGGCGCAGCCCACACATAATAAGCCAGTCCATCGTACAAATAGTCGGCATTACTGCGCCATGTATCCCGCTGCGCTTCATCAGCCGTATAACGGTGCGAGCCGGTGCTGAGCTGGTAGAAGCGATAGACCGCCTTCGCACCATCCAAAGGCTGCGCTGGGGCCCACCAAACTATGCCGTCGTAGTGCAATTGGGGATAGGCTAGTTTGACGTACTCGCTCTCCGCGGCGCTTGCCGTATAGAAGTGTGCAACGACCTGAGGGTTAAAAAAACGATGTACCGCAACGGTGCCAGGCGCCTGTTCTGCGGCAGCGTCAAAGGCTATACCAACATAATTGACAAAGCCTGCAAGTGAGGCAATCACACTGTCTCGCTCTTGCGGTGAAATCGTATAAAAGCTCGCGCCCGACTGCGGAATATAGAACTGGTACACAGGCAGGCGAATACTATCGTTCACCAACTGCTCCCCCAACCAGGGAGAAAACGCGCTGTGCAAAGCCTGATCCAGGCGGCCATACACTACCTTCGCACCCTTAGCTGGGCAAAAAGAATCTCCACCAGTCAACGTGCCAACAATCCTGCCGTCCACAAACAATGCGGATCCACTGCTGCCGCCCTCAATCGAGCCTGTGGATAACTCAATGCGATAAAACCCACCGTCCGGCTGTGCTCCAGGGCTACAGTTCAAGACGCGATATTCGTAATCCACCGAACATGATGCGTTTTCTCTCAACACACCGCGGTTGAACTTCAGGAAGTCTCCTCGAGGATGGTGGATGGCAGACACGACCACTCCGCTAGACTGCGCTGCAGCATCCCAACCAGCGAACACGGCACCGTCTGGTGGCGTATCCATCAACTCAAGCAATGTCATGTCATTTGCAAGGCTGGAGGCAAGCCAACGAGCGCCGTTATAGCGCTCTGCGTTGCCCGCATATAACTGTTCACTGTTGCAAGATTGTGAGTAATAAAACCACGAGGTCTGCAACGTCGACGCTATAGCCTGATCCTTGGCACAGTGCGCAGAAGTCAAGACGTATGCTGCCTTGTCCTGCCGCACGTTGTTCACCAAGGTACCCGTGCATTGGAAGGTTTTTGCCGCACTCACGTACACCATGCGGATGACTGAATTACGCAGCTCCAGCAAACTGTCCTGGCAATTAACATCTTGCTGGCAAGTATTGGAGCTGCGTTTGAGCGAACCCATCTCAGCGGATGCCTCGGCAATCAGCTGTGCAGGCGGCACAACAATCTCTGATAACTGCGGTATAGAGAGCGCCAATTCGCTCACATCTACTTCTGGCGGCAGCACCAACTCCAACACCGGTGCTGGGCCAGTGTCTGGCGTCCACCAAGTACGCCCACCATCTGCCTCATCAATCGGCAAACGCTCAAGCAATGCGGCGCCTGTGATTTCTTGCACCAGCCCCCCTTGCACGCCTGTGTACAAGCGCACTACCGCTGCTGCAGGCAAGGCATGCCAGCGCACACCTAGGCGAGCGCCCCAAGCGCCAGCCACTTTCACTTGCAAGGCGGCGACATGGCCGCTGTTTGGCAATGGCACCCAGCGCAGGGCCACTGCAGTTTGAGATGCCGTAGCGAGCTGCGCAACGTCTCTCGCCACACCAATCTGCCGAGCTCCGGCCTCGTCTTGAAGCGCTGCTTTGGCCTGGCTCATCTCTGTCAGCTCAACTACCGTCACAGATCCAGAAAATCGCGTTGGAGCTTGTTTGGTTTCTGCAGTGTGGCTAGCCAGCGGCAAGGCCAAGGCATCCACTCGCAGCGCAGCGTAAGCATGCGCCCCACAAAACACCAAACCGCCAACCAACACGGTTTGCAACCAACGCGAAGCTTTTGAGCAACGGTCGAACAGTGCGAGGTGACTCGGCATAAGCACTCCTCACGCCGGTGGCGTAAGCGCCCTGCAAGGCCATATACCAGTGGCAGATGGTCGCAAGTGCGGTCAATCCAATCTAGGCCGCAAGGCGTTGCACGGCAAGACTGAATTCTCCTACGCAGTCAGTATTTTTTGTAAACATTTGAAAGCAAAAAACCTGCGCAGGGCAGGCTTTTTGGCTAGGGTTCAATACGCTGTTAGCGAGCCAACCAACTCCATATTTTGCTGTTAAACACCTTGTCAAAGCGGCCGTATGAGTCAGGCGCGTTAGGTGCCAGACAGCTGCTGCTGCCTGCAAACAAGGTGCCAATCACACGCCCGCTGCTGAAAAGCGCCGAGCCGCTACTGCCACCTTCTGTTACACCTTGACTCCACAGCACTCGGTAGTAGTCACTGTTTGCATCGCCTGTGGTGCACGAGACATCGATACTGCCAACCGTCGAGCAGTTGGCAAATCCGTCCACGCGGCCTGTGCTGTACTTGAGCATATCGCCTTGCGGGTGGTGCAAGCCGTAAATGGCGGTGCCGGATTGCGCTGCATTGCGCGCATCCCAGCCCGCCAAAGTCACCCCTACAGGCGGCATCTCGTTGAGCTTGAGGAAGCTCGTGTCTGTTGTGGCCGTGGCATACAGCAAGGTCGCGCCTGCATTGCGGACCGCCGCGCTTGCGCTCGGCGAAATGGAATTACAGCTGCTAGAGCGGTAGAACCAGATGGTTTGCAGCGACGATGCTGCCGACTGCGTAGAGATGCAGTGATTGGCTGTCACAAAGTACGGTGCGTAGTCACTCTTAGTGTTGTTGAGCAAGGTGCCGGTGCAGTAATACGACTTTCCATCGTCCCTTGTAAACAGCATACGCGCCACAGCGTTGCGCTCCGTTTGGTAGCTGCTGGTGCAAGAGGCATCCAGGTTGCATGCGCCAGCGGATAGCTTCTGCACATCGGCCCATTCTGCCTCTGTGGGTAGCGACATGTTCTGATAGATATGCGATACCGATGGAATAGCGATCTGCAGCGCGCTGGTACTAGTGCCCGCGGGCAGCACTATCTCTAGCGTAGTGTCGCCAGTCCCTACATCCGGCGTCCACCACGTATTGGCAGATGCAGCCTTCTCGCCCGCTTCGCGGTTTTGCGCCAGCAACGCATTCACTTGCGCGCCTGATACCTGCACGATGGCCTTCGGGTGCTCTTGGCTGTATACGCGCAGCTGGGCGCTGCCTGGCAAGTTAACCACCACCACGCCAGCGCGCAAACCGTGGGCACCAGTCGATTCGATATTGATCGCTGCCACTTGGCTGCCATCCGCCTGTGTTTGCCACTGCAAAGCCGCCTGTGTTTGAGCAACCGTGCTCGTCGCTGCCACAGTACGCGGCGTACCAATCTGCATGGCAGGCCCGCCCAAGCCAGCTTGCTCGGCTTTGGTAGTGTCCACCACTGGTAGCACGATGTGGGTTGTTTTGATCACCCCCGCCATTAGCTGAGGCGCAGCCGCCGCCGCTTTAATGGCCGATGCCGGTAGCACCACCGAATCCACGTAGAAAGCCGTGGGACTGCTTGGCACAGGTGGCTCAGGCGTGGCGCCGCCATCGTCTTTGTTGTCAGAGCCGCCACCACAGCCTGCCAGCGCCAGTGCTGCAACTGCGCCGCAGGCCCACATCAAGTCGCGCATTGCGCGTTTGGGTTTCGTCATGTCTCAACTACCTCTCGTTATCTCTGTAGGGTTGGGTGTCGTCTGCCTGATCGCAATATTTCTGAGCAACCAAGTTAGGGAAGTCATTTTGCCAGCGCCTTGAGCGCCTGCTTGATGCCATCTGCAACACCGATGTCCGCAGGCAACACCTTGAGCGCCGCCGCCGCATCCTTGTCGCTATAGCCCAGTGCGATCAGCGCCTGCAAGATGTCTGCCTGCGCGTCACTCACCGCCATGGCCTTGCTACCTATATCGGTACCCAGCTTGCCTTTTAGCTCTAGCAGCAAGCGTTCTGCCGTCTTTTTACCAATACCGGGCACCTTCACCAAACGGCCGGCTTCTTGCAACGACACGGCCTGCGCCAAATCAGTCACACCCATGCCACTCAAGATGGACAGGGCTGTACGCGGGCCCACGCCTGATATCTTGATCAGCTCGCGGAAAGTCTGTCGCTCAGGCTGAGTTGCAAAACCATAGAGCAGCTGCGCATCCTCGCGCACGATAAACTGCGTCATCAGGGTGACTTTTTCGCCCACCGCAGGCAGGTTGTAGAAGGTGCTCATCGGTACCTGCACCTCGTAGCCCACGCCATGGCAATCCACCAGCACTTCGGGTGGGTTCTTTTCGACCAGGGTTCCGCTCAATCGGCCTATCATTCGTATCTTTCCTTGTTTTGTGCGCCAAGGCCCAAGCCTTGCCAGCCCACAAGCATACTGATTTTTGGATCGGACCTGCCGCGTGCTCCTGCGCCATACCTTTACGCCCCACGACAACAACCGCTTGGCCCACCTCTGCGGCCCGGCTGATGCGCACCTGCGCCAGATCGAGACGCACCTGAGCGTCAAAATCGCCCACCGCCACGAGCAGTTCAAAATCGACGGCCCCAAAGCCAAAGCAACCGAGGCGCTGGAGCTGCTGGAAGCCCTGTATGAGATGGCGCGCGATGCGATCAGCGAGGAGCAAATCCAGTTGATGATGGCGGGTGATGCCGAGCTGATGACCGCGCCCGAAGGCACCATGGTGCTGAACACCCGCCGTGCCGACCTGCGCGCGCGTACGCCCAACCAGAACACCTATCTGGAGAACATCGCAGCGCACGACATCACCTTCGGCATTGGCCCCGCCGGTACCGGTAAAACCTATCTTGCCGTGGCCTGTGCAGTAGATGCACTGGAGCGCAGCGCCGTACAGCGCATTGTGCTGACGCGCCCAGCAGTGGAAGCCGGTGAGCGCCTGGGATTTTTGCCGGGCGACTTGTCGCAAAAAGTTGATCCGTACCTGCGCCCCTTGTATGACGCGCTCTACGACCTGATGGGCTACGACAAGGTACAAAAAGCCTTTGAGCGCAACGCAATTGAGATTGCACCGCTGGCCTTTATGCGTGGCCGCACCTTAAACAACGCCTTCATCATCCTGGATGAGGCGCAAAACACCACCCCCGAGCAGATGAAGATGTTCCTCACCCGCATAGGCTTTGGAGCCAAGGCCGTGGTGACGGGCGATGTGAGCCAGATCGATCTGCCGAAGGGCGCGATGAGCGGCCTGATTGACGCCGAGCGTGTATTAAAACGCGTCAACGGCATCGCCGTTACCCGCTTTACCAGCGTAGACGTGGTGCGCCACCCACTGGTGGCACGCATTGTGGATGCGTATGACAACCAGCGTAAAACCATCCGCTAGGCATAAACTATCAAAACTATAGCTTTTAGCGCCCGCCAGACGGGCGCTAACGCATTTAAAGACGATAAACCCCATGGCCCTCAACCAACTCACCCTTTCCCTGCAATTTGGCAAGTTTGACGACGCCGCTACGCACCGCGCCGTGCTCAAACGCAGCCAGGTCACGCGCTGGATTCGCCACGCACTGGCTGACGATGCTGAGATCACCGTACGCATTGTGGATGCCGACGAAGGCCAAGCACTGAACCACGAATACCGCAAAAAAGACTACGCAACCAATGTGCTCACCTTTGACTACCAGCAAGAGCCCACCGTGCTGGCCGACCTGGTGCTGTGCGCGCCGGTAGTGGCACGCGAGGCGGCTGAGCAAAACAAATCGCTGGAAGAACACTATGCCCATTTGCTGGTGCACGGCACCTTGCATGCCCAAGGCTGGGACCACGAAACCAGTGAGCAGGACGCCGAAGAGATGGAAGCCTACGAGACCGCCATCCTGCAAGAGCTGGGCTTTGAAGATCCCTACAAAAAATAAACAGCAATTTCACCTCTAGCGCTCATTCCTCAAGCGTTAGCAGCTTCTCTATTGATAGCAAGTTATCCACAAGCATTTGCCACACCACAGCACCAACAGCACTAGCACATAGCCTGGTAGAGCCAATGCAAGCCAGCTGACTAACCTGTCCCCCGCAGGTCAGTAATGACTTTTCTCCGCCTAATCCGCAGATAAAACCCGCTAATCCCCACCTAAAATCCACAGATCAACACCAACACCCCGCGCAGCTTGTTGGCAACGCGGCGGTACAACGAATGACTGGGGACGCTGTGGGAGAGATCACCAATATCGCGCTACTGCTGGCTGCCGCCTTTGTGGCCGGGGCACTCAATGCCGTTGCTGGCGGCGGCAGTTTTTTAACCTTGCCAGCCTTGGTCTTTACCGGCGTACCGCCCGTGGTTGCCAATGCCACGGGCACTGTCGCCCTGCTGCCCGGCTACGTAGCAGGCGCTTGGGGGTTTAAAGATGATATGCAGGCGCCGCCTGGCCTGTCGATGAAAACCGTGGCGCTATTGGCGCTGGTGGGCGGTGCAGGCGGCGCAGCGCTGCTGCTGTTTACGCCAGATGCCACCTTCCGCAAAATCGTTCCGTGGCTGCTGCTGGCCGCCACCGCCATGTTTGCCTTTGGCCCGCAATTGCGGGCCTGGGCATCCAAGGGCAACGCGGCCAACGCAGCGCCATCAGCCGCCAAGGCCGGACTGGGCATGCTAGCCGTGTCCATCTACGGGGGCTACTTCAACGGCGGCTTGGGCATCTTGCTGCTGGCCTTGCTGGGCTTGCTGGGCCAAACCAACTTGAACGCCATGAACGGCACCAAAAACATAGTGTCTGCCCTGCTCACTGCCATCGCGGTAGCCATCTACGCGGCAGGTGGCGTGGTGCAGTGGAAGCAAGCCCTCATCATGATGGTGGCCGCCACCTTGGGTGGCTATCTGGGTGCCCGCGTAGCCCGCAAGATACCGGCGAACTGGCTGCGCGGCGGCATTGTGGTGACGGGCTTGGTGATGGCTCTGCTGTTCTTCATGAAGGCCTGAGCCCGGATCGCCAGAACAGTCAGAACATCGGGGGCAGATCACGCGGATCACGCCGCTGCGGCAGCAGCCGCACTGCCTATAAATTCGCCCTGAAACAGCGCCAGCAAATACAGCGCAGCTAGCACCACACGTGGGCGCAAACAGCAAGGTTGCCCCCACCGCGATAAAAACCAGTGCGATCGGAGTACTCGTACCCGAAGCCATTGAAGGCGAAAATGCCTGCTGCTTGCTAGATCCAGAGCGGTGCAAACACAAAATTCAAGGATTCTTGGGGGCCTTTGCACAGGGCTTGTTCGACGCTGAACCGCGCCAGAAATGAGCATCCTCTATCAGGCGCTAGTAGCGGTAGAAAGAGGGCTGCGCACCACATCCAAAAATGCCTGCAGCGGCGCCGACATGGCCTGCGGATGCCAGACAAATGCGCCCGCCGTATGCGCAGCCAGGCTATTGCTGCTTTGCAGTGGCACAAAGCGCACACCCGCCATACCTGCGCGCTGCATGCACGACGGCACCAGGGCCACCCCCTGGCCAATGGCGACCAGGGCGATCACCGTGAGCCACTGGCGCACCGCATGACTGGTGCGCGGGTGGATGCCTGCGTTGTGCAAGCAGGCAACCACGTTGTCGTAATTGGCGGGGCTGACATCGCGCACAAACATCACAAAGCGCTCGTTGGCTAAAGTGCGCAGGTCTATCCCTGCGCTTTGCGCCTGTGGATGAGCGTCAGGCAAGCAGCACACCAGGGTGTCTGGCGCCAGCGGCTGCAAATCCAGCCCCGGTGCGGGCGTGATGATATTGACAAAACCGCCTTGCAGCTGGCCGCGCACAATCGCCTGCTGCTGCTCGGTGGTCGACATCTCGTGCAAGGTGATGTCAATATCGGGCCGTTGCGCTGCAAAGGCTTGCATCACGCGCGGTAGGTCGCGGTAGATCATGGAGCCCGTCACGCCAATCGCCAACTGGCCTTGTTTGCCCTGGGCTACGTTACGCGCCACATCGGCCGCACGCTGGATTTGCGTCAACACCTGGCGTGCTTCAATCAAAAAGGCCGCGCCCGCATCGGTCAGCCGCACCTGCTTGGCATCGCGCTCCAGCAAACGCACACCGAGGTCTTCCTCCAGCGCCTTGATGGCAACGCTGAGGGGTGGCTGGGTGATGGAGAGACGCTGCGCAGCGCGGCCAAAATGCAGCTCCTCGGCCAGCACCACAAAGTAACGCAGCAAATGGGTTTTCATCTGCGTATCATGCCCCAGCCACAGCGGGAGGGTTGGCTTGCGGGCCCTCGCAGATGCAACTTTACGGACGGGTAAGGCGAGCTGTGGCTGCACCGCGCGAGCCATGGCTCAATACGACTTGGGCAGGCCCAGCACCTTCTCGGCGATAAAGCACAGAATCAGCTGCGGGCTCACCGGCGCCAAACGCGGGATCCAGCTCTCACGCATGTAGCGCTCAACATGGAACTCCTTGGCGTAGCCCATACCGCCATGGGTGAAGATCGCCGTCTCGCAGGCACGGAAACCAGCTTCTGCGCCCATGAATTTGGCCGCATTCGCCTCGGCGCCGCAAGGCTTGTGCTGGTCATACAACCAAGCAGCTTTCATCGCCAGCAAGTAAGCGGCCTCCAGCTCAATCCAGCGCTCTGCCAACGGGTGCTGTATGCCTTGATTTTTGCCGATGGGGCGGTTGAACACCTCACGCTCGCCTGCGTATTTGGCGGCGCGTGACAACGCTGCGCGGCCCAAGCCAATCGCCTCGCAGGCAATCAGAATGCGTTCGGGGTTCATGCCGTGCAGGATGTATTCAAAACCCTTGTGCTCTTCGCCAATGCGATCTTCCACGGGGATACGCAGGCCATCAATAAACAGCTGGTTGGTGTCCACGCATTTGCGGCCCATCTTGGGAATCTCATGCACTTCAATCTTGCTGCGGTCAAAGTCTGTGTAGAACAGCGACAGGCCTTCGGTACCCTTGCATTCCTCCACCGGCTTGGTGCGCGCCAGCAGCAAAACTTTGCTCGCCTCTTGCGCGGTGGAGATAAACACTTTCTGCCCATGCACGACATAGTGGTCACCATCACGCACGGCGCGGGTTTTGAGCTTGAGGGTGTTCAGGCCCGTATTGGGTTCGGTTACAGCGAAACAGGCCTTGTCTTTGCCAGCAATCAGCGGCGGCAGCATGCGCTGCTTTTGCTCTTGCGTGCCGTACACCACAACGGGGTGCAAGCCAAAAATGTTCATGTGTACGGCCGATGCGCCGGACAGACCCGCCCCCGTGGCTGCAATCGTGTGCATCATCAGTGCGGCCTCGGTGATCCCTAGGCCTGCGCCACCAAACTCCTCGGGCATCGCAATACCCAGCCAGCCGGCATCGGCCAGCGCACGGTAAAACGCTTCGGGGAACTCACCGTCCTCGTCGCGTGCATGCCAGTAATCAGCATCAAACGGTGCACAGACTTTTTCGACCGCGTCGATGATGTGCTGCTGCTCTTCGGATAGTGCGAAATCCATGGTGTATCTCTCCGTCTCTCAAATCAATCAATGGCTGTCGCCTTCGGGCCGGCGGACTTTCGCAGGGTTCTCGCCATACGGCGGGCTGTAGATCACCAGCAACTTGGCAGGCGTCTCACTAGTGGTCTGAAAAATGTGCATCTTGTCAGCGGGGAAGAAGCAGGTATCGCCCGGTACCATCTCAAACGATTCGCCCTCCACCTCAACATGGGCCGAGCCCTCCAGCAGGTAGCAGGCCTGCTCCATTCCGGGGTGCGCATGCGGCAATGCGCCGCCGCCCTTGGCGATCTCGCCCAGCACTACCTCCATATGCTGCGCGCCCACATTGGCCTGGCTGACCAGGCGACGGTTGAAGGTGCCGGTATGGTTGGCCGGGCTGTAGGCGGGCACATCGGCCGCGCGGATCAGGTATTTGGATGTCATGGCGTTAACTACTAAATCAATAGCTGCTAGCACCCAATGGGCGGGCGCTAGCGACTGTTCCTATTCAAATCACTGCGCAGGGATATCCGCCTGCTTGACCAGCTTGCCCCAGTAAGCGAGCTGGTCGTTCACATACTGTGCAAACTCTTGCGGAGTCTTGGTGGGCCACACCTCAAAACCGATTTGCTCGAGCTGCTTCTGCACGGCCTCGTCGGCCAGCACGGCCTGCAGCTCGGTGTTGATCTTGTTCACCACATCGGGCGGCGTACCTGCTGGCGCGAAGATGCCGTTCCATGAGGTGATATCAAAACCCGGCAAGGTTTTACCAATGGGCGGCACGTTGGGCAAGATCTTGCTACCCTTGGCCGCTGTCACCGCCAAGGTGCGCACGCGGTCGGTCTTGAGCGTGCTCCAGCCCGACCCCAGATCCACCACATACATCTGCACCTGGTTACCCATCAAATCCGTCAACGCCTGCGGGCTGGATTTGTAGGGGACACCCACAATGTCGCTCTTGGACATAAAACGCAATGTCTCGGATGCCACCAGCGAGGTGCTATTGGGCGTGGCATACGACAGCTTGCCGGGGTTAGCCTTGGCGTAGGCAATCAGCTCATCCACCGTTTTGGCAGGCACCGAGGGGTGCACGGCCAGTGCAAACGGCAGCTCACCCACACGGGCGATAGGCGTGAAGTCTTTGACCGGGTCGTACTTGAGGCTTTTGACCAACCAAGGATTGGCCGAATGCGAGGTGTTGGTCGTCATGAACAGGGTGTAGCCATCCGGCTTGGCCTTGGCCACCATGCCGGCAGCAATCTGCGCGTTCGCACCCGCACGGTTATCCACCACCACCGGTTGTTTCAAGCGTTTGCCTAACTCCTGGCCCACGGCACGGGCCACGGCATCGGTACCGCTACCTGCAGCAAACGGCACAATCATGGTGATAGGCGCATGGGGGTAGGTAGCGCCCTGAGCCCAGCTGGTGCAGGCTGTGGTGGCGGCGATAGCGGCAAGGGCAATGGCTGCCCAGCTCTGACGTCGTTGCATGGTTTGTCTCCTGTCCTATTTATGCAAATGGCCTCTGCGGGCCGAATCTGCATGATGCAGGCGTCAACGATTCGAGTCCAATGTTTTATGTGGATAGATTGATATACAAATCGAATCTATAAACACAGGGCAATCCAAGGTTTGACTCAGTAGTCGCAAAGCGCCAAGTCCATCTCTCGTTTTTACAATGCACGGTTATACACACCATTGAACGAGGAGGCTCCCTGTGAAGTGCAGCAGCTATATCGCCAGCAGTCTGGATGGATTCATTGCCAAAGCCGATGGCAGCCTGGACTGGCTGGACCAAGCCAACGCCAGCGTGCCAGACGGAGAAGACTGTGGCTACGCGCAGTACATGGCGTCCGTCGATGTGATCGTGATGGGACGCAAGACGTTTGAGACCGTGCTGTCCTTTAACACCTGGCCATACGACAAGCCCGTCTATGTCGTGTCCCGGCAATGGCGCAGTTTGCCCGCCACTGCGCAAGCCACCGTGCGCCTGTGGAGCGACACGCCTGCCGCACTTACTGCCCACTTGCAAGCACATGGCGTACGCAGCGCCTATGTGGATGGCGGCCAGTTGATCCAGTCCTTCATCAGCGCCCAACTGCTGGATGAAATAACCATCACACGCATACCTGTGCTGCTAGGCACGGGCACCAGCTTGTTTGGCCCTTTGCCAGCGGGTGCAGCAACAGTCACCGCTCAACACTTGCACACCCGCAGCTATGACTTTGGCTTTGTACAAAGCCACTATGCGCTGGATTATTCAGAGAAGCCGGGCCCTTAAACCACGGCTGCTCGCCGCACAAAGCGCCCGCCACGCGCTGGCAAGGCGCCTTCGCGCTCGGTATAGCTCAGCACGCCGTTGACCCACACGGCCACCACACCTTCGCTCAGTTGCTTGGGATCTTCAAACGTAGCTTTGTCTTGGATGCGCAGCGGGTCAAACACCACCACATCAGCGGCCTTGCCAGCGGCTAATACCCCACGGTCAGCCAGACGAAAGCGCTGGGCTGACATACCGGTCATTTTGTGGATGGCCTGGGCCAAAGCCAGCACGCCCTTGTCGCGCCAGTACATGGCCAGCACGCGGGGGAAGGCCCCCCACAGCCGGGGATGCGGGCGCTCATCGTTAGGCAGGCCGTCCGATCCGATCATGGCCAGCGGGTGAGTGATGACGCGCTGCACATCGTCGTCGCGCATCTGAAAGTAGCAAGCATTGCCGGGCTTGAGCTTGACGCAGGCATCGTACTCACTCAGGCCCCAGTCCTTGGCAATATCGCGCAGGTAGCGGCCACCCATGCCGGGGTGCGGCTCGCTGCGGGTGATCAGGATGTCAATCACGCCATCCACCAAATCTTCGCGCAACACGGTGGAGCCAGCAGTATATGGGTACACATCCATGGCCAGCTCTTGCTGCTGCGCCAGTTTGTCGACCAAGGGCAGGGTCTGCAAAGTCCGGCCCCAGTTGGCCGATCCAGCGCATTTGTGGTGCGACAGCACCAACGGCAAGCCTGATTGCTGGGCCGTGCCTGCCGCCTCCAGCATCGCGTCCAAAATGCCTTCCAGCTCATCACGAATATGGGTGGCGTATACACCGCCATGCCTGGCCGCCACGCTTGCCACGGACACCAGCTCCTCCAGGTCGGCAGCATAGGCTTCGCGGTAGAAGACGCCGCTGGACAGGCCCAAGGCGCCGGCCTCCATGGCCTCTTGCATATCTACCGCCATCGCAGCGCGCTCGTCCGCATTCGCTGGGCGGTCCAGATCAGCCACGTGCTTGATGCGCAGTGAGGTATGCCCTAGAAGCGCTGCAATATTGATAGCTGGTTGCGCCCTATCCACAGCCGCTGCGTAATCTTTCATCCCAGTAAATCGGAACTGCTGATCACCCAGCAACGACAGCGGTGCGGGCGGCGTATCCGTCACCACCGGTGCCAGCGATATGCCGCAGTTGCCAGCAATCACCGTCGTCACACCTTGCGATAATTTGGGCAGCATGCCCGGTGTGTTCAGCGCCGCAGCGTCATCGTGCGTATGTACATCGATAAAGCCGGGGGCAATTACCATGCCTGTGCAGTCGCGCACTTCGGGGTTGGCCTGCTTCCAGGCTTGCACATCGGGATTAGGCACATCACCAGCCGGAATCACACGCAGAATTTTTTCGCCCTGCAGCCATACATCACCCACAAACTCTGCCTGGCCAGTGCCATCTACCACCGTGCCATTCATCAACCACACTCTGCGTTCCATAGCTTGCTTTCGTGACTTTGCTCTTTAACCCTTTGGCTTGCGCCCTTTAACCTTACCGCTCACGGGCGGTTGCACAGCAGCCAGCTCGCTGGCGCGGCGTTGCTGTGCGGGCTGCTGAAAGCCCATGTATTCGTAGCTGTCAAAACCGTGTGTCTCCAGCAAACGCTTGTACTGCTGCATGCCGGTGACCACGCGCGGTCCCATAATCTGGGCCAGCCGCACCATCAATATCTCGATGACCACCAAGTGCGCCAAATACGCCTCGGTGCCCACACGCATCACCGCATCTTGCGGAACCGTGACCGCCAGCACATGGTCAGCCATCTCGGACAGCGGCGTGTCGGGCTGCGTCAGAGCCACCACGGTCGCGCCTTGCGATTTGGCAAACTGCGCAGCCTCCAGCGTGTAGGGCATGCGGCCTACATGTGATATGACAAAGGCCACCCCACTCTTGCCCAGAGTAGAGGCCGACACCAGTTGTTGGTGCAGATCAAAAATAGCATTCGACGTAAGCCCCAAACGGAACAAGCGGCTTTGCAGCTCTTGCGCCATAAAGGACGACGCCGAGCCCACCGAATAGCAATCGATGCGCGAGGCCTCGGCCATTTTCTGGGCGATCACGTCGATCACCGCGCCATCCAGACCGCGGCCTAGATTGGTGAGCGCACCCGCGGCGGCATGCACGATCTTGCTCACAATGGAGTCTGTGGAGTCTTCGGCCTGCACGCTGCGGTGCAGATGCGATCCCGACACCGCCAGACTTTGCGCCAGCGCCACCATGAAATCGCGTACTGAATCAAAACCAAAGCGCCGACACATGCGCACGATGGTGGGCATGGAGACAAGGGCTTGCGATGCGATCTGCTCCACCGTGGCCAGCACGGCGGCACCCGGGTCTTGCAAGATCACATCAATCACCTGACGCTGCGCCAGCGGCAAGCTCTCCTTGGCCTGCTGCAGCATTTGCAAGGTGAGCGCAGGCATTGCTGCGCGCGGTTCAGAAGCGGGTTTCGATGGCATCGCAAATGTTCCAGGCATCGTCCACCACAGGAATCCAACGCCATTTATCGAACGTTGTGCAGGGGTGCGAGATGCCCAGCGCAACACGGTCACCCACAGCCGGCGAGCCCAGCGCCGAGTCAAAGCGCAGATAGGCATGCTGATCGTTCAGGGCACTGATCGTCCACCCCTTGGGCGCGGCCTGCACCTCTGCGCTGCCACGCGGCGCAAAACGCTGCACTGACGGAAGCTCCAGGTCGTACGAGATATCGCGGCGACCGCAAGTGAGCAGGGCCAGGCCCGGCTCGGGTACCGACTGCACCATGGACCAGACTTCGAGAGCTGGCTGCAGCGATTCTTGCAGCCCCTCGCGCTGCTCCACCAGTTTGAGCAAGCGGGCGTAGTTGCCATGGTCATGCGTGATGTAGCAGCCCGAGCGCAGCACGCCCTGGAACTGGCGTGACAAGCCCGCGCCTTGTAAAAGCGGCACCACCAGGTCAAAGATCGCAGACCCGCCCGCGCTCAGGATTGGCGCGTCATCGGGCAGCAAACCTTGCGTATCGCAGGCCTGTGCGATTTGCACCACGCGGCGCACCAGCTCAGCCACTGCAGGCACATCGTGTGCAGTGTTGCATTGGGTCAGGCCGCCTTCATAGCATTCAATACCACCCAAGCGCGCTGCAGGCGATGCATGGATGGCCTGGGCCAGCGCCACGGCCTCGTCCAAGGTACGCACGCCAGTGCGTTGGCCGGGAATGCCGACCTCCACCAGCACATCAAACTGGCGTTGGCTGCCGCGCTGCTGGGCCCAGTCTTCAATGCAACGCAGTTGCGCAATCGAGTCCACCAAGAACCACACGCGCAGATCGCTGTGCTGGCTCAGTAGTGCGTTCAGCCCATCTAAATCCGCAGCAGCCACCACCTGGTTGGCGATGATGGCGCGGCGCATGCCAGCCTCCAACCCGACTGACAGCTGATAGATGGTGGCAAACGTCAGGCCCCAAGCTCCGCCCTTCAGCTGCATATCAAACAGCTGTGGCGACATAGTCGTCTTGCCGTGCGGCGCAAACTGGATGTTACGGCGCGCAGCGTAGTCTTGCATCCAGCGTGCGTTGTGCGCCAGCGCCGATTGGCGAATTACCGCCAGCGGATACGGCATATCGTCGCGCAGCACATTCCAGTGGCGCTGGGAAATATACGATGCCTGCACGGGCTGGGCAGCCAGCGGAAAGCTCTTGCTGCGCTCGTCAATCAAAAAATCAGGATGCATTTTTTACTCTCTCAGTCTTGTACTTTCCAGCAGGCCTGCAAATGCCCTCGGCTCACCTCGCGCAGCTGCATGTCGGTCTCGGCGCATTTGCTCTCAGCCTGCGGGCAACGGGTGCGAAACACGCAGCCGCTAGGCGGATTTTTGGGACTTGGCAAGTCGCCGGACAACAGCGGTATGGTGCGGCGCTGTGCCGGGTCGGGCACAGGTGCCGCCGCTAGCAAGGCTTGTGTGTACGGGTGGCGCGGCTTGGCGTACAAAGCCTCGGTAGGCGCCACTTCTACAACACGGCCCAAGTACAGCACCACCACGCGGTCGCACAGGTATTCCACCACATCCAGATCGTGGGAAATGAACAACAGCGTCAATCCCAGACGGTCTTTCAGGTCGCCCAGCAAGTTAACTACTTGAGCCTGGATAGACACATCCAGCGCCGACAGAGGCTCATCCGCAACGATGAACTTAGGCTCTACCGCCAGCGCGCGGGCAATGCCAATGCGCTGACGCTGGCCGCCAGAGAACTCATGCGGAAAGCGCTCGGCATGCTCGGGCCGCAGGCCGACTTGCTCCAGCAGTTCTTCAATGCGTTTTTGCCGCGCTGCGCCCTTGGCCATACCGTGGGTAGATAGCGCCTCGCCCAGTACATCGCGGATGCGCATGCGCGGGTTCAGACTGGCGTAGGGGTCTTGAAAAATGATCTGTATGTCTGATCGCAAAGGGCGAAGCTCACGCTGACTTAAATGCGCCAAGTCCACCGTCTTACCCGGTGCTTGATACTGCATGCTGCCAGCCGTTGGCTCAATCAAACGCGTCAGCAAACGGCCAATGGTGCTTTTGCCAGAGCCCGATTCACCAACTAGCCCCAAGGTCTCGCCGGGGTAGATATCAAACGACACGTTCTCGACCGCGCGCACTGGGTGAGCGCCACCGCCAAACTGCTTGCTGAGTTTTTTTATACGCACCAGCGGCTCAACGCCTGGCGCCGCGTCCATCACATCGTTCATGCTTGTTCTCCTGCACGAATGCAGCGCACCTGGCGCAGCGGCCAGCTGTTTGTATCAATGACCGACAGCGCGGGCATGGCCGACTCGCAGGTAGTGATACGGCTTTTGCAGCGTGGCGCAAAGGCGCAACCAGGGGGAGGGCTTAACAGACTGGATACTTGACCGGGGATCGCATCCAAACGGCGACGTGGCACATAGGCAGGTTTACCCCCTGCACGCTGTGCGGCAGTGGCTTCTTCCAGCTCGCGCTTACGCGCCATACCTGGCAAGCAGCCCAGCAGACCTTTGGTGTAGGGGTGCTGGGGCGCTGCAAACAGGTCATGCACGCTGGCGGTCTCGACAATGCGGCCCGCATACATCACAGCAATGGCATCGGCGTACTGCGCGACCACCCCCAGGTTGTGGGTCACGAACAAGATGCTCATGCCCGTCTCTTTCTGCAACCGCCCCATCAGCGCCAAAATTTGCGCCTGGATGGTCACATCCAGCGCCGTGGTGGGTTCGTCCGCAATCAACAAGTTAGGGTTGCAAGCCATGGCCAGCGCAATCATCACGCGCTGGCGCATACCGCCCGACAATTGGTGCGGGTACTCGTGCACGCGCTGGGCGGCTGCGGGTATCTCCACCAACTCCAGCATGCGCTGGGCGTGTGCCATGGCGCCGCGTTTGTCCAGCCCCATATGCAAACGCACTGATTCGGCAATCTGCTCGCCCACCGTCAGCACTGGGTTCAGGCTGGTCATGGGCTCCTGGAAGACCATGGCCATCTCGTTGCCACGCAAGGCGCGCAGCGCGGCCGGGTTCAGTTTCAGCAGATCCACGGTGCGGCCATCGCGCAGCACAAAGTGTGCTTCACCATCAACCTGTGCATGCGATGTTTTGGCATGCAGGCCCATCAACGACAAGCTGGTGACGGACTTGCCTGAGCCAGACTCGCCCACTAGTGCCAAGGTCTGCCCGGGCAGGATGCGAAAGCTCACGTCCGAGACACTTTGCACGCGCCCGCCATCGGTGGCAAACGAGGTGGAGAGCGAGCGGACTTCCAGCCGCGGCGCGGGCATGCTGGCCACTGAAGCGTTGGCAGTATTCATCATGTCTTCTTCTTCAGTTTGGGATCAAGCAGATCGCGCACGCCATCGCCCAGCAATTGCAGCGACAAGGCGGTGAGCACAATAGCGATACCGGGTGTCAAAATCGTCCAGAAGGCTTTGTCGGCGTATTCCAGGCTGCCCGCAATCATCGTGCCCCAGGTGGGGATCTCGGGCGGCACGCCCACCCCCAAGAAGGACAGACCTGCCTCGGCCAAAATCGCGTAAGCAAAGATAAAGGTGACTTGCACCAGCACCGGCGACAGCAGGTTGGGCAAAATATGGCGCCACAAAATCAGCGGTGTGCTCACACCCAGGGCCTTGGCAGCATCCACAAACAGCAGCTCGCGCAGCACCAAGGTAGATGCACGCACCACACGCGCTACACGCGGCGTGTAGACGATGACAAGGGCCAAAATCACATTCCACAGTGATGCACCCAAGATGGACACCAGCGCAATGCCCAGCAAGATATCGGGAAAGGCCATCATCGCGTCGACCAGGCGCATCAGCGGTGCGTCAAGTCGGC
Source organism: Comamonas sp. (assembly GCA_036646255.1). GTDB lineage: Bacteria > Pseudomonadota > Gammaproteobacteria > Burkholderiales > Burkholderiaceae_C > Comamonas. The sequence goes on from JAVXMM010000014.1 coordinate 53,202, forward strand.
GAAAGTAGCCAGCCAGCATGCCAATCGTGGTGCCCAGCACCACGGCACCCACGGCGGTACACAAGCCAATCAGCAGCGAATAGCGTGCGCCATAGATGATGCGCAGCATCACATCACGCCCCAGCTCATCGTTACCAGCCCAATGGGCCCACGACGGTGCATGCAAACGCATGCTGATGTTCATGTCATTCGGGTCTGCATCGGTGAACATGGGGAAAATGATGGCGATCAGTGCGATCAACAGCAGCACAACGGCGGACGCCAGCACTACCTTGCGCGCAAACAAGCGCTTTAAGGTTTTTACCCAGATAGCGCCCGCTGGGCGGTCGCTAGCAGCTATAGAAGCAGGAGTAACGGCGGCAGTCATTATTTGCCCTCCAGACGGATGCGTGGATCAACCACGGTATAGAGCAAATCAATCGCCAAATTGATAAAAACGTAGATGGCGGCAATCACCAACAGGGTGCCCTGGATGACGGGGTAGTCGCGGCGCAGCACGGCGCGCACCACCAAATTGCCAACGCCCGGCAGATTAAAAACAGTCTCGGTCACCACGGTTCCGCCAATCATCAACGCCAAGGTCAAACCCAGCACGGTAACGATGGGCACCAGCGCATTGCGCAGCACATGCTTGATAAGTACCACGCGCTCGCCCAGGCCTTTGGCGCGGGCGGTACGCACATAGTCTTCACCCAAGATATCGAGCACCGATGCGCGCGTAAAACGGATGATCAGCGCCGAGTTGAGCACGCCCAGCACAATGGCAGGCAGCAACAAATGCTGCAGTCGCTCGGCAAATGAGGCATCTGGATCGCCATAACCTGATGCAGGGAACCAGCCCAAATGCACGGCGAAAATCTGGATCAGGATCAAACCAAACCAGAAGCTGGGTATGCTGGCGCCCAGCATGGCAATTGTGCTCAGCACCTGATCTGCCCAGCTGCCGCGCCACACGGCGGCCGCCATGCCGCAAGGCACGCCAATCAGCGCCGCGATGGAGACCGCAAACAGCGCGAGGAACAAGGTAGGCTCAGCGCGCTCCAGCAAGGCATGCGTGACGGGCATTTGCAAAAACAGCGACTGGCCCAGGTTGCCACGCAGCACCTCGCCCATCCACAGCACAAACTGCGTGGTCAAGGGTTTATCCAGACCGTACTGCTCGCGTGCAACTGCGATGTCTGCAGCGGTTGCCTGGTCGCCCAGCAACAGCGCAATCGGATCGCCCGACGCGAGCCGCGTGAGCAAGAAGACCAGCACGGCCACGATGGCAAGCACCACCATCGCACCGCCCAGTCGCTTTAACAAAAACTGCAACATGGCTCAACCTTGATCGCGCAGACTGGCTTACTTAGCCAGCGAAGTGTTCCAGAAGAAAGGCCAGGGCGCGGGGGCATAGCCTTGCAGCTTGGCCGAGCGGGCCGACAGCGCATTGAACTTGCCCACTTCAACAAACGGTACTTCGTCATAGACCAGCGCTTGCACCTTGCTCCACAGCGGGCCGCGCTTGGCGATATCAGGCTCGCCGTTGAAGGTAGACAGCGCGACCTTCTTGGTCTCGGTCTCCCACCAGCCAGGTGCGCCACTACCCATCTGTGGGGGCGACAGCATTGGCTCGGGGAAGAGGCCTGAGTGGGTCATGTACACATCCCACAGCTTGGCGTCGTTGCGGCGTTGCACCAGGGTGGCCCAATCCACCACTTGCAGCTCAGTCTTAAAGCCAGCGCGCTTCAAATGCTCCGCCATCACCAGCGCCATGTTGTAGTGAAACTCATACTGACGGCTAGCCATGATGCGAATCGGCTCAGCCTTGTAGCCCGCTTTGGCAGCCAGGTCCTTGGCCAGTTGTGGGTTCTTTTGGTTGTACTGCTTGGCGCCAGCGTCCGAGTAGTAGGGTGTGCCCTTGGGGAAAAAGTTGGGTTCAGCCGTGAAAAAGCGCTTGTCGCCAAAACCGGCCTGCAACATCTCAGCCGGGCCCATGGCAGTTTGCACAGCCTGGCGCACGTCTTTTTTGGCCAGAACACCTTCCTTGGTGTTGAAGACGATGTAGGGGAAGCCAAAGTTCTGCGTCAGGATTGGCACGACGGCAGGTGCGCCTTTTTCCAAGCGGCCCATGGATTCGACCTGCAGCAGATCCGAGTAATGGAACTGGCCGGACAACACCCCCTCTACACGTGTAGTGGCATTGGGCACAGGCACAAAACGCAGCTCATCCAGCAAAGCCTCACGCTTGCCAGCGTAGCCGCTGGCGGCTTCGCTCCGGGCGGCGTACTGGTCAAAGCGCGCCAGCACGGTGTACTGGTCAGGCTTGCGCTCCTTCAACTTGTAAGGGCCAGTACCAATAAAGTCTTTCAGCTGCGCAGCCACAGTCTCTTTGGGCATGATGCCGGCCATGCCGCTGGGCATTGCCAGGTGGGCCAGCAGCGGCGCATAAACGGATTTGAGCTTGAACTCCACCGTCAGCGGTCCCTTGGCGGCAATCGTGACACCCTCTTGCGCCACGGCCTTGCCACGTGCCGACACCTCCATCCAGCGGGTGATCGATGCGACCACATCATCTGCCGTCATGTCTTTGCCGTTGTGGAACTTAACGCCCTTGCGCAGCGCGACGGTGTAGGTCAGGCCATCGGCGGAAATGGTGGGCATGCCCTCAGCCAGCATAGGCTTGATGTTCCACTGCGCATCAAAGGTGTAGAGCGGCTCATACACATGCTGCATGATGGTGCCGACCAAATCAGTCGCACTGATCATCGGATCCAGGCTTTGTGGCTCGCCAATCATGGCCAGGTTGGCTGCACCGCCAGCGGCACCTGCTTGCGCCCAAGCCGAGCCCGCAGGCAGTCCCATAACGCCAGCGGCAAGCAGCGCCGAGGCAAGCAGTTGACGGCGCGATGTCTTTGGAAGCAGGGCAAAGGCGCTCATGGCGGGTGCTCTCTTTATCGTGTTTAAGAAAATAAATTACATCCACAACCCCATAAACAGCGTCTAAATTCAAATAATTGACAGTTTTTGGTGTTGTTGATGTAATATCTTTACACAAAGGAGATGAAATCATGCCAGTAGTTACCCTAGGCCAATCCCCCGTCGCGTCTGACCGTTTAGCGCGCCCCCTGTCCCCCGCCGTGCGCGCAGGGGACTTTGTTTTTGTGTCCGGCACCGTGCCAACCGACGACCAAGGCCAAGTCGTGCAAGGCGGTATTGAGGCGCAAACGCGCCAGGTGTTTAAGCGCCTGGAAGAAGCGCTGGCGCTGGGCGGCTGCACTTTGCAAGACGTCGCCAAGGTCAATGTCTGGCTGGATGATCCACGCGATTTTGGCAGCTTTAACCGCGTATACATGGAGTGCTTTGGCGAGCACCGCCCGGCGCGCTCCACGGTTGAGTCCCGCCTGATGATCGACGCCAAGGTCGAGATTGATGTGACAGCGTACAAGCCGCTGTAATAGTTTTACATCGGCGTTAGCAAGGCTGTTGCATCACGTCTTACATGCGACGTGATGCAACAGCAGCCACTTCTACAATCCGCACAACAGCGCACTACTCACGCTGTTGTGCGTTGTTTTTTCTAACCGTCCATGTCTCATCCATCACCCACTTTTATCCCGCGCCAAAGCGGTGACAACCGCCCCCGCATGATCGCAGTTGACTGGGGAACAACCTCGCTGCGCGGCGTGCTGATCGATGCAACAGGTCAGATCAGCGAGCGCCGCGCACTTCCTCAAGGTATTTTGCAAATTGCAGCCGGTGAGTTCGAGGCGGCATGGCAACAGCACTTTGGCGATTGGCTGGCACTGTCGCCCGAGTTGTGCCTTCTGTCCGGCATGGTTGGCAGCCGCCAAGGTTGGCAAGAGGCGGCTTACTGCCCCTGCCCGGCTGACTTTGACGCGCTGTGCGCCAGCCTGCTGTGGCTGCCTACTGCCAGCGCCGTGCCTTGCGCCATCGTCCCCGGCATGAGCTTTACCCCGCGCCAGCCAGTCAATGCCGTGCAAAGCGTGCCTGATGTGATGCGCGGAGAAGAGATCCAAGTGATGGGAGCACAGCGCTTGCTGGGCACAAATAGTGGCCTGTTTGTGCTGCCCGGCACACACAGCAAATGGGTGGCAGTGCAAGACAGCGCCATCACCCAACTCAAAACCTTTATGACCGGCGAGCTATATGCGCTTCTGGCCCAACACTCCATTCTTGGCAAAACCATCGACAGTGACGGAGCTTTGGATGAACAAGCCTTTACCCAAGGTGTAGACCGCGCCCAGCAGAGCGAGGTGCTGAGCCATATGCTGTTTGGCGTGCGCGCACTGTCGCTTTTTGACGCATTGAACGCGACACAATCGGCCAGCTATTTGTCGGGTTTGCTGATTGGGCAAGAGATCAAAAGCATGCAACCCACACCTGGCACACGCATTGCACTGATTGGATCAAACACCTTGACCGCGCGGTATGAATTGGCCCTGCGCCACCTCAATTGCCACACCGTTGCCTTCCACGACGAAGCCACCTGGGCGGGCCACCAGGCCATCTACGACCATCTAACCAGAAACACCGGAGCCCGCGCATGAGCCTGCTAAGCCAATTTCGTCAGCTAGAAGCCCAACTGCCCCTGATCGCCATCCTGCGCGGCCTGCAACCGACCGAGGCCGTGGCCGTTGGCGCCTCCCTGCAATCCGCAGGCTTTGGTTTGTGGGAGGTTCCACTGAACTCGCCCGAGCCTTTGAAAAGCATCGCCGCCATGCGTGCAGCCTACCCGGATGTCATGGTCGGCGCAGGTACGGTGCTGACCGTACAACAGGTGCGCGATGTGCATGCCGCAGGCGGCCAGCTCATCATCTCGCCCAACTGCAACCCCGCCGTAATTGCAGAATCCGCCAGGCTCGGCCTGATTAGTCTTCCCGGCGTTTTGACGCCCACCGAAGCATTTACCGCACTGGAGCATGGTGCCACCGGCATCAAAATCTTCCCCGCTGAGCTGGCATCGCCCGCCGTCGTCAAAGCTTTGCTGGCCGTGCTGCCCCAGGGCACGGGCATCTACCCGGTGGGCGGCATCACGCCCGACAATATGGCACCGTGGCTGCACGCTGGTGCCGCCGGGTTTGGCCTAGGCTCAGCGCTGTTTAAACCCGGAAAAACTGCCTCGCAAGTAGCAGCGGATGCACAGGCGTTTGCACGCAACTACCAGGCTTTACGCAAAGCCTAAGCCCTCAACCTACAAAACAGAAAAGCCCGCAACGCTGATCCAGCGTACGGGCTTTTTTGCTTATATCGCGAATGACTTGGCGGCCCCAAACGGGCTATGCAGCACGCGGAACTGGTGAACTGTTACCGCCTCACAGCGAAGACTGCTAGCGCACCACTGGCGCCCGACAGCCATCGCTCGGCCGATGACCTCGCTCAGCGCGCCAAGAGAAGGCGTTCACTGCATCTGCTGCAAGTTACCAACCCGCACCAGCATCTCAGTAAACATCTGCATATCGGCTTGCAAGTCCGGCACTTCCTTGTACTCCAGCGCATTGTGCGCGGTGTACTTTTTGCCGGGCATGGCCGGGCCAAAGTTGATGGCATTAGGCATCAGCTTGGCGGTGGTGCTGCCAGCGGTTGGCACAGGCTTGGCGTCCAGGCCGGTGGTATCGCCGAAGATATTCAACAGAGTAGCAAGCCATGCGCCCTTAGGGTCGCGGGCCATCCAGTTGCCTTGGGTGTAATCGATCTTGACAGGCACCTTGGCGGCGGCGCTCCAGTTGGCGATACCCTTTTCTATCTCCGCCTTCAGTTGCTCAGGGCTCTTGCCGCGTGGCATGCGGGCGTTAGCGGTTATCTCCAGCTGGCCGTTGCCGGGCTTGATGAAGTTGGGCGAGATAGTCAACGGGCCCATGAAGTCATCGGCATAGGCCACGTTCAGGCCTTTGCCAAAATAGTCCATGCCAAACACCCCGTTGATGTAGCGCACGGCTTCGCTGTACTGGTTGGTTTGCACCAGGGCGTTGCCATTGGCAGGCAGCAGTGCCTCCTGCAAGAACATGGCCAGGCGCGGCACAGGGTTCACCCCTTCTTCAGGCCGCGATCCATGGGCTGATGTACCGGTGACCTTGATATCAATTTTGTTGGCGGCAGGTGCCAGCTCTATGCTGAACTTGCCATATGCCTGGTTCTTGGCCACAAAAGCATCCTTGGCGGTTTGCAGTTGCTGAGCCACCGCGGCCAGTGCTGCGGTATCGCCTGCTTCGATCGTGGCCGTTGCAGTTTGTGCAATGGCGTTGGACGACGCAGCACCTGCCATCGCGGTGATAGCGGGCTTTTGTGCGTCGGTCTTCACATCGGCAAAAAATGCCTTGATCGCACCCGTGCCCTTCTCAGCCACCACAGCGGGGTACTTGCTGTCGAGCACGATGTTGTACTCAGGCAGCTTGGTCTTCTCACGGTAGTACTTCATCGCGTCGCCACCAGTTTCTTCGGTGGTCTCGATCATCAGGCGGATACCACGCTGCAGAGGCAGCTTGGCATCCTTCACGGCCTTCATCGCATACAGCACGGTAGCGATCGACCCTTTGTCGTCAATGGTGCCACGGCCATACAGCTTGTCGCCAATGCGGGTCACCTTGAACGGATCGAGCTGCTTGCCATCCACCACCCACTCCGCAGGCACCACAGGCACCACATCGGCGTGGGTCAGGATGCCGAAATCCTCCCCGCTGGTGCCGGGCAGGGTCACTTCAAAAATGCGGTTGTCCACATTGCGGTACTGCAAGCCAAAATCCTTGGCCATCTTCTCTACCATCACACCAAAGTCGATGATGGCCTTGTTCTCATGCGGGGGGATTTTTGCATCCCGCACGGTGGGCAGCGCCACCATTTGCGTGATGCTGCTCAGCACCGCATGCTCTTGCGTCAAGCGCGTGTACAAGCCCAGCAGGCGCGCCACATTGGCAAGATCATCGCCCTGCAGTTGTTCGCCTTGCACGTAGCGCTGCACTGCATTCCCCAAGCTTGCATCCTGCTTGGCTGCGTTGAGCAAAAACTGCGGGAAGGTGGCAGGGGTCTTGATGGCCTCAGCAGCAATGGCGTCAAGTGCAGGCTTCTTCAAGGTGTCAGCCTGGGCTGCGGCACAGGCCAGCGCAATGCTGATGGCAAGCGCGGTGTGGCGGAATACGGTCTTCATAGGATCGGTCTCTTGTTTTTGGAAGCAAGAGGATAGCGGGTTTGGGTGACGATCCACGTCAGAAAGTTTCGTTTTTTAGCAATGCGCTGATCAACAAAAACACGCGATGCTCCAGCTTGCGCCGCTGCTCGGCTCTCGTCCCAGCGGGCAAGGTACTTTTTTGCGTCGCCACAGCAAATTACCCAAGAAGAAAGGTCGCTCCGAGATTTCTGTCCCAGCGCGACTCTTCAAATAAGTTTCGTCCCATTGGCGGAGTTCGATGGGCAAGGGATACCCAAACGAGCAGCCTGATTTGCGCCACTAAATCAGGCAAATTATTCGCTCAATTTTTTGGAAGGCAGCGCCCACCCAGCGGGCATTAGCAGCTATCAACTTTAATTAATCTGCCCCCAGCGGCGCCATCCGCAGCGGTATCGTCACCGGCCCATCATTCATCAAGTACACCTTCATATCCGCCCCAAAACTACCAGTGGCAACCTCCGGGTGCTGCTTGCGTGCCTGGGCCACCACGTAGTCATACAGGCGCTCGCCATCCGCTGGCGGCGCGGCGTTGGTGAAGCTAGGGCGGTTGCCGCCGCTGGTGTCGGCTGCCAGGGTGAACTGGCTCACAATCAAGAGGCCGCCAGCCACATCAACCACGCTCTTGTTCATCTTGCCGGCATCGTCTTGGAAGATGCGCAACTTCAGCATCTTGGCCAGCAGTTTGTCGGCCTCAGCTTCGGTGTCGCCTTTTTCTGCACACACCAGGGCCAACAGGCCATGTTTGATTTGGCCAATCACTTGGCCGTCCACTTCGACGCGGGCTTCGGCCACGCGCTGCAAGATGCTGATCATTACTGTGCTTTCCCCAAATGCATAGCTACTAGCGCCCGCCAGTTGGCCGCTAGAGCGTTTTTTCTTCTATGACCTCAGTCTGCGTTTGCACGCCCATGGGCAGCACCTCGACCGTGATGCGTGCGTTGGGTACGGCTTGAAGCATGGCTGTCTCTAGCGACAGGCGCAACTCTGTGGCCTGGGCCAGGCTCCAGCTGCCGGGCATGTGCAAATGCAGATCGATAAAATTGAGCGCGCCGGCGCGGCGGGTGCTGATTTTGTCGCAATGCACGCCATGGCCGGTGCGGGCCTCAAAATGCTGCACGCAGTCGTCGATATGTGCCAGGATCTCGGCGTCCACCGCCTCATCCATCAAGCCCTGGGAAGATGCCCACACCAGTTTGGCGCCTTCTTTCAAAATATGCAGGGCCACGGCGATAGCGATGGCGGCGTCCAGCCATTCCCAGCCCGTCCACATGGCCAACAGCAGGCCCAGCACTACGCCTACCGATGTCCATACATCCGTCATCAAGTGGCGACCATCGCCTTCTAGTGCGGCGGACCGGTATTGCTTGGCCGCGCGCAACATGACGACTGCCAGGCCGCCGTTCAGCGCCGTGCTGACGAGCGATAGCACCATGCCCCAGCCCACTTGCTCCAGCGGCTGCGGGTGCAGCAGGCGGTTGATGGAGGCCCACAAAATGGCCATGGCTGCGCCAAAGATCAAAAGGCCTTCAAACCCGGACGAAAAATACTCGGCCTTGGTGTGACCATAAGGATGATCGTCATCCGCAGGGCGCTTGGCGATAGTGACCATGCTGAGCGCAAACACGGCGCCCACCAGGTTCACCAGCGACTCCAGCGCATCGGACAGCAAGCCCACCGAGCCGCTGATCGCCCACGCCGCCGTTTTGAGTGCGATGGTGGCAATGGCGACCACGACCGAGATGCGCAGCAAGCGCTCGGGTGTCGTCCAAGGGTTGCGGGTACTGGTGGGCGTCATAAACTATAAAAACAGTAGCTGCTAGCGCGCACTAGGTAGGCGCTAGCAGGCATTTTTACAACAAGCGGGCTTTCACGCTCTTGCCTTTGACGCGGCCGCTGTTGAGCTTGTTGACGGCCTGGTCGGCGATATCACGCGACACCGCTACATAGGTGGAGAAGTCGTTCACATTGATCTTGCCGATCTGCTCCTTGGTGTAGCCAAAGTCGCGCGTCATGGCACCCAGCACGTCGCCCGCACGGATCTTTTCTTTGCGGCCGCCAATGATCTGAATGGTGCACATGGCGGGCACCATGGGCGCGCTGGATGCCGGTGTCAGCTCCGACAGCGGGTGCCATTCGCTCTCACGGCCTTGCAGCAGCTCAATCTTGCCGACCGAGCCCATCTCGTCCATGCTGGCCAGACTCAGCGCCAGGCCCTCAGCATCGCCCCGGCCGGTGCGACCAATACGGTGGATGTGGATCTCAGGATCGGGCGTGGTGTCCACGTTGATCACAGCTTCAAGATTGGCAATATCCAGCCCGCGAGCGGCCACATCAGTCGCCACCAGCACGCTGCAGCTGCGGTTGGCAAACTGCACCAGCACTTCGTCGCGCTCGCGCTGCTCCAGCTCACCAAACAGCGCCAAAGCACTGACGCCTTCGGCCTGCAACACCTCGACCAAATCACGGCATTGCTGTTTGGTGTTGCAAAAGGCGATGGATGACTCAGGACGGAAGTGCGCCAGCAGTTGCGAGACAGCGTGCAGACGTTCGGACTCTTTCACCTCGTACCAGCGCTGCGCAATCTTGTGCGCGCTGTGCTGCGATGCGACTTTGACAGTCTGCGGATCACGCATAAAGCGCTGCGCCAGCTGGGCAATCCCCTCGGGGTAGGTAGCCGAGAACAGCAGGGTCTGGCGATCTGCCGGGCACTGACTGGCCACGGTGACGATGTCGGCGTAAAAGCCCATATCCAGCATGCGATCGGCTTCGTCCAGCACCAAGGTATTCATGGCGGCCAGATCGATCACGCCTCGCTCCATCAAGTCCATCACCCGGCCCGGTGTGCCAACGATGATATGGGCACCGTTCTCCAAACTGGCAATCTGGCCCCGCGATGGCACGCCACCGTACACCGTTACCACTTTGATGTTTTCCTCGGCCCGCGCCAGGCGGCGAATTTCGGTCGCCACCTGGTCGGCAAGCTCACGTGTGGGGCACAGCACCAGGCTTTGCACGGCAAACCAGCGCGGGTTCAGGCGCGACAACAAGGCCAGGCCGAAGGCCGCCGTTTTGCCGCTGCCGGTACTGGCCTGGGCGATCACGTCTTTGCCTTGCAGGGCCAGCGGCAGGCTGGCGGCCTGGATGGGCGTCATCTGCTCATAACCCAACTGCTGCAGGTTGGCCAGCGTGGTTTGGCCCAGAGGCAGTTGCGCGAAGGAGGCAGCGCCCGCTGCGTTGGCAGGCGTGGAGGACGTTTGGGTCGAGGGGGAATTCATAACCTCAATTATCCCGCGCCGCCCACATCCGCCGCCCCAGTAGCTGGGGATAACCTTGATTCCGCTCACCTTGCCCCCACTGCTGCCACCGATTTGTCATGCGGGGCCGCCATCGCCGTTGCACAATGGTGCATGACCTATCTGAAGCCCGCATTTACCGCTCCCAGCAGCCACCACACGGCCGAATCTGCCTTGGCCCAGGTACAAGCGATTTACGCTGAACAGATCAATTTTTTGCGTGCCGCCATGCAGCGCTTTGTAGCGGGTGAGACGCCCAGCGCCCCCTACCGCGCCTGCTATCCCTTTGTGCGCATGCAAACCCGCACCGTAGCGCGTGCCGACAGCAAGCTGGCCTACGGTTTTGTAGAAGGCCCGGGCCATTACGAGACCACGCTGACCCGCCCTGATCTGTTTGCCAGCTATTACCAAGAGCAGTTTCGCCTGCTGATCGCCAACCACAGTGTGGAGCTGGAGGTGGGCACCAGCAACCAGCCGATACCAATTCACTTTTCGTTTGCCGACAACGACTACATCGAGGGTCAGTTGAGCGCCGAGCGCCGTTTACTGATGCGCGATGTGTTTGACCTGCCCGACCTGCACGCGATGGACGACGGCATTGCCAACGGCACCTGGGAGCCTAGCCACGGCGAGCCGCACCCGCTGTCACTGTTTACCGCGCCACGTGTAGATTACTCACTGCAGCGCCTGCGCCACTACACCGGCACCTTGCCCGAGTGGTTTCAGAACTTTGTGCTGTTTACCAATTACCAGTTTTATATCGACGAGTTCATCCGCCTGGGCCGTGCAGAGATGGAGAACCCCACCAGCGAATACATCGCCTTCATCGAGCCCGGCAACGTAGTAACACGCCGCACCGGCCTGGCAGCCGAGGCGGTGGATGCGCTGGGCAACCCTCCCCCACGCCTGCCGCAAATGCCTGCCTACCACCTGGTGCGCGCCGACCACACCGGCACCACCATGGTCAACATCGGCGTGGGCCCGGCCAATGCCAAGACCATTACCGATCACATCGCTGTGCTGCGCCCGCACGCCTGGATGATGCTGGGCCACTGCGCAGGCCTGCGCAACAGCCAGCAGCTGGGCGACTACGTGCTGGCCCACGCCTATGTGCGCGAGGACCATGTGCTGGACGAAGAGCTGCCGCTGTGGGTGCCGATACCGGCGCTGGCCGAGATCCAGCAGGCACTGCAGCAGGCCGTGGCCGATGTGACGCAGGTTCCCGAGGCAGACCTCAAGCGCTTCATGCGCACCGGCACCGTTGCCAGCACTGATAACCGCAACTGGGAGCTGCTGCCCAACAACACGCCCCAGCGCCGCTTTTCGCAATCGCGTGCCGTGGCGCTGGATATGGAGTCCGCCACCATCGCCGCCAACGGCTTTCGCTTCCGCGTGCCTTATGGCACCTTGCTGTGCGTAAGCGACAAGCCCCTGCATGGCGAGATCAAACTACCCGGCATGGCTAACCACTTCTACCGCGAGCGCGTGGACCAGCATTTGCGCATAGGCATGCGCGCGGTAGATTTGCTGCGCCAAGAAGGCACACACCGCCTGCACAGCCGCAAGCTGCGTAGCTTTGCGGAAGTAGCTTTCCAGTAATAAAATCTAAAAACAATAGCTGCTAACGCCCACTCATCGGACGCTAGCAGCTATTTTTATGTAAAACGTTTTCTGCGGCGAACAGAGGTCTGCAAATCTACTTAACGGCAAACCCTGTAGATACGCGGAGGCGGCCGTTTCACAATGGCTACACGTTAAATAACAACATCAGGAGACCGTGTGCACGCACCCAACACTGCCCATTTCCGCCTGCTGGCCATTGCCAGCGCTGCCCTGGTGCTTAGCGCTTGCAGCACCACCCGTTTCGCGCCCAGCGCGCTCACTGGTCAGCAAGTGGCAGCCAGCCAGATAGGCTTGCCCACCAGCGGCGCCACCGTTACCAAGGTAGAGGCCGTTGCCGCAGCCGACCCCGCCAAGGGCCCGCAGCCACCTGAGGCCTTGCGTGCCGATGTCAGCATTGCGCCTGTAGACCCTAAGGCGCCCGCTATCAAAATGGCCATGATCTTGCCCAAGGCTTGGAACGGCAAAGTGGTCATGCTGGGCGGTGGCGGCTACAACGGCGTGCTGCCCAATCTATACAGCTACCCAGCCGCACCAGCCAGCCAGGGGCCGTACCCGCTGCTCGCGCAGGGCTACGCCGTGTTTGCCAGCGACTCAGGCCACCAAGCCATTCCTGCCGCTGGTAGCCGCGATGGCAGCTTTGGCATGAATGACGAGGCGGTCGCCAACTTCTCGGGAGATGCCTTGAAGAAGGTGAGCGATGTCGGGGATGCGCTTGTCACCCGCTTCTACGGGAAAAAGCCCAACAAGCGCTACTTTATAGGCGGATCAACCGGTGGGCGCGAGGCCCTGGCCGTGGCGCAAAAGTGGCCCAAGGAATGGGATGGCATCGTCGCCTGGTATCCGGCCTGGAACGCCGCCAGCCTGGATCTGCAGTTTGGCCGCATCAGCCGCGCCTTTGCAGCGCCCGCCGCCTACCCTAACTTGGCTCAGCGCAAGCTGCTGCGCCAAGCCGCCATTGCGCAGTGCGATCCCCTCGACGGCGTGGCCGACGGCCTGATCAGCAATGTGCCAGCCTGCAATGCGCAGTTTGATCCCGCCAAAGCCCAGTTCAATGGCAAAGCCCTGCGCTGCGCCAGTGGCGGCAACGAAGGCGACCAATGCCTCAGCGACGCCATGATCGCCGCGCTCAAGGTCTATGGCAGCGAAATCCGCTTCAGCAGCAAGCTGGGCAGCGGCGAGACACAGTACCCCGGCTTCAACATCTGGGGTACCGAGCTGGGCGAAGAAAGCGCCAGCCCCCTGCAGCCCACGGTCAATCTGCTGGCGATGAACACCACCGCCCCTGCCAGCCCCGCGCCGCTCACCGCACCCTACTGGGCCGTGTTTTGGGACCAATGGGTGCGCCATTTTGTGACGCGTGATGCGGGCTTTAACAGTCTGTCGCTTGATCCGCAAAACCCCGGCCCCTGGGCAGACCGCATCAACCAGCTGACGCGGCTGCAAGACATCAATAACACCGACCTGACACCGTTCTACAAACACGGCGGCAAGGTGCTGATGGCCCACGGCGCTGCCGATGCCCTCGTTAGCACACGCGCTACGGCGGATTACTTTGACCGCGTCATCAACAAAATGGGCCGCCAAGTGGTGCGTCAGTTTGTGCGCTACTACGAAGTACCCGGCTACGGCCACGCAGTCAGCACGGCCTTCAACGCCAACTGGGATGCCCTGACCGCCATTGACCAGTGGAGCACGAGCGGCAAGCCCCCAGCCAACCCCGTGGTGACCGACGCCACAGGCGTACCTGGCCGCACCCGCCCACTGTGCGAGTACCCCTTATGGCCACGCTACAAGGGTACGGGCGATGTGAACAAAGCAGAGAACTTCTACTGCGACTCTCAGTAAATTCTGAGATAAAAATGATAGCTTCCACGGCCCACTCAATGGGCGCTGGAAGCTATTTTTATTCAGATCATGAAGCATCCAGGCTCAGTTGCTGCACAAGACCTTGCATCGCGATCTCGCAACCACGCCAGCATCTCCCTCAGAGAAAATATCAAACCACGCGTGGCTTCACCAACGCTGCCGCCATCTTGGCGTTCGTGCGCGCGGTATCGGTATCCGCAGCGCGCGCCAGCGCCACGCCCATGCGGCGGCGCTCAAAGCTCTCGGGCTTGCCAAACAAACGCACCTCCGTACCTGGGATTTGCAGGGCGGCGTCCACGCCGTCAAAGACGATACCTTGGGCTTCTACTCCGCCATAGATAACGGCGCTGGCACCACTCGTCTTCAAGCTGGTGTCGACAGGCAGACCCAAAATGGCTCGGGCATGTAACTCAAACTCGTTTTGCCACTGGGTGATCATGGTCACCATCCCGGTATCGTGCGGGCGTGGGCTCACCTCGCTGAACCAGACTTGCTCGCCCTTCACAAACAGCTCCACGCCAAACAGGCCCAGCCCCGCAGGTTCGCCATCCAGCCCTTGGCCCAGGTTGGTGGTGATGGAGCGCGAAATGTCTTGTGCCAAGCTCAGTGCCGCCGGGTCCATGCGTGCCGGCTGCCAGCTCTCAACATAGTCGCCCTTGACTTGCACGTGACCGATAGGTTCACAAAAGTGGGTATCAATCTGGCCCTGGGCGTTTTTGGCACGCACCGTCAGCAAGGTGATTTCGTAGTCAAAGTCGATAAAGCCTTCAACGATGATGCGCCCGCCTTGCACGCGGCCGCCTTCCATGGCGTAGTTCCAGGCTTTCTCTACATCGTCCGGGCCGTCGATCTTGCTCTGTCCCTTGCCTGAGCTGCTCATGACGGGCTTGACAACGCAGGGGTAGCCAATACCGTCATCAATGGCAGCTTGCAGCTCGGCCAGGGAGTCGCAGAATCGGTAGGGGCTGGTAGGCAGGCCTAAGGTCTCCGCAGCTAGGCGGCGAATACCTTCGCGGTCCATGGTCAGGCGGGTGGCGCGGGCGGTGGGAACGACACGCACCGTGCCTGCAGCTTCCAGCGCTTGCAGCGCGGGCGTGGCGATGGCTTCAATCTCGGGCACCACCATGTCGGGCTTGATCTGCTCGATCAGCGCGGTCAGCTGGGCTGGGTCGCTCATGGCGATGGTGTGAGCGTGGTGCGCGACTTGCTGGCCGGGGGCATTGTCGTAGCGGTCCACGGCAATGGTCTCTACGCCTAGGCGCTGCAGAGCGATCAGCACCTCTTTGCCCAACTCGCCGCTGCCCAGCAGCATGACTTTAGTTGCATTCTTGGTGAGCGGAGTGCCGAAGGTGGTCATATCAAAGCCTAGTAGAAGGAGCGCGCCAGCGGCGCAATGCGGCCGATTTTAGTGCCTGCATTTACCCCAGCGGCCTTGTCGCCCAGTTTATGTGGCGGTGCAGCAAGGCCCGCTATGATGCTGGCGATGGCGGGCACACCCGCTTTTGACCAGACAGCATATTCAAAGGAAGACAGACATGGCAACGATCCAGACCGTAGGCATTATTGGTGCAGGCACCATGGGTAATGGCATTGCGCAAACCTGCGCGGTGGCCGGCTTGAACGTGGTGATGGTGGACATCTCGGATGCCGCCGTACAAAAGGGCATTGCCACCGTGGGTAGCAGCCTGGATCGTCTGATCAAGAAGGAAAAAATCACCGAGGCCGACAAGGCCGCAGCCCTGGCCCGTATCAAGGGCTCGACCAACTACGACGATCTAAAAACCGCACAACTGGTGATCGAAGCAGCAACCGAAAACTACGACCTGAAGGTGAAAATTCTGAAGCAGGTCGACGAGTTGCTGGCACCCGAAGTACTGCTGGCATCGAACACTTCGTCGATCTCGATCACACAATTGGGCGCTACCACCAAGCGTGCTGACAAGTTTATCGGCATGCACTTCTTCAACCCGGTCCCGATGATGGCGCTGGTAGAAGTAATTCGTGGTCTGCAGACCAGTGATGCCACGCATGATGCCGTGAAGGCCATGGCCGAAAAATTGGGCAAGAGCCCAATTACTGTCAAAAACTCCCCCGGCTTTGTGGTCAACCGCATTTTGGTGCCCATGATCAACGAGGCGTTTTACGTGCTGGCCGAAGGCATTGCATCGGCACAAGACATTGATGACGGCATGAAGCTGGGATGCAGCCACCCGATTGGCCCACTGGCCCTGGCCGACATGATTGGTCTGGATGTGTGTCTGGCGGTAATGGAAGTCTATTTGAAGGACTTTGGCGACAGCAAATACCGCCCCTGCCCGCTGCTGAAAGAAATGGTCGCCGCAGGCCAATTGGGCCGCAAGACCGGCAAGGGCGTGTACCAGTACTAAGACCCGCCCCGACCTGCGGCGCCCAGTTCAATGACCACATCTGGCAAGCCATCATCCCTGCGCAAATGGGTGAGGCTTGCCTTTTTATTGCTGATCATCGCCGGCTTGCTGGTGGGTTTTAGGACCTGGAGAACATCGCTGGAGCGCGCGCCCGTAGACGCCAGCTACCGCGATTTTTTAAGCTTTGCCGCCGCCCAGTCACCTGCCGTGGACTTGTATTTAAAACGCTATTACGAGCGCTATGGGCGCGACACCGTGGGCGCACGCCACTTTCCACAAGTTTGCAGCAGCGTAACTGCACTGGCCGACCAAGGCCAGGTGGATCTGAAAAACAGCCCTTGGCACACCATGACGGATGCCTGCAGGCGCCCCATGACGGATGATGAAGTCCACATCCTGCCTTAATAAAAATAGCAAGGAGACATGCCATGCCTACCCCCAACCTCTTTAAAAAGGCGCTGGCCGCTGGCCAGGTGCAAATCGGCCTGTGGTCAGCATTCCCTTCGCCTTATGTGACCGAGCTGCTAAGCGGCAGCGGCTACGACTGGCTGATGCTGGACACCGAGCATTCGCCTAACGATGTACCCCAGGTAATGGCCCAGTTGCAGGCGCTGGATGCAGCCCACCAGCCACGCCCCACCAGCGCCGTGGTGCGCCCCGCATGGAACGACCATGTGCTCATCAAGCGCTACCTGGACATTGGCGCGCAAACCCTGCTGATCCCCTTTGTGCAAAACGCGGCCGAGGCGCAAGCAGCCGTAAACGCTATGCGCTACGCACCCAGCGGCGTGCGCGGCATGGGCGGATCGACCCGCGCCAGCAACTTTGGCCGCGACACAGCCTACATCACCGATGCGCAGAAGGAGCTATGTCTGTTAGTACAGGTGGAGACCAAGGAGGCGCTGAGCCAGATTGAAGCCATTGCTGCTATCGACGGTGTGGACGGCATCTTTATTGGCCCCGCAGATCTGTCTGCCAGCATGGGCTACCCTGGCCAGCCGCGCCACCCCGAGGTGGACTCCGCCATCAACAATGCCATCCAGCGCATCCGCAAAGCTGGCAAGGCGCCCGGCATCTTGATCGTGGACGAGGTGCGTGCCCGTGAATGCATTGCACTGGGCGCGCAGTTTGTAGCCGTGGCCATGGATTTGATCTTGCTGCGTACTGCCGCTGATGGCGTTGCCGCCAAATTCAAAGACAGCAGCGGTGCCGTGGTGCAAAGCGCTTACTGACACCAATTCAAAATTAATAGCTGCTGGCGCCCAATGGGCGGGCGCTGGCAGCAGCTTTTCATATCAGTAAGATTAGCCTACACACCGGCTTCTTGCTCTGCGCCAATAATGGGCCAAGGTTGCTGCAAAGTCTGCAGCGGCTGGTTTTCCCTCATTTCAGGAGTGACCCATGGCCCAGCTCGACAAAGTTCTCTACACTGCCCAAGCCCACACCACAGGCGGGCGCGAAGGCGCCTCGCGCAGCAGCGATGGCAAGCTCGACATTAAACTGACCGCTCCCACAGGCACTGGAACCAACCCCGAGCAGCTGTTTGCCAGCGGCTACTCCGCCTGTTTTTTAGGCGCGATGAAGGCTGTGGCAACGCGCCAAAAAATCACGCTACCAGCAGACACTGCCATCGACGCCGAGGTGGACCTGGGCCCGGTGGGCGAGGCCTTTGGGATTGCCGTGCGCA